>CAYYSU010000001.1:0-127315 GCA_964474455.1 uncultured Bacteroidales bacterium
ATAAGTTCATAGGGTGTCTCATTTAATCCATAGAAATCGAGTTCCTGATTTATAAAAAGATTATATATGGAAAAGTCAATCATGCTCACATCCATTTTATGTACAGTTATGGTTTTCTCTTTAGGTCGGATCGTGCACGTATCAGTTACTATCATTTCTGATTTTTCAGGGAAGTTAAAAATGTAATATATTGATCTGGTGACTTTATTGTAGTACAACGAACCGGTCATAAGATTTTGTTTTCCGTCAAATCCGATCTCTTTTATGGAGAAGTCAGCCTGAAAACGAGAGTATATCTGCGAAAAAGCCGGGGTAAGCGAAATTGCAAAAAGAGAAAATAGAAGAAAGTTTTTTTTATTCATCTATGTAAATTAAAAAATAAGCCATAAAGCAGTAATACTCTATGGCTTTGTTATTAGTGAAATCAAATTCTTCTATAAACTGTAAAAATAAATTGGACTGGTAATAGCGGAGAGCACTGACGCTGCTCCAACTCCTATCCAAAATGACAACTTGTTGTCTCTTGTTTCATTACTATTTATGGCTATGACGAAAAAACCTACCGGACAACAGAGGAAGCCCCAAAGGAAGCCCTCCCACATGAATTCCATGCCTGAGTCCATGTTTGTGTTGAATGCGTAACCAGCCATATTAAAACCTTTGTCGGCAAGATCAATGTAGGTAACATTGTCGTTTGAGAGTACGAAGTTCTCAAGTGTGGTAAGCTCCTGGAATTGTACTTCCAGAGCTGTTTCATCAAGATTAAACAGGTCACTATTACCGGCAAAAAGTGTTACCGTAAATAATGACATAAAGAGTAATAGTGCTATTTTCTTCATGTTTTTCTAATTATTGGACAATTGGTTAATATTAAAGATACCTGATTTCAAAAATAGATAAAATATTTTTTTAATGCAAATTTAAATCACAATCCGGAACGTGGTAACAGAAATTTTTTTCCCGATCATTAAATGTGTCGATTAGTGGCTTTTATGAGGTTATGACCATAAGAGAGCGTTGTTGTAGGGAAAAGTTATACAGCATACATTATTTAAGCATTGGCATAACCTGATCAAGTGATCCGTCAGTATTAGCAGGTTGCAGGTTCATGATTTCTGCAATTAATGAGTAAATAGAAACATTTTCAAACGTAGGCACAACAGTGTTTTCTTTAAATGCCGGGCCACAGGCATAGAAAATAGCATGCATCTCTTTTTCTGCATTATCGTAGCCATGAGTTCCTTTACTGCTGTATCTGATTTTGTCATTATAAAAAATGCTCCAGTGGAGATTTGCAACAACAACGATATCCTGGGTTCTGGGGTTCGTTCCGTAATGTAATCTTTCCGGTACCTCTGATGATTTCCATGCCTGAATATTATTATTGGAACCAAGAAGCTCCATAGCATCATCAATATACTCATCAACTACGTCAATACACATTATCGGGTTCCCACCGGTATACTCTATTACCATGGAATCGGGGAGGAGCTCATTAAGCTGAACAACTTTATCAAAGCTTATGGAAGACATACCATGATCTGAAGTGACAATCAGGTTTATTTTATCGTAAATGGGCAGTTTTTCAAGTTTCTCCAATAAAACTCCCACGTATTTATCCAATTCAACAATTAAGCTATCTATGGCTTTGGATTCAGGACCTTCATTGTGGCCTGTGATGTCTGGTTCAGGGAAGTACCAGGTAATTAAATGCGGCCGTACCTCTTTGGGTTTTTGCAGCCATGCTATTACACTGTCAATTCTTTGATCATATGGGAAGGTGTGATCGTAAGGTTTCCAGTATGTGGGATGGAGGCCTTCCACATCGGAGCCCACCCAGAAATATGATCCGGAGGTTACTCCCTGTTTCTCTGCGGTAATCCAAATGGGTTCTCCGCCATAAAAATACTCATCACATCGTGCTTCAGGGATGAGAATACCGTACTCCCTTCCGCTGGCCGGATCGATAAATGAATTCATTACAATACCGTGGTTGTCAGGATAAAGACCGGTGGCCATTGAGTAGTGATTGGGAAACGTCTTTGTTGGGAAAGATGGTTGTAGCGACTCTGCTTTTACCCCCATCCTTGCTATTTTGTCGAGGTTGGGTGTTTCGACACGGTCGGGGTAATCCCAGCGAAAGCCATCCATCGACAACATTACCACATATTTATCGTCTGTTTTTGCCTCTTTATTAGAACAGGAGATGAAAAATACTAGTGAGAGTGCTACTAAGAGCATGGTAGAAATCTTCCTCATGATATTTATTTTTTTTTGCAAAGATAAAAAACAAAGGCTGCCCATATATGGCAGCCTTTGAAAATATGTCGTTGTTAACGATTAGTTAAAGATATATCTTACACCAATCTGACCCTGCCAACGTGAGCTTGATAAGCCACTGTCGTCGATATTGAAAATATCATCGCGGGTTTCAGGACCGGTATAATTGAAAGTTGGAGTAGTTCCGTCATCATCCATACCTTTAAACTTAATAAGCTGATAAGTACCATAAGCAACATAATACTTACGACCCCAGTCATTATTCAGAAGGTTGGTGAAGTTGAAGATGTCAAAAGTAAGCTGGAGGTCATGTTTTTTACCACCTGCATTGATATAGAAATCCTGTACAAAACGGAAATCAACGATATTAGTGAAAGGAGAACGAACAGCATTTCTTTCACAATAGTCACCACGGTTTTCGTTGAGGTAAGGATCGCTTTCAATAAAGCCATTAAGAGCTTCCCATTGTGCTTCAGCAGTAACGTCACCATTAGCAACAAGCTTAATGTCATCCATAGTTTCAGGAATATAAACCAGGTTACCGGCGTTTTCGCCTTCACCGTTGAGATCACCATAGTCGTTATATACATATGCGTAACGTGAACCGGACTGTCCGTTATAAACTAAACTGAAAGTCGAAGCCATGTGGTTAGCGTAATCAACACGATAAGATAGATAAGCAAGGATTCTGTGACCCAGGTCGAAGTCAGAATAGCTAAGATCCAGGTTGTTAAGCCCGTTTACTGTCTCCATATATCTCCACTGTGAAGAGTTTTGTGAAGATGTACCATCGTTAATAGCCATTGATCTTCCAAAGGTATAAGCTAAGTTAGCTGTAAAACCATTTTCGAAAGGTTTTTGCAGTTGTGCTGTTATGTTATAAGCATAACCTTCGTTGGTATTTGTTCCGTACATAACGCGAGTTAAGCGATCATCAAGTTTGTCGCTGCTATAGTGAGGACGGTTGTCAGCACCTGTGAGCTTGAAGTCAGGGTCAGGTGAGATGTTCAGGTTGTAATAGTTAACGTTGTTGAGAGTTTTTGTATAAAGGAACTCTAATGTACCCACCATGTTCCATGGGAGTTTCTGGTCAACAGCGAGGTTTGTTCTCCACACCTGTGGGAATTTGAAATCAGAAGCAAATACATCGATCTGTCCACTTGGAGAAGGATCTTCCTGGCCAAAATCAGCATTTGTGTACTGTTTGTCTGGATCCGGGTCAAAAATAATGTCAGTACCCCATTTAGACTTATAATATACACCACCAATACTAAAACCATTATTTGTATAAGCGCCACCGGGCCATACAAGCGGCAGACGTGAAGTAAAGATACCACTACCACCACGGAGTTGAAGACTCTCATCACCTGTTACATCCCAGTTGAAACCAACGCGGGGGTTGAACATGATCTGCGCACCCGGCATTTTGCCAAATGTAATGTTGTCAAGATCTACCTGATCACTATCTTTCCATGCATTTTCAATATCTACAAAAGTAGTCTCTTGAAGTTCATTAGCCTGGGCATCTGTAAGTGAGTTGTCAGGGAACATAGGAACATCGATACGCAGACCGTAAGTGAATTTGAAGTCATCATTAACCTGCCATTCATCCTGTCCATATACGCCAACCTGCATAGTGTTGAATTCGGCAGCAGCAGCAGAGCCGTCTCTGTGGATGTCGCCGGGAATAAGTGAGTATCCTCTTTCATACTGAATAGCTGAAGCACCAGTCATGAAGTCATTAACATTTGCGAAACGATATTCACCAAATGATTTACGCATAAAGAGATTATATACATACTGATATTCGAAGTTAGCACCTACAGTAACTGTATGTGAACCAAGGTAAAGAGAGAGGTTGTCAGTTACGTTGAAGATGTTTTGTTTGAGTTCGTTAGCTGAAGAATAAGATTCTGAACCGAAGTATATCGTTCCGTTCCCATCATAGATACTTACAGCAGGGAAAGGATCACCAAGTGGATCTCTGTCATCATGAACAGCACTGTAACTAAATGCAAGGTTGTTTGATTTGTTATCCCAGTTACTCTTGAGCTCAACAGCAGTAGTGTTAGCAGTACTAGGGAAGTATTGACCATTGTTATAGTAGCTGAGGCTGTATTTGCTGGAGCTGCTGGGGTTGGAAGCATTGTTCTGAGTGTAGCTGTGGCGAACCATCATCTTGTGAGTCTTATTGATGTTCCAGTCTATACGAGCAAAAATCTTCTGGCTTTCGAGTTCGTCGATATTGTTTTCGAAGCCACCCATATCATACTTATACTCATCCTGTACAAAGTTTTCCAGAGCTGTTATCGTCGCGCGGTCAGAGTCTCCTGTATAATCGTCATAATTGAATGGGTTAGGAGTCTGGTCGTGTTGGAATTCAGCGTTCAGGAAGAAGAATACTTTATTCTTCACCAAAGGGCCACCAACGCTCACACCATAAGTATTGGCAGTAAATTCAGGAAGAGATGTTCTTTCAAAATCCTCATCTTCAGAATCAGTAGGAGTAAGTCCTGCTAGCGCTTCGTTACGGAAGAGATAATAAGCAGTACCTTTAATTTCGTTAGTACCTGATTTGGTAACGGCATTGATACCACCACCGGCGAAACCATTGTAACGAACATCGAAAGGAGCAAGAACGATCTGTAGCTGGTCGATAACATCCATGGAGAATGGAGTACCACCGGTTTGGCCTCCGTTCTGACCGTTAGCTGCAAGACCAAAGGCATCGTTATTAACAGTACCGTCAACCATGATGCTGTTGTAACGGTTGTTCATACCGGCAATAGAGAGAGCGCCAGCATCAGTCTTGTTAGCCTGAGGCGTCATAATTGCAAAGTCAAATATGTCGCGATTGATGGTAGGAATTTTTGAGATATCCTGCGCATTAACAACCTGCTCGGCACCAGTACGGTTACCATCGATGATTCCATGAGACTGAGCCACGATTTCAACTTCTTCAAGCTGAGATGCTCTCTCAGAAAGCTTTACATTATTCTTCTGCATCTGACCCAGTTTTAGGTAGATGTTTTCGCTGACGTAATCCTGGTAACCAACGAAAGTGATCTTAGCTGTGTAAGGTCCACCTACGTTCATGTTCTGGATACGATAAAAACCATTGTCATCAGTAATGGTTGCATACTGTGTACCTGTTGGCTCGTGCGTTACGACAACAGTTGCGCCAGGAAGAGATCCATCATTGTTAGTCACACGACCATTAATTCCGGACGTGGTCATTTGCGCAAATGATCCAACCGCAAACATCATAAGTGCTGCGATCATGACAAAAATTTTGTTAAAATTTCTCATAAGCTTTTGATTATTTGGTATACATTAATAGTGTTATTTTTAGTTCTATCTCACGAATATTAAAAATAGTAACTCTTTGATATTTGGTTATTAATATGCTGTTAAAGTTATCATCATGTAAAAATTTGAAAACCTGATAGTTATCTTATATTGTTAACTCCTTAGTTCCTAAATGACAGTTTTGCGTATAAATATATTACCTCAAAAACACAATTGCAAAATTACTCTACCTTATGACTAAATCAATTATGAAAGCAATATTTTTGTTATTAATTATTAACATTTCTTATGAGTCTTAAATTATGAGTATAGCTTTTGTTACTGAAAATACCCTGATGATCAATACGATCCACTTTTATTCTCTCTGAACAATGGATAATATGTCCGGGATCTATAATTATTCCCACATGACTTATGTTTTCATTCTCTTCTCCAAAAAATGCAATATCGCCCTGTTTCGCCTCTTCAATAAAGTCCACTGAAGTACCATATTCAGCCTGTTGAAAGGCATCTCGCGGCAATTCAACACCAGTCATTCGAAAAACTACCTGAACAAAACCACTGCAATCCATGCCATAGGGCGTTTTACCTCCCCACAGATATGGTGTGTTAAGAAATCGAAATGCATTTGCTATCAACATCTCTTTATTTAAAACGTATTTCTTGTCAAGAATAGCCCCACTCACTTTCCAGTGGTTATCAGAAATAGAAAACCCTCCATTTCTGCCATTAAATATTCGTGAACCCGGAGGAATAAGGCTGCTACACATCGATTCGTTATTGTTGATAACAGAAACCCAGTCGGCGGTGTGATGCGAACATTGTTGCATCACCTCTTCCGGCGTGGAGTAGGGTATCTCCAGGATATGTGATTTGAGAATGTAGCCTTCATAATGATCCGGATAGGTTGTGACTTTAGCCCAATCTCCCTTTACAGACTCTATCGTAAAAACTTCACCAAAAAGAAGTTGATTTATCATTTCAGATCTGTGATCCGGAGACTTTTTCTGGGCCGATGCCCCTGTGTTTACAATTCCTATTACCATTGGTCAGAAGCCTTGTTTTGTTGTTGATAGTATTCTTTTCCGTACTTTTGTGCTCATCAACATGCAAAGATAACTTTTTCAATAGTTTTGAGTATATGCAACATATAATAGAGTGGTTCAGTCGCAACGTTAGATTGATAAATCGTATCGTATGGTTTTTGTTTAGTATTGCTTTAATAGTAGTGCTCTTTCCACGCGAAGGGATGTTTAAATATGATTTTCAGCGAGGTAGACCCTGGCTTCATGAAGATTTGATAGCTCCTTATGACTTCCCGGTTTATAAGACCGATGTAGAGTTGGATCTGGAAAAAAACGATATTTACTCAAATTTCACTCCTGTTTTTGAAGTTGATGAGGATAAATCTTCTGCGTCATTGAAACAATTTAATGATTCATTCTATAAAAAAGTGCAGCGAGCATATCCTTTCATGGATTCAATTACTGTTGTGGACTGGAATCGAAGACTCTCATTTTATCTTGATAGCATTTTTAATGTAGGGATCATTGAGATGGCTCCTGTTATTGAAAATGACAATTTTTCCGGCAACGTATTACTAAAAAGTGGAAATGAAGCTGAGCTACGACTTTTTGATTCCTTTTTTACTATCACTACTGCCAGAGACCACATCTATGCCAACTTTTATGGTCGCGATAGTAGCGGCGTTTTTAATGCCTTGATGATCGAGACGCTTACTCAGAATATTGTTTATAAGGAAGAAGCTTCCGCACAGCTGCTGAACGACAAAATGTTGAACATTTCACCTACGCGTGGTATGGTGCAGAAAGGAGAGAGAATTATTTCGCGTGGTGAACTGGTACGGGAACAAAATTTTCAGATATTAAGCTCTTTGAAAACGGAGAGTGAAAAGCAATCTGCCACTAGAACAGACAAGAGCTGGATTTTGTCAGGCCAAATATTGCTTGCAATTTTTTCAATGTTAGCGTTTATTCTTTTTCTGTATTTCTTTAGAAAAGATGTTTTTATGAACGGCCGGGACTTCATGCTTGTGTTGCTGACGATCCTTATTATGATAGTTATTACAAGCCTGGTGGTTAAGATGAATCCTGAATACCTGTTTATGCTGCCAATTTGTTTGGTGCCTGTTATTATCAGAATGTTTTATGACCATAACCTCGCCTTGTTTAGCCTTTTTATAGTGCTCGTTATTACCGGCTTTCTGGTTCCCAATAGTTTTGAGTTTATTTTTCTGCAGCTAGTTACTGGTATTATTACCATTATTACAATTGTTTCTCTCCAACGCAGATCACAGTTCTTCCTTACTTCTCTTATTGTGATAATTACTTATTCTGTTATTTATCTGGCCCTACAGATGATACAGGATGTGGGATTTAAAGAACTTGATTACAGAATATTTATACAGTTTTTAATAAATGGAATTTTGTTACTATTGTCATTTCCAATTATTTATTTGTATGAAAAAGTATTTAAAAAGGTGACAGATATTACCCTTATGGAACTATCCGATACCAACAACAGGTTATTGAGGATGTTATCCAATGATGCTCCCGGTACATTTCAACACAGTATAATGGTTGCGAATCTTGCGGAAGAGGCTGTTCGTGCAATTGGTGGCAATCCTCTACTGGTACGCACGGGAGCTCTCTATCATGATATTGGAAAAATCGATAATCCTCAATATTTTATCGAGAATCTGGTGGGAAGTGTTAGTCCGCATGATGAACTCAGCAATGAGGAGAGTGCCGCGATAATAAAGAGCCATGTACTTCATGGTATCGACAGAGCTCGCAGATATAATTTGCCGGATCAGATCATTGATTTTATTCGCACGCATCATGGTACCGGAAAGATTGGTTATTTCTATGCTATGGCTAAAATGGAAGATACCGAGGTGGTTCCTGACGAAAGAATATATACCTACCCCGGGCCGGAGCCATTTTCCAAAGAAACTTGTGTGCTTATGATGGCTGATGCGGTGGAAGCGGCGTCACGAACATTGAAAGCCCCTACCGATACGAGTATTAATGAATTGGTGGATAAGATTGTAAGTAAGCAAATTTCCCTTAAACAGTTTGAGAATGCTTCAATAACCTTTAAAGATATTACTACTGCAAAAGAGGTCATGAAAATTAAACTTAAGAATATGTATCATGTGCGAATCGATTACCCAGCCGAGGCATTGCGATAGATTTCTGCTGTTTTTGTTATGAACGAAGACCCTTGCGGCCCCATGTTGAAAAGTATATCCAGCAGGCTGAGATCTTTTATATATCCATGCTTATCTTCAAAAACCTGATGGTATGGATGTTTGGAAAGAAACTCTGAAACTGATGTTTCCCGCTTCGGAGTGATCTTATTTCTAAGATCTATGCTGTCATCTTCATAATATTTCTCAGTATATGAATGAGCAACAGGTAATTCCAGTAATTCGCAAAGACCCTTAAAGCAGATTATGTTATACTCAGAAATAGTTTTTGCTCTATTATTCAGCAAATCTTTGATATCATCCATATAGTGAATAAAAAACGGGGAATTCTGATATGCTGCCTCAATAGTGCGCCAGTGAATTCTTTGCCAGGGTTCATGATTAGAAATCATTATGCGATGTACTGCTGTATGATTACCGTCCGGTTTTGATACGGGAATGGTCATAGCCTGTTTTCCCGATGCGGAATATATATTATATCTATTTCTATATGACTGTTTTACGTAGTTCTCACCGAGGTCTATAATAGCATTTTCCGCCAAAAGCATGTATATCACATAGCTTATTGGCGGAAAACACGATGTTGAAAATATTGTATTCATGATTTATGAGAAATGATGGTTGGCAAAACTACTGAATTACCTGCAAAAAACACTTATCATAAAATCATTGTTCCACTAATTCTTGAGAAGTGTTTGGTTAATGATCTGTTCAAAAGTGGTTTTTGGTAATGCTCCTGTCGCCATCTGTGGCTTCTCGTTCATAGGCACCAAAAGAATTGCCGGGATGCTTCGAATATTAAAGATTCGGGCTATCTCTTTTTCCGCCTCTGTATCTACTTTATAAATATAAATCTCGCCTTTATACTCTTCTGCGAGTTGATCCATAATAGGAGCAATCATCTTACAAGGCCGACACCAGTCAGCATAAAAATCTATCATACATGGCAGATCTCCTTTATATACCCACTCATCAGGATTTTTCTCATAATCCCATATGAGTTCTTTAAATTGCTCTGTAGTAATTTTAATTACTTTACCGTCGTGTTTTTTTGGTGGTGTTTCACCAGGCAGTACCTTTGTACTTGCCATGGTAAGTAATGGGAGGCTGAAAACCATCACCATAATAAGTGTTAGCGCTTTTTTCATTTAATTATCTGTTATTATTAACATAATTTGATTTATAGCTGTATTTTATTTTTTATTATGAATATATTAATGAATATCCATAGTTTTAAATAATTAATAATCTTCCTGTCAAGGTGCTGTGTTCTCCATTAACCCTCACCATGTAAAACCCGGAATTAAGTTTAGAAACAGATAATCTGATGATTTGTTGAATGCTATTAATGTTAAAAGACGTTAATGATCCATTAATGTTAATAAAATCAACACTTTCTATATTTCCAATATTTTGAGGAATAGAAATAGTTATGCTTCCGGATGCCGGTTGCGGATATATTTTTACCGTTTCATCTATTACTTCTTCACCGGTTCCCACCATGCTTCTGTTAAAAGTTGCTTCAAAGCCATCGGCATTGCCAATTCCGTTCGTTTTGAAATATATGAATGCCTGGTTATTTGGTGCATTGATAAACTGATCTGTTAAATATAATGGTCCCTCAAACAGCGCCAGGGTATTGTTATTTGTCGGATCGAAGACCTCTATTTTATCGTTTTCGTCTGCCAGTTCAAGAAAATCAATGTGCAGAAAGAGGTTATCCCAATCTCCAACATCCTTGATCCAGAAACGGCAGAAATTATTTCCTGTGTACATTTTATTTCCGGAACCATCTGAAACAACTCCCCATTCATCATTTATGGATGTCATACCACTGCAATAATCCGGTATCACAGAGTTGTAACTCAGCTTCCATCCTGCGGCAGGTGTTGTCCCGGAAGTAAACGATATGAAAGCTGAGTCGCCACTTATAGTAACATCTTCGGGGATGCTGTTTCCGGTGTATTCAGCAATAAGAGGTGTGTTGTTGGAGCCTCCATTATAAATACGTACATAACCATCATTTTCACTGACATCAAATTTGGAGAATGAGATTTCTATTGCCGTGATACTGTCGTAGTCTTCTGTGCCGGGAGCCAGAATCCACTCTGTTGCCAAGCCGGGCAGGTAGTCCAACGGACCGCTGCCATCGGTTAGTGTGCCATTAATATAGTTGAGGTTGTTGCATTCCGGCATAGTATAAGGGTACTCATAGTTGAGGGTGTCGGGCCAGATGTTTGTAATAACTTCCTGTCCGTAATTAAAATTCGATCCCGGAGTCAGATTGTCGAGATAAAAATAGCCGTCATACGAGCCGCCCCAACCCCAATTAAAATGAAAATACTCTTCAGTGTCGTATCCGTCACAAACAAAGGCATGGCCATATATGCCGATGGTTGTGTCGGAAGTCCAACCGGCATAGTATAATGGTCTGTTATTATTAAGGTTTGCCAGAACAATGGAATCCCAGTCCATAGAAGTACTATCGCGGAATAAATACTGTGTCTCTGGACAATATTTAAAATATGTTCTCAAAACATATGCAGCAGAATGATTGTACATCCCGGAGCCATTTGGTCCGTATTGCATATCTACTCCAACACCAGCATGAAACAATAATTCAGCAACTGCCATGTTGTAGTTGTTGAGATCATCTGACATTCCTTCCCATTGGTATGTAGTATTTTCATAGTCGGCGCTGATGGTTCCGTAACCGGGGAGATCATATGAATAGTATCCTGTTCCCGTTAATGGCCAGCGGTAGTAATTCATAACCTGCCCCATTGCGGTGGCTACACAGCCGGCATAGCATCTTCCGTCGGGTCCGTCAGGATCTTCAGGGCACAAGCTGTTATAGTATTTACCCTGATTCCAGGTTGTTGTGAGCATGGGTTCCATCGAACGATACTCTTTTGATGCTGCCGTTCTGTTTTCAAGTGCAATCCATTTTTTTTTAATCTCCGACGATGGAGTGATATTATTTTCTCTGGCATCGGCAACACCTTTTTTATATTGTTCAGTCCAAAAGGAGAAACCTTCCGGCTTTTCGGTATCCTTTGTTGTATTGTGATATGAATAAGCCAACACCGGAACCACGCGTTTATCTGCGCTTATTAATATGTAGCCGCCCTTTTCCATATAGTGTGTGTAGAATACAGGGATGCCATCCAACAAAGTAGTTTCAGAATCCACAAAAGTGATATTAGATGATGCCAGTTGCGGGTTTTGTTCGTGGCGCTGAAGTAGGAAGTTCTTAGCAATTTGCTGTGATTCAAAGATGTTTACCAGTTGACACAAGCTCAACAGGGGCATAATGAGAAGTGCTGAAATAAGGAGGCGTTTCATATCATCGTTTTTAGTTCGAGATGTAAAGATATGAAAAGAGGATAAAAAAATAGCGTTCTCCACGGAGAACGCTATTTAAATTTCGAATATCAAAAATGTTATTCAAATACAATTTTCTTAGCGGCAGAGCCTTCACTGCTGCGCAGACGAAGAATATATATACCTTTTGCAAAGTCAGAAACATCAATTCTGTTACTGTATATCCCGGTATGATAACTATTAGTATTAGAATATACAATCTGACCATTTGCAGATAAAACTTCAACAGAAAGGTCGCTTACATCATCAGTTTCAAAAGAGATAATCAGCTCATCGGAGGCAGGGTTAGGGTAGAGTTTGAATTCATTAAATGCCTCTTCCAGTTCTATTCCAACGTTACCTGTTGTCCAATTAAGCGTCCATCCGCCTGCTTCGTCAAAGTTGTCAGTACGCCATACAATATAGGCTTTTCCGCTTTCCACTACAATAGGGCCGGGAATATCTGTACCTGAGAATTCTCCCAGAAGTGTTGAGGATCCAAGGTCATAAATTTCTATATAATCATTCTCATCAGCGGTTTCAAACTCCTCGAATGTCAGGGTAAGATTCGCTCCCCATTCAGGTAAGATTTTGAAATTACACTTCGAGCCCGGCGCATAATTTTTTCCTTCACTGCCATCGTTAAGAGTACCTGTAGGCTCAGTGAGCGTTACTGTTCCACTACACCATGTATGCAATACAGTAGAATAACGCAGTATGAAACCTTCGTCATTTCCTGAGGCATCGGTTTCAAAAACAACAAACATTTTGTTGCCCGTGCTATTAAGTGTTTGCGGAGAATCACTACCTGTATATTCAGCAAGCATAGGAGCATTTTCATTCTCTCCGTCATAAATTTTTATCACGTCAGAGCCATCAACTATAAACTCATCAAAATATAGCGTAATTTTTTTAATAGAGTCACCCTCTGTTTGTGGGCTGATAAGCCAGCTTGCGGTATTATTGTCGATGTAGTTTTCAATGGGGCCTGAGCCGTCGGTGAAACGCCCTACTTTGTGAGTAAGCGTTGTTAAACCTGTGGCATGATTGGGATATGTTTCTGTAGGATAAAAATTCTTAACTACAGCCTGGTTGTTGGTGTATCCACCTGCGTCAGCACTGGCGAAGTATCCGTTACCATAGCCACTCCAGCCAAAGTTAAAGTGGAAAGTATATGTAGAACCGCTATAGTTATATCCATCAACAAGAAATGCGTGTCCGGAGCTTGGAGGTTCTGTGCCTGAATAGTACAAAGGATATCCATTGTCAAGCTGTTCCACAAGAATGGCATCCCATTGGCTGTTGGACATGCCTGACTTAGCCTGATATACAGCATCTTCATAACGGAGGTAGTTCTCCAAAGCCGCAGGAACGTCGGGGCTATATGCTCCTGACCCATCAGGGCCATAGTTCATATGAACTGCAATACCACACTGATAATGTAATTCAGCGATGGCTTTAACAGCATCCTGGCTCGAAGTTGGAGATATTTCATCCAACATAGCATCCCATTGATAGTATGTGTTTTCGAAATCAGCACTTAAAACACCATAGGGGTACTGGTAAAACTGACGTGAGCCTTTACCATGTTCTGGATATCGCCAGTAATACATGATCACTGCCATTGTTTCTGCAACACAACCGGTATAAGTACGGCCGTTTGCAGGGCTGGATTCATCTTCTGGTGCATAATAGTTGTATGGCCAATCCTGGTTCCAAAGAGCATCAATAAGATTGGGTACGTTTTTAGTATCTTTTGTCTCAAGAAGTGATTCGGGATTATCTGTATAATATGTGTTCCAGAGATTCATCGTGGCAAAGTCAGCCTCTATGGCATTTGTCCAAAGATACTCTATGTTATCGATATATTCAGAGATTATCCACTCAAAACGAGCTTCCTTTTCTGTTGGATAAGGACTCTCCCAGGAATAGCCTATTACCGGAGTCATTGCATCATCAGCAGAAACAATAACATAACCGTTTTCCATTGTAAAAACGTAGAGAGCAACTTCATTATTACGCATCTCCTCAATAACATCGAGGAATACAATGTCGTTAAAATTTAATTCACCTTTAAATAGATTGTACTGTTGGTAAAAATAATTTCTGGCAACAGTTTCGGCATCCTGACGGTTTACTTTTTCCGCAAACAGATTCAGGCTTATTGTTGCGATGAAAAGAAGAAATAACAGTTTTTTCATAATGTGCTTAATTGAATTATTGTATCGCGCAAATATATAAAAGTTTAAGAATTAATGTGCTATTTACATTATCACCTTTAAACAACCATGAAATTTGCACTAATATATGAATTTAAAGTTTGATGATTTAACCTTATACACTATAAAAGAACCGAAAAAGTACTTAAAGGTTTGCCCGAGGCTATAATTTTTAACAATTGTATATATTCGTTTTTCAAAATGAATAAAAATTACGCAAATAATTAAATCTTAATACCTTTGCAAAGCACAAAAATAAATATTTTAAAATGGCTGTTTTTATAAAAAATATTAAAAGCCTACTACAGGTTGACAGGCGAGAAAAACAATACATCGCAGGCGCTGAAATGCAAGAGCTCCCATCCATAGATGATGCATGGTTGCTGATAGCGGATGACAAGATACATTCTTACGGTAAGATGGAAAACGTTCCGGAAATAAATCTGCTTGAAACCGAGGTTATTGATGCTGGCGGATGCATTGTACTCCCCGCATTTTGTGATTCGCATACGCATTTAGTATTTCCCAACACACGAGAGGTTGAGTATGTTGATAAAATCAACGGACTGTCGTACGAAGAGATAGCGGAGAGAGGTGGCGGAATATTAAATTCGGCAAAAGCTGTTCAGGAGGCCTCGGAAGATGATCTTTACGAAAAAGCCATGCAACGACTGGATCTGATAACATCGTATGGCACTGGTGCTGTGGAGATAAAGAGTGGTTATGGGCTTACAACAGAATCTGAACTAAAAATGCTTCGGGTTATTAAACGCCTTAAAGTGAATAGTGACCTGACTATAAAATCCAATTTTCTTGGCGCCCACAGTATCCCAATGGAATATAGAGGCAAACAGGAAAAATATGTTGATGTTGTTATAAATGAGATGCTTCCGGCTGTTGCTGAAGAGAACCTGGCCGATTTTGTCGATGTTTTTTGTGATAAAGGCTTCTTTACCGTAGAGGATACAGAGAGAATCCTGTCAGCGGCAGCAAAATACGGTCTCAGGCCTAAGATTCATGCCAATGAGCTTGATTATTCCGGTGGTATTCAGGTAGGAGTGAAGTATAATGCTCTCTCTGTGGATCACCTGGAGTTTACCGGTGAAGCAGAGATGGCAGTTTTGAAAGATAGCAGTACTATGCCCACTATTCTTCCCGGTGCAGCATTTTTCCTCGGTCTGCGATATGCGCCCGCAAAGGAGATGATGCAATACGGACTTCCGGTGGCTATAGCCAGCGACTTTAACCCGGGCTCCGCACCATCAGGAAATATGCAACTCATTTTGTCGATGGCATCGATACTTTATCGTATGACTCCCCAGGAAGCTCTCAATGCTACCACCTTAAATACTGCTTATGCAATGGGTGTGGAAAAAGAACTTGGATCCATAGATAAAGGTAAGATTGCAAATGTAATTATTACAAAACCAATCAATGGAATAGAATACCTTCCTTACGCTTTTGGCGATAACAAAGCCTGGAAAGTGATTATTAATGGAAAAATCGTAAAAGAAAATCAATAAACCCATATAATTATGAAAAAACTCATCGAATGTGTTCCCAATTTTAGTGAAGGGAATGATATGAATGTGATAAACCAGATAACTGCAGAGATAGAAGCAGTGGAAGGAGTAAGTCTTGTGGATGTTGATCCCGGTAAAGCCACAAACAGAACAGTGGTTACCATGGTAGGAACACCGGAAGAGGTTTGTGAAGCAGCTTTTCGGGCAATAAAAAAGGCTCAGCAGCTTATAGATATGACTAAGCATCACGGTGCTCATCCACGTTTTGGTGCTACCGATGTATGTCCTTTGGTTCCGGTGGCAAATATCTCCATGGAAGAGACAGTAGAGTATGCACATTTATTAGCTGAACGTATTGGTACTGAGCTTGGAATACCTGTTTTTTGTTATGAATTTGCATGTCGTGAAGAGAAACGCCGCAACCTGGCAAACTGCCGCAGCGGTGAATACGAAGCTCTTCGTGAACGTATAAACACTCCGGATTGGAGACCTGATTTTGGCCCAGCAGAATTTTCTGATTCCGTAGCTAAGTCCGGTGTTACCGCTGTGGGAGCCCGAAACTTTCTGGTAGCTTATAATGTGAACCTCAACACAACCTCCACGCGCCGTGCCAACTCCGTGGCATTTGACGTTCGTGAACGAGGACGTGTGCTTCGCGAAGGCGATCCTATTACTGGAAAAATCGTGAAAGACGCTGATGGAAAGCCTGTTTATACGCCCGGCAGTTTGAAAAGTGTGAAAGCCATTGGTTGGTTTATTGAAGAGTATGGAGTGGCACAGATCTCCATGAACCTTACCGACATTACTATTACTGCGGTGCATGAGGCTTTTGATGAAGTATGTCGGTGCGCGGAAGCTCGTGGCATTCGTGTTACCGGCTCGGAACTGGTGGGAGTGATACCTCTGCAAGCTATGTTGGCAGCGGGAAAACATTATCTGCGAAAGCAAAAAAGATCCTTGGGTATTCCTGACAGAGAGATTATTAAAATCGCTGTTAAATCAATGGGCCTTGATGAGCTATATCCTTTTGATGCTGACAAGAAGATCATTGAGTATATTCTTGAGAATGAACAGAAAAAAGGTCGGAAGCTTGTTGATATGTCATTAACGGAGTTCGCTGAAGAGACAGCTTCGGAATCTCCGGCACCGGGCGGTGGATCGATCTCTGCATATATGGGTACGATGGGCGTGGCTCTGGGATCAATGGTTGCAAATCTGTCGTCCCATAAAAGAGGCTGGGACAATCGCTGGGAAGAGTTTAGCAAATGGGCGGAGAAAGGAAAAGATTACCAGAATAAACTTAACGCCATGGTGGATGAAGATACTAATGCTTTCAATGGTATTATGGATGCTTTTGGTCTTCCAAAAAAATCTGATGAAGAGAAAGCCATACGCAAAAAAGCTATCCAGGACGCAACAAAATTTGCTATCGAGGTTCCATTTAGGGTCATGGAGCTTTGTTATGAGTCAATGGAAGTGTCGGAAGCAATGGCGGAGATTGGCAACCCAAACTCTGTCACTGATGCCGGAGTTGGCGCTCTTGCCGCCCGTGCCGGTGTGCGCGGAGCATTCCTGAACGTGAAAATTAATGCCGAAGGATACGACGATACAGAATTTCTGAACGACATCCTCGCTAAGGCCACAGATATCGATAAAAAAGCTCTCGAGCGAGAAGCGAAAATCCTCACCCTCGTAGAAGAAAAAATTAAAGCATAGGTGTTTTCGACAGGGCGGACACATGGGGCCGCCCTTTTTATTGCGAAACCTTTTTTACAAACAGTTGTGCGTTGACATATCGCGTGACAATAACTGTTGTTCCCTTTTCAATGAAATGTGTTTCTGCAACGGCATCATATACTTCATCATCAATCTCTATCTTTCCGCCCGGACGTAAAACGGTTCGCGCGGTTCCAATATTTCCTATAAGTGTTGATGTGCTCTCTTGCGAACTAATAAAACCCTCTTTTTTATCGAGTGTTGTATGTAATGCAAACTTCCATTTGCGACTGCTAAATATCTTTTTAGCTAAGAGAAATGATAGTATTATACTTGCTGTTGTGGCTATGATAACAATCATAATGGCTTCAAAAAGCAGTTCCCCCTGCATTGGTGTAAAAGAGAAACCTACATTACCAACCATACTGAAGCTTAATCCCATTACAATCATTAAAATACCAGTTATTCCTGCAACACCAAATCCGGGTATGGCAAAAACTTCAACTATTACCAGAATAATTCCAACGATGAAAACTGCTATCTCCCAGTTGGCCGCCAAACCTTCAAGGTAAAGGGGTGCAAAATATATTATCGCTGCGGCAACGGAAGCAATGGATGGGAATCCTAATCCGGGGCTCTGTAATTCAAAATATATTCCACCAACAATTATCATGATAAGAATTCCAGATATAAAAGGGCTTATAAGGACAGAGATAACGTTATCTATTGGTGTAAGTTCTTGTATAACAACACGTGCCTCAGGATATTCGGAGTACTTTTTAATCACCTGCATGTAGGAGTCCGCCTCACCCTCGCAGAAGCCGTGCTTTATCGCCTCTTTTGTTGTGAAAGTAAGAACCTTCCCCTTTTCCGAAATCCCCTCCACAACAACGTCGGGATCTACCATTGCTTCAGCGATATTTGGATCTCTCCCTTGTGTCTCTGCTGTGGAACGCATGGTAGATCTCATATAGCTCTGATATTTGTCGGGCAATACTTCTGCTTCCTGGTTTACCACTGTTGCCGCTCCGATATTTGCTCCCGCTCGCATGTATATGCTGTCGCAGGCAATGGATATCAAGGCTCCTGCTGATGCTGCATTATTATCAATAAAAACATATACGGGAATGTCAGACTGTAAGATTTTTGTGCGTATGGAGTCAGCCATTGAGACTTCTCCACCATAAGTATTCATGTGAATTATTATCAAATTGGCATTTAGCGTTTCAGCTTCCTCGAAAGCCATCTGCACTTTTCTCCAGGCGGGTTTTGCGATCTGCTCTCTGATTTCAAAAACATACACCACCTCACTGGCCGATTTTGTGACGCCGGGCTCGATACTTTCACTTACACTTTCTGCAACCAGAGTATCTGTACTCTCTATTGTCTGAGCATAAGAAAACACACTGAATAAAATTGCTAAGGCTAAAAACAGTGTTATCTCTTTAATACTTACGGCAGGTCGTTTTTTCATATCTGAATATTAAAAGTGGTTGTTTACAAAAGTACTTATTTCATGGTATAGATACAGTTACTACTCCATCCTCATCTGTTGACGCTAAAGTAACTGTTTTGATTACATTATGCTCGATATTATTTTTTAATGTTTTCACCCTTACATAATTATCTGTCCATCCAAAAATGAAATCCTCTTTTATCTCCTCGAAGAGAGCTGTTCTGGTGCTTCCTTCATTTTGTTTATAAAAAATCTTTTTAATATCGTTTGAGATGTTATGCAATCGCTTACTTCTGGCCTGTTTTTTCTGAGGCGCTACTTTGGTTTTCATCTTCGATGCCAGGGTGTCGGGTCTGTCGGAATATGTGAAAACATGCAGGTAGGAGAGCGGCAGTGATTGAATGAAGATACATGTTTCATGAAATTCATCATCTGATTCACCGGGAAAACCAACAATGACATCAGCTGCTATACATGCATCAGGGATTTGTTGTTTGATATACTCTACCTTTTGTTTAAACAGATCACTCTTATACCTTCTTTTCATGCGTTCCAATACTGTGTCGGAGCCACTCTGCAGTGGTATATGAAAGTGCGGCATTATGATCTGTGATTGTGACACCAGATCGATAATTCTGTTCTCAAGAAGGTTGGGTTCGATGCTTGACAAACGTATTCGTTCGAGTCCTTCAATATTTTCTAATTTCGTCAATAAACCAAAAAGAGTTTCATCTGTTCCTTTTCCGAATTCACCAACATTTACACCTGTAAGCACTATCTCTTTGACGCCGTTTCCAACAATTTTTTTTGCTTCTTCAAGAACATGTTCTATGGTGTCACTTCTACTGCGCCCTCTGGCGTATGCCACAGCACAGTATGTGCAAAAGTAGTCACAACCATCCTGGACCTTAAGAAAACTTCTGGTGCGATCATTTAACGAATAAGCACTGTGATAACCTGGATGAATATTCATTCCCATAAATTCACCCTCTGAATGATACCGTTCAAATATCTCCGTTAGATTATATTTCTCTTCATTATCGGCAATAAAATCCACCTCGGGAAGATCGATGAGTTCATCTCCTCGCAATTGCACATAGCATCCAATAACACCGATTTTCGCTTCAGGGTTTAGCTTTTTGAAATGCCTTATTGCCTGGCGTGCTTTCTTCTCAGCAAGCGAAGTGACAGTACAGGAATGTATGATATAAAAATCAGCAATCTCATCAGCCGATGTTAACTCATAACCTCTCTCAACCAACGACCTTCCTATCTCCGAAGTTTCAGAGAAATTTAGCTTACATCCGAAGGTCTTAAAGGCTACTTTTTTTCGCGTTCTATTCATCATTAGCAAAGATATGTTTATACCTGTTGATATTAATAGTAAAAATGAAATTTTTAGCTCCTTTTCCCTTTTATCTGTTTGCATATAGAATAAAACCATTAGTTTTGCAACTTCATATAATATCATAAATTCAATGGAAAAACTTGCAGTAGTAGCACTGGGTGGCAATGCCTTATTGAAGGCAGGCCAAAAAGGAACTATCAGTGAACAAGAAGAGAATGCACGCGTTGCAAGTGAAAGGCTTATTTCACTTATCCGCAAGGATTATAACTTTGTGATTACCCATGGCAATGGTCCTCAGGTGGGTAATATTCTGTTGGCAAACTCTGCCGCAAATCAAACTTACGGCCTTCCCGATATGCCACTCGATGTTAGTGTTGCGTACTCACAAGGCTTTATCGGTTATATGATTGAACAACAGCTGAGAAATACTATGCTGCAGAATGATATTCATCGTGATATCATCTCCATAATTACTCAGGTGGTTGTAAACAAAGAGGATCCTGCTTTTTCAAACCCTACAAAACCTATCGGCCCTTATTACTCTAAAGAAGAGGCTGATAAAATGGCTAAAGAGACAAATTCGGTATATGCCCAGGATTCTAAAGGCCGCGGATGGAGAAAAGTTGTTGCCTCTCCACGACCATTAATTATCAATAATACAACCTCCATAGCAAAAATCGCCCGCGCTCACCATATTGTTATTGCTGTGGGTGGTGGTGGAATACCAGTGTATTATGAAAAACACAACAGACTTGTAGGTATTGATGCTGTAATTGACAAAGATCTTGCCTCTTCACTGTTGGCACGACAAATTAATGCCGACGTATTTATTATTCTTACTGATATTGATAAAGTATGTATTAATTTTAATACACCTCAGCAGAAGTCAATAGATAAAATGACCATGGCCGAAGCAATGAGGTATATGTCTGAAGGACATTTTGCTGCCGGTAGCATGGGCCCAAAAATCAGCGCTGCGATACAATTTGTGGAGAGCACAGGGAAAGATGCTATAATAACAAGTATTGAAAAACTTGGTGTTGATGATGGTGGTACTAGAATTACATTTGCATAATTTTTAATCTTTAAATACATAATCGTATGGCTTTTAATATCAAAAACAGAAACTTCCTTAAGCTTCTGGACTTCACTCCGCAGGAGATCAAATTTATGCTCGAACTATCCGCAGATCTTAAAAAAGCAAAATATGCCGGTATTGAGCAGCCACGTTTGAAAGGAAAAAATATAGTACTTCTTTTTGCAAAAGACAGTACTCGCACACGCTGTGCCTTTGAAGTAGCAGCTCTCGATCAGGGTGCTCACGTTACATATCTGGGCCCTGCAGGTTCGCAGATGGGGAAAAAGGAATCCATGAAAGATACAGCACGCGTTCTGGGAAGAATGTATGATGCTATCGAGTACCGTGGCTTTGGCCAGGAAATCGTTGAAGAACTTGGCGCTCACGCTGGTGTTCCGGTATGGAATGGCCTTACCAGCGAATTCCACCCAACGCAGATCCTTGCTGACTTCCTCACTATGATAGAACACTCCGACAAGTCTCTGAGCCAAATCTCTTTCGCGTACCTCGGTGATGCCAGAAATAATATGGGTAACTCACTAATGGTTGGTGCAGCTAAAATGGGTATGGACTTCCGTGCTGTAGCTCCGGCGATATGTCATCCAGAAGAAGAACTCGTAGCTCAATGTCAGCAAATAGCTAAAGAAACCGGTGCTACGATTACCATTACTGATAACGTTGATGAAGGCGTAAAAGGTGTTGATTTCCTCTACACTGATGTATGGGTGTCAATGGGTGAATCTGATGAGGCATGGGCTGAGCGTATTGAGCAAATGAAGCCTTATCAGGTGAATATGGAGATGATTAAAAAAACAGGTAACCCTGATGTGAAATTCCTCCACTGTCTGCCTTCATTCCACAGCCGTGAGACTACTCTTGGTGAAGAGATTTTTAAAAAATTCGGTATGCCGGAACTTGAAGTTACTGATGAAGTGTTCGAATCTAAACACTCTGTCGTCTTTGACGAAGCAGAAAACCGCCTACACACAATTAAAGCTGTGATGGTTGCCACATTAGGTTGCTAAAGCATTGCTGTCTAGTCCTAAATAGGCGTTACAGTTTATTTAGCTATTTTAATAATTTAAGCCGAATCAAACTTGAATTTGATTCGGCTTGTTTTTTACGAGCTTCTTCAATAATGATCTGCCGATATATGTGATATCTGAAACCCAAATCTGTTCTGGTTTTGTAGGGATTGTGTTAAAAATAAGGTTCTGATGCTTCTTAAAGCGGTGATGAGAGTCTGTTGTTGTTCGATAACAACGTTTAGGCTTTATAAGCATATGATTTGCTTCTAAAATTGCAAAAAGCTTATCTCGACCTACACCTAATTCTCTAAGGTTTTCTTCTAATAAAAAAATAGAGCTTTATGGTGCCTATATGAGGCATATCAAAGGTGTCATATTTTCTCAACCAACTTGTAACGGTTGCATTGCCCTGAATTCTTACTTGCGTGATGCTTCTTTTATTCCTATCTCACCACGTTCAACTTCTTGAACAACTTGTAGCTTAAAAGAATAAGAGTAATCTTTTTGAGTACGCTTAATATACTTTGTTTCTTGAGGTTTCTTCATAACATTACTTTTTGTGTAACGCTATTTCAGGACTCGACACTTAAAAAAACAAAAAAAGACCACCCATTCAGGTAGTCTTTTAATATGTCCAATGATAATATTCTTATTCAGCTGGTTTCTCATCGGGGGCAGCTGTCTCTTCAGGAGCAGCTGTCTCTTCGGGATTAGTTTTCTCTTCAGTAGCTGTTTCTTCAACCTCATCGTCAACTTCTTCGCCTTTAAGAGCAGCAGCAGCTTCTTTAGCGGCAGCAACAGCCGCAGCTTCCAGAGCAGCCATCTCTTCTTGCTTACGCTTGGAGATTTCAGCAGCACGTTTTTCGTTGACCTCTTTTTCAGCTTCTATAGCTTTCTTAGCGTCTTCTTTAACTTTAAGGTTTTGATCTTTAGCAGCTTGTTCTATCTTGGCAGCCTTATCGCTTAACCATTTGTTGAATTTCGCTTCTACTTCAATCTCTGTCAAAGCACCTTTAGTAACACCTTTCAGAAGGTGATGCTTGTACATAACGCCTTTGTAAGAAAGGATAGAACGTACGGTGTCTGTTGGTTGGGCTCCATTTTGAAGCCATTGCAGCGCACTGTCAAAATTTAGGACAATCTCTGCGGGTTTTTTCAGTGGATTATAAGTGCCAATCTTCTCAATAAACTTTCCATCACGAGGTGCACGACCATCCGCTACGACAATGTGGTAAAAAGGTTGACCTTTTTTACCGTGTCTTTGTAACCTGATTTTTGCTGGCATAACAATTTTTTTAATAAGTTTTTTTTAAAATCCTAAAATTATATCTCTAACAATCTGTAAAACAGCTTTTTTATGTCAGAGTTATTTTTCGGGGTGCAAAATTGCAACCTTTTTCATATATTTCCAAACCTTTTGTGTAATTCTTTTCTTCTTGTAATAAATATGTAAAATACTGATTCTGAACACTGTTTTCACTTTTCATATTTTATCAACATTTAACACCCTTTTAACGGCTTTTAAGGTATCTTTACAATATTAAATATTTGTAACTATATATGTCAGAATTTACTCATTTACACGTACATACGCAATATTCCATTTTGGATGGAGCTTCGGATATTTCCAAATTGATCAATAGAGCAAAGGAGCTTGACATGAAAGCCCTTGCCATAACAGATCACGGAAATATGTCTGGGGTACTAAAATTCCTTAACACAGCAAAAGAAAGTGGTATCAAGCCAATTCTGGGATGTGAAACTTATGTGGCAGTTAATTCCATGTTTGATAAATCCGGTCAGGGTGACCGCTCCCGTGGTTTTCATCTCATCCTTTTAGCAAAAAATAAAATTGGTTATCATAACCTGTGTAAAATTGTTACTACAGGCTTCCGTGATGGTTTTTATTACAACCCCCGTATAGATAAAGAGGTTCTTAAGAAATATAAAGAGGGACTTATTGTTAGTTCTGCTTGTTTGGCAGGAGAGATAGCGTTCTATTGCCGTAGGGGAAATATTGAAAAGGCCGAAGAGGCTTTGCTCTGGTATAAAGATGAGTTTGGCGAAGATTTTTACCTTGAGCTTATGGATCATGGCATCCCGGAGCAAAAGCAGGTGAACAAAATGCTTGTGGAACTCGCCGGGAAACACGATGTAAAACTTATCGCTACCAACGATGTGCATTTTGTTTGTGCCGAAGACGCAGAAGCTCACGATATTCTTGTATGCCTCTCCACAGGAAAGGATTACGACGACCCTGCACGTATGAGATATACCGGTAATGAGTACCTGAAATCTTATGAGGAGATGGCAGAGGTTTTTCCTGATCATCCCGAGGCGCTGCATAATACTCAGGAGATAGTTGATAAAGTGGAGGATTACGAATTGAAACGTAAGGTGATTCTTCCAAAATTTCCTATCCCTGATGAGTTTGAAGATGAGAATGAATACCTTGCTCACCTGACTTGGAAGGGTGCCAAAGAGTTCTACGAAGAGATTACTCCTGAGGTTAAAGATCGCCTGGAGATGGAGCTTAAGGTGATAAAAGAGATGGGTTTTTCCGGTTACTTCCTCATCACCCAGGATTTTATCAATGCGGCTCGTGATATGGGTGTTTTGGTGGGCCCGGGGCGTGGCTCGGCAGCAGGTTCAGCAGTTGCTTACACCGTAGGAATAACTTCAATAGATCCTATTAAATACAACCTTCTGTTTGAGCGCTTCTTAAATCCAGAGCGTGTCTCAATGCCTGATATTGACACCGACTTTGACGATGAAGGACGGGTAAAGGTTTTCGACTATGTAATTAATAAATATGGTAAGGAAAAGGTGGCTCAGATCATTACCTTTGGTACCATGGCAGCAAAAATGGCAATACGTGATGTGGGGCGAGTACTTAAAGTACCGTTGCCCGAAACAGACCGTATCGCCAAGTTGATACCTGAAGGCCCTAAGGTCACACTGGCCTCTGCATTTAACGATGTTCCGGAACTTGAAGTACTGAAAAATAATGGAGAAGGACGTATTAAGGATATGATGCGTAATGCTGAGATCCTGGAAGGCTCCGTCAGGCATACCGGTGTTCATGCTTGTGGTGTGATAATAGGTCCTGAAGACCTCTCAGAACATATTCCCCTTGCCACGTCAAAGGAGTCTGCCCTTATGGTGACACAGTACGAAGGCAAACTTGTTGAGACTGTAGGTATGCTGAAAATGGACTTTCTGGGGCTCAAAACCCTATCCATTATTAAGGATGCTTTGGTAAACATAAAAATCAGCCGCGGTGAAACAATAGATATCGAAGAGATATCACTGGAGGATGAAAAAACCTATGAGTTATATCAACGCGCTGACACCATAGGTACTTTTCAGTTTGAATCGGTGGGAATGCAGCGATATCTCAAAGAGTTGAAGCCAACAAATATTGAAGACCTTATCGCAATGAATGCCCTGTTTAGACCTGGACCAATGATGTTTATTCCTCTATTTATAGAACGTAAACATGGCATTAAGGAGGTGGAGTATCCACATGAAGATCTCGAGGAGATACTAAAATCTACTTATGGTATTATGGTGTACCAGGAGCAGATCATGCAGACAGCGCAAATTTTGGCTGGCTTCTCACTGGGAAAAGCGGATATTCTTCGCCGGGCAATGGGTAAGAAGAAGAATGATGGGATGCAGGAGATGCGAGCGGAGTTTGTCGCAGGAGCAATGAAAAATGGTATTGAGGAGAAGAAGGCCAATGAGGTATTCAATGTTATGGCAAACTTTGCCAAGTACGGATTTAACAGATCACACTCTGCAGCATATTCTGTCGTGGCCTACAAAACAGCTTACCTTAAAGCTCACTATCCTGCCGAATATATGGCCTCGGTGCTTACCCACAACCTGTCAGATATTAAAAAGATTACCTTCTTTACGGAAGAGTGTAAGCGATCTGATATCCCTGTGCTAGGTCCTGATATCAATGAAAGCTATTTTAATTTTACCGTAAACAAAAATGGTGAAATCCGATTTGGAATGGCAGCTATTAAAGGGGTAGGAGAGGCTGCAGTGCAGGCGATTATCAATGAACGTGATGCAAATGGACCCTACCGTGACATCTTTGATATGGTACGACGTGTGGATCTGCGAACAGTAAGCCGTAAAACATTTGAATCGTTGGCATGTGCTGGTGCCTTTGATGGCTTTCCTGATACGCACAGGGCGCAGTTCTTCTATCGTGAAAATGAATCAGATTCAACCTTTATTGAAAAGGTAGTGAAATATGGTAGTGAATTTCAGATCCAGAAAAATTCTGCCCAAGTATCACTATTTGGAGAAGAGTCAGAAGCCGAGATAGCTGACCTGGAGATGCCCGAAGCTACGCCCTGGTCACTGATAGAAAAACTTAAGAATGAGAAAGAAGTGACAGGATTTTATATCTCCGGTCACCCGTTGGATACGTTCGATTTTGAGATAAAGAATTTTACTAATATTGATATCGCTAAGATTAATGAAGATCCTGAAAATCTGGTTCAATTCGGAAAACTGACTTTTGCCGGAATGATTACCGAGGCCGTAGAAAAGATGACAAAAAAAGGAGCACCATATGGGATTTTTATACTTGAAGATAAAAATGACTCCCACAGGTTTGTGCTGTTTTCAAAAGATTACATCCACCTGAAACCATATCTTATTCCGGGGCAGTCTGTACTTGTGGAAGGAGTGGCAGGAAAAAATTTTAGAGATGAGTATGAGGTTAAAATCCAGAAATTAGGACTTCTGGCGGATGTGATGGAACAACAAACGAAGGTTATTTCTGTTATTATTCCATTAGAGCAACTTACAAAAGAACTCGTTGATGGGTTTGATACTCTCCTTTCCAATGAAAAGGGAAATACACGCATCAACATTAAGGTTGTAGATAATGGAACGGAATGTATCTCAATGCGGCCTGCTGGAAAAAAGGTAAACCCTTTGGCGATGCTGGAGTTTCTTAATGTTGAAAAACTAAAATACAAGATTAATTAATAACATTGAAAGTTCGCAATTGTTGGTTTTTATTTTTCCGTACCTTTGCGCAACAAAATCTTTTAAAGAAATATATTATGGCACTTGAAATTACTGATGCAACATTTGACGAGGTGGTAATGAAATCGGATAAACCGGTTGTTCTTGACTTTTGGGCAACATGGTGTGGCCCTTGCCGTATGATCGCTCCTTCTATCGACGAAATGTCTGAAGAGTATGAAGGTAAAGCAGTTATTGGTAAAGTTGACGTGGACAATAACCCTGGAATTACAGGCCAGTTTGGCGTTCGTAATATTCCAACAGTATTGTTTGTTAAAAACGGTGAGGTAGTTGATAAGCAGGTTGGTGCTGTTCCAAAGAGCGCACTGGTGGCCAAGCTTGAAAAAATAATGTAAGGATAATATCCTGACTGACACCGGATTCTTTGGAGTCCGGTGTTATTTTGTTTTTATAAATATCCATAATGCCCATAGAGCAAAGCAGGTTTCAGAAGTATAATCCACTGGAATTTATCGCCAGCCAGATAGTGGAAGGCTTTATTACAGGATTACACAAAAGCCCCTTCCATGGCTTCTCGGTGGAGTTTGCTGAACATCGTCTGTACAATGATGGTGAGTCAACAAGACACATCGACTGGAAACTCTATGCCCGCACTGATAAGCTGTTTGTAAAACGTTTTGAAGAAGAAACGAACCTGCGCTGTCGATTTGTAATCGATAATAGCTCTTCAATGTATTTTCCTGTTAAGGATAATATCTCACTTGAAAATCCCAATAAAATCACCTTTAGTGTTTATGCCGTGGCATGCCTGATGTATATGTTACGAAAACAACGCGATGCTGTCGGGTTATCAGTGTTTTCGGATACCCTGGAAATGAGTACGCAGGCACGTTCCAGTGATGCTCATCATAAATATTTGTATCATGAGCTTGAAAAATATCTCAAACCGCATGATCCGGCACAAAGAAATATTACCAATGCAGCTCAATCTCTTCACCTGATAGCGGAGAATACTCATAAACGCTCTCTGATAGTGTTGTTTAGCGATATGTTTGAAAGTAATGCTGATAACGAAGAGCTCTTTTCAGCACTTCAACATCTTAAGCATAATAAACATGAAGTAATCCTTTTTCATGTTGTGGACAAGAGTAAAGAGGTGAATTTTGAATTTGAAAACCGCCCTTATCGCTTTGTTGATATGGAGACAAAAGAGGAGCTACGTATCAACCCTCGGTTGGTAAAAGATGAGTACGCACGCGGTGTGGCGAAATTCACCAAAGAACTGGCGTTGCGTTGTGCTGCTTACCACATTGATTTTGTGGAAGCTGATATCAACAATGGTTTTGATCAGATTCTTCTTCCGTACCTTATCAAAAGGCAAAAGATGAACTAGGCCTCCATTACATATTTTTATTTACTTTTGCTCTCCTGAAAATCATTCATAATATAATTCATAATATGACTATTGCACCAAAGTATTCCCCTACAGCCATTGAAGACAAGTGGTATAGCTACTGGATGGAAAAAGGATTCTTCCATTCTGAACCTGATGATCGTGAAGCATATACTATCGTGATACCTCCGCCAAACGTAACCGGAGTGTTACACATGGGACACATGCTTAATAATACTATTCAGGATGTGCTGGTTCGCCGTAAGAGAATGCAGGGTTATAATACGCTTTGGGTTCCGGGTACTGACCATGCTTCCATTGCCACAGAAGCGAAAGTGGTGAATAAACTCAAGCAGGAGGGTATTGATAAATCATCTCTGACCAGGGATGAATTTCTCGGTCACGCATGGCAATGGAAAGAGAAACACGGCGGTATTATCCTAGAGCAACTGAAAAAACTTGGCGCCTCCTGCGACTGGTCGCGGACGTGTTTTACCATGGATGAGGCTTTATATGAGTCTGTGATAAAAGTATTTATTGATCTTTATGATAAAGATCTGATATACCGGGGAATACGTATGGTGAACTGGGATCCCCAGGCCCTCACTGCGCTATCTGATGAAGAGGTGGTATACAAAGAGTTGCAGTCGAAACTCTATTATCTTCGTTATAAAATCGAAGATTCTGAAAATGAGTATGTTACAATAGCCACCACACGGCCGGAAACTATCCTTGGCGATACAGCTGTTTGTGTGAATCCTGAAGATGAACGATTTAAACACCTGGCAGGAAAAAGGGTGATAGTCCCTTTGGTGAACAGATCCGTTCCGATAATTAGTGATTCATACGTGGATATGGAGTTTGGTACTGGATGCCTGAAAATTACTCCTGCACATGATATTAATGATTATGAAATTGGTATTCGTCATAAATTGAAATCGATTGATATCTTTAACGATAATGGCACTCTCAATGAAAAGGCTGAGTTGTATATTGGTATGGATCGCTTTGATTGCCGTAAACAGATTATAAAAGATCTGGATACTGCAGGGAGCATGGTGAAGATAGAGGATTATGTTAATAAGGTTGGATATTCAGAACGTACCGATGCTGTCATCGAACCAAAACTTTCATTGCAGTGGTTCCTTAAGATGGAAGAGCTGGCAAAACCGGCACTGGATCTTGTAATGGACGATACCATTAAGTTCCATCCTGCTAAGTTTAAGAACTCCTACCGGCACTGGATGGAGAATGTTCGCGATTGGTGTATCAGCCGTCAGCTGTGGTGGGGACAGAGAATCCCTGTTTTTTATACTCCTGACGGAGATATGGTTGCTGCCGACAACGTTGAGGAAGCAGTTATAAAGGCAAAAGAGAAATACAACCTCCCAGACCTGAAAGCTGACGATTTGACTCAGGATGAAGATGTTCTCGATACCTGGTTCAGCTCATGGCTATGGCCAATATCTGTTTTCGACGGTATTCGTTATCCTGAAAACGAAGAGATAAAATATTACTATCCCACCAATGATCTGGTTACCGCTCCCGAGATTCTCTTCTTCTGGGTGGCTCGTATGATTATGGCCGGAAGTGAGTACCGTAACGATATTCCATTCAAAAATGTGTACCTCACAGGTATTGTTCGCGATAAACTGGGGCGTAAGATGTCCAAATCACTGGGTAACAGCCCGGATCCTATCATGCTGATGGAGAAGTATGGTGCCGATGGTGTGCGTATGGGAATGCTCCTTACCAGCCCGGCAGGAAACGATCTCCCGTTTGATGAAAGCCTATGTGAACAGGGGCGTAACTTCAGCAACAAAGTGTGGAATGCCCTCCGCCTGGTGAAGGGATGGGAGGTTGACGAATCTCTTGAACAACCTGAAACAAACGCCATTGCTGTAAGGTGGTTCAATGCTAAATTTAACAACACCCTGAAGTTTATCGATGAGCAATATGATAAATATCGCCTCTCTGATGCCCTGATGGCTATATATAAACTTGTATGGGATGACTTCTGCTCCTGGTATCTCGAAATAATTAAGCCTGCTTATCAAAAACCTATCGATAAGAAGACCCTTGATGAGACAACAGCAATATTTGATAAGCTGATGCGAGTGGTTCATCCATTTATGCCATTCCTTACTGAAGAGATTTGGCACCTTATTACCGAGCGACAAGATGGTGAGTCTGTTATGGTTGCTGAAATGCCAAACGCAGAAGATTTTGATGCGGCTATTCTTCTGCAATTTGAGTCTGCAGCTGAGGCTATTCAATCTGTAAGAAGCATTCGTAAAGAGAAAAATATACCTTTTAAAGATCCGATTCAACTCTTTATTAAGAAAAACAACCAACGCGCCGACGCTACTTTTGATTCTGTGATTGTGAAACTTTGTAATCTCAGCGAGCTCACTTACGTGGAAGAAAAAATTGATGATGCCATATCTTTTATACTTCACTCTACAGAATTTTATATACCACTTACAGAAAGTGTTGATGTGGAAGCTGAAATTGAGAAACTGGAAGAGGAGTTTAAATATACAAAAGGCTTCCTTGTGAGCGTTGAGAAGAAGCTATCCAACGAGCGTTTTGTGAATAATGCACCTGAAAAAGTTGTGGCCATGGAGAAGAAAAAGTTGAACGATGCTCAAAACAAAATAGCTGTTATTGAAGAACAGCTTAAATCGTTGAGGAAATAGCTTATTAGCGAAAAAAGTTCACATAATAATTATTATAAGTTATATCTTTGCAGCATATTAATGGTGGATCAGTTTGCTTTCGCAGACCGGTCATAATAGGGAATGCCGTGAGAATCGGCAACAGTACCCGCTGCTGTATGTTCTATAAAAGTCTGTTACATATCTTTTGCCACTGTCTGATCGACGGGAAGGCGTAACAGAAGAACGAGTCAGAAGACCTGCCATTTTAGAGTAGCTTTCGGGATAAAAGCGCATTAATACTGCACTTATATTTTTTCCGGGAGTTTTAGACTTTTTTTTTTTACTAAAACTCATTACTATGAAAAAGATTTACCAGATTATCGTTCTTCTTGGCTTAAGCCAGATGGCATTGGCACAATATGATGTGCAAAACGTATATGTCGCTGCCGGCGGCTCATACTCCAACCCTGATGACTTTGTGGAGATAAGAAAAATTACTCCGCAGAGTTATTCTGTGGAACTGTTTAATACCATTTACACTCAAGCTGTAACGGATCTTCTGATTTATGGTGATCGTATGTTCGTTGCTGCCATGGACAGCCTCGTGGCTTATGACCTGACGACAGGTCATCGTTATGCAGCTATCGCAGTTTCCAACACCAATAAACTCTCGATGGTGGATAATAATCTGTGGCTTTCTCGTCAGGAGGGTGCGGCCGGACCTCCCGCCGATGCCATATATCTTAAGGTGTTTAACCCTGATGATTTGTCGTTAATAAAAGATGTTCAGGATATCAATGCTGACGCAGCATACGTTAACTACGGTGGCGACTCAATATATGTTACTGTTCCGGGTAACTGGAGTTCTACTACAGGTAGTATTGCCGTTCTCGATATGGCCACCTATACTGTGCAGCGTGTTGCGGATCTGGGCACCGACGCTGTGGGGATATATAATATTTACAGTAAGGGTGATATGCTATGGATCTGCTGTAGAACACCCTATATGGGCACAAATGGTTCTTTTATCGCCTGGGATCCTACAAATGGCTCGTATGAAATTCTGACTCAGGAAGCTGTTTTTGGCTTCGGCGCCGGAATAGATATAAAGAATGACCGTTTTTTCCTGCTTTATGATAACACTATTGCGTCATATAATTTTACAGATGCGTCTTTTACTCCTATTGCTCCTGACCCGGGCTCTGCAAATTGGATATCTTACGCTTCTGCCGCTTATGAAACAGGAACAGAAACCATTTGGACTAACATTACCGATTACTACTCTTTTGGAACATGTAAGGTGTACAACCTTAACGGGGAAGAGCAGGGTAGCGCCGATGTGGGCATTAGCCCTGATGCAATGGCGTTTCATTATTATGATGCTACAGGATTTACTGTAGAAGCGACTCCACTTAAGATATCTCTGTTTCCCAACCCCGCCACAGCAAATGTTATTGTTACATCAAATGAACCTGCCTTAATATCGGTTTTTAATGCAAATGGTGCGCTGATGACTCAGTTTTACTCCAATGGTATAACCACGATAAGTGTTTCTGATTTTGTAACCGGCTTATATTTTGTCAGAGCAGAAACCAAAACTATGACTACCGTTAGCAAATTAATGGTTAAATAATCCGTTTTTGCACGCAGGTGAACTATACAGTGATTGTTTTGTTTCTTTAAAAACAAAATAATAATTACTATGAAAATAGATGTAAACTGGCTCGGTAATATGGCTTTTGAAGCTGCTGCAGGAGAGAAAAAGATAATAATTGATGCACTACCACAATCCGGTGGTGAGGATAAAGGGATGAATCCGAAAAACCTATTGCTGGCCTCTCTCGCCGGCTGCACATCAATGGATGTAGTCTCCATTTTGAAAAAGATGAATGTGAAGCCCGAAGTATTTAATGTAAGAGTTGAAGCAATAGCGAGTACTGAACACCCTGTTTATTTTACCCATATTAAAGTTATATATCAATTTGGTGGTGAACATCTTCCGGAAAAGAAACTGGAAAAAGCTGTTAAACTCTCTCAGGAGAAATATTGTGGTATCAGTTATATGCTGGGGAAATCATCCGAGTTAAGTTATGAAATAGAGATGGTATAACGTGCTTTAATGAAGCTCGGTGTTACTCGAAGTTTATGAAGTGTTCCTCTATTATTTAATGGAATCAGCTAAAAGTTTACGGAGCTCTCTGAGCTCCTTTTTTGTTAAATGACGCCATTTGCCAATGGGAATATCCAAATCGATATTCATAATACGATAACGTTCCAGTTGTAAAACCTTGTTATCACAAAATTCACACATGCGCCTGATCTGTCTGTTCAGGCCCTGGGTAAGGATAATTATGAACCGATATTTATCAATCTTCTCCACAAAACATTTATTTGTTACGGTATCCAGAATAGGAACCCCATTGCTCATTTTGTGTATGAACTCCTTTGTTATGGGCTTTTTTACCGTCACTAAGTATTCCTTTTCATGGTTGTTTCCGGCACGAAGGATTTGATTTACTATATCGCCATCGTTGGTTAAAAGTATTAAGCCCTGGCTATCTTTATCCAATCGTCCGATGGGGAAGATTCGCTCGGGGTAATTGATAAAATCGATAATATTATTTTTCTCTCTTCGGGTATCTGTGGTACATACAATTCCGCGCGGTTTATTAAAAGCAAGGTACACAGGCTTATTCTCTTTTTCGGTAATAAGTTTTCCGTTTAATCGAATCTCATCCTCCGGCGACACTTTGCTGCCCATCTCCGCCACCACGCCATTTATTGTCACCCGTTTTTGCTCAATATATTTATCGGCCTGTCTGCGGGAGCAATAACCAACCTCACTGAAATATTTATTAATACGAACCAAGTTTTTCTCTTCCATCTGTCGGGGGAATTTATTTGTCGGGGTTGCCGGTATGCTGATGTGGTGGAAATAGTAATTTTCTCCTAATTCGAATGACCCTCTTTGCTTTGCTTCTCAATGCTTTTCTTGATTTTTGTCTTTAGTTCCTCGATTTCGTTTATTGATGATTCGATCTTTTGAATTTCATCATCATTTTTTAGCTCTTTCTTCTTTTTGCGAAGCACTTCTTGTTGTTTCGTTAATTCATTAACTTGCTCTTTCTCCTTTTCCATTTTTGCTGACTTGATAGCATCAGCAAAGATTAAATCTTCAGGCATTTGATTATCTTTTGCGTTGTTTTCTTTGACAGCCTTTTTTGGGATAAAGATCTTCTCACTTACATTTCTCTGATTCATAAAAGTCGGAGAAACTATCTCTATGTTTTTCTTATGTATGACATCCATTACGTTAGCATTCAAAAGAGAGATGGTGCTAAAGTATTTACTGCTGTTTTCCAGGAAACCGTGTATCTTATATAATACAGAGTAATCTCCCAGGTTCGTAATGTAAACGTAAGGATCCGTTAGTCCGGTTAAAATAGCCGCTTCTTTTAGTGATTCCTCGATTTTTGTTCGTGGTACGTCGTAGCCTAATGAAATGGAAGTTGAAATAACAGTATCTGTTTTGCGCGTTAATTTTACCGGATTGGTGGCGATATATAAATTAGGAATAGTAATAAAATTACTGTCTTCCAACTGTATTTCAGTATGAAAAATACTTTTCTTTGTAACTCTGCCTTGTAACTCTCCAATTTTTATAAGATCTCCATGTCTGAAACGATCCATGGAATTGTTCATGATGCCGGCGATAAGGTTTCCTAAAACTGTGGTTGAACTCAATGCAATCCCGGCACTGACAATAATGGCAAGGAAACTTACTATCTGTCCTTTAAGACTTTTGTCTATGGGAAAGGACAAAATCAAAGCCAGTAATCCTGTAAATATTATTACGATTGTAATACTCATTTTTAAGATATTACCATCTACTTTATTGGTTTTTACCTTTTTAAATATCCATGAGTTAGTAAATAGTATAAGTATTACAGCCAGAATAATACCAACTGGTTCTAATAACGATTTTAATATATTTAATAAATGCTCCATTTTATTATCTCTTATAACGTACCCTTATTTACAATTGTGTATTTATCTTTACCATCAGTCAACCACTCCAGTGTGAGCCGGACAAAGGCGTTTTCCTGATAGTCGTCTTTTTCAAAAAACAAACCTATATCACCATTTTTTAATATACACATGGAAGAGTATGCTGAGCCACCGGTATAGATTGTTTTCCCTTCACTCCAACTCTTGCCTTCATCATAGCTTATGCGTATTGTCATGTTGGTTCGTTTGTTTTTGGTTTTTGCATTTGAAAAAAGAAGCCTGTTTTTGTCATCGCCTTCTTTTACTGAGGTGTATCTGATAATAGCGGCATTGCAACTTGGGTCAATTAGTGATGAATCGGGTTTAGAAAGCCATGACGCTCCTTCATCTGTTGACGTATGAACGTATCTAATTCCCGCCCCATTTACGCGACTATTTATCATCCAGGTTCCATCAATCAGCTCAACTATCTTCGATTCGTCGCCCGGTAGAATAGGGGTGTCAATTAAAAACCAGCTTTCCCCATAATCGTCACTGCCAAAAAGATGCAGACCATTTTCTAAATTCACCAGAGTGTGTAATAATTTACCGTTGGTTGTTTGGATACCCCGCCCTGATGTAATAAACTTAAAATCGTTATGCCATTCGGGCTTCGTAATTTGCGATGTTATATCCATGGGTTCACTCCATGTTTTTCCGTTGTCCATACTCTTTGTTACTTGTAGATAATAGACATCTCTCTCTTTATCTAAATCCATATAATTAAAGAAGAGAAAAATTGCGCCCGTGCTTTTATCAACAATCATGGATGGATCGGAAGCGGACTTCCCAGTAGGGTAATCGACTACAGTTTCTATATCCGACCAGGAATCGCCATTATCAACACTACGTCGAATAATAATATTAATGTCGTTGCTCCCTCTTAAATCTGCACACGAAGGCACTCTCTCATCAATGGCGGCAATCAAGTCTCCGTTTTGTGCTGTAATAATTGCCGGTATTCTGTAACATGATACTCCGGGCTCCATTTCAGCATCGAATAGATTTGTGAAAACAGGGCTTTCATTATCAGTGTGAATTTTTTCCGTCTGCGAATAAACTAATATAGTTATGGCTAAAGAGAGTATTGTAAGTATTGCTTTCATTGGTGTATTTCTTTTTATTGTTTGTGACAGTACAACAGATGCTGTTTATGATTCATAATTAGCGTTGTTTTTTAAACTATATATCCTTGATACCCAAATTGTTATATGTTTCAATTAATGCTTCATGGTTATCAGTAATTATCAAAAGTTTATCATTTTCTTTTAAAGTAGTAATTCCTGTAGGTACAAAATATTTTTCATTTCGTTTTACCATCACAACGAGTGTTTTTTCGGGTAGGGACAGATTCATCAGATGATTTCCCTTACTTAAAATCTCAGCGGTAACCTTGATTTCAGTAGTGACAGATTTGATATCACTGGAAAAATCAACGTCAAAATTTTCCAATTTTTTAAATTTACGAGGATTTTCAGCAAGGCCAAGCCATTTAGCCATTACGGTAAGAGAAGTGCCCTGCACCAGAAGGGAAACCAATGTACAGAAGAAAATAACATTGAATATGAGCCTTGCGTGCGGAATATTTTCTGCAAGGAGAAATATCGCAAATATAATAGGTACGGCTCCCCGAAGTCCAACCCATGATATATATGCTTTTTCCCGGATGGGCATTTTACGGAATGGGAGTAAACAGAGGAAAACAGCTAACGGACGTGAAATAATTATCATCAGGAAACTAATTATTAAACCGGGAATTATAATAGGAATTAACTCGCTGGGATTCACGAGCAAACCTAAAGTTAAGAACATAATCAGTTGAAACAGCCATGCTAAGCCATCAAAAAAATTGAGAGATGAGCGTTTATGAACAAATTTTGAATTTCCAATCACTAATCCTCCAATATAGACTGCTAAGAAGCTATTTCCTTTCATAAAATAAGTAGCTGAAAAGATGAAAATGCAAAAAGTCAGAACTAAAATTGGATATAATGAATCGTTACCTATTCGAATATGATTTATTATGAATACTGCTAATTTCCCGATTAAAAATCCGGCAACCGCACCAATTACAAGTTGTAGCACTAAACCTCCAGCTGCCAACCAATAGTTCGGTGTGGTACCCATTTTAATGATCTCTATCAGGGTTATAATCAGTACATAAGCCATCGGGTCGTTACTGCCGCTTTCGAGTTCCAACATCGGGCGAAGGTTGTTTTTTAAGTGCAAACCTTTTGAACGGAGAATACTAAACACCGAAGCGGAATCTGTTGATGAAATGGTTGATGCTAACAATAGCGAAGTTAAAAATCCTATGCCGGCAGATTCCATTGTCATTCCTAAAATCCACCAAATAAGGATACCGGTAATAGCTGCTGTCAGAATCACTCCAAGTGTGGCTAATAAAACGCCCTGTAGAATAATGGGGCGTATTTCGGAAATCTTTGTGTCCATTCCCCCTGAGAAAAGAATAATACACAGTGAAATTGTCCCTATAAACTGTGCAGCAAAAATGCTTTCAAATTGTATCCCTAATCCATCACTGCCAAATAACATCCCAACGGATAAAAACAGTAGTAGTGCTGGAACGCCAAATTTTGAACTGGCTTTTCCCGCCAAAATACTTAGAAAAAAAAGTACTGACAATGCTAGTAAAATTATTTCAATTTGAAAGTCCATTATTGCTAGTGCGATTAATTTTTGTGTGCTCCATATGTGCAAGATTCCAGGCTGATTCCCCAGGTCATATTAGTGCGAAAGTTACAAATTTTCAATGGAAGAATTAGTGTTGTAACGGATTTTTGCCGTTTTTTGAAAAAAAAATTCACATTGGAAAACTTATGAATACTATTACTGTTATTGTATCAGTGTTTTTTGGTTATTGTTAATGTAGTCGGAGTATTTGTATCTGTTGAGAAGTAAAAATATTTTGTGTTAGAAAATATGGGAATGAAACAAATTTTTGTAATAGTATTATTAATGTTCACTTTTGTAGGACTGGGTCAAAATAAATACACAATAAGTGGTCATATTACCGATGCGGAAACAGGCGAAGAGCTGATGTTTGCAGCTGTTCAGGAGAGTAATACCAACCAGGGCTCAACCACAAACACGTATGGCTTTTATTCATTGACTCTTGATGCCGGTTCGCATACCCTACTATTTAGCTATATTGGATATCAGGCGTTAAAACTTGAGATTGATCTTGTGGAGAATCAAAAAATTAATATTGAGCTTATTCCAATTTCTGAAACACTTGAAGAGGTTGTTATTACCGGCGAGGAGATAGGTATCGATATTCGGAGTACGGAGATGAGTACTATCTCCATGAATGTTAAGGATGCTAAGCTTATCCCGATTCTTTTTGGGGAGCAGGATATTCTTAAATCCATTCAACTCCTGCCGGGTGTCAGCAGTAGCTCTGAAGGTGGCAGCGGATTTTTTGTCCGGGGTGGCGAAGCTGATCAAAATCATATCTTGCTTGACGAGGCTCCTGTTTATAATGCTTCTCACTTACTGGGGTTCTTTTCTGTTTTTAATTCCGATGCTCTTAAAGATGTGAAGATGTACAAAGGTGGCATTCCTGCGCGGTATGGTGGGCGCGCCTCCTCTGTAATGGATATTCGTATGAAAGATGGCAACCTGAAAGAGTGGGGTGTGACAGGCGGTATCGGCCTGATCTCTTCACGAATGACAGTAGAAGGTTCGTTCAAAAAAGATAAAGGTTCCATTATTGTTTCAGGACGAAGGACTTATGCCGACATTGTGGCAAAAGCTGTTACGGATCGAATTGATGGTATAAGCCTCTATTTCTATGATCTGAATCTTAAAACCAACTATAAGATCTCTGATAACGACCGAATCTTCCTTTCTGCCTATATGGGATCCGATATCTTCGCTGCAGAGGGTTTTGGCTTCGATTGGGGCAACATCACAGCTACCCTGCGATGGAATCATATCTTTAATGACAAGCTATTTAAAAACACTACTTTTGTTTTTAGTGATTATAATTACGGTTTTGATGTTGCGTTTGGCGATAATAAAATAAATATGGGATCGGGTATTTTTGACTATAATTTAAAACAGGATTATATCTGGTATCTGGACCCGGAGCTAACGATACGCTTTGGTATAGATGGAATATATCATTCTTTTAAACCAGGTATATTTACCATGATTTCAGCCCAGGAGGATGATAATGATATAGAGGTGGAATTGTCGTCGCAAAGGGCTTTGGAAACAGGCGTGTATGCTGCGGCAGAACAGAAAATAGGTGAGAAGCTATCATTGAATTACGGCTTGCGATTTAGTTCTTTCCATAATATTGGCCCTTACGACAATAAGACATATAATGAAGAAGATGAGATAACCTCAATAACATCGTATGAGAAAAATGAAATTTATAATACATATTATAATTTTGAACCTCGCATTGGAGCGTCTTATACTCTAAACGAGAATGTTTCCCTCAAAGCTTCTTACAATAGAATGTCGCAATATATGTCGTTATTGCAAAATGCCAACTCCAGCTCACCAACAGATATGTGGACGCCGGCAACGCCACTGATAAAACCTACTCTTGCTGATCAGATCTCTCTTGGTTGGTTTAGGAATAGCCGTGACAAGTCGTTTAGTTTTAGCGTTGAGGCGTATTATAAGTATATGAAGAACCTTGTGGATTACCAGGATGGAGCTGACATATTGTTAAATCCGGACTTTGAATCTCAATTGGTTTTTGGTGATGGCCGTGCTTATGGCACCGAATTCCTCATAGAAAAAAATACCGGTAAGCTTACAGGATGGATAGGATACACGTTGTCGAAATCAGAAAAGACATTTGTAGATATTATGGAAGGAGCCTGGTTTCCTGCACGTCAGGACAGAACTCACGACCTGAGTATTGTTGCATCATATAAGTTTCGCAGAAACCTTTCGTTTTCAGGCTCATGGGTCTATTTTACCGGTGATGCGGTGACATTCCCTTCCGGAAAATACACCATCGACGGTTCTGTAGTTTATCTTTTTACTGATCGAAATGGTGACAGGATGCCTGATTATCACCGCCTTGACCTTGGCTTGACATGGGTTATAAAAGATGCTGAGAAATGGCGTTCTGATATTACCTTCTCGGTGTACAATGTTTACAACAGGAAAAATGCTTATACCATCTCTTTCCGCGAAAGCGAAGTGAACACCGGTGCCACTGAGGCTGTCCGCCTCTCGCTGTTTGGAATAGTGCCTTCTGTATCATGGAATTTTAAATTTTAATTATTATGAAGTATATATATATTCTCGCCATTTCTATTATCGTAATGCTGTTCTATTCTTGTGAGGATGTCATTGAGTTGGATCTTAATACTACCGAGCCCAGAGTTATCATTGAAGCTGATCTTGATGGTTCAACAGGTACTCTTGTGGTAAAGTGCTCCAGAACAGTGGATTTTTATTCTGAATCTGCTTTTAACCCTATTTCAGATGCTGTTATTTCGCTCGAAGGAGGGAAGAGTGGCGCTATTACCATTAACGAAGCGGAGCCCGGGATATACCGGCTTACCGATTATAACGTTATTCCGGGTAATTCTTACAGAATAAAAATCACTATTGATGATATAGATTATGAAGCTGAAGCGGTAGCTCCGGATCCAGCTGAAATAGAAGATCTTATTGTGATGCCTTTTGATATTCAGGGGCCACCGCCGGAAGTAATGTTTTATACCATTGCCGCGGGATGGTTTGATACACCTGGAAAATCAAGTTTCTATTGTTTGAGACTAATTATCGACGAAGATCTCAGGGGTGACAGATCTTTTGTTAGTGATAAGGATCAGGATGGAGAGCTATTATTTGTGACCTCGTTTACTTCTGACCTTGCTCCCGGAGATACAGTAAAGGTGGAATTGAGTAGTATTAACGAAGCGGTATATGATTATTTTTTGCAGGTTGAGGATATGAGCTCAAACGGTTTTTCTGCTGCCGCTCCCTATAATCCTAAGGGCAATTTCTCTAACGATGCCATGGGATATTTCGGTGTATGTTATACAAATAAAAAAGAGGCTGTGGCTCAATAAAACCACAACCTCACATACACACTAATAGTCAACTTTACTGCTATTATTTTTTACTGTTTTTCTCTTCTAATTTCTTGAGGATCTCTTCCTGAATAGAATCTGAAACAGGTAGGTACTCACTGAATTCCATTGAGTAGTTGGCACGCCCACTGGAGATATTACGCAGCTGCGAAGCATATCCAAACATGCCACTCAAAGGAACAAAGCCGGTAAGTTTTTGTGATCCTTTGCGGAAGCGACGCATGGACTCAATCTTGCCACGGCGACGGTTGATGTTTCCAACAATGTCTCCTATATAATCATCAGGAGTATTAATCTCAACATGCATTACAGGCTCCAGAAGTTTTGTTCCCACCCTTCTAAATGCATTCTTCATACATATACTCGCACATGTTTGGAACGCAAAGTCGGAAGAATCCACAGGGTGAAAGCTTCCATCCACTAGTATTGCTTTGAGGTTCTCAATGGGGAATCCCGCCAGAATACCTTGCTTCATAGTTTTGCGAATACCTTTTTCAACCGATGGAATAAATTCTGTTGGTATAGCGCCACCTTTTATGCGATTTATAAATTCAAATCCTTGACCTTCGTTTGGTTCAAAAATTATGGTAACATTTGCGAATTGGCCTTTACCACCAGATTGCTTGGCAAATTTTAATGACTCTTCAGTTTCTATTGCGAGAGCTTCACGATACGCAACAGATGGTTCACCTGTCTCCACGTCTACTTTAAACTCTTCTTTTATGCGGTCAACGATGATTTCCAGGTGTAGCTCACCCATACCTGCAATTACAGTCTCTTCAGTCTCATCGTCGTAATGCGCTATAAATGAAGGGTCTTCGTTGGATAATTTTGCCAGTGCCTCACCAAGTTTTCCCTGCTCTTTACGAGTTTTAGGATTAATCTTTAACTCAATTACTGCCGGTGGGATATGAATATTTTCCAGGTGAACAGGGTTGGCCTTGTCACAGAGAGTATCTCCTGTCTTGGTAATTTTCATGCCAATAAGAGCAACGATATCGCCGGGACCGGCCTCTTTAACTTCGTGCCGGTCTTTGGCATGGATACGGAAAATTCTCCCGATACGCTCCATCTTGCCTTTAGTACTATTAAATACCTGCATTCCGTTCTCTAGTTTACCACTGTAAATACGGATGAAAGTCTGCTGACCTACAAAGGGATCATTGATGAGTTTGAATGCAAGAGCAGCAAAAGGATCATTGGGCGACGGGTTACGTGTGATAGTCTTCTCGTGGTCATCGATATCATGTGCAACTGTGGCACCGATATCTAGTGGAGATGGCAGATAATCAACAACAGCATCAAGAAGAAGCTGAACACCTTTGTTTTTGTATGCAGCACCTGTAAATACGGGTGTTATCATAAGTTTGAGAGTCGCTTCACGAGCAATATTTTGCAGATAATCATTTTCAACCTCCTTCTCTTCAAGGAAGCAATCCATGATGTAGTCATCAAAATCTGAAAGCTTTTCGATGAGATAGTTTCTGGCATCGTAAGCTGCCGCTTTGTATTCCTGGGGGATATCAATCTCAACGCGCGCCTCATCGGTAAAGGTGTAGGCCTTCAGACCTATAATGTCAATTACACCTTTAAACTCTTCCTCTTTTCCTATGGGAATCTGGAACGGCACTGCGTTGGCGTCGAGATATTCATTCATCATGGAAACAGCCTGGCCAAAGTCAGCACCTGTGCGATCCATTTTGTTGATAAATGCTATTCTTGGAACTTTATAACGATCGGCCTGATGCCATACTGTTTCACTCTGTGGCTCCACACCACCAACAGCGCAGAAAAGCGCAACCATACCATCTATAACACGTAATGAGCGCTCTACCTCAACAGTGAAATCCACGTGTCCAGGAGTATCTATGACGTTAATCTGAGAATCATTCCAAAAACATGAAATGGCAGCGGAAGCAATAGTAATACCTCTTTCCTGCTCCTGCTTCATAAAATCCATGGTTGCATCTCCTGCATGTGTCTCACCAAGCTTTCTGGTTGTTCCTGTATAATACAGAATACGCTCTGTTACCGTAGTTTTTCCAGCATCAATATGTGCTGCGATTCCAATGTTTCTCAATTTTTTTAAGGACATACCCTAATTTTAATTTTTCTTTTATCCTATTGTCTGTTATCCTAAATTGATGGTGTATTATCGGGGTAAGTTGTTGATAAAAAGTTTATTAACGGAACTCAATAACATGCCTAACCTCCAATTTTGGAGGTGCAAAAGTAATATTTTTTATCTCTTATAATATTTTCTCCCTAAAATAAATTGAGTAATAATAATTTTTTAACATTGAGATAACTGTTTTACTTTGTTAACATATTTAAATTCGGCGTTTTACTCACGTGGCAATCATCATGATATAAATATGAATCCAAAATAATTTTAGGAGATAAGTTCAGCGAAATTGCGTTGTTATCCATTGCAGTATGCTATTTTGTATATAAATCATCATAGAAACGATTGTTAAACGATGCGGAATAATATCTCGATTAAGTTAAAAATTAATATGCCCACCAAACAATTATATGACAGTACTTTAAAAGCGATAGAATTAAAAAAAAATCCATAATCCGGCAACGTATTCAAAATGGTGGTGATCTGTTATTTTATAAGGTATATAAATACTAAATCTATAAGGTAATTCCATATTTTACGGCCAGATACGACTCTACTTTTTTGCGATCTGTCTCGGATAATGCAGTGTTGTAAATAATGATTTCTGCAATACTCCCGTTTAAATAATTATCGTTACTATCGGAACCAATAGTCATGTTACTACCTGTAACAATAGTTGCAGATCCCCTTTTCTGATAATCTAATTCTTCTCCTTGTCGGAAAATGCGAATGTCACCTATTTCGTCACCTGTTTTTACAACCGAAAGTAACGACCACACCCCTGCAGGAATCGTGTTTGCCGAAGACAGGGTTGAGTTGGCGGCGGTATTATTGATTCTATATTCAACACGAGAACTACATAAAAGAATGGTATTACTACCTATCTGCAGCAGCGGAGCTTCACCATCAGGTTTGCAAACCACAAATATTGTATTCGACGACTCCATGCCAATGCCGGTATGGTTGAGTATTAGATTATCATCCAAGCCATCGAAATTCAAATACCCGTTATAATTGATTTGACTTGCCTCCGCCGTTTTGAATGTCGGTTGTGCAGCGAAGGATGATTGTATTCCGCTGTAGATAGTATTAAATCCAACCCATTGTGCCACGCTGCTGTTATGAGCAGCTGCAGTGCCGTCGATGTCAGTATTTACTTGTTTGTCGGCCCGTAACCAAACTTCCAGATCGTGAGCCACCCCGCCGGGAGCAAATGCACCTTCAACGGTTATATCAAACGATTCCGAAGAGATATTTCCGCTGTTGTCAAACGCGGTCCAGGTAATAGTGTGTGTTCCTATGGGCAGGAACGAACCATTTAAAGAATTTCCTCCACCTGAAAAGTCGTGCATGAACGATGTCAACGCACAATTATCTGTGGCTGTAGCATCCCAGCCAGCATCTGTAATGGTGTATCCATTGCCTGAGTTAGCTGTAACCGAAACCGGAGTTGCAGCGAGTATAATGTTCGGCGGCTCAGTATCCAAAACAGAAACCGTATAGGAAGCTTCAACACTACAGCCAAATTCATTGGTTACAGTCACTGTATATGTCCCATCTGGAATTCCTGAAATATCTTCAGTAGTAGCACCATTACTCCATAAGTACGTATAACTGGGCGTAGTCCACAATCCCTCATTAATTGTACCGTGTAAGTTGTTTCCGGAAATATCCGATATATTTATTCCTGTTCCTTCATCTAATGGCCAGGATGCAACCAGTCCGTTTCCTGTTTGTGGCTGCTCATAACGATATTGAGCAATTTGGGCTTCAGAATGTGCCGTATTCCAAATTCTGGCGTCACGCAGCTTGCCGTCAAGATCCATAATATTACCAGAATAGGCATATTGATAGCCTAGTTTGATAATTCCCGATGAAATCCTCGCCGGATGTCCGTTTATGGGACCTTTGGATACTTTTACCCCATCCAAAAACAGATACAAACTATCGGAATCCCAAACCCCCGCAACATGATGCCAAGAGTTTAAATCTATCGTCTCTGAGGTGGTGATGTATTCGTAATTATTATATGAATAGCAAACCGAAAGGCAGAGCTGTGAGTTGAAAAATTGCAAACTGTACGATTCTGTATTCATATTAGTTCCCTTTTGTATAATTCCTGAATATTTACCTATGGAATAGGGGTAAATCCATGCCTCCAGGGTACCTTCCGTAGTTAAGTTTAACTTTGGATCGTTAGCAACAGCTACACCACCTTCGGTTTCAGAAACCTGAAGTATTCCCCTGTCTTCAACAGTAATATCAATGGCTCCATCGGTGTTTCCCGGGCATTGTACATTGGTGATCGCGCCGGAAATAGATAAAGTTGATGGTGTATTAACTACAATCTGTTGATATGCGGTCGTTGTGTTACCAGAATTATCGGTTGCTGTCCATAGAATGATTGTAGTACCTGAGGGTAATTCCTTCCCGGCAAGGCTCGTTCCTCCGCCATCATAATCATGCACTAATGAAATAAGCGTACAATTGTCGGTGGCTGTTGCATTATACTCTGTACCGGAAATCTGGAATTGACAAGTATTTGAAAGATTAATAGTTGCCGAAGGAGGTAGGGTTATTACCGGAGGCTCCTCATCGTTCATCACAGTGTAGGTTTGGAAAGCTGTACAACCGGACGCATCGGTGATAGTGTAAATCTCCGTTCCGGCGCACAGATTTTCCTGAAGGTTTGTGTCATATGCTGTTACTAGTCCGAAAGTAATATTATCAGGAGGGGTTGCACTGTACTGAGCGTAATAGAAATATTCCTGCGGTACTATTTCCCACGTAGATTCACCGGGATATTGCCATTCAAAAGTTACTCTGGCATTCCCGCTATTTTCATAATAGTCAAAAACAATGGGTACAAAATCTGCAGTAAATGAATAACTCCCAATAGTAGTCTTATAACTTCGATTGTTCCAATATTCCACTGTTGGATTTGTGCGAGTTGCATCTCCAAGCATTACACGGCTGCCATCATCAGATCCAATGCGCAACGAAAAGGCATCACCCATGGCGTCATCCGGTTTTTTCAACCAACCTCTCCAGCTGATAATAACATTATTTGTGTATGTCTGATCACAAATATCCAGTGCCCCATCTTGCCAGCCCCAATGATGATCAATGGGGCGGTGCTGATTGGAAGTGCCGTTATCAACACACTCTGAAATTAGGTCGCTCTCATTTATAGTTGGTGCGTTTGATAATTCGGGCATATAATAATATTTTGCACGTAATCCACCCGAATTCATAGTGTTGAAAAGATTGCTTTCGCATGTCGCTGTTTCATCACCATAGATTAATGAGATTGTATTCTCACCTATTTCTATTTGATCTATTTTTACCCAAACCGTTGCCTCTTCCATCGCAGAATAACTCTCAATCCAATAGGGAAGGGTGTTACCTGATTCATCTTCAAATCGTATATCATCAAAGTTAGATTGCATCCCAGATTGATAAGGGATTGTGATTTTTAGCTGATAGTCACTGATGTTTTCATATCCTGTAAATGAAACTAGCTGTTGTTTTTTGAAAACCGGTGGAGTGGAAGGAATCCAACTTAGAGAATATGGTGTTGTGCCACCGGATACTTGATACTCGAACGACCCACTGCATGTCTCATCGCAGAGATACTGTGTAACTGGAGTAATCGTAAATACAAGAGCAGGGGGCTCTTTTACCGTAAATTCTTTACTAACACTAACTCCATTACCGTTAGCGTCGGTAACAGTTGCCGTATATGTTCCGGAAGCCAGATTGTTGATAGTAGCTTCGGTACTTCCATTACTCCACAATATAATAGAAGGCGGTGTGCCCCCCATTATATTCAATGTAATTTGGCCGTCACTATCGCCATAGCAGGAAACTGGGGTTATTGTTCCTGTAACAGTCAGTGGTGGATTAATGGTTATATCTTGTGTGCATTGTGATGTATTTCCATTACTATCTGTTGCCGTCCATGTTACAGTTGTGGTGCCATAATTAAAGGTTTTGCCATCTAATGTAGTTCCTCCACCATCATAATTATGAACCAAAGTGGAAACGGTGCAGTTATCAGTGGCTGTGGCATCGTGTGTACTCCCTGAAATGGTATATGTATAATCGTTAAGGAGTGTGGTTTCAAAATTTTCAACACATGAAATCTGTGGCGCTGTATTGTCAGATGTAATAGTAACCTCTTGTGATTGGGTACAACCATTCGCATCTGTTACAATATATGTGTTTGTTCCGGCGCACAACCCGTTAGAAAAAAATAATGTTGAAGCAATTTCATCTCCAATAACAATATCCGTCGGGGGGTTGTCGCTATATGCTGTGCAATAATAATTGCTTGCAGGCACGAATTCATAATTTCCGGATCCGCCGGGATAATCCCAGGAGAATGTTGTACGGGCAAATCCGCTGTTTTCCCAAAAATCAAATCGCAACGATACAACATCCTTAGTGAACGTGTAGTCGCCAGTTGTAGTTCCATAAGAGCGTAATCCCCAAAAAGCAATAGTAGGATTAGTAATATCTGTTCCATCAAGCATTAACCGGAATCCATCGTCGGAACCACCCTGTAATGAGAAATTATCGCCCGTAGCGGCATCCGGCTTTTTTAGCCATCCTGTCCAGGAAATTAACGTGTAATCAGAATAGCTTTGGCCGCAAAGATCTATGGCACCATTAGACCAATTGTGGTCGATAGGTCTGGCGTCGGCGGCAGTGCCATTATCTATGCATATGGCAACCAAATCTGCCGGGTTTATTGCAGGACTGGATGTGCCGTAACCAAGGTAGTAATAGGCTGCCTGTAATCCGCCGTTTATCATGGTTGATTCAATAGATCCAATATTTGATAGTGAAGAATCGCCGTAGGTCATAGAAATACTGTTACTCCCGGTGTTGATAACAGGGATTTTAACCCACACTTTGGCCGATATTGAAGAAGTAAACTCTTCAATCCAATAGGAGAGCGCATCACCATTCGATGCGTAAAAACGTAAGTCAGAGAAATCGGCCTGCATATCCGCATCATAGGTTATGGGAAAAGAGATTTGGTAATCTTCCAGATATTCGTTTCCGGTGAATGTGATCTCTCTTAATGGCGTTTGACTCGCTATAGGCTCTGTCTCCCATGATCGTGTGTATGGCATCACTCCTCCGGTAATGGAATAAGAAATCTGTCCATCGCAAACACCGTAACATAATTCTTCGCTGACGTTAATAATTGTAAATTCAAGTGCATCCGGTTCTGTAATAGTAACATACTCATAGATTGTAGTTCCAGAACCGTTATTATCAATTATTGTGGCGGTATATTCGCCGGCAGTAACGTTTATTAAGGATTGCCCTGTTTGTCCATTGCTCCACGTAACCTGATAGGGCTCAGTGCCTCCCGAAAGGGTGAGTGTTGCACTTCCATTGATTCCTCCGTTGCAATCTACAGGTATTATTATTACATTATCAACAGTTAAGGGTGTCGCATCATTTGCCTGTTCTGTACCAAAAGCAACAAAAGTATTTGGGCTATTCTGATTTGCATATTCAGTGGCAATCCAGTCGGAAGTACGTGCAGATGAGGAAATCCTTATCTCATCCATGTTTCCAATAAAATCGTTGTTAGTATTAGAACTAGACCTGTCGTTGGAAGACCCAAATCGTAAATCCAATAAGGATGAGGGCTTGCCACCCGATGAGATAAATGCAGTTGCAATCTGACTGCCATTCAAAAAAATATTTTGTACAGTGCCATTATACGATCCTGTTATGGATAAATAACTCCATGCGTCTTTTGTTATGTGTGAATTTCCAAAAATTGAATATTCATCGTTATTACTGTCTTGATACGTCCAGGTGATTTTGTTGTTCTTAAAAAATGAATAAAAATCTTTTGGCGTATTATTTGGGTTGCCACCATCGAAGAGTGTGCGGCTTTTTCGTTCAGTTGGTTTAAACCAAAGCGAAATAGTAAACGGCCCATTATCATTAATACTGCCTATAGGAACTTGAATATAATTATTGTAACCACTGAAACCCCTGCATCTTCCAAAAAGCTCATTATAAACTAGCCAGGTTCCATTTTGCGATATCGAGCTAAAATTATTTGTTGACTCCTCCAGATTATTATCTTCCAGATGTAAAACAATTTCATAATCGGCTGCCCAAACTGTTGATACAGATGGGTCGGTTGTGATAGCCGAATTACCATAATACATTCGTATCGTTGTAGTTGTTGTTGGGTCGAATGAAGGTATCCGTACCCATGCGACATATTTTCCATCGTAACTTTGGTAATATTCTAACTCATGATCCAACTGGTTGCCACTAATATCAAAAAACATAATATCATATCCATTAATATTGGACACATTACCAGCCCATCCACAAATTAAATCGTTATCTGCATCAATAGATATTAAAACAGGAAAATCAACGAGAATATCTGTTCCGGATGCTGCATCATCAGCATTTAGCGTGATGTTTTTATAATAGGCAAAATCAGATGTTGAGTATTGTGCGAAACTACTAGTCGCATAAAAAACTACCATCAGTATAATTGACGATGGAAGTAAAATATAGCTCCATAAATCGGGCTTCACACCATATTTATTATACATAAAGGGTTAACCACTTTTAGAAAATTACACAATGACCTTATTTAACCAATCAAAGATAATTTATTTTTGTGACTTTTACTATTGATAATTAGAACACGGGTTGTTTTCTTAAATCACAAGCATTTTTTTACCCACACATCGCTTTGTATCGACTTATGGTGTGGAGCTTTGAAAAAAATTGTAATATTGTAAAAGTGACAGTTTTTTGTAAAAACATCACAAAGCGGCATTATACCCGGAATATCAGGTAAAATAATTATTAATATGACAGAGAAAATTAATAAGGGAAGTAACGGTTTGAATGCTATGGTAGTAAGTGCCATTGGCTTACTGGAGTATTTGACCGAAGAGGAGAAAAAAGAACTATTTGAAAATAAGGTTCGGGTGGAGTTTGCTGCGGGTGAAACAATAGTGAAAGAGGGTTTCGTTGCTGGTAACATAATGTTTTTAGATGAAGGTCTTGTAAAAGTTGATATCAGGACAGGTAGAGATTCATCAACAGTTAACTTGCTCTCCTCCAATTCGTTTATTGGAATAATATGCACATTTTCAGGGCAAAAAATAGGTTTTTCGGCTACGGCGATAACGAAAACAAAAATCACTCTTTTCGACAGAAAATTATTTGAAAAATTTATTAAGAATAATGGAGATTTTGCTTTTCATCTGATAGGACATATTTCAGGAGTAGCAAAAGGTGTTGTTCATCATATTACCAAATTCTCTCAAAAAAATATGGACGGGGCTCTTTCAATTTTGCTGTGTGATTTCAGTGATATTTATCACAGCAATTCATTTACCCTTCCTCTTAAAAGAATAGAAATTGCAAAAATCCTGGGCTATTCCAAAGAGAGTGTAATAAATACTTTATCTAAGTTTAATAAGGAAGGAATTATTAGTATTCAGGATAAGAAAATCGAAATACTCGATAAAAAATTGTTGCAGCAGATTGGAAAAAATGGTTAATGCGATTGGAGATGATCACATCAGTAGTCTGTAGTTAAATTTCGGCACGCTTTGGGGTTGGCTATATGCCCTGAACCTTAAAGCTTTGTAATCTTTATTGTAGTTGTTCCTTGTGATAATTTTTCAATACCACTTTTTCTTTTTGAAGTAATAAAGCATTCCCGCAAATATTATGATCATGATTGCCCATATACCAAAATATCCCCATTTCCAGGATAACTCAGGCATATTTGAAAAATTCATTCCATAAATTCCGGCAATAAAAGTTAAAGGGATAAAAATTGTTGCAACAACAGTTAAAGTCTTCATTACTTGGTTCATTCTATGCCCCTGAACAGAGAAAAATAGATTTATATTACTCTCCAGCCGTATCTCTATGTGTTCACAATCATCAATAAGAGACAAACAGAGGTCTCGTAGCTCAAGGAAATATTTAATCTGCTTTTTTTCTACAAAACTGAAATTCTCCCGTTCAATCTTCGTGACAAATTCCTTTATGGGAATAATAGTTTTTTTTATCTGATGAATCTGTCTTTTATATAGTTCTATTGTTTTTAATGTATGTGGGGAGGGATCTATTTCAGTGTCAATAAGTCTTAATTTTTCAATTCTATTTTCAATATCATTTACCGTTTTAAAGTAGTTGTCCAAAATTGATTCAAGAAGTAAAAACAAAAGATAATCGGAACCTCTTTCTCGAATTATTCCCACATTACCTCTTAGTCTTTGTCTGATATGATCAAAATAATCTGCTTTTCTTTCCTGAAATGATACCAGATAATTACTTCCCAATATAAAACTTAATTGCTCTTGTTCAATGAGCGAGTTGCTTGCCGGGACAATAGATTTTAAAGTAAAAAATAAGTATTTCTCATAATCCTGTAATTTCGGTCTCTGGTTTACATCCAGTATATCCTGTATTACCAAATCGTGAACTCCCAACGTACTACAAATATTTTTTATCTTTTTAACATCATGCAAGCCATGTATATTAAGCCAGTTTTGATATGTGTTTTGTGGGAAGCCGTTAAATTCCTTTTGAATATAATCTGAATCTTCTATGCACTCTAACTTATTATAATTGAATAACTGAAGGCTTAGCGATTCGGTATATTTTATTCCGGTAAAAATTGGTATTGAGGGATTCAGCTTTTTTCTATTTAGAATTTTGTGTGCCATCTTCTAAGTCTTTTTTATATACTACTGTGCGGTAAGGAAATGGGATCTCAACTCCTTCTCTGTCAAACCTCTGTTTTACTGATTTTAAGAGATCACATTTAATGGTAAAAGCATCATCGTTATTATTAGCCCACACATAAGCTTTTAAAATCACAGCAAAGTCTGATAGCGCAATAACACGTATTAGGACACGAGGATTCTTGTTTGCAATATCTTGCTTGGTTCTGTTATCAATTACCAGGGGATGATTCTGCGCTTCATCACGAATAATATCTATTGCTTTATCAATATTCGAGTCATAGCTAATTGAGAACTCCACATGTTTTCTTATTTTCTCATCCTGGATATTACTATTTATGATAGTATCTTCACTAATAACGCTATTAGGAATTACTATTCTCCTGTTTTCATAATCTCTGATCAGCGTATGTCTCAGTGTTATCTCTTCAACAACTCCTTTTTGGCCGTCTTTAAACTCAATGATATCAGAAATTTTGAATGGTTTAAAAATCAAGATAAAAATGCCACTAATAATATTTGAGAAAGCCTTTTGTGATGCAAAACCCACAACAACAGCAATTATTCCTGCTCCGGCAAAGAGGGCCGTTCCGATTGATTTTAGATACGGTATCTTTAGAAAAATAAAAATTATTGCTATTGTATAGATTGTAAATCCAACAGAATTTTTTATAAATGAGAAATTTGTAGGATCTGACCTTAGTCTCTTGGCATATTTTTTTATAAATGCATTAAGCAATCTTCGGAAAATAAAAGTCAGTAAACTGGCAATGGCCAAAGTTATTACCACTAACAAAATATAATGAATTGTATCTTTGTTCATAAGAATTGTTTTTTATTAATCCTGCATTAAATACCACATCATATTTTTTGTGGTAAACCCATTTTTTTTAATAAATGCCAAATAACAACCATGTGGGTTTACATTATGAGTTAAAATCCCCGGCAGCCTCCGGTTGATAAATTATTTTATCGATTTTCATTTTTGTTAAACCAGATGGTACAATCCATTCTATTTTATCTCCAACTTTATACCCTATCAATGCTGTTGCGATAGGCGAAAATATTGATATTTTATTCTCTTTAAAATTGGCTTGATCAGGATATACAATTTGGAATTGAACTTGTTTGTCACTATTACAGAAGCTCAATTTTACGATTGAATTCATTGTGACAACATCAGAAGGAATAGCCTGTGGCTTCACTATTTTAGCTGAATCTAATTCTCGTAGTAAATTTTCTGCTTCAGCTCTATTGATAGATTTGAAACCTTTAGCATCATCAATGCACTTTTTAATACGTGCATAGTCGAGTTGATTAATTATAATTTGGCTCATAACTACAGTTTTTCTAATTACTTTTAGTCTTTATGATATTATCCACAACAAGATTTATCTGTTATGATTATATGAGTAGTAAGTTTTATTATTGCTGTTAAAGATACAAATTATGAACATAAGAATTAGTCTATTGTTTAAAAGTTTTTACAGAAGGTGTACTACTGATATTTTTCTCTGTATAATCTGAAATATACCTCGATGTTTCCTATTTTTGTATTATGAAGGAAAAGGTTGTGATTATCACCGGTGCATCATCCGGGATAGGGAAGGCATTAGCCGAGCAATTTGCAAAAAATCAGGCTATTGTTGTGTTGGCAGCTCGTAACAAGGAGAAGCTCCTTGCGGCCGAGGCCTCCCTGGCAAGATATCATAGCAAAACACTTGCAGTAGTTACCGATGTTAGCGTTGAATCCGATTGTAAAAACCTCATGGACAAAACTGTCGAAGCCTTCGGTCGTATCGATATCCTCATCAACAATGCAGGCATCTCTATGCGTGCGTTATTTTGCGACCTGGAACTCGATGTCATAAAAAAGCTCATGGATGTTAACTTTTGGGGTACTGTCTTCTGTACAAAGTATGCCGTACCGTTTATCGTGCAACAAAAGGGCTCTGTGGTGGGTGTCATATCCATTGCCGGCTACCAGGGGCTTCCAGCTCGTAGCGGATACTCTGCATCGAAATATGCTATTCGTGGTTTTCTGGAGACAGTGCGTATCGAAAACCTTAAAACCGGCATGCACGTACTCATCGCTGCTCCAGGCTTCACCAGCTCCAACATTCGCATCACCGCGCTTACCGCCGATGGTGCCCCACAGGGTGCAACGCCGCGCGCAGAATCGAATATGATGTCCGCAGAATATTGCGCCTATCGTATTTATGTCGCTATACGCCGCCGCAAGCGCTCGCTCATACTCACTACTCAGGGTAAACTGGCAGTACTATTCAATAAGCTGGTACCTAAGCTTGTGGATAGAGCATCTTATAAACTCATGGAAAAGGAACCTGATTCGCCTTTGAAGAGATACCACACGTAACGTGGACACCTGGGTTGAAGCTACCTGCGATTCCTTTCGATCTCCCGCTTTGTGTCTTTTGCTTTGAGTGTTTCGCGTTTGTCGTAGAGTTTCTTTCCTTTGGAGATGGCGATTTCAAGCTTGGCTAGGCCATTTTCGTTTATGAATAGTGCTGTAGGGATAATCGTAAGACCCTTTTCTGATAGGCTCTGGAATATCTTCTTCAGTTCACGCTTGTTGAGAAGGAGTTTCCGTGGACGTTTGGGGTCATGGTTGTTATACGTGCCGTATTTATATTCGCTAATATGCATGCCGAAAACAAACAGCTCTTCACCTTTGAAGCTACAAAAAGACTCTGCCAGATTAGCCTTTCCTGCACGGATAGATTTTATCTCAGTACCTGTAAGCACAATACCTGCCGTGAATCTGTCCTGTAAAAAATACTGATAATAGGCTTTCTTGTTTTTTATGTATATCGACGATGCCATATTTTCGTTTTGGAGTGCAAAGATAATTTTTTTCAGCTATTGTTCCTGTTGTTCTCTTTTTATTAGCTCTTTTGTGGAAAGCAATCCGCAGGCGGCAAATATATCCTCTCCGCGGGATGAGCGTATGGTTGTGGTAACGCCTTTTTTTGTTAGCTGATCACGGAACCATATCATCTTCTCCTCAGGGCAACCTTTGAGGGGCGTGTGGGGAATAGTATGGTATTTAATGAGGTTTACACGGCAACGAAGTCCGTTAAGTAATCGCGACATCTCTTTAACATGATCCATAGTATCGTTTACGCTGTCAAACATAATATACTCGAATGATACTCGACGTTGTTTTCCCATATCAAAGGCCTTTATCTCTTCCACCACTTTGGCGATAGGGTGGGCGCTCTCGATGGGCATCATAAGACTACGCTCCTGAGAGAATGGTGTGTGCATACTTATGGCCAGGTGACATTCGCTCTCCAACAAAAAGCGTTGCATGGCAGGGATAATGCCTATTGATGATACCGTTATCCTGCGTGGACTCATGCCGAAACCATAATCTGAAGTAAGTATCTCCAGACTCTTTATAACGTTGTCGATGTTGTCGAATGGCTCGCCCATACCCATATAAACTATATTGGTGAGGGTTTCAAATTCCGGCAGACTCTTTATCTGGTTGACTATTTCGCCGACAGAAAGATGCGACTGAAATCCTTGCTTTCCTGTCATGCAGAATAGGCATCCCATCTTACACCCTACCTGTGAAGAGACACACAGTGTGGCGCGTTCTCTGTCGGGGATGTAGGCTGCCTCGACAAATTTGCCGCCGACAACAGGGAAGAGGTATTTCCTGGTTCCATCCTTCGACTCCTGTACCTTAGAATGGGGTTCTCTGCCAAATTCATACTTCTCTGATATCTTCTCAAGCGACGATTTGGAGATATTACGCATCTCCTCTATGGAGGTGATATCCTTTTTATACAGCCAATCGGCTATCTGTTTGCCAACAAATGGCTTCATCCCCAGGGATGTAGCCATATCTTTTAGCTCCTGTAGTGTTTTTCCAAAAAGGAAATCTTTTTCCATTAGTAATATCTTTCAGTATGAGTTTTGTTAAATAGAACACCACTTTAATTAGAATATTCCTTGCTGTTGATCAAATTAATAAAAATGCTAAGTTATCATGTTGATGATATACTGTCTGAAAATAATATACAAGACATAAATAATAACTAGTATTGCGCCTTCATGACGTTGAAGAATATATTTACTCTTTCCAAAGAATAGCATTACAAAGAGTGTTATTGTAGCAAGAAGTACCATGATAAGGTCGGCTTCCAATCCCGCGTATATAGGCAATGGATTAATTACTGCACTGGTTCCCAACACCAAAAGAATATTCAGGATATTGGATCCCATCACGTTGCCGATGGCGATATCTGTATTTTTTTTCATGGCAGCAACAACAGATGTTACCAGCTCCGGCAATGATGTGGCAAGAGCCACCAGGGTAAGACCTATTGCTGACTGGCTGATACCCAATTTAATTGATATTTCTGTTGCACCATTTACGATCCAGCTGCCGCTGACAAATAGCGCTCCAAGTCCTATGATAATAAACAGTATTGATAAAGGGATTTTAAACTCGCGCATATTTCCTTGCTGATCCGCAAGGGTGGATTTTTTTGATGCTCTTACGTTAAGAAATAAGAAAACCAGGAACAGAAACAACAGGATAACACCTTCAGACTTAGTGATTAAATCATTATAGCCATTGAGAGCATACATTATTATACAGAGGATTATGGTTATTAGAAACGAACCGGGTATTATCTTGTTAGTGGTACTTTTTTTAACCGTAATAGGGGCTATCATGGCCGTTATTCCAAGGATGATTAGAATATTTAACAAGTTGCTTCCCAGTACATTGGCGATAGATAGATCGGTCTCTCCACGGGAAGAAGCAAAACCACTTATCACCAGTTCCGGCAAACTGGTTCCAAAGGCTACAATAGTGAGGCCGATTACAATGTCCGGAATACCCAATTTTTTCCCCAGCGATGCAGATCCTTTTACCAACAAATCAGCTCCAACTATTAGTACTACGAATCCTACAAAAAATAAAATCTCTGTCATCTAATCGTTTCGTTAAAATATACCTTACGATACGTGTTTCAGTATCTGGTTACATTTATTTGGAATAATTTCTGGCGCCAAAAATCAGGCTGCCCACTCGAATAATCGTTGCGCCCTCTTCAATAGCTATTTGGTAGTCTCCCGACATACCCATGGAAATCTCGCAGAAGTGATTATCATCTTTAAAATGTGTCTCTTTAAGTTTTTTGAATATCTCATTAAGTTTTTTGAATTCACTTCGTATCTGGCTTTTATCGTCGGTGTATGTTGCCATACCCATAACTCCGGCAATACGTATATTTTCCATCGCTTTATACTCCGATGAATCAAGTATTGCCAGCGCCTCGTTCATGTCGAGCCCGAATTTAGTCTCCTCATCAGCGATATAAAACTGGAGCAGGCAATTTATTCTTCTGTCAAAGCGTATTGCCTGTTTATTTATCTCTTTAAGTAATTTCAGGCTGTCGACACTGTGGATCATGTCCACACTCTTGGCGATATATTTAACCTTGTTCCTTTGCATGTGACCAATGAAATGCCATACCATATCCTTTGGCAATGCTTCGGCCTTCTCTTCCATCTCTTTGGCTTTGTTTTCGCCGAATACTATTTGTCCTGCTTCATAAGCTTCCAGGATTTCGCTATGGGATTTTGTTTTTGAAACAGCAACCAGACTTACGTGTTCCGGTAAATGCTTTTTGATACTTTTCAGATTCTCTTTGATGCTCATTTTTATTGTACTTTGAGGTACAAAGTTATTCTTTTTCTCCAAGAAGTTTTTGTAGTTCCAACATTTCATCACGTAAGCGTGCTGCTTCGATGAAATCCAGCTCTTTTACAGCTTTTTCCATCTGTTGTTTTGTCTTTTTTACAGCTTTCTCCAACTGCTCTTTCGACATATACTTTACCACGGGGTCAGCTGCCAGAGGATGCTTCTCTTTTTCTATATATGCATCTTTCATGTGCGGATTTGATCCTGCCATATTGCCAAGGGTAGAGTCGATGGCTTTCACTATGGCTCTTGGAGTGATATTGTGTTTTGCATTGTATGCCAGCTGCTTAACTCTTCTGCGCTCTGTCTCGTCAATGGTGCGTCGCATACTGTCTGTGATTTTATTGGCATACATTATCACTCTGGCATTGATGTTTCTGGCTGCCCTACCCGCTGTCTGCGTCAAGGAGCGTTCGGAGCGCAGGAATCCTTCCTTATCTGCATCCAGAATCGCCACCAGCGACACCTCCGGAAGGTCTAATCCTTCCCGTAACAGATTGACTCCAACCAGTACGTCGTAATTTCCTCTCCTGAGATCCTGCATAATCTCTATCCTGTCAAGAGTCTCTACATCGGAGTGTATGTACTGACATTTTATTTTCAATTTCACCAGATATTTAGTGAGCTCCTCTGCCATACGTTTGGTGAGTGTTGTTACCAGAATTCTCTCGCCATTATTTATCACTCTGTTAACTTCATCCAGGAGATCGTCCACCTGGTTTGTACTCGGACGTACTTCAATAACCGGATCGGGAAGGCCTGTAGGGCGGATAAGCTGTTCTACCACAATACCTTCTGCCTGGTTGAGTTCATAATCTGCAGGAGTGGCACTGATATATATTGTTTGTGGTATAATTCTCTCGAACTCATCAAATTTTAGCGGCCTGTTATCCAGTGCTGAAGGCAGACGGAAACCGTATTCCACCAGATTTTGCTTCCTGCTTCTGTCTCCTCCATACATCGCCCTGACTTGTGGTATTGTTACATGTGACTCATCTACTACCAACATAAAGTCATCAGGGAAGTAGTCTATAAGGCAGAATGGTCGGCTGCCGGATTTTCTGTGGTCGAAGTATCGGGAGTAGTTCTCGATACCAGAGCAATATCCCAACTCTTTCATCATCTCCAAATCATAGGTGACCCGATCTTCCAACCGTTTGGCTTCCAAGCGTTTGCCTATCTCATTATAATAATCAACCTGAGCGCGAAGATCGTCCTGAATCTCTTTTACTGCACTGTTGAGGGTATCTTTAGTGGTGACAAAGATGTTAGCCGGGAAGACAGTTATCTCATCCATATCCTCTACACGCTTGCCTGTTTGCGGTTCAATAATTTCCAGTGACTCCACCTCGTCGCCCCAAAAGACAATGCGGAAACCAAAATCTGCGTAAGCAGGATATATATCAACCGAATCACCACGAACACGGAATGTTCCTCGGGTTAGATCCAACTCTGTTCTGCTGTATAGTGATGCTACAAATTTGTGCAGTAAAGAATTTCTGCTAATCATATCTCCTTTTCGTACAACCACGGTATTGCTGGCAAACTCTTCAGGGTTGCCAATACCATAAATACATGATACCGAGCTCACCACAATAATATCCCGCCGGCCTGATAAAAGTGCAGAAGAAGCACTTAAGCGAAGCTTCTCAATTTCATCATTAATACTGAGATCTTTTTCTATATATGTATCAGAAACAGGGAGATATGCCTCTGGTTGATAATAATCATAATATGATACAAAATATTCTACTGCATTATCAGGAAAAAACTGTTTAAACTCACTATAAAGCTGTGCTGCAAGGGTTTTGTTATGGGAAAGCACAAGTATGGGCTTGTTTACCTTTTCTATGACATTGGCGACAGTAAAAGTTTTTCCTGATCCGGTTACTCCGAGCAGTACCTGAGCGTTATCACCACGAATAACACCTTCTGTCAGTTGTTTTATTGCTTCAGGTTGGTCGCCTGTGGGCTTGAAATCAGAAATTAGCTGAAATTGTTTAGCCATAGCTTATGGATCCTTAAATTGTAGTACTCCTGTAACCGGATAGTGATCAGAGAGTGTAATATCTCTGTGAATAATGTATGATGAAGCTTTTATCTCCGGATGATGGAAAATATAGTCGATGCGGAATGATGGAAAACCACTGCCGTATGTTATGCCGGAGCCACGCCCGGCCTCCCTAAATGCATCATTCATAATGTTTTTCATCGATGCATAGGTGTATGATGATGGAGTATCATTGAAATCACCGCATAAAATAGTTTTATAGGGAGATCTCGTTATGAACTTTACCAGGGAATCAGATTGTATTGCTCTTTTAGCATATGCCCTGGAGAGCTTTGAGTATATTCTTTTACTCTTCTTTTGAATGATACCCGTTCCGGCATTTTCCGCTGTGAAGTCTTCCAAACCCAGGTTGTCCTCCTCACTAAGGTATATGGATTGTAAATGACAATTAATCACTCGTAACGTATCATTCTTACATACAATATCTGCATAGACAGCATACCTTCTGCTGTTTCTATCGCTAAGTGATCCCTTATTCAGCACCTCTTTCGTTGTGAGGAGTAGTAGCATCTCGGTGTTTTTTATTCCGGGATAATAACGCGTATAGACATAGTGTTTAGCTCCAGTTTTCTCTTTTATCAGGTCGATGGTTTCAGTAAACGTTCCGGGAGCACAGTCAAACTCCTGCAAACATATAATATCCGCCTTCTCCGTTTCCAGAACGCCGATAATACTGTCGCGATTTGTCTCATGCTGCTTGAAATAATCCATCCCAAGGTACTTCACATTGTATGTGAGTGCTTTTATCATGTTCGCCGACTCTGTGTTTTTCACCTGATTCAACTGAAAATATCCGCCAGTAATACTGAAGGTAGCTATTAATGCCCCCAGAGGGATCAGGAAGTATAACTTTCTGAATGCAAGCCAAAGAAACAGTAATATCAGATTCAGAATGAACAGCCATGGGAAAAAGAGTCCTGATATTGCCCACACTGATGATTCTACTGGAGGCGAATTCATTACAAACAAAGGAATTATCTGCACTACGGCAGATAAAAGCGAAATCAGCACGAGAATGCTTTTCACTGCTGAAGAGATCGGTCTTCTTCGTTTATTCGTAGTCTTTATCAAATTGATGGAATGTTTATTAGTCAACAAAAAACAGGAATCTATTGTTTGCTCTTCTTAAAAAGAATCTCTTTCTCTTTTGACGAGAGACTATCGTATCCTGAACGGGAGATTTTCTCAAGAATTGCATCAATCTCTTTCTGTTTCTGAGCTTTTCTGATGTTATACTCTTCATCAGACAATGGACGTTTGTTTCTGTTAACATCCTTAAAATGATTTTTTTTATTTTTTGTTTTAAAGATATTAATGAATGAAGGGATTTTAATTTTTATTTTGGAAGGTTTTGAGTTTTTTAATGCCATTAAAACATACAGGTATCCTGCCATAGCACCGCCCAGGTGAGCCAGATGGCCTCCGGAGTTTGATCCTGTGATGCTCAAAATATCCAAAAGGATAAACACAAAAGCTATATGTTTCATCTTTACCAAGCCGAAGAGTGCCAGATTTAGAGTGTAATTCGGCCTAAATGTGGCTATTGCAATCAGAATCCCCAATACTGACGCGGAAGCTCCCAGAGCAATAGAATTATCCATTTGCTGTTCAAAGACAGGAAATACGTTGAAGGAGAGAATATATATTAATGCTCCGGCCAGACCACTGATGAAATAGACTCTTAAAAGATGACGTTCTGTCAGGTGTTGAAGAAATATCCTTCCTCCGATGAAGAGCATGTACATGTTAAAGAAGAGATGCCAGAACCTCTCATGCATGAACATATATGTTATTACCGTCCAGGGACGTCGCAGAAGCATCGCTATATCTGCCGGGACAGCCATGTAACGAATTGTCTCATAAACTACTTCGTCAGCGTTGAAAAGCCAAAGAAACTGCTTGAAAATCAAGAAGATCAACCATATCCCTATGTTGATGAGGATAAGTCGGGAAAGTAAACTCTTAGACTCAAAAAAATGACGGATATCCTGAATCCATCGCTGAAAGATTTGTGAATACATATTAATATATATTATGCTTACGCCAATAGCGGATCAGCAAGAAGCCAAAAATCATACCACCCAGGTGTGCAAAATGGGCTACGTTACTTGTGCTGTCAGCGAAACCGGCGATGAGCTCTAATGCTCCGTAAATAATAACAAACCACTTCGCTTTAAGCGGGAAGAGGAAGTAGATATATATCTCGGAATTGGGGAATAACATACCGAATGCCAGCAGCAATCCAAAGATGGCTCCCGAAGCACCAACCACATTAGGAAGGTTAAGGAAATGCTCTCTGTATTCTGAGATAAAATCCACGGAGGCCTGCAGAGCTGAGTGATTAGACGGATCCACTGACAACAGATTCGCCTGGTTCTGGAAGCTAAGAAAGTGATCCCAGATGATACCGCTACTGTCATTGAGATGGAATTTATGAGATGCTATAAACTCCGACAAGTGTTGCATAGTAGGTTGATCCAGGAATGTATCCATCATATTTATTACCGGATTGATTTCAAACCATGCTACTACGTAATGTGTCAGTGCAGCGCCCACACCACATACCATATAGAATATCAAAAAACGCTGGCTACCCCATACATTCTCCAGTATCCTCCCGAACATCCATAGCGCAAACATATTGAAGAACAGATGTGAAAAACTACCATGCATAAACATATACGTCACAAACTGGAACGGTCTGAATGCAGTGCCCAAGGGATATCGTAGCCCCAGAATATCTGTAATATCATTTCCCGTACTCATACCGACAAAGTATGTCCCTAGAAAAAATATTATGTTGAGAATCAGCAGATTTTTAACCACTGGAGGCAGGTTTCCGAACCCGCCGGGTCTGTATTGACTATTCATAAATTTATTGTTAGAACAACTCCGCCAACTTATTGACAGGCATAATAATTAATGTTTTCCCCCCGTCGAGATCATTTTCCGGGGCGGCACATGCAAACAAAGAGTTTGCCAGTGTCTGCATCTCCTCTTGATTTAGTGTTTTTTTGTCACTTATTGACATACTTTTTGCCATCGCCTTTGCCAGGCGTGTATGTCGGGCAGCAGTGCCGGGGCTTTCGTTTTTATATTGCTCCAGGGTGTTTTCCAGAGTCTCTATGATAAGATCCTGTGTCAAATCAGCAGGAATGCCATTAATAATAAAGCTATTACCACCGGCAGAAGTGATTTCAAAGCCAAGACGTAAAAATTGCTCGTCAAGCTCTTTTACCAAACTGGCATCGGAGGCGTTGAGATGCCAGGTTTCCGGAAACATGGTTTTTTGACTACCCGGAGTGGCGTTTTCGAGGTTTTCCATAAAACTCTCAAAAAGAATGCGCTGGTGCCCTTTACGTTGATCGATAATCATTAAACCAGATTTTATACTGGTAATTATATATCTGTTTTGTATTTGTAAAAATTGAGACTCTGCTTCTTCCTTAGTTTTTAAATCCGTCTCATCAGTTGATGCGTCAATACCCGGAATTTTGATATCAGTTTGTTGTTGCACCCCCGGGAAAGAGTCCGGAGAGAACATCTTCTCCCAGTTGGCACTATCCTGTTCACCTCTCTGGGGTATGTTGTCGGGATTTTTAAACGGGCTGTAATTGGGATCCACCTTAATTGTAGGTGTTTTAATTGGGGTGTTTTCTGAAGGTGGCGGTATGTTAATGCTCTGCTCGGTACTAAAATCCAAGGTAGGAGAGATGCTGAATTTACCAAAGGCCTGCTTTACCGCCGAACGCAGAAATGAGTATATCAACCTTGCATCCAGGAAGTTGATTTCTGTTTTTGTTGGATGTATGTTGACATCAATATCTGCCGGGTCAACGTCAAAGAATATGAAATATGATGGAAAGGCGCCGTCAGGAATCAACTCCTCAAAAGCAGATTGTACAGCATGGTTTAGATATGGATGCCTTATAAATCTACCATTTACGAAAAAGTATTGTTCACCTTTTGTTTTCTTTGCAAACTCCGGTTTACCAATAAAACCCGTAATCTTTATTTTCGTTGTCTGAGCTTCAACAGGCACTATTTTTTCGTCATAATTCCCACCAAAAATTGCTACTATGCGCTGCTTTAGATTACCTCTCTTGAGTTGTAGTATTGGTTTGTCGTTGTGGAACAGATCCAAAATAGTCTGGGGGTTTGCTATTGCTATGCGTTGAAATTCTTCGATACAATGCCTTAGTTCTACATTATTCGATTTTAGGAAGTTTCTCCTTGCGGGGACATTGAAAAAGAGGTTTTTTACCGCTATGGAAGTACCTGCCGGGCAAGATACCGGTTCCTGCTTAATGTTTTTTGAGCCTTCTATTACGATTTTCGTGCCCAGTTCCTCCTTTTTTTGTTTGGTTTTCATCTCTACCTGTGCCACCGCAGCTATTGATGCCAGTGCCTCTCCACGGAAGCCGAAGCTGTGCAGAGCGAAAAGATCTTTTGCCTCTGAAATCTTGGAGGTGGCATGTCGTTCGAAGCTCATCCGGGCATCTGAAGGACTCATACCCTTACCGTTATCAACGATTCGTATAAGCGCTTTTCCTGAATCTTTAAGAATAACCTGTATCTCGTCGGCACCGGAGTCAATAGAGTTTTCAACCAACTCTTTTAGTGCCGAGGCGGGGCGTTGCACTACTTCACCGGCGGCTATCTGGTTGGCAACCGCATCGGGCAATAAATGAATAATATCAGACATTCAGCTTAGAATATTTTAACAAAGAATATTAATACGATTAAAATAGCTGCTATGGCAAGATATATCAGTGTTGTGGTTATATTCCTGCGATCATTTTTTTTTCGATCCTCTTTATGCCAGGCGCTGTTCATGCTGCCTTTTATCCTGTCCTCAGCTGTAAGCTTCCCATCTTCACGCATCATTCTACGTTTTTCAAGCTCCTCTTTTCTGGGATCGTAATACCTGGAAGGGAAATTGAAACGCTTCGGCTTTGGTGTCTTTGAAAAAACTATTTTCATATTTCAAATATTTCTACAAAGATAAGATTTTTTGAAAAGCTTACCTTTGCATCCTGAACGTCATTTATAACCATTTTATTATTATATGATAATTTCACATCTCAAAATAATAACACTACTGGTTCTGATATTGTTTTCCTCAGGATGCAATAGAAAAACAACACATTCAGTAGATTATTTTACAGAGAAGCCCGATTATGCTGAGCGCTTTTATATTGATGTTAAGAATGATGTGGTTGTATTGATTGACGAATCAAAAAATAGTGTTATATCTTTTGATAGCTCACAATCCCGGTCGTTGGATACCACCGTGATAGACCGCATATCTCCACGGTATATCTGCCTCTCTTCTACTCATATCGCATTCCTGACACAGTTGGGTGAAGAAAAAAATATTGTAGGTACAACAGATTCTTTGTTCATATTTAACACAAAAGTAGAGAGCCTGATACGACATGGAGATATACAAGTTGTCTCTAATGGCGCCGGACTGAACGAAGAGTTGATATTGGAGCTAGAACCAACAGTTATCTTTACGGATCGTATGAGAGCCAATGAGATGAACCTTTTTATCAGGCAGGGAATTCCTGTGGTTTATATTGAGGAGTATCGTGAGGTTTCGCCCCTGGCAAGGGCAGAGTGGCTGCGTGTTTTCGGTCATATTACCGGAAAAATTGCTCTTGCGGATAGTGTTTTTAGTAGTATAGAAGATAAATATCTTGAAATAGTTAAAAAGGTGCAGGCGATGACGGAGCCTAAGCCGACAATTTTTGGTGGAATGGAGTATCAGGGGGTGTGGTATATTAGTGGTGGAAAAAGTTATATATCAGAATTATATGCCCATGCCGGGGCGAGTTATCTTTTCCTTGATAATGATAAAAGTGCCAGTATCCCGAGAGATTTTGAGGTCGTATATGATAAAGGTGCCAATGCTGATTTTTGGCGCATTATCTATGGCAGTGCAGATACCATAGGATATGATGATCTTGGCGCATTGAATATTCATTATCGTGATTTTTTAGCATATAAAAATAAAAACGTTATTTTGTGTAATCCTTCTTTGACACCCTATTTCGAGCTGGGTGTTTTAGAACCACATATTATTCTTTCGGACTTGGTATATGCCATCCATCCGGAACTGTTAAAGGGTTATCATCCAAAGTATTATTATATTTTAAAGTAATATGAATAAGACCAGAAACCGGAATATTTTAATTACCACGTTGCTTCTTTTTATGGGGTTACTACTATTTGTGGTAAATATTTTTCTTGGCTCGGTATCCATCCCTGTATCCGAGGTGTTGGGGGCTCTTTTTGGAGAAGAGCTTAGCCGTACATCGTGGAATACTATTATTATGGATTCCCGTCTGCCCATGGCTCTTACAGCGTTTCTTGCCGGTAGCGCACTTTCAGTAAGCGGCCTTTTAATGCAAACAATGTTCAGAAATCCACTGGCCGGTCCATCGGTGCTGGGTGTGACATCAGGCGCCAGCCTCGGAGTGGCACTGGTAATACTTCTGGCCGGAGGAGCGTTGTCGCAATATCTGTTTATCTCTAACCTTAGCATTATCCTGGCAGCATTCCTGGGTGCCGGAATCGTTATCCTAGCTCTGGTATTTATATCCGCAAGAGTGGGGAATAACATCATAATTCTGATTATTGGATTGATGATTGGCTATGCGGTATCCTCGGTGGTAAGTGTTCTTCAGTTTTTTTCCGCTGACCACGACCTTCATGCCTACGTAATCTGGGGTATGGGGAGCTTCTCCCAGGTGGGATGGCAAAATATGATGTGGTTCCTTGTCATAATAGTGATTGGACTTATTTCGTCAGTGTTATTGATAAAGCCTTTAAATATTATGCTCCTGGGAGATAATTATGCTCACAACCTGGGGCTGAATATGAAACATGCCCGTATTATTGTCATCTCTGTTGCCGGTGTTTTGGCAGCTGTGGTGACGGCCTTTTGTGGTCCGGTAGCATTTCTTGGCATCGCCGTGCCTCATATCGCGCGTAATCTTTATAATAGTAATGACCATAAGGTGTTGGTTCCGGGAGCTATTCTGGCCGGTGGAGCGTTTGCCCTGTTGTGTAATCTTATCTCCCGTCTGCCCGGTGCAATGGGTGCATTGCCGGTAAATGCTATTAGCTCGTTGATAGGTGCTCCAATTGTCGTATGGGTGATCTTTAGAAATAGAATCAGGGAGGCAGAATGAAAGGAAAAAGAGATTTAAACAATGCACGAAAACTTATTCTCCAGGCTTACAACCTGTCGGTAGGATACGAACAAGGAAAAGATGTCAAAGAGGTTCAAAAGGGCTTGCGTTTGAAGATGTTTACAGGTGAACTGGTGTGTCTTCTGGGGCCTAACGGAGCAGGAAAATCAACACTGTTGCGAAGCCTGTGCGGAATGCAGAAAATCCTTTCCGGGGAGGTGAAAGTTGATGGAAAGAAGTTGAATGACTATTCTGTCAGGGAGCTCTCCACAGTGGTTAGCGCTGTCCTTACCGACAGAGTATCCATAGAACATATGAGTGTGTATGCCATGGTGGCAATGGGGAGATATCCTTATACCGGATACTTCGGACGTTTGTCGGTACTTGATCATGAGATTATTGAAGAAGCTATTTTACTTGCAGGAATAGGAGGTCTGCGTGACAGATACCTCGACCAACTGAGCGACGGTGAACGACAAAAGGTGATGATCGCCAGAGCGCTGGCTCAGGAAACGCCATTTATTATCCTTGATGAACCAATGGCCTTTTTGGATTTTCCCTCCAAACTGGAGCTTATGCAGATATTGCGAAAACTTGCTTCAGAGCACAATAAAGCTATCCTGATGACAACACACGATCTCAGCTTATCAATACAAAGTGCCGACTGGATATGGCTTATAGGCGAAAACCAGCGTATTAAAAGAGGTGTCCCCGAAGACCTTGTGCTAAAGGGTGATTTTGCCAACTTTTTTAGGAAAGATGATATCCGCTTTGACATGAATACCGGTGAGTTTCGAATTGAGAATAGCTCAGGTCAGAAGATTAGTGTTCGGGGCAGTGGAATATACGGCACATGGGTGCGAAAAGCGCTGCAACGTAAAGGATATCAGATTGTCAATGCAAGTAAAGGCCGTGAACAGATTTTTATTACTGATAAAAAAGATCTGGAGATAATAGTGCGACATGAAGGTAAAGAGAAAATTGTGAACTCTATTAAAGAATTATTGTTACAAATTCCTGAATAATACAATGAAAAATATTTATTTTATCGTTATTGCTATGCTTATGTTTTCATCCTGCTCGATAAAAGAAGCAGAAGTGCTTCTGAAAAATGGTACCATTTATACCGTTGATTCTACTTTTAGTGTGGCATCAGGAATGGTGTATGACAACGGAAAAATTTTGGAGACGGGTGACTGGCAGGAGCTACAGAAAAAATATCATGCAAGAATTGAAATCGACCTGAAGGGAAAGTATGTCTATCCGGGTTTTATTGATGCTCACTCACATTTCTATGGTTATGGGTCGTTTCTGAGAATGGCAGACCTCACAGGAGCAAAGTCGTTTGACGATGTATTGTTGCGACTTCAGAATCATGCTGAAATGTTTCCCGGAGAATGGCTCGTGGGACGTGGCTGGGATCAGAATAACTGGCCGGAAAAGGTGTTTCCAACAAAAAAAAGCCTCGACGAGCTTTTTCCAGACAAAAAAGTGGTACTGATACGCGTGGACGGTCACGCAGTATTGGCAAATTCCAATGTCCTTCAGATTGCCGGAGTTCATAAAGAGACTCGCCTTGATGGGGGAGAGGTTGTTTTGAAGGATGGCGAACCCACAGGTGTTTTGCTGGATAAAGGTGCTGACATAATTCGAGATTTGGTGCCGGAACTCAACAATGAAGAGAAACGTAATGCTATTCTTCAGGCACAGACTAATTGCTTTACTGTGGGCCTTACCTCCGTTTGTGATGCCGGACTGGATGCCGATATGATAGACTTGTATCATGCGATGCACGAAAAAGGAGAGTTGAGGATGCGCATATATGCGATGCTCAACCCCGGCAGTGAAAACGAAAGTAGATACATGAAGAATGGCCCCTTTATGACAGACTACCTGACGGTGCGCTCTGTGAAGCTATATGCCGACGGCGCCCTGGGATCACGTGGTGCGGCCATGCTGGAATCATATTCTGATGACCCTGATAATACCGGAATCTTTGTGATCTCAGAGAATGAAATGAGAGATGTTTGTAACAGAGCTTATGCTGCAGAATTTCAGGTAAACACTCATGCAATAGGTGACGCGGCAAACAGAATGGTGTTGAATATTTATAGTGAGTTCCTTGACGGGAAAAACGACCGGCGTTGGAGAATCGAGCATGCACAGACGATACATCCTGATGATCTTTCTCTTTTTGGTGATAATTCTATCATCCCTTCCATACAGACTACACACTGCACCTCTGATATGATTTGGGCCCGCGAACGACTCAATGAGCGCATTAATAATGCATATATCTATAAGGATTTATTGCTTCAAAATGGATGGCTTCCCAATGGTACTGATTTCCCTATTGAGGATATCAGTCCGTTGAAGACTTTCTATTCTGCTGTATTCAGAAGAAATACCGATGGCTGGCCGGAACAGGGATTTCAAATGGAGAATGCACTATCTCGGGAAGAGGCTCTTCGTTCTATTACTATTTGGGCCGCAAAAGCAGAGTTTAATGAGCATGTTAAAGGCTCTCTGGAGGCTGGAAAAATGGCGGATTTTGTAGTTCTTAATAATGATATACTTAACACCGATGAAGATAATGTGTTGAGCACCAAAGTGCTTGCTACATTTGTTGATGGAGAGCTTATGATAAAAGATAAATCATTAGAGTGGTATTAATTATTTTTTTATCTTCGTCGCCCAAAAACAGAGCATAACCGTCCGTAAGTGAAAACTTTTTATCTCTGAAAGACGTTTATACTATAGCATCAGAGTATTTTCCGGAAATAAATTCTAAAAATACATGATGCACTTTTCCGAGTACCGGATTCCATAAGGGATCCGGTTTTTTTGTTGCCATTACTCATCATCGATCCATGCTTTAGCTCTTTGTAGCGCTTTATTCCACTTGCGGATGTTCTTAGTCATATCTGTTTCATCAATTTGTGGTGTAAATACGCGCTCTTTGTTCCACTGTGAATGAAGTTCATCAATAGATTCCCAGTATCCTACTGCCAGCCCAGCCAGGTATGCTGCTCCCAAGGCCGTTGTCTCAAGTTGTTTGGGTCTTATTACCGGGCAGCGCAATATCTCTGATTGAAACTGCAGCAAGAGGTTGTTGACTGCAGCACCACCGTCAACGCGAAGCTCTGATATGTCGATCCCGGCATCTGCTTCCATCGACTTGAGGATATCCATAGCCTGAAAGGCGATGCCCTCGAGTGTGGCGCGGGCAATATGGCCCTGATTCGTGCCTCTGGTAAGGCCGATAAGTAGTCCACGGGCATACTGATCCCAGTGAGGTGCGCCCAATCCGCTGAGTGCCGGCACGAACAAGACACCGCCGTTATCCTTAACAGTAGCCGCAAGAGTTTCTACCTCTTTAGCCTCTTTAATAAGCCCCAGTTGATCACGGAGCCACTGTACTGCCGCTCCTGCAATAAAGATAGATCCCTCAAGGGCGTATGTTACTTTGCCGTCAAGCTGCCAGGCGATCGTTGTGATGAGGTTGTTTTGCGATGTAATGGCTTTGTCGCCGGTATTCATAAGCATGAAACAGCCCGTTCCGTATGTGTTCTTTGCCATACCGGGCAGGATACACTGTTGCCCGAATAAGGCTGCATGCTGATCTCCTGCAATACCTGCAATGGGTGTTTTATGAGCAAAAATTGTTGTTACCGTATGCCCAACTATTTCACTGGAGTTTTTTACTTCCGGAAGCATGCTGTCTGGTATTGTGAATAGCTTTAGCAGTTCTTTATCCCATTGGCCGGTTTTTATATTGTATAGTAGAGTACGACTGGCATTTGAAGCATCTGTAACATGTTTTTGACCTCGTGTGAGTTTCCATATAAGCCATGTGTCCACAGTACCAAAGGCCAGCTTCCCTGCTTCTGCCTTCTCCCTGGCACCAACCACATTGTCAAGAATCCATTTCACCTTTGTGGCCGAGAAGTATGCATCTATTACAAGCCCTGTCTTTTCGCGTATCATATCCTGTAATCCCTGCTCTTTTAGAGTGTCGCAATAACGAGCTGTTCTGCGATCCTGCCATACAATAGCATTATATACGGGGTCGCCTGTTGTTTTGTCCCATACTATGATCGTTTCTCTCTGATTGGTGATGCCGATGGCAGCAATTTGTTTTCCGTTGATGCCTACCCTGGTAATTGCTTCTGCTGCAACAGCAGCCTGTGATGACCATATTTCATTCGGGTTATGCTCCACCCATCCGGGTTTAGGAAAAAACTGCTCAAACTCCTTTTGTGCAAGGGATTTTATATCACCGTTTTTGTCAAATAAAATTGCTCTGGAACTGGTAGTACCCTGGTCCAATGAAAGAATATATTTTTGCATAAAAAAAGATTATGTTACACTACATAATATTTAATGGTCGCCAAACACCACCATATATTTCGTCTTCTGTGCCAATTGAATGCGTACTTTGAATTCCTTCGCATGGGCCAGATAAAGCTTCTACCTTGAAACCATTAACCTCTTTAAAAGTGTTGAAATTTTTAAATAACACTACAGGATTATCCTTGTCAGAATAATTTGCCATGCCAAGTTTGTAAACCACAGAGTAGAAAGGCCCCATATCACCTTGATCTTCGCATGCTCCAGCCCATATTACGCCTTGCGAATCGACATGAAAATCTGTGATATCTCTTTTCTCCTCTATGTTTTTCCAGTTTCCCGGAGCTTCTACCTTTTTACCTTCTAAACCTGCTCCATTCATGGCGAAAGAATACGATTCTAGATCTAATACTCCCCATCTGATAATTCCGTTGGGGTTTGCTTCCGACCCGCCCCGTTCTCCAAGAACAACAACTCTTCTGATGGAGTCATATGGAAGACATAGCATCGCTTCGTATTGATCTCCCACAAGATTATGGTCGTTGCGGTTTATTTGAGGAATCTTCACGCTACCCATAATATCCGCAGTGAAATCAGTTGTGTTTACCTTTACATGGAAAATCCTTCCGCGCAGGCCTTCCCAGTTACCGGATTCTGCCATTAAAAATTCCCCCTCTCTTCCGGGAACAGCACAAATGCTCTCCAGATCACTTGAAATATCATCACCATCCCAGGTGTTGACTTTTAAAGGAGTTACTTTCAATGCATCTAACGTAACCTCAATCAATCCCATCCGGTATCCCTCTTCGAAGTTCTTCAAATCATAGACTGCCATATACTCCGTATTAGAAATCTGCTCCATACCACTGGAGCCGCCGCCGGGCCGAAAAACTTCTGTCGCAATATTGTCATTGGTGATATTTTTCTTGTCGGTAGTTTTTTTATTGTTACAGGCCGAAATGAAAAGAATTATGAAGATTAGAATACTTGTTATCAGGATGTTTTTTGTGTGCATAGTAGAAGAGTTGGTTTTGAAACATTATATGTTTAATAACTATTAAACGAAAGTAGTGAAAATAATGATATATCTACGCAATGAATCTTTATCGTATTCAACTTTCAGTTTTTTATGTTCGTATTACTGTTGTGTTGTTGAATAAATATGAGTTAAAAAAACAAGTTATTTCTTTAAAACTTCCCGTAATGTGGATAAAGAATGAAAAGACCTTTTGTTTATGAACCCTCATCGTAAAAAAAAGCCTTAATTTTGCATAAAACTTACAGAATATGGAAATAGCGAAATTACAGGAGATGGCCTCACAGGTACGTAGGGATATTGTGAGAATGGTTAATGCTTCAAAATCGGGACATCCTGGTGGGTCTCTTGGTAGTGCCGATATTATTGTGGCACTTTATTTTGAGATTATGAATCACAGCGCTGCCCCGTTCTCCATGGATGGAGCCGGAGAGGATATGTTCTTCCTCTCCAATGGTCATATCTGTCCTGCATGGTACAGTGTTCTTGCCCGCGCCGGTTACTTTCCCATAGAAGAACTTGGCACTCTTCGTCAGTTGGGTTCCCGCCTGCAGGGGCATCCTGCCACACAGGAGAATCTTCCCGGAATACGCTTTGCCAGCGGCTCTCTTGGCCAGGGGCTCTCCGTGGCAGCAGGTACTGCAATGGCAAAAAAACTCAATAACGACAAAAGCCTCGTATATTGTCTTACCGGCGATGGTGAACTGCAGGAAGGCCAGGTGTGGGAAGCTGCACTGTATGCCTCAGCAAAGAGAGTTGACAACCTGATTGTTATCACTGACTATAACCAACAACAGATCGACGGGCCACTGGAAGAGGTGTTGGATATGCAGGATTTGAAAGCCAAATGGGATGCCTTCGGTTGGGAAGTATTGGAGATGCAAGGTAACAATATGCAGAACGTGATTTGCGTTCTTAATAAAGCTGTGGAAGCATCCGGAAACGGCAAGCCGGTATATATTTTAGCGCATACTGAAATGGGCTTTGGTGTGGACTTTATGATGGGAACACATAAATGGCATGGAGTGGCACCAAACGACGAACAGCTGAAAATTGCTTTGAGTCAGATTCCTGAAACATTGGGAGATTATTAATCAACCCTATATATAAGTGTTAAAAAAATATTTCCCCCTTCTTTCTCTGCTGATATTGTTATCAGTATTCGGATATGCTCAGGAGCCTGAGCCTGTTCCGCAGCCTTTGACAAGGATACTATTTGTTTTCGATGGCTCTTACAGTATGTATGGCCAGTGGCAAAGTGATGTTAAAATCAATATTGCCCGTAAATTAATGGCCAACCTTCTCGATAGCCTATCTACTGTTGATAACCTTGAGTTGGCGCTGCGTGTTTATGGTCATCAATATCAATATCCGCCACAAGTTTGTAATGATACCAGGCTGGAGGTGCCTTTTGGCCCTAATAATACAGGAAGAATTAAACAGAAGCTTATTAATCTGAACCCCAAAGGCACTACTCCCATAGCGTATGCGTTGTCGCTGGCGGAGAATGACTTTACTCCCTGTGAAAATTGCCGTAATATCATTATTTTGATAACTGATGGCATTGAGGAGTGTGGTGGGGATCCATGTGCCGTTTCACGTTCATTGCAAAAAAAAGGCATTGCACTGAAACCATTTGTTATTGGTATAGGTAGGGATTTTAGTAAAGATTTTGGTTGCGTGGGTACTTATTATGACGCTTCCAGTGAAGTGGAGTTCTCCAAAGCACTGAAGGTAGTAATATCGCAGGTTCTGAACTCCACCACAGCACAGGTGAATCTGTTGGATGACTATATCAGACCCACAGAAACCAATGTGAACATGACGTTTTATGATCATGTGTCGGGGAAAATGATGCATAATTATGTTCATACCTTTAATGCCAATGGTGTTCCTGATACTCTTTATCTGGATCCGCTGTTACAATACGATATTGTTGTTAATACCATTCCCCCGGTGAAACGTGACAACATCACAATCTCTCCGGGCAAGCATACTACTATTGCCTTAGCATGTGGACAAGGCGACCTGAAACTCGTGGTAGGTAATAACAGCAAAACGGTAAAAGATGTGAAGTGTATCATTAGAAAAACGGGGCGAATGAATACCCTTAATGTTCAAACCTTCGGAACTACAGATCGCTATCTTACAGGGTACTATGATTTAGAAGTTCTCAGTACTCCCCGCGTAAGAATCGATTCTGTAGAGATAACACAGAGTCATACCACTACCGTTGAGCTTCCACTGCCCGGAATCGTTGTGCTGCGCAAATCTGTTAAGGGGTTTGGAAGTATATATCTCGACAAGGGTAAAGAGCTCGAATTGGTATATAACCTGCAGGAAAAAGAACTTCAGGAATCATTGCTGTTGCAACCGGGAAATTATCGGGTGGTGTATCGTTCCCGTTTTGCATCTCAAACTGTTTACACCATAGAAAAGAAATTTACCGTACAAAGCGGTATTACCACCAATGTCAAACTGTTTTCAAATTAAATAAACTATGAAAAGAATTTCGTTTACAGAGAAAAAAGATACCCGCTCGGGTTTTGGTAAAGCGCTGGAAAAGCTTGGAGAGATAAACCCCGATGTGGTTGCTTTATGTGCCGATCTTACCGGTTCTCTGAAGATGAATGCTTTCGCTGATAAATATCCTGAGAGGTTTTTCCAAACAGGTATCGCTGAGGCTAATATGATAGGTATGGCAGCAGGAATGGCCAATGCTAGCAAAATACCTTATACCGGAACCTTTGCCAACTTCTCTACCGGACGTGTGTACGATCAGATCCGTCAGTCTGTGGCATACTCCGCAAAGAATGTTAAGATATGTGCGTCGCATGCCGGGGTCACCCTGGGAGAGGATGGCGCCACTCACCAGATCCTAGAAGATTTAGGTATGATGAAGATGCTTCCCGGAATGACCGTTATTAATCCTTGTGATTATAACCAAACTTACCTGGCCACTCTTGCCATTGCTGAATTTGAAGGACCGGTGTATCTTCGCTTTGGCCGACCCGCAGTACCAATATTCACAAGCCTTGAAGAGAAGTTTGAGATCGGTAAAGCTATCAAGATGAATGATGGTGCTGATGTGACAATAGTAGCTACCGGTCATCTGGTTTACGAAGCTCTCAATGCTGCGTATGCTCTGGAAGAAGAAGGTATCAAAGCCGATGTTCTGAATATTCATACCATAAAACCTCTGGATGACATAGCTATACTCGAATCTGTTATGAAGACAGGGTGCGTAGTATCTGCCGAAGAACATCAAATGAATGGTGGCCTGGGAGACTCTGTGGCTCAGATCCTCTCAAGGAAAAAACCCTCTCCAATGGAGTTTGTTGCAGTAAACGACCGATGGGGGCAAAGTGGTACGCCTGCTCAATTGATGAGTCACTATAATCTTAATGAAGCAGCTGTTATCAAAGCCGTTAAAAAGGTTATCAAAAGAAAATAATGAAGATATCTGTTGGAGTTAACCATTATTAGCTGTATTCATAATGTTTTTAGATATATTTGATACATTCTGGCAGAATGTTCTCGACACTACCTGGCTGGAAGTTGTAGCTGTTATTCTTGGTATCGCCAGTGTTTGGTATGCCCGGTTAGAAAATATCCTTGTCTATCCTACCGGCATCGTCAGCACCATGATTTATGTGTATATATGTTTTGGCGCTCAACTATATGCCGATGCAGGAATAAACTTCTATTATACCGCAGCAAGTCTTTACGGCTGGTATGCCTGGACTCACAAATCCGGAGAGGATGGAGCGCTGAAGATATCCGTGAATACAAAACGGCAACAATGGATGTGGATTTTAGCCACAATAGCAGGTTATGGGTTGATATTCTTGACGCTATGGGTCTTTAAGCGTGGTGATACCAACTATATCAACTCGTACCTCCCTTATATTGACTCATTTACTACTGCGATATTCCTTGTTGCAATGATTCTTATGGCACGTAAAAAGGTGGAGAACTGGGTTTACTGGATTGTTGCCAATATAGTAAGCATACCTCTATATATTTATAAAGGATTGGTATTTACAGGTTTTCAGTATCTTGTATTCCTGATACTTGCAATTTCCGGATTGATAGAGTGGAGACGTAAGTATAATGCGCAAAAACATGAAACTACGGTTTGATTAAAATAGCTATCACAGGTCCGGAAGCAACGGGCAAATCATCATTGGCCAACGCGTTGGCGGAGTACTTTGATACCAAATGGTGCAAAGAGTACTCCCGGGAGTATTTCGCTAACAGAAGCTACGAATACGACCTTAATGATGTGATCGTTATTAATAATGAACAACTAGAACGAATAGCTTCATTGACAGAAGAGAACCCGAAAGCAGAGGTTTTGTTTTATGATACCGAGGCTTGTGTTAATAGAATCTGGGCGGAAAAAAAGTTTGGATATTGCCCCGCGGAAATACTGAGAACAACAGAAAAATCTGCTTTTGATCTCTATCTTTTGTGCTATCCTGACATAGAATGGGAGGAGGATTCACTTCGTGAGAATGAGCATAACAGAGAGGAGCTTTTTAATTCATATAAAGATATATTAGATAATATTAATGCCCCTTACGTTGTTGTAAGAGGATTTAATAATAAGAGAGTACAAAATGCTTTAAATCTTATTTTTGAAAGATTCCCGAAGCTAAAAGTTCAATAAATGACAAAAAAACATATTCTTTTCCTTCCCAGATGGTATACATATAAAGATGATCCGATGTTCGGGCTGTTTGTGAAAAATCATGCTCTGGCAGTAAAAAACTTTTATGAGGTTTCTATACTGTTTGCGCATCCTGTTGATCAGCAACGAGAAGTGTATCATGTGGATGTGAGTGAGGAGGAGGGTCTTTATACTGTGAGAATTTTCTATCTTAAGCCCACGGGAGGTTTGAAAATAATCGATGCCATAAAAACAGCTTTTCGCTTCTGGAAAGCCAATAAAATGGGACTTGGGGAGATAAAAAAGCACAAAGGTTTGCCGGATCTTACGCATGTTAATGTTCTTACACGCCACGGTGTTTTTGCATGGTGGATAAAAAGGAAATATAGTACGCCGTATATTATTACTGAACACTGGTCCAGGTATTTACCAAAAACCGGCACTTTTTCCGGTTTTTTACGCAAGATAGCTACCCGCTTTGTTGTGCGACATGCCGCTGCCGTCACTACCGTATCTGAAAATTTGCAAAAGGCAATGAAACACCACCGTTTATATAATAAAAATTATAAAGTGGTTTATAATGTGGTGGATACGGAGCGTTTTAGAATTAGTGAAAGAGCAGATAAATTCTCTCTACCACATCGCTTTGTCCATATAAGTTGCTTTGAAGACCGCGCAAAAAATATTTCCGGTATTCTTTCAACGTTAAAGGAGCTGGCGAACACACGTAGCGATTGGGAGTCTGTTTTTGTCGGAGTGGGAGAGGACTATGAGTTGTTGACTGAATATGCTGCCGAGCTGGGTCTTACTCCGAAGCATGTGAAGTTCGTCGGTATGCAGCAAGGCGATGACCTCGTTCAAACAATTCAGGATGCCGAGTTCCTGATTCTTTTTAGCAACTATGAGAATATGCCGGTGGTGCTGAGTGAGGCCTTTGCCTGCGGAAAACCTGTTGTTTCAACCAATGTAGGTGGTATTGCCGAGATTGTGAATGAAGACCGCGGTTTACTTGTCGCTGCCGGTGATGAGACAGCCTTTCTTAAAGCCCTGGAGCAGATGCTTGATAGCAGTAGTGAATACACCAGCGAGGAGCTTCGGGAATTTGCCATACAAAACTTTTCCGCTACGAAAGTGGGGGAGAGATTCCATGGGATATACAAGGATGTATTACAACACGCTAAATAATATCCATTTAAGCTAAAGGTAGTTTTGTGTTGAAAAACAGACCATGACCCGACTTTTGCACCTGATTCGATTGTGTGCCATTCTCATACATCTTGTTGTTAAAAAATGTATGAAATTAGCGAATGTCATCGCGTAATGGAAACTCTATAGGTGGTGTTCAACTTCAGCGATTCTTACGTTTTGATGTTGAAATATTGTTTTACTATATATTCTACGCTCCCATTAACTCCTCTACTCTGTTATCCTCGATGCGCAGGTTATCAATGATAAAAAGCTGTCTGTCAGGAGTGTTTTTTCCCATATAGAATGATAACAATTCTGCGATCTGCGAAGAGGAATGCAGAAGTACCGGCTCTAATCTTATCTTGGAGCCAATAAAATGTTTAAACTCCCCAGGAGAGATTTCACCAAGACCTTTGAATCGTGTTATCTCAGGATTTTTTCCCAGTTTAGCGATGGCTTCATATCGTTCAATATCAGAGTAACAATAGATGGTTTCCTTTTTATTTCTTACTCTGAAAAGCGGTGTTTGTAAGATATAAATATGCCCGCTTTTTACAAGATCAGGATAGAACTGAAGGAAGAAAGTAAGCAACAGCAAACGGATATGCATACCATCAACATCAGCATCTGTGGCTATAACGATGTTATTGTAGCGTAAACCGTCAAGACCATCTTCAATATTCAGCGCTGTTTGAAGCAGGTTGAATTCATCATTCTGATAAACAATTTTTTTTGATTGGCCGTAGCTGTTAAGAGGTTTACCCCGTAGGCTAAAGACAGCCTGGGTATTCACATCACGTGATTTTGTGATAGATCCGGAGGCAGAATCTCCCTCTGTAATAAACAGTGTTGAGTCGAGCCTTTTTTCGTGATTTGTATTGTAATGAACGCGGCAGTCACGAAGTTTTTTATTGTGCAGGCTGGCTTTTTTAACACTCTCCTTGGCAATTTTTTTTATCCCGGCAATTTCTTTACGCTCCTTTTCAGATTGAACAATTTTTTTAAGTAAAGAGTCCGCCGTTTCAGGATTCATGTGCAGGAAGTCATCAAGGTTTTTTTGAATTATCGAGCTTACATAACTTCTGATGGTTTGACCCTTTGGCTCTATATGTGTTGAGCCTAGCTTTGTTTTTGTTTGAGATTCAAAAACCGGCTCCTGGACTTTAATGCTCACGGCACCAATTATTGACTGCCTGATGTCGCTGGTGTCGAAATCTTTTTTGAGATGATCTTTTATGGTGCGTGCTACTGCCTCTTTAAATGCCGAGAGATGTGTTCCTCCGGAGGTAGTATGCTGGCCGTTTACAAACGAGTAATACTCTTCTACATACTGATGCGCGGAGTGAGTAATTGCAAACTCAAATTCATCATCCTTAATATGTATTATTGGATACACTACAGGATTCCCGTTAATGTTTTTTTCCAGAAGATCCAATAGCCCGTTTTTACTTTGGAATTTTTTGCCATTGAAATTTATTACGAGCCCTGTATTGAGATAGCAGTAGTTCCAAAGAAGTTTTTCGATATATTCATGAATGAAACGGTAGTTGCCAAAGATCTCTTCATCAGGGATAAAAGTTATTTTGGTGCCGTTTTTTTCCGGGCAAAGCTGGATCTTCTCTTCAGTAGTAACCTCTCCCTGGGAGAATACCACAATTTTTGTCTCTCCGTCGCGAATAGCTTGTGCTTTGAAGTATGAAGAGAGGGCGTTAACAGCTTTCGATCCAACCCCGTTGAGCCCAACGGATTTCTTAAAGACCTTGGAGTCGTATTTGGCGCCAGTATTAATGCGGCTTACACACTCTACCAGTTTGCCCAAGGGAATACCCCGGCCGTAGTCGCGGATGATTACAGTATTATTATCAATTGTTAGCTCAATCTCTTTTCCATGCCCCATCATAAATTCATCTATGGAGTTGTCAATAATCTCTTTTATAAGGACATAGATACCGTCATCCTGCGAAGCACCATCTCCCAGTTTACCAATGTACATACCGGGACGCAGCCTGATATGTTCATTCCACTTCAGGGATTTTATGCTATCATCTGTGTATTTCTCACTCATAGTATCTATTTTTTGCAAAATTATTAGATATAGCCAATACTCCATGCATTGGCATAAAAACTTATTAAGAAAAAGGTGTTAATTATTGCGCTGTTCTTTAGCTGTTCAACTGTTTTACCATTTGAAATGCTTCTCCCATATTAGTGATGATGTCGGAGGCAATAAGCGAATCCTGACCAACCTCTTCCGCAGCAATATCTCCGGCAAGGCCATGGAGAAACACTCCAATTATACATGCCTCCAGTGCTGAATATCCTCTGGTTTTAAGGCCAAGCAAAACTCCTGTTAATACATCTCCACTTCCTCCTGTTGCCATGCCCGGGTTGCCGGTACTGTTGAAGTAGGCTTTCCCGTCGGGAGTCGTTATGGAGGTATGCGCTCCTTTAAGAATCACATAACAACCATATTTTACAGAGAACTCAATCTGCTTGGTGTGTCGCTCAAAGTTATTGGCAGAATTACCCGTAAGCCGTGTGAATTCTTTGGGATGTGGCGTGAAGATGCTGTTGGCAGGAATGAACGAAAGCCATGTTTTGTTCTCGCCAAGGATATTAATGGCATCAGCATCGAAGATCAACGGAATTTTACTCTCCTGAATAAGCAGTTTTAATGTATTGGCGGTCTGTTTATCCTTACCTAACCCCGGACCGATAGCAACAGCATTATACATTGATATATCCGGCATGGTAGAGAAGTGATTTTTGTCATCATCGATACTACACATAACCTCGGGGAGCGCTGTTTGCATCACGCTGCAGCATTGCGATGGCACATGAGCAGTAATCAATCCTGCTCCGCTGCGTAATGCACCGTGTGCTGCGAGTACTGCGGCGCCCATCTTACTTCTGCTGCCTGCAATTAGCAACCCATGACCATAAACACCCTTGTGATCGAATTTTTGACGGGTGCGCATAAGGAGTTTGCAGAATTCACTCTCAATAAAAAAGTTATCTGTATCTGTCTTATGAATAAACTCCGGATGAAGCCCGATAGGAAGTACCTCCCAAGCACCAAGGTATCTGTCGTTCTCAGCAAAAAAAAACGAAAATTTGGGGAATTGAAATGTCAAAGTGAAAGCAGCTTGAATCACGGCACCGTCAACATCCAGGTTGCTGTGATCACAGAACAACCCTGAAGGTACATCTACAGCAACAGTAAAAGCGTTACTCGAATTGATGTGCTCAATAACTTTGGATACAAATCCTTGCGCCCCACGGGAAAGTCCGGATCCAAATATGGCATCAACAATAATGTCGGACTGATGAAGCTCCGGCATTTCATCTTCTGAAGTGAGGATTATAACATCAGCACCGGGAAGATTCTTTAGCCTGAGAAGGTTTGCATCACATGAAGGAGAAAGGCTTTCGGAATATTTAACCAACCAGGTATGAACAGTATATCCCTTTTGTATTAATAGGCGTGACAGTGCCAACCCGTCTCCACCATTATTTCCTGTCCCACAAAAAATATGAATGTTACTATCCTCTTCTATATGGTTTGTAAACCAGATAAATATTTGTGTGGCAGCACGTTCCATTAATTCCAGATCGCTGATGGGTTCATGGTCAATAGTATATTTATCAGCTTCGCGGATTTTTTCAACAGGTAATATTTTCATCTTATTTTTTCTTTGCTTATGACAAAGGTAATGTTTTTAAATAAGAGAGCGCTGTCATAAAATCGTTTTCATACCTTTGTCAAAATCAAAAATATCGATAATGAAAATAAAAATCATTGCCCTGTTTGTTTTGGGCGCTATATTGAGTTTAGGAATGATAAGATGTACTAATATGAATGCACAAAATAATGCAATAGATCCTGCTAATCTGGATCTTTCCATATCGCCAAAAGCTGATTTTTATCAGTATGCCAATGGAGGATGGATGGCGAACAACCCTTTGCCAAACGACAGATCACGTTATGGTAGCTTTGATGAGCTCGCTGATAAAGGTGACCAACAAGTGAAACAGATCTTTGACGAGCTAAAAACCCAGACCTTTGAACCCGGTACAAACGGGAAGAAAATATCTGATTTTTACGCCTCAGGCATGAATCAGGATGCTGTTAACAATCAAGGCTTTGATGGTATAAAAATATATCTTAATGGTATTAACAATATTAAAACAGTTGAAGATCTGCAGATTATGATCACTCGTCTGTTTCATGACGGAATAAATCCTGTTTTCTATATCTATGGTGATGCGGACAGTAAAAACTCTGATATTATGGTGGCTCACTTTCGTCAGGGTGGGCTGGGAATGCCCGATCGTGATTACTATCTTAAAGGTGATGATCGTTCTGTAGCTGTTCGTAAAGCCTACAAAACATATGTTTCTAAAGGATTTGAGCTTGTGGGGGATAAGAATGCTGTTGAAAGAATGGAACAGGTGCTGGCTTTTGAAACGCGCCTGGCAGAAATTTCACGCTCTCGTGAAGACCTTCGTGATCCCATGGCAAATTACAACCCTGTGAATCTTGAAGAGCTGAATAGTGAATATCCTGCTTTTAACTGGAATCTTTTCTTTGCCCGCATGTATCTTTCTGATCCCGGTAAGGTTATCGTCGGACAGCCGGAATTTATGACCGAATTTAATAATATGCTCAGCGATACTGATTTGGATGAATGGAAGAGCTATCTGACCTTTAGGGTAATAGGTAGCACTGCGTCATATCTTTCTGAGCCTTTTGAAGCTGCCCGCTTCAACTTTTATGGAAAAGCCCTTCAGGGACAACCTGAGATGTTGCCTCGTTGGAAAAGAGTCCTGAACACTACATCCGGATATATGGATGAGGCTGTGGGACAGCTATACGTTGAGAAATTCTTCCCCCCGGAAGCCAAAGAACGAATGATTGTTTTGATAGATAACCTTAAGAAAGCCTTTGCTATACGGATTGAAAATCTCGAATGGATGGAAGATGCCACAAAAACCAAAGCATTGGCAAAATTGCAATCCATGCGGGTAAAAGTGGGATATCCTGATACATGGAGATCCTATGAAGCTCTCGATATTACTGCCGGATCATATGTTGAGAATGTTATTAGTGCGCGGCGCTTTGAAGTGAAGTACGAAATGGAGAAAATTAACAAGCCTGTTGACAAGGAAGAGTGGCATATGCCTCCACAGATGGTGAATGCTTATTACAGCCCCAATGGTAACGAGATTGTTTTCCCTGCGGCTATACTCCAACCACCATTTTTCTTTATGGATGCCGATGACGCTGTTAATTATGGTGCCATAGGTGTTGTGATAGGCCACGAAATGACGCATGGATTTGATGACCAGGGACGTAAGTATGATCTTGAAGGTAACCTGAACGACTGGTGGTTGGAAAATGACTCAAAGCGTTTTGAAGAGAGAACTCAGAAGCTTGTGGATCTCTATAATGAATTTATTGTTCTGGATACTGTTCATGCCAATGGTATTCTTACCCTGGGTGAGAATATCGCTGATCTTGGTGGTCTTAATATCTCATATCACGCCTTGCAACTGGCACTCTCAGGTGATGAGATAGAAATTGCAGGGTTTACTTCCGAGCAGCGGTTCTTCCTTGCTTATGCTCATGTGTGGGGTCAGAATATTCGTGACGAAGAGATCCTCAGAAGAACAAAAGTGGATGTGCACTCGTTAGGTGAGTTCAGAGTAAATGGTCCTCTTCCTAATATGCCTGAATTCTACGCTGCCTTTGATATTAAGAAAGGAGATGCGATGTTCATGGATGAAGAGAAACGTGCTTATATTTGGTAAAGAAAAGGAGGTTTTGTGATAGATCTTAGAAAAAAAGAGTTTTCCCGTGATGAGCTGATACAGCTTCTTAATACTCCTCTGGACGAAGCTCAGGAATTATTTGATAATGCTTTGGCAATAAAAAAAGAAACTCTCGGGGATGAAGTCTATTTCAGAGGGCTGTTGGAGTTTTCCAATAAATGCTCCAAAAACTGCCACTACTGTGGAGTGCGTGGTGGAAGAAAGAATCTTCATCGTTACGAAATTACTGATGAAGATATCCGAAGTGCAGCACGCTTTGCTGTGGAGAATGATTTTGCTTCAATGATTATTCAGGCCGGTGAGCGGACCAATAAAACTTTCATCGACAGAATTACCCGTGCTCTGGATATTATTATGGAAGAGTCGAATAATAATATGGGAATAACTCTTTCGCTGGGAGAGCAAAGCGAAGATGTATTTAGAAAATGGCGGGATCATGGCGCTGCAAGGTATCTTCTGCGTATCGAAAGCTCCAACAGAGAGCTGTATGAAAAAATTCATCCTGTGGATAAACTTCATGCGTATGAAAAACGTATTAAAGGATTAGAGCTGTTGCAGAAAACCGGATACCAGGTTGGAACAGGCGTGATGATAGGACTCCCTTTTCAAACAGTGGAAGATCTTGCCGATGATCTGCTGTTTTTTAAGAAAATGGATATCGATATGTTTGGTATGGGACCCTATATCGAACATGAAGAGACGCCACTATATCAGTATCGCCATCTGTTGCCGCCTCCCGAAGAACGTTTCTGGATGTCAATTAAGATGATAGCAGTGCTGCGTTTAATGGTTAATGATGCTAATATGGCGGCAACAACGGCTATGCAGACTATCTACCCCGGAGGCCGTGAGAAAGCAATGCTGGCAGGTGCCAATGTCATTATGCCTAACCTTACTCCGGTGAAATATCGGGAGGATTATCTGCTGTATGAAAACAAACCAGGACTGGAACAGGAAAAAGAAGATACTGTATCTTATCTGGAAGAGATAATAACAGGCTTGGGGCTAAAGGTTGGTTACGGCAAAAAAGGTGATCCCTTACATTTTTTTAATAGGAATAAATAAAAATATGGGAAGAAAAAGACCGTTTCCACTTTTGGAAAATGTTGAAATACTGGATGCCGGCGCTGAAGGTAAAGCTGTGGCACGATTTGAAAATATGGTGGTATTTGTGCCCTGGGCAGCACCCGGCGATGTGGTAGATATACAGGTGACAAAAAAGAAAAAACAATTCTATGAAGGCAGGATAGTGAAATATCACTCATGCTCTCCTCTGAGAATTGAACCTTTTTGCTCTCACTACGGATTGTGTGGAGGATGCAAGTGGCAGCACCTGGGATATGAAGATCAATTGAAATTTAAGCAGAAGCAGGTCATAGATAACTTCTCACGAATTGGTAAGTTCGATTTCCCGGAAATAAATACCATTATACCATCGAAAAACACACAATATTACAGGAATAAGCTGGAGTTTACCTTTTCTGACTTTAAATGGATGGTGGGTGATAAGTTTACTCACAAAGAACCCGGAGAACGAAATCTCAATGGACTTGGCTTTCACCTCCCGGGACTCTACGACAGAATAGTTGATATTGATCATTGTTATCTACAGCCGGAACCTTCCAACAAAATAAGAAATGCCGTTCGCAACTTTGCCATAGAAAATAATATCACCTTCTATAATGTGAAAAAGCAGGAAGGATATCTCAGGAATCTTCTTATCCGCAACTCTTCGGAAGGTGATATAATGGTAATACTGGTGGTAAAAGATGATGAACCGGAATGGTTGCAGTCTATTCTGAATCATCTCAAAGAGAGTTTCCTGCAAATATCATCACTGATGTATGTTATCAATGGCAAGAAAAACGACGATATCACAGATCAGGATGTGATCTGTTTCTGCGGAAAAGATCATATGATTGAAGAGATGGAAGGTCTCAGGTTTAAGGTAGGTCCAAAATCCTTCTATCAGACTAACCGTGATCAGGCTTATGAGTTGTATAAAACAGCCCGTGATTTTGCTGCACTTACAGGGCGGGAGAGGGTTTATGATCTCTACACCGGAACAGGTACTATCGCTAATTTTATTGCAAAACAGGCTTCTGAAGTTATTGGTGTTGAATATGTCGAATCAGCCATTGCTGATGCTAAAGTAAATTCCAAAATCAATGGTATTGATAATACTGCTTTTTTTGCCGGTGATATGGCCAAAGTACTCAATGAAGAGTTTATTGAAGCCAATGGTCGCCCTGACGTGATTATTACAGACCCTCCCCGGGCAGGAATGCATGAAAAGGTTGTAAGTCAGATGATTAAAGCTCGACCAGACCGTATTGTGTATGTTAGTTGTAATCCTGCGACACAGGCTCGTGACATCACACTGATGGATGAGTTTTATAAAGTTGAAAAGGTGCAGCCGATGGATATGTTTCCGCATACACACCATGTGGAAAATGTGGCTCTGTTATCGTTAAGAAAGTAGAGTGATAACCCTTTTTGCTAAAGCAGAAATGTCAACGGAGAGTCCATTGATAATCTCTTTGGATTGTAGATAGTATCTCTCCCGCTCCTGCAAATGTGTGATAATAAAAGATTCGGGATCAGGTTGATTATCCAGCAAAGGGCGTGCTTTCTTGGCATGTATGAGTCTTGAGTACAGCGCCCTTGGTGGCATCCTTAAATAAATGGTGTGACCGTTATTATTCATCCATTTCATGTTTTCGTAATAACAAGGTGTGCCTCCTCCTGTGCTGATTATCATGTCTCTATTGATATCAAAAGAGCGGAGTAACTTGCTCTCCTTTTTTCTGAACTCCTCTTCACCAAAAAGTTTGAAATATTCTGAGATGGACATATTCTCTTGCTCTTCAAACAGAACGTCAAGATCTAAAAACTCTACACCTGTTACGTTGGACAGCCTCTTTCCAACGGTAGATTTCCCACTACCCATATATCCTGTAAGGAATATTTTCATGAGAGGTCTTTTGATGGCACTGTAAATGTGAAGACGGAGCCTTTACCTGGAGTACTCGAAACAGTTATTGTTCCGCCATTTATTTCAACAAACTCTTTCACTACCAGTAATCCTAGTCCGGTGCCGGTTTCTTCATGCGTTCCGGGAGTACTTATTTTTTTATTTATCTGAAAGATGGTTTTTAAAGCTTCTTTATCAATTCCAATCCCATTGTCTGATATGCTTATGGCTACGTATTCGTCTCCCTGTTTTTCTGCATTGATAATAATCTCACCATGAGGGTTTGTATATTTTATGGCATTACTGATCAAATTCCTAAATATAGTCTCTAAGAGGTTTTGATCAGCGTAAATCTTACTATGATAACCTATCAATGATTTTATAATTATATCTTTTTTAGATGCGGCATTACGGTATGTTTTGATCATCAAAGTGGCAACAACAGAAAGATCTACGATGGTTGGAGTAAATTCTATTCTTCCAGCATTGGCTCTGGACCAATCCAGCAATTTTTCAATAAGTTTAAATGTGTTTTCTGACGCTTCATGAATGTTAGTGACGAAAGACTTTTTCTCCTTTTCATCAAAAGAATCATATTCGTTCTTTAAAATTTCAGAAAAGCCAATAATAGCGTTAAATGGACTTTTTAAGTCATGAGCAATGATGGATAAGAAGACATCCTTTTCATGATTCAGGTTTTCCAGCTCCGAAGTCCTTTGTTGAACATCTCTTTCCAGTTTCTTTGCATAGTTTGACCTAGTAACCACATAGAAAAGTAATACCCCAAAAGTGAATATTAATATCATTATTATGATGATAAAGTATGTTTTTTTCCAGAAAGGAGATTCTATTACGATATTATCTGATATTGCTGCTCGGCACCACGTCCGCCCATCATCATTTGAAACCCGATACATGAAGTTGTATGTTCCTGGTGGCAAGTTGGAGTAAAGTGCTGTTCTTACAAAACGATCATCAATCGTTTTCCAGGAATTATCAAGACCCGCAAGCATAACCTGCTGTACCAAAGAACTTCTGCCGCTACTCACAATAGGTGTGAAGTTTAATAAAATGGTATTTGTATTATATGGGAGAGTGATATTACTAAAAGCACTATAGGATACTGAATCAACCTGAATAGCTGTAATCTCGCAATTTGGGATACTACCGCTGTGCCAATCGTTTATTTTTTGTGAATTAAAGATCGATAACCCTCCCGAACCGCCAATCAAAATATTGCCATTAGAATCTACACCAAAAGCAGATCGGTTTGTTTCATTACTATTATATCCCTCATATTGTGTGTACTCCAATAAACGTGTTTCATTATATCTGAAAACGCTGTTATTTGTGCCAATCCAAATATTATTATTGTTATCACTGTTGATTTGGTATATGGGTGAATTAATCTGTGGCAATCCTTCGAGGTTATTATAAAAAATGCCGTTATTATAGCATCTAAGTCCCATGTTTGTGCCGCACCATAAAATGTTTTTTTCATCCAGAAAAATAGAGAATATATTGTTCTCTTCCTTTCCTTTGTGAGTGTTTATTATATGAGTAATACTATCATTTTCGCCAATATAGTAAATGCCATCTTTAATAGTGGCGAAATAAATCCTGCCATCAGATAACTTAAAAATTTTTCTGGATACTCCTTTAATTTCAGGAATCCTGTGGAATATATTGTTCTTATCAAAATACCCTGTTCCATTGTTCATTGAGCACCACAACCGCTGATTTATGGTATCATAAAGTATGGAGTGATATAGTTTTGTTTCACTGAAGTTTTTATCGTTGATCCAGCTGATTTTTTTATTTTTTATAACTCCAAATCCAATATGCGAACTAGCAAACCAGGTGGTTCCATCGTAATCAGTAGTAATATCAAGAACTCTGGTTTTAATATTGAAATTGGTGCTTTCAGACAGAGGAAGGTATGAGAGTGTTTTATTTCCATCGAAAAATGATATGCCCATATTATGACCCAGAATATATTCCCCGTCGGATATTCTTATGATACTGGTTACCTCATTCTCAGTAAGACCATTTTTTTTATCATAGTTTTTTATTATAGAAGGCCTGAAAATACTTATGCCACGGTATGTCCCCACCCAGGTGTTTTTGTAATCATCTTCATATAAACAGCTTACTCCTTCTGTGGTAACACTAAAATCATATTCAATTACCATTATTCTGAAAGGGTTTTTCTCTATTTTGTATAGTTGTGTGGCGTCGCCAATAATAATATCGCCAAATACATTTTCTGAAATATGTATATCCGAGAACTCCCCATCCATTATAATATTACTATTAAGAGTTCCAATTTTTTTAAATGTTCCGGATACCAGTGTGCAAATAGATTTACCCATAAGAAATATCAATGAGTTGTCGTCGGCTATATAAAATGCCTTAATGTCTCTATTCGTATCAGGGATAAAACTGTTTGTGGTCTGAGTGATTGTTCCATCAGAAAATTCCCTAAATCCTTTATCGGTGCCTATGAGTATGGCATTTTGAAATGCGACAAGAGAGTTTACCTGTTTACATCCTAGTTCATCTGTTGATATATAATGCCAGTCAGAGTCGTAATAGTAGATACCTGTTTGCTTGTCGGAAACAAATATCATCTCTTCGCCCTGCATATTCACTATTTCAAAGCCCGTGATTCTGTAACTTGATGGAATGTCTGTTGTTTGATTTATTTCAACCCAACTATTATTATGAAACTTTGAAATGCATACTTCGTTATTGGCAGATAAGGAAAACAAAGTATCAGAGTGACTTATACATAGCTTATTCTGATAAGCCTGCCTGAGCCCGTCTTTGAAGTTATACGTTGTAAACCTAATGCCGTCGAAGGAGGAGACGCCATTTCCGTGGGCAATCCACATTCTGCCATCTGATGTCTGAGTTATGTCATTTATTTCCAGGCTGGGAAGTCCATCATTTTGATCTAATCGTTCAATGAATATTTCCTGAGCACTAGTATGTATAAAACATACTAAAAATATTGAAAGGGCATGTAGGAGCTTATTATGCACTGTGATTGTAAATTTGAATAAAAATAATTACAAATATAACACTCTTCTTAAGATACGAAAATATGAATGGTCTCTCTTTTCTGTAAGTAATTATTACTTGTTTATGCTGATTTTTAATTATTTTTGACGAAACAAAATAAGAATTCCAAATATGAAACCTTTCAGAAATCTTGAACCTGTGGCAATGTGGACTTTACGTGTTGCTTTATTATTATATGCTTTTACCTATTATTTCGGAACATTTAAAAGCTTTGATCTTGGTGATTTAAGTTTTTGGTTTGCTCTTATAACTTTAATATTCTGCGGGTTGATTTTTATTGGTGGTTTTTCAAGAAACCACCAGCTGACTTTGTGGTCGTCGTTGATAATGGTAATTATCTCTATTTTTGGGATAGTTATGGAATTCCCCAACGGTATCACACCAAATCTTGCGATTTATCTGCTTACCGGTGGTGCATCGCTTGTTTTTCTTTCCAGCGGCAATAAATAGTTGTTACCAGGAGCCGCCGGCTCCGCCTCCGCCAAAGGATCCACCTCCAAAACCACCAAAACCCCCACTGGATGATCTTCCAGAGGAACCGCCGAAATGACCGCCACCGGAATTGAAATCATCCCAATATCCTGTGCTGCCACTACGTCCGCTATTTAATCCCCAAAGAATCAGCCAAAAAGGAAGACTGTTGCCTTTGGTACCCACAGAATAATATCTGCGCCGCCTACCCAGGAACAGAAAATAAAATACCATCATCATAATAAATAAGATAATAGCAAATCCGCCCGAATCACTTGTCCTGGCATCGTACTCCTCATAGGGGTATTCGCCATTCGCCAGCTCAGTCATAACCTTTAATCCGGCGGTAATGCCTCCGTAATAGTCTTCATTTTTAAAATGTGGTATCATCTCACTATTCACAATTCTGCTAGCTATGGCATCAGGAATTACTGCCTCCAGTCCGTAACCTGTGGCGATATAGGCTTCACCATTCTCGCGCTTTGTCTTAGGCTTTATAACCATGACAGCTCCATTATCCTCTTCAGCCTTGCCAACACCCCATTTTTCACCTATCTGAAAGGTGAATGAAGCTTTGTCATATCCGTTGAAAGAAGATACGGTTACCACTACGATCTGATTGGAAGACCCCCTGGCAAAATCAACTAGAAAATTTTCCAGCTCCGCCTCCTGATCAGGACTAAGTACATTTGCCAGATCATTGATGAGGCGAGGTGGCACTGGGCGCGAGGGAATGTCGTCTGCGTAAACGCCAACAACCCATAATAATACCAGAAATATCGAAAATATACGTTTCATATCAGGTCCTTCTAATTACGGCCAAATGATAAATCATCGGAGAGTTCGTTTACATCATCACTCTGGAAAGGGAAATGAGCCTTGAGTTGCATTCCTGTGTCAGTAATGGCGTCGGTGAGACCGTTGCAAAAGTCTCCTGCAGCAAATTTTTCAAGCATATCTGCATTTATGCGATCCCAGTATTTCTCTGGTACCACCGCATTTATGCCTTTATCTCCTATTATTGCAAACTTTCTGTGATTTACTGCCAGATAAAAGAGAACCCCGTTTCTTTTTTCCGTTTTATGCATGTCCAACTTGTTGAAAATATACGCTGCACGTTCCATAACATCGCCGGGGCACTGGTTTTCTATGTGCACTCTAATCTCGCCGGATGTGTCCAGCTCAGCATTCATAATAGCTTGCTTGATGGTATCTTTTTCATTATCTGAAAAGAATTCTATTGCTGGTTTTGTCATTATTCAAAGATTAAAATTCCACAACCGGTACCTGTTCTGCTCCCTCTACTGCCTGGAAATATCCTTTACGCTCAAAGTTGAATAGATTTGCAAAAACATTTTTCGGAAAATGTCTGATGGTAGTATTATACACTTTTGCCTTTTCGTTGAATTTATTCCTTTCAACAGTAATTCTGTTTTCCGTACCTTCCAGTTGCGCCTGCAGCTCCAGAAAGCTTTTATTTGCTTTGAGGTCGGGGTATCGCTCTACTGTAACTAATAGTCGTGAAAGAGCACCGCTGAGCTGATCCTGTGCAGCTTGAAATTGTTCAACGCTGGCCTCCGTGATATTAGAAAGATCAATCTGTACAGAGGTGGCTTTTGCCCGTGCTTCAATGACATCCACAAGCGTTTTTTGCTCAAAATCAGTATAGCCTTTAACAGTACTCACCAGGTTAGGAATAAGGTCCGCACGGCGCTGATATACGTTTTCCACCTGAGCCCATTGTGCATCCACTCCCTCTTCAGCACTAACAAGACCATTAAATGAACTAATGGCCCATAAAGCTATAATAGCTACTATGGCAACAATTACAATAATAAGATTTTTATTTTTCATCTCTACATTTAAAAAAAAAAAACCGGAAATCAGTGTATCACTAACTCCCGGCCTGGGTTATGAATACGGCTATTTGATTGCTGATTGTATTTGCGGTTACAAAAGATCTACCGATCTTTTTACAAAATTATCCAGATCTTCACCCTTTAACAGGTTATGCGACAAAAATGCGAGATCACGAATCTGTTTTACCAGACCCTCTTTTTCTGAATCATCTTCCATACCAAGAATTCTGCCCATAAGAGGATGGTTTGTATTTACAACTACTGTGTAGTTATCAGGCATGTTTGCCATATAATCCATTCCTCCACCCATCTTGGCCATGTCTCTCATACGACGCATAAACTCATTCTGAGTGATGATTACGGGCATATCCGTTTCACTAAGGTTCTCTGTTTTTATCTCGTATTGAGTCTTTTCAAGGCCTGCTTCAAACAGAGGTTTCAGAGTATTGATCTCCTGTTCAGTGAGTTTTGAAGGCTGGTTCTCTTCCTTCTCAATGAGCTTGTCAATGATATCAGCGTCAACACGTTTAAATGCTGTCTCTTCCATCTGTTGTTCCAGGCTATTGATATAATGGTTGTCGATAGGGCCGTCGAAAACGAGTACATCATAGCCTTTATCTTTGGCTGCACTCACATACGAATGCTGTGCGTCCTTATCTGAGGTGTAGAGATATACCAGTTTGTTATCTTTATCCTTCTGAGTTGCTTCAACGTGCTTTTTGTATTCGTCAAAAGTGAAGTATTTTCCTTCGGTATTCTTTAGCAATGCAAACTTCTTTGCCCTGTCGTTGAATTTTGCCTCCGAGATCATTCCATACTGAATGAAGATTCGAATATCGTCCCACTTGGCCTCAAAATCTTCACGCTGATTCTTGAAGATATCCTCCAGCTTGTCGGAAACCTTTTTCATAATATGGTTAGAGATCTTCTTTACATTGGAATCGCTCTGAAGATAACTTCTGGAGACATTTAGAGGTATATCCGGAGAGTCAATAACCCCATGTAACAGTGTGAGGAAATCTGGGACAATACCGGTTACCTCATCGGTAACAAATACCTGATTGCAATAGAGCTGGATCTTCTCTTTTTGAACTTCCAGTTTGTTTTTTACCTTCGGGAAATAAAGAATACCCGTCAGGTTGAAAGGATAGTCCACATTGAGATGTATATTAAACAAAGGCTCGTCAAAAACAGTAGGGTATATTTCATGGTAGAATCCTTTGTAATCTTCATCCGTAAGATCAGCTGGTTTCTTTTTCCATGCCGGTTCAGGATTGTTAATGATCCTGGGAACAGTATATGACTCTGTTTTAGGGTTTCCATCTTCGTCAGTTTCGCCCTCTATCTCACGGGTCTTTGTCTCGGTACCAAATTCAATTGGTATGGGAAGGAACTTACAATATTTCGTGAGCAGCTCTGCGATTCTGTAATCTTCCAGGAATTCCACAGCATCGTCTGCGATATGCATTGTAATCTTTGTGCCACGATCGTTATGTTTTCCTTCAGAAATAGTATAGTTTGGACTTCCGTCGCACTCCCAATGAACAGGCTTCGTGGATCCGCCTTTTTTATATGTCTTGGTGTCGATTTCCACACGATCAGAAACCATGAAAGAAGAGTAAAAGCCCAGACCGAAGTGGCCTATAATGGCATTCATCTCAGCCTCACTCTTGGATTTGAATTTTTTTACAAAATCCTCAGCACTACTAAAAGCTATCTGATTGATATATTTATCTACCTCTTCACTGTTCATGCCGATACCACGGTCAGTAACTGTGATAGTCTTTGCTTTTTTATCCGCAGCTACCTTAATAGTCAGATTGCCGAGGTCTTCTTTATATTTTCCTAATGATGAGAGTGTCTTAATTTTCTGTGTCGCATCAACGGCATTTGAAATTATCTCTCTGAGGAAAATTTCGTGGTCAGAGTAGAGGAATTTTTTAATGATTGGGAAAATGTTCTCTGTTTGAACATTGATCTTACCATTTTGCATTTTTTCCATGTTTTATATTAACAATATTATTATTTCCGGCTGCCCGTTAATCAAAGGATATGCCAGTAGGGTAGGACTGCCAAAATGACAAGTAAGAGATGTTTTATATATGACAAATTTATTATTTCATATAATAATGAATAAACCAATGTCCCACAAGAAAAGCTTCAGCGGCATCATCGGTTAGGGATTTTGGCGTAGGAATACCTGATTTTTTTAATATCTGCATAGCCAATTGAAGTGCATTATTTTTAGCACTAATTCCCGATCGGTGTTCTCTTTTGAAGAAAACCTCTCTTCTCCACTCATCGGCATGGATTTGAATCACTATTATCTCTCTTTTTTTAGCCTCTCTTTCCCAAATTTCACCCATCTCGCCACCGCCTTCCATCACCAGGATACTTCTTTCCTCTAGTTGGTCAAGGATTCCCGGAACAGCCTTTTTCAATCTTGCGGCATTGCCGAAGTTGGAGCTACGAACCCATATTGGTTCGCCTGAGGCTTCAAATAGTGCCATGCCTGTTTTTACACCTAGATCTACTGCAAGAATCATCCTGTAAATATATGGAACTTATCCATTCTATACCTTAAAAAAAATGCACTTATAAAAATCAAATTTATCCTGTTGTTTTTATTATTGTTTAACACTAATTTAGCACCGTAGTTTAAGAGGAAATATAAACCCATATAAACAACATACTATGACTAACATCGAGTGGGGCTCACTGCCCTTTGGTTACATGAAAACAGATTATAATGTTCGTTGCTACTATCGTGATGGTAAGTGGGGCGAGCTTGAGGTTTCATCTGATGAGAATATTCCTATTCATATGGCGGCATCATGTCTGCATTATGGACAGGAAGCTTTTGAAGGACTCAAAGCTTTTCGTGGAAGCGACAACAAAATTCGTCTTTTCCGCTGGCAGGAGAATGCCAAACGTATGGCAAGATCCGCTGAAGGTGTCATGATGGCTGAAGTACCCGTCGAACTTTTCGGTGAAGCCATAAAGAAAGTGATCAAGCTAAATGAGCGTTTTGTCCCTCCCTATGGAACAGGTGCTTCTCTGTACCTTCGCCCGCTGCTGATTGGTTCCGGCGCGCAGGTTGGAGTAAAACCCGCTTCTGAATATCTGTTCATGGTATTCGTAACTCCGGTAGGTCCCTACTTTAAAGAAGGTTTTAAACCTGTTAACTTCCAGATTATCCGTGACTATGACCGGGCTGCCCCTATGGGTACAGGGCATATTAAAGTTGGTGGTAACTATGCGGCCAGCCTTAGAGCTTCTGAAAGAGCTCACGCTGAAGGTTTTGCTAACGTTCTTTTCCTTGATGCTAAAGAGAAGAAATATATCGACGAAGCAGGACCGGCAAACTTCTTCGCTATTAAAGATAATACTTATGTAACCCCTAATTCACATACTATCCTGCCCTCTATTACAAATATGAGCCTTCGCGTTATCGCTGAAGACCTCGGTCTTAAAGTTGATCTGCGCTCTATAGCAGCTGATGAACTGGGAGATTTTGAGGAAGCCGGAGCATGTGGTACTGCAGCGGTGATATCGCCTATTGGTAAACTTGTTGACCGTGACACAGGCACGGAGTACGTTTATAGTAAAGACGGGAAAGCAGGCCCCTGGTCAACCAAACTATATGAAAGACTTATTGATATTCAGAACGGCAAGGTGGAAGATACATATGGATGGCTGGATGTTGTTGAGTAACAATATTATACATTGAATATAAGGCTTTTTAGTATATAAATAGACACTGCACGCCGTGTCTATCTTTATACCTGAAAAGCCTTATTTTATTTGTTGTATCTGTTTTAACCCCTGATATCTTAGCTTAGTTAAATGTTACCCGATGCAAAAATTACTCCTCATTCTTCTGCTGTTTTTTCTCAATATATCTGTCAATGCACAGCAGATAATCAATGATTCAATCGTCCATGACGGGCTACAACGTACCTATATATTATATGTGCCGTCAACATATACCGGAGAACCGGCACCATTGGTTTTAAACCTGCATGGCTATACTTCAAGTGCTTTCGAACAAATGTTTTATGGGAATTTTAGACCGGTGGCAGATACTGCAGGATTTATCCTGGTGCATCCAAACGGAACCAATGATCCCAATGGCAACGCATACTGGAATGCCGAATTTGGCGGTGATGTGGATGATATTGGTTTCCTGGAGTCACTGATTGATTCATTAGCACTGGATTATAATATTGATATGGAACGTGTATATTCTACAGGGATGTCCAATGGAGGATTTATGAGTTATACGTTGGCTTGTAATATCAATAACCGTATTGCTGCTGTGGCTTCTGTGACAGGTACCATGTTGGATATCCAATTAACTACCTGCTCTCCGGAACATCCAACCCCAGTAATGGAAATTCATGGAACTTCTGATTTCGTGGTTCCTTACAATGGTAATGCGTTCTGGGCCTCCACACCGCAGGTTATTGACTATTGGGTTAACTATAATCAATGCAACGTAACCCCGCTGCTCACCGATATTCCCGATCTCGACCCTGATGATGGATGCACAGCACACCGATACGACTATGTGAATGGAGTAAGTGGAAGCAGTGTGGTGCATTATAAAATCGACGGTGGTGGACACACATGGCCCGGAAGTATCATAAATACCGGTAATGGAAATACAAATCAGGATTTCAATGCCTGTGTCGCTATCTGGGATTTTTTTAACGCTTATTCCCTGGATGGTTTGAGTACAGGTAATGAGGTGTTTATAAAGGATTTTAGCTTTAATGTCTCTCCAAACCCGGCTAATAATTCTATCTCGGTAACCATGGAAAAAGAAGGACTGTATGAAATGACAATTTTCGATTATCAGGGAAGATTGGTGCTTCTTACAAGCTCACATAATAAAACATTTGAAGGTGATTTAATGTCTGCCACTCCAGGAATTTATTTTATTATGGTCAGAGACATTGAGTCGAATCGTATGGCTGTTCAAAAACTTATTGTTCAATAAAGTTATGTTACTTCCTTCCCATTATTGTATGTCTTTCAACTAAAAATAGTGTTTTTATTTATATTGCAGCGCTAAACGAAAACTATATGAAAATAATATTACTCCTATTATTTGTAGTTGTTTTTACAATACCTGCAGCATTTTCACAAGAAGAGAATTTTCACAAGAAGAGAAAAATTTTGATGTTAAACTACATGGATTTGTAAAGTATGAAATGGTTTGGAACTCCCGACAAGCCATTGCAACCCGGGATGGTAATGTGCTATTGTTTCCTGCTAATAAGAAGCTGGATTCTGGCAACTTATGCCACGTATTGAAACCGATACCGGATTCAATACTGATGAGAAGGTGTCAGGATATCTTATTAACATATTTGCGAAATTGTCTCTCGGGGGCTTCTCAATTCATGGATGCTAACTCAATGGCGAGAATATGACACCTTTAATAGCGCTATTTGATAATAACTCTCTTCTGAGTAACATTGCCATCGGTCTCTAATCTAAGGATATATACTCCTGAATGAAGGCCGTTAGTATTCAGTGTTGTTTTGTTTTGATTATTAAATGATGATTGAATTATTTTTCCCGTAATATCAATCATTGTAACAGTGAAATTATTGCCGGGGAATTCTATCGTGAGAAAATCTGTTGCAGGATTAGGATAAACAGATAATGTTGAGATGTTTGCCTCGTCAACTCCAATACAAGCATCAAAAGTCACAATAATCTCATCCGAAGCGGTATAACCTTCAGCAGTTATTACGCTAACAGAAATGTAGTTTATATTTTCCTTAAAATTAGTAGTATCAACAACTATGGTTTGAGATGTGGCACCATTCGACCATAAATAATCAACAAAATCATCTCCGGCATCAAGAGTAATATGTTTGTTCAAACAAATGGTGGTATCCCTTCCCAGTGAGATGTTCTGTGGCCTGGCAGTGTTAAGCTCCAGGTAATCAATAATTTTCGCCATTAATAATTGCCTTGAAGATGCCGCATTAGACGGGTTTAATCCGCCCCACTCAAAGGTTGTTGCTATGGCTTTGTAGTTGTCGCCTTGATGAGTTGCCATGGCGCCAAAGGTATTGGGTTCACTGGTGAAAATTAACTGTGTAGGCTCTGAAACCTCGAGATGGTCAATATGCTTGTTATCGCCGGTGTATCCGAACTCCATGCCTTCACCAAATGTGCCTTCCATGCCGACGAGATTCTCATTTCCATAAACCCAACCATTGCCAATGTAAGAGTCAATATTCATCATATCATGAAGTGGCGTATGATTATTGAAATACCAGAATGACCCGGATTCTATATACATTTTTTTACCCGAATTCAAATAGTCGGCAAATAATTGTCCCTCTTCCTGAGTGACATTATGAGCATAAGGGAAAACCCCCAGAGTAAGAAATATAGCATCATAGTCAGAGATGTTTTCGGGTAGATAATTATAGTATTCTGCACTTGCCCCCACACTTTTCAGATCTTCAACCATTACAGGAGCAGAATTCATGTTATTATCTAAATCACAAACAAGTACGCGTGGTAATCCAATGAAGGTATAATGCTCTTCAGAAAACTGCTTTCCACGATCTGCTTCCAAAGTAAAGTCAATGAAAGAAGTAAAACCATTTGGTGTCTCTTCAGAGGTTGTAATTTCAAAACTCAGCGTAACGCTCTCTTCAGCACCAAGAAGCTCGATGTTCTGTGGATTATCTACGCAGTTAACAAAAATATCTTTTGGATTAATATTGATGTGAAGATTCTCAAGTGGTGCATTTCCTTCGTTTGTTAAGGTGTAGGTTAAAATAGCATTTTCACCAGCATCAATACGGCCATTGGGTTGGTTGCTCTGCTCTGTGACTTCAAATTCAGTGATAACCGGAATAACAGCTCCTACAGGAAGAATGAAGGAACTGCTCCATGATTTTTCCTCATCAGAAATAATAAGAACAGAGATGTCTTTTGGTGCGATGTCTGGAGATATCTCTAATGTAATAGCATTGTCGATTGTGATCTCTTCTCCTGACTCCATTGTGCCGATAGCTGATATGTTATTAATGATGTTAATCATTGGGCTATCAATTACCGCAGCGAATATAGCGTTAATACAAGCCTTGTCTCCACTGTTTTTGAATGTCAGGTTAATATTTACTGTTTCGCCATAATCAGCAATTCCATTCCCATTGTATTCGTTGTCATCAACAACGGCCTTGGTACATATTATTAGAGGTGTGTTTGATGTCACAGAGAGGGGTTGTGTATAACGAAGCTTATTATGTGCAATAACTGATATTTCATAATCCTGACCATCAACAGCAGGCGAGGGGAGAGTGATTGTAGTTTCACCATTCACATCAGCGAAAGTTCTGGTAATAAGTTCATTATTTAACAACACGGCAATTCGTGCATGGGGTGCATCACTTTTAAAGGTGATATCTGTATCTCCTTCAATTATTGTTTCTGGTATAGAAACAAGCACCTCTTCAGGTTTGGCAGTATATATATCCAGTGAAGGATCGCCGAAAAGGTTTAGCTCGTAGGCAGTCCAACGAAAATACTCACCGTCAAGCCATGATGTCTCAGCCTCTTTGGAATATGCATTGGCCCAGCCAATCTCTGTAATATCCATCCCGAATAGTGCATCAAAGAAGTAACGGTTGTAAAATTGTGACGAAGAGTTTGTATTGGAAGGCATATACCAACCATATCGTGAGTTAGCCACAGCTGCAACATAAGCTGTCTCCATCGTGGTGATTTTCTCAGCAAAACTGTCCCCTGCGGAGTGATTACCACTTGTTCCTCTATTGTCAAAAGAGCCATTATAACATCCCTGCGAATAGCCAATACAGTATCCTCTCTCAATACCATCGTTTTTCAATAACTGTGTGGTGAGATCCTGGTTGTCCATCTTCATATTATATGTGACATTTGAGTGTCCCAGGTGATTTAGGAAGTTAAGCCCGGTAATATTGAAGTGATCACGTATAACCCTTGGACTCCAGCTCTCGTCCCGGTCGTATAGCCTTGAAGTTTCCACCTTATCGCTTATGGCAGCAGTAGTAAAACCATGGTTTGATGTGCCATAATACAACTCATCCATATATGTGCCTCCCCATGTCAGAGGATTATTGTTCAGGTTTTCACCTACCAAAAGAAATTTATTTGCATCATCAATAACAGGCTGATCCTGATACATGATGTTTTTGTGTATTATGTTTGCTATCTCGCCGGGTGAGTCAACGCAAAAGCGTCCTATGGCAACCTCTGCATAAAGGTCTCCTTCGCCAACCTGTCCCCAAACTCCATTGCCATTCTCATCCCAATTTCCATCGAGATTTGAATAATACATATCGGCAGGAATATCATTATCATCGACAGCTTTAAGTCCCCTGTGAGGAATAAAATTTTGGCCTTCATTTACCGGATCAGCGTCGCCAACAAGAATAACGTACTCAATACCATAATTTTCATAATAATGCTTTATGCAGTTACGAATCTGATCCTGTTCATCCAATCCGTCATAATTAGTAATAATATCTTCAGTAGAGATGGTAAGAGTGAAGAATCCTGTTGATTGTTTATATGCAATATACTCTTCAAGTAGCGGAAGGTATTCGGCTTTCGAAATAAACAGCATATCGGCATCTCCGTTTTTAGCATCTGAGTATGAGTACGAAATACGCTTTTCCGGATTAGAAACAATACCATTTAATCTTGTTATGACCGATTTTGAATTCGAGGCTCTGCAAATCGACTGTTTTGCAGCAACTGTTTTATATTCAAATGTAATTGATGATATGAAAAGTATCTCTCCTGCCAACGGATGATACTCCACCGGACAGATATTAAAGGTAGCGATGCCGTGGCCGGATAGAAAGTGCGTATGATGATTTGTAATTGCCGATTGCGGAAAACGGGTGCTGCCGTAAAAAGTGTCGTCTGGATTTGTGAAATAACTCTGCGAAGAAATCTCCGAAACAGGCAGTGGCTTTTGCACAGGCATTATTGTGCCACTCTCGGAATTTTTATGATAAGTGATGCTTGTTATTGTTACATCACTTAGCTCTCTGTTTTGTGGTAACAAAATATTGTGACCGTAAACAGGCATTGCCGGAGACCCCGGTTGACCACCATTGCGGATATCTTTATAATGTATATCAACATAATCCCCATTTGTTATTACTTGTGGCTGATCAAATGAAAGCGTTATGGATTGGCAAAAAGCATTTAGCCCTAAAATAATAGTTAAAAGACTGGTAAATAGTATGCGTCTGATCATTTGCTTATAGTTTCGTATTATTATTGTTTATAAGATAAGACAGCCGTAATGTAATAACGGTGTCCAGCAGGCAAAAATAGTTTTTTTGACCTGTCACACAACTAGAAGATTTTGTTAAATTTGCGTTCGTCGGAGTTTTGAACAGGTGATTGTTAATTATTTTCATGTAATTCTTTGTTATTTGATGATAAACTCCTAATTTTGCACCCCTGAATTGGATAAGGATAAGATTATTAGAATTTAAAGAATATAGAAATGCAAGCAGGAATTCACCCAAAGGACTATAGATTAGTGGTTTTCAAAGATATGTCAAACGACTATACTTTCATGTGCCGCTCAACTGTTAACGCAAAAGAGACAATAACCTGGGAAGATGGTAAAGAATATCCGTTGGTAAAATTGGAGATCTCACACACCTCACACCCTTTCTTCACCGGTAAGATGAAGCTTGTGGATACTGCAGGTCGTGTTGACAAGTTCAGAAGTAAATACAAAAAACATTATCAGGAACGTAACTAAACCTACGCTTCGAAATGAAAATATTCTAAAGCTGTCTTATTTATTTAAGACGGCTTTTCTGTTTTATACTTGATCGAAATCCATTACTTTTACAGAAAAATACTCACATGAACCTGATTTTCTTTGACGATAAGCACACAGAAGACCTTCTGCCTTTGACATTTTACCGCCCTACAGCAAAGCTTCTTACCGGAATCTTAACTACCGCTGAGCGATGGGAGAAAATATTGAATATTAAAGGATCATACCTCACCCGACCTTATCTTTCTGAGAAATATTCTTTAACAGTAACAGATGATAATCTGATTCTTAATGGCAGAGCATTGCCCGACGATAATCTCATCACTGAAATTCGTAATCTGAATATTGGTGAATGCCTGATGATGGATGATGTCCTTGTGGCAGCACGCACAAATCAGAAGCATATGCAAAACAATGTTGCTGCTTTGGCTCTGGCTGATTTTATTAAAAAAGAAATTTATGATGTAAATTGTATTCTTCATGGCTGGGATCTCTTCGCATTAAATGGTAAATACATATCTTTCGATTTTAATCTTCTTACCAAAGATAGAGAAAGCGCCAAGCTGAGCCACACCAATACTGTGATTGGCAATGGCAAGGTGTTTCTTGAAGAGGGTGCTGGCGCTGAGTGTGCTGTGTTTAATACTACATCCGGACCAATATATATAGCTTCAGGAGCTACGGTGATGGAGGGTTCTGTAGTGCGCGGGCCTTTTTCCCTTGGAGAATACTCTACTCTGAAAATGCTATCAAAAATTTACGGCCCTACAAACATAGGCCCACATTGCAAGGTTGGGGGAGAAGTTAATAACGCGGTATTCTTGGGGTACTGCAATAAAGCTCATGACGGATTTCTCGGACAGGCAGTGATATCTGAGTGGTGTAACCTGGGGGCGGATACCAATAACTCTAATCTTAAAAATACTTATGATATTGTTAAGATGTGGAGCTATACACAACAACGGTTTGTAAAAACAGGATTGCAATTCTGTGGTTTGATAATGGGCGATCACTCCAAATGTGGTATTAATACCATGTTCAACACAGGAACCGTCATTGGAGTGAATTGTAATATCTTTGGTGCAGGCTATCAAAAGAATCTTATCCCTTCATTCTCCTGGGGCGGTGGAACCACCCCTCGAAAACATTATCCGCTGGAAAAAAATATGCAAGTTGCCGATACTGTCTACTCACGCAGGAATATGAATTTCGACCAAAAGGAACAAAATATTATGGCTACCATATATAATATGTGCCTTAAACATGACAATTACTAGATTTGGCATAGCATTTGACCTGACCGCACACGTGATCCATTTTTGACATTTTGACAGATATATAATATGAAAAATAACGACCTCGACTTTTACAAGTTTGATGATGATATTGCTGATGAGACAGAACAGGAAGTGATTCCTTTGCTTACTCTTGACGACGAAGAGACAACACCACTTGAAATAGTTCCTGAGCAGTTACCAATTCTGCCTCTGAGAAATACGGTACTCTTTCCCGGTGTGGTAATTCCTATTACTGTGGGACGAGACAAATCAATAAAGCTCATAAAGGATGCTTTCGACTCTCCCGACAGGCACATCGGTGTTGTTGCGCAGAAGGATGTGGAAATAGATAGTCCATCATTTAACGACCTCAACAGGATAGGTACGGTAGCAAAAATACTGAAAATACTGAATATGCCCGATGGCAGCCAAACAGCAATTATTCAGGGCCGTACACGCCTTATGTTAAAGAAAGGGGTGATTGAAGATCCTTACATGATTGCTGAGGTGCTTCCCTTTGGCCCCGCAAAAGAGACCTCCGGAAGTAAGGACTTTTCCGCCACAATATCCACCATAAAGGATATGGCAATACAGGTGATTGAAAAATCCCCTAATGTGCCCAATGAAACGGCTTTCGCCATTAAAAATATCGATAGCCCTCCTTTTATTATTAACTTCATAGCTTCCAACCTGGATATAGAAGTATCCAAAAAGCAGGATCTGCTTGAAATTATGGAACTTAGTGAGCGGGCTACTGCCATTATGGAGCTTCTCAATAAAGAACTTCAGGCTCTGGAAGTGAAAAACCAAATACAGTCGAAGGTAAAAAATGATCTCGATAAACAACAACGAGAATTTATTCTAAATCAACAACTTAAGACGATTCAGGAAGAGTTGGGTGAACTACCCGCACTTCAGGATGTTGACGAATTAAAAGATAAAGCTCGTAATAAAAAATGGAGTAAGGAGGTTAAGGATGTATTTGATAAGGAGATGCGTAAACTGCAGCGCATGAATGCCGCAGCAGTGGAGTACTCTATCCAAAAAAATTATCTCGACGTTCTAGTGGAACTCCCTTGGAATGAGTACACCGCAGAGGATTTTGAACTTGCGGATGCTCAACGCATTCTGGATGAAGATCATTACGGACTGGAAAAGGTCAAGGAGAGGATAATTGAATACCTGGCAGTACTGAAGATCAAAGGTGATATGAAATCACCAATACTATGTCTGGTGGGTCCTCCAGGTGTTGGAAAAACTTCTCTGGGAAAATCTATCGCTCGTGCCGTAGGTCGTAAGTATGTCAGAATGTCATTGGGCGGACTGCGCGACGAGGCGGAGATCCGGGGACATAGAAAGACATATATAGGTGCAATGCCAGGACGTATCGTGCAAAACCTGCGAAGAGTGAAATCCTCTAATCCGGTTTTTGTTCTCGATGAAGTGGATAAGGTATCTGGAGCTACTCTTAATGGTGACCCGTCGGCAGCTCTACTGGAGGTACTGGATCCTGAGCAAAATAATACCTTCCACGATAACTTCCTGGAAATAGAATATGACCTCTCCAGAATTATGTTCGTGGCGACAGCTAATAGTTTGAATAATATTCATCCTGCACTGCGCGACCGTATGGAGATTATTGATATCTCAGGATATCTTATGGAGGAAAAAATTGAGATCGCTAAGCGACACCTTATACCCAAGCAGCTGAAAGAACACGGAATTACTAAGAAAGATCTTACTATCTCAAAAGCTGTAATAGAAAAAATTATTCAGGACTACACCCGTGAATCCGGAGTTCGTCTCCTTGATAAGCAGATTGCTACCGTTATCCGTAACAGGGTGAAGTTCATCGCTATGGGTCATAAATATAATAAAAGAGTGACTCTTGCCGATTTACAAGATATAATGGGCAAACCTCGCTTCCAGAAAGAGAAATCGCTAGATAAAAATGCCGTTGGTGTTGTTACTGGCTTGGCCTGGACACAGGTAGGAGGAGAGATACTCTTTGTGGAATCCTGCCTCAGTAAAGGATCCGGCGATCTTACTATGACAGGTAACCTGGGTGCTGTAATGAAAGAATCCGCTACACTAGCACATAAATATCTTAAAGCTCATGCCGCTGAAATGGGTGTTGATGAGGAGATAATAGATAGCAAAAATGTACATATTCATGTGCCCGAAGGAGCTACGCCCAAAGACGGCCCTTCAGCAGGTATCGCTATGTTTACAGCTATTGCTTCTGCTTTTCTGAATAAACCTGTGAAGCGATATGTTGCCATGACAGGTGAAATAACACTTCGTGGACAAGTACTGCCAGTGGGCGGTATTAAAGAGAAAATCCTCGCAGCAAAACGTGCCAATATCACTGAGATAATCCTCTCTGAAGATAATAAAAAAGATATCGATGAAATCCGTGAATCTTATATAAAGGGAGTGACATTTCACTATATTAAAAAAATGGTAGAGCTAATAGATTTAGCATTTTAAAAAACCTAAAACCCGGAGCTGATATTCATGCCTTATCACATCGCTTTTATATATTTGTAACTGTATAAATAGGTGCACTAATGCTATCTTATGTAACACCCATAATAATTGTTATCAATGCATAATAGAACCATATCACTATCTGTTCTATTTATATTATCTTTGGCTACTTTTATTAATTTTTTTTTTATGAAACTTAACTTTTTTACTGTTGCAATAGTGCTTTCAATGGTGATGATAAAGCCATTTGTATCACAAGCACAGAATGATACTATTATTGAACCATTATCAGAACAGAGTTTTGAGAAGGCTCAACTGCAGGAGGATTTGAATTATTTTGTTGGCGTTTTCCGATCAATTCACCCAAAACCATACTGGTACACCTCATCAGAAGAGTTTGATACTACTTTAGTGGAATTTCGTGAACAACTGCCTGAAACATCTTCAATAACAGGCTTCTATAGTAGTCTTCTTCCATTTATTAATTCCATTGGTGATGAGAATACCAGGCTCTTCTTTCCTGAAATAGTTCTGAAAGAGTATATAGCCGCTGATGGTGCATTCTTCCCATTGAAAATTCAGATTATTGATAATGAGGTGTTTGTAGATGAAAATCTCTTGCCAGGGAGTGAAATACCACAGGGTGCAAAGATTTCAGCAATAAATGGAATTGGGTCAAAAAAAATTCTTAAAAAATTGGATGAGCTTGTGCCGGGAGCTAAAGAATCGCTGAGGATGGCAGAAATAAAGAAAGAATTTAGTCAGATGCTTTGGGCGGCATATCAATTTGATGCTCCTTTTGAAGTTAGTGTAAAGTTGCCGGGAGAAGGTATCGTAAATACATATAATATCGACGGCGTAAGTGCTGAAAAATTGGATATTACGGTGGGAAGCGAACAACGAAAGCATAAAAATGACTTTGAATACGACATTCAGAAAGAAAGAAATTTTGCTACCGTTACCGTGAGCGATTATGTGTTGCACCAGGATCTGAAAAAATTTCTGGCCAGTGCATTCTCTGATATTAAATCCTATAAAATTGATAATGTAATTGTTGATGTAAGAAATCTCGATGTCAATGATGCTGGCCTGGCAGATGCAATTCTTAAATATGTTACGAAAACTCCTTATCGTCATTATGCCGCTATTGAGGGTAAATCAAGCCCCATTACTAAAAAGTTTTACAAGGATGTTTATAAAGCTGAGATGAAAGCTGAAAAGAAGGTTGTAAGGGATAAAAAAGCGATTAAGAAAACATATAAATTGATTAATAAGGGGTTGGATTATGCCAATATATTCTACGCGCCGGAAGTAAAAAAACCTTTTGGTGGTGGTACTTCACTCGATGGTGAGTTCTATCTGCTGGTTAACGAAGGATCCAAGAACAGCGCTACAGTGTTGGCTGCTATAGTTCAGGATCATAAGTTAGGATTGGTGATAGGGAAAGAGACTGGATCCAGAGCAAGCCGTTTTAAGCAGATATATTACTTTAATTTGCCAAATACCGGATTGGGATGCTGTGTGCCTCATCGTTACTATCTGCGCCCTTCATCGTTCGACTCCGGATTTGGCGTGCTACCCGACTACACTGTGGAGCAGAATTCTGATGACCTGGGAGAAGGAAAAGATACAGCCATTGAATTCGCCGCAGAACTGTTTAAAAAACGTGAAGGATTTAGAGAAAAAAGAAAGGCATACGAAAACCGTATTAAACGTAACAAATAGTAGCATTAGCCTTTATTAAGATACTGTTATATTTCTGCTTTTCATTTCAATTGTAATAGCGTATCTTTATCACCTAAATCAGGCGCTGTGAGTAATTTTAGCAATTTTAAAATATCAATAGCCAAACGAAGGCTAAAGAAAGATGCGAAGAGACTGAATAGAACCAGGAAATTCGTGAATTTTAATGATGCTGTAAAAATTGGTATCCTTTATCACCTCGATAGTGAAGAAACATATCGTGATATCGCTGGATACGTGTCATCACTGCAAAATAAAAAGAAGAGAGTTAAAATTATCGGTCTCTTTAATGGCGACCTGCAACCACTATATTACATCCCGAAGCTTAGTTTCGACCTTTTAATGTCGAAAGATTTGAATTGGTACGGAAAACCAAAAGCCGAATTTGTGAGTTCTTTTCTTGCAGAACAGTTTGATGTACTCTTTTACTTCTCCAATGGAAATACTATACCCCTTGATTATATCTTTACTCTCTCTAATGCAAAACTCAAAGTGAGTAACGGTCATGAAGATATTATTGATAATAGTGATTTTATTATTGATGTAGATGAAGATGATGGTAATAGCCAATTCCTTAACACTGCCATTCATTATTTGTCTGTAATAAATAAAAATGATGATGAAAAATAAGATAACCGGCACCGGAACTGCACTGGTGACACCGTTTAACCCACACGGAGATGTTGACTTCCCAGCTCTGGAAAAACTAATAGACTACCAAACTCATAATGGAGTGGATTTTCTGGTGGCCCTGGGCACTACCGGTGAAACAGTTACTCTTACCGATTCAGAACAGAAAAGAATTATAGATGTTTTTAAAAATAAGAAAAACGGATTATCTCTTGTTGTAGGAATGGGTGGCAATAGCACTGTTGCTGTTTGTGAACAGATAAAAAACACCGATTTCAATGGTATTGACGCCATACTCTCTGTTGTTCCATATTATAATAAGCCTTCCCAGGAAGGAATATTTCTGCATTTTTCAGCTATTGCTGCTGTGAGCCCGGTGCCTGTTATTATTTATAATGTACCCGGAAGAACAGGAAAAAATATGACCGCTGATACAACCCTGCGACTTGCAGAAGAATATGATAATATTATTGCAGTAAAAGAAGCTTCCGGAGATATGGAACAGGTAATGGATATCCTCAATAGAAAACCGGAAGATTTTGTTCTCCTCTCGGGTGATGATGCGCTTACCTTCGCAATGTTAGGCCTGGGAGCAGAAGGAGTGATATCTGTAGTGTCTAATGCTTATCCGGCACACTTTGCATCAATGGTATTACATGCCCGGGGCGGAAATTGCGATAAGGCTCTTGAGATCCATAATGCACTGCTGCCATTTATCTCAATGATATTTGAAGAGGGTAGCCCCTCCGGTGTTAAAGAGGCTCTTAAATACATGAATGTCTGTGGCTCTGATGTTCGTCTGCCTCTGGCACCTGTATCAGAAAAATTGAAACAAAGAATCGTCGCTTTTGCCAACCAATATTCAACGAAAGCTATATAATTGATCAATTATGAAAAAAATTGTTATACTGTTCACACTGTTGCTCTCATGTGTACCTATGTTTGCCCAAAATGATAATATTGAACAGATTTTTGAAGATAAAAAAGAGATCTGTTTTTATTTCTACCTTCAACAGGATCTGGATCTTGATAAATTGTCCAATATCATATCTATTGATCAGCTCAGCCATGATCGCGTATTTGCGTATGCAAGTAAGACCGAATTTAAAAGATTTATGGAACTGGACATACCTTATTATCTGAGCTTATCGCCTTCTCAACTGGCAACAGGTATTGTGATGAAGGATAAAGTTGATCTCGATAGACTTGTGGTATGGGATTTCTATCCTACATATGAGGAGTATATCAACATCATGAATGATTTCTCCACTACTTATCCTGAGCTGTGTGAAATAGTTGAGATTGGCGAATCTACCGAAGGAAGGAAAATACTTGCCGCTCACATAAATAACGATCTATCTCAGGTTGGCGAACCGGAGTTTTTATACACCGCTACTATGCATGGTGATGAAACTGCTGGATATATCATGATGATAGCTCTTATCGATGAACTGCTTAGTAAATATGGAACTGATGATCAGATAACAAACCTCGTGGATAATCTGGATATCTATATTAATCCCAATGCAAACCCCGATGGAACCTATGCCGGCGGAAATAGCACTGTGCAGGGTGCTACACGTTATAATGCAAATAGTGTTGATCTGAATCGTAACTATCCTGATCCTGAGGATGGTCCACACCCCGATGGTAATGAATGGCAGGCTGAAACTCTGGCTTTTATGGATTTTGCAGAAAACCATGATTTTGTAATGTCTGCCAACTTTCATGGCGGAGCAGAGGTCGTAAATTATCCCTTCGATACATGGTCAGACTTGCATGCTGATGACCTATGGTATCAGATGATTTGTCACGAATATGCCGACACATGCCAGGAGTATAGCCCGACAGGATATTTGTCTGGATTTAATGACGGTATTACCAATGGATATGAATGGTACTCGATAAATGGATGCCGTCAGGATTATATGAACTACTTCCAGCATTGCCGTGAGGTGACAATCGAAGTCTCTAACACAAAACTTATCCCGGCAAGCCAGCTTAACGACCACTGGGAATACAATCGTAGATCCCTGTTGAATTATATGACTCAAAGCCTCTACGGTATTAAGGGTACTGTTACTGATATGAATACCGGTGAACCCTTAGAAGCTACAGTGTACATTAATGATCACGATGTCCGTGAATCTCAGGTTGAATCACATGCTCTATCTGGTAACTATTACCGACCACTTAAGGCAGGAATATATGATTTTACTTTCCAGGCTCCGGGTTATTTACCATTAGTGGTAAATGATGTAGAAGTATTCGACTACGATGTTGTGGTAGTGGATGCTGTAATGGATGCCGGTACTTTAGCAGCTGAATTTATTGCCGATAGAACAGTAGTCGCAGCAGGTGGTGAAGTGAATTTCTCAGACCTTTCGTTTGGAAATCCAATAGCATGGGAATGGATTTTTGAAAATGGCTCTCCTGAAGTATCCGACGATCAAAATCCTGTCGTTACGTGGAGTGATGAAGGTATGTTTGATGTTTCTCTTACCGTATATGATGGCGAAGGAAATAGCCATGTAGTTACTAAAGAAGACTATATCAGTGTTTCCCTGGAATATTTGATGAGCAATCAAACCGTTACAACATGTGGCGGTATATTTTATGATTCCGGAAATGCAGATAGCAATTACGGTAATAATGAAGATTATACCATGACGTTCCTTCCTGGTGAAGATAATCATGCCATCAAGTGTGAGTTCTTATCCTTTGATGTAGAATATCATGCTAATTGTAATTATGACTATCTGGAGATTTATAATGGTGACGATGCTGCAGCTCCTCTGATAGGAAAATACTGTGGTTCTGAATCACCGGGGGTTGTGATTGCAGATAATGAATCAGGTGCGCTGACATTCGTTTTCCACTCTGACTATTCTTCCTCAGGAAGCGGTTGGGAAGCTGCCATATCATGTAAGAATACTGTTGGTGTGCAGGATGATTTTGTTGAATCTTTCATAATTTATCCTAACCCTATTGAAAAAGGTAATCTTTCTATTGAAAATAATGATGTGATTGATGTTGTGATGGTGAATGATCTCACAGGAAGAAACCTCATAGCAATTAATGCTTCTGTTTCTAAGGTAATACTGAATATCTCTGATCTTGAGGCAGGAATTTATCTGGTTACTATTATCGACTCTACTGGTACGACCTTCGTTGAGAAGATAATCGTTAAATAAAAATATCACGAAATAATGCCTGGGGGCCGAAGTTAATGTGATTAATCATCCAATAGCTCCGGCCTTCTTTCTTTTGTGCGTTGGATAGATTGTTCCAATCTCCACTCTTCTATCTTTTTGTCATTTCCGCTGAGTAAAATTTCCGGCACCTGCATGCCTTCATACTCAGCCGGACGGGTATATACCGGAGGAGAAAGAAGTCCGTTCTGAAAAGAGTCGGAGAGGGCAGAGGTCTCGTCGCTTAAAACACCGGGAATTAAACGTATCACACTGTCAACGATTACCATTGCAGCTAGCTCTCCGCCTGTTAGCACATAATCCCCAATGGATAACTCCAACGTGATATACTTCTGTCGAAGACGCTCGTCAACACCTTTATAATGACCGCAAAGGATAATGATATTCTCCACAGTGCTGAGGCGGTTTGCCCTGGGCTGCTCTAGCCGCTCCCCATCAGGAGTGGTGTATATTACCTCATCATACTCCCTTTCCAACATCAACTTGTCGATGCAATCGGCAACAGGCTGTATCATCATCACCATCCCGGCACCGGGACCATAAGCATAATCATCAACTCGCTTATGCTTGTTGGTAGAATAATCCCGAATATTATGAATGTGAATTTCAGCAATGTTTTTCTCAACAGCCCTTTTTATCATGCTCTCGCTAAAAGGCCCATGAAACATATCAGGAAATAGTGTTAATATATCTATACGCATGGTGTTTTCTTTTCGCTGCAAAAATACAAAATCATTCATTACATATTTATATATCATATCCGCCATGTTTTCTATTTTTGTAAAAATATTTTATAATGAAAAAGAAAAAGGTACTTGTGGCCATGAGTGGTGGATTGGATAGTTCTGTAGTTTGTATTTTATTACAAAAGCAGGGCTATGAAGTGCTTGGAGTAACATTGAAGATATATGATCCTGATGATCTTCCTGGCTATATGGATAAAAATAGTATTGGTGGTGATAAAGAGATAGAAGATTCTCGTGAAGTTGCTGAAAAATTAGGTGTTCAACACCATACTGTGGATGTAAGGGAGGAGTTTTCAAACTCAGTGATAGATAATTTTATTGATGAGTATATGAAGGGAAGGACACCAAATCCTTGTACCCTTTGCAATAAAACGATTAAGTGGAGTGCTGTATTGAAAAAAGCTAATGAACTGGGATGTAAATATATTGCCACAGGTCACTACTCGCATATTATAAAGGATAATGAAAGATATTTTGTTAGAAAAGGTGATGATCCGTTGAAGGAGCAATCCTATATGTTGTGGCAACTGAATCAAGAGGAATTAAGCCGTACACTTTTCCCTCTGGGTGAGATGACTAAAATGGAGGCGAGGAAGTTGGCATATGAATTCGGCCTCAACACAGTAGCTCAAAAAAATGAAAGCTTCGATATATGTTTTGTACACGATAAGGATTATCGATTATACTTAAAAAGAAAAGTTGAGGGCATCGACGACAAGTATAAAAACGGAAATTTTATTAATAATGAAGGAAAACTCCTGGGGCATCACGACGGGTATATGTTCTTTACCATAGGACAAAGAAAAGGCTTGCCAGCTATGGGTTATAGAGCCTATGTAAATGAAATACGCCCTGAAACAAATGAAATCGTTATCGGTGAAGAAGATGAATTATATAAATCGATAGTTTATATTGATAATATAAAATCAATGAAGTACTCCTCTATCCCTGAAGGCGAAATAATAAATGTTAAACTAAGGTATCACCATGATGGAGATACAGCACTATTTAAATACTCAGGTGAAAATAGTGGAATTCTGACCTTTGAAAACCCTGTAATGTCACCAACACCAGGACAATCCGCTGTGTTATATGAAAATGATGATCTGCTGGGTGGTGGTCTGATTGCTTCGGTATATTAATAATATGAACTCTGTTGCCGGTAGTCTGTTTTATATAAAATACAATCAAATGAAAAAAATAATCCTGATTGCCTTGATGACACTCTGCGCGACAACTTTGTTTGCCCAAAAATTAGTATATAAAGTAGATTTTACAAATAAAGAGAGTACCAATTACTCTATCAGCAATCCTGAAGCTTTTTTATCAAAAGATGCTATAGACAGAAGGATCAAAAATAATATTTCATTCGACTCAAAAGACCTGCCGGTATCTCATGATTATTTAAATGCAATAAATGATTTGAATGTGGATATTATATTGATATCCAAATGGTTTAATAGTGTATTTATTTTGACTGATGATATTGAAGTAATAAACAATATCAGGAATATGTCATTTGTAAAATCAATAGAAGAAACAGATTCATTGGGTGAAGTCGCCGCTTGGAACAAACGGAAATTCGGAGAGGTATTTGGAACTGATGCAGCGACAAAAATGGATTATTATTATGGTAATAGCTTGCTTCAAAATGCCATGATTAATGCCGACACGCTGCATGAGTTGGGATTTACCGGTGAAGGAATAAAAATCGCAGTACTTGATGGTGGTTTTATGGGGGTAGATACAATTCCGGTTTTTGCTCATTTATATGAAGAAAACCGAATCTTGGGGGTAAAGGATTTCGTTGCCGCAGATAATGTTTATGCACATAGTGCGCATGGCACAGCAGTTCTTTCTCAGATGGCAGCCTTGGATCAGGGAAACCTTATTGGTACTGCTCCCGACGCTTCGTATTTTTTGTTTCGCACAGAAGATGCTTATGGTGAATATCTTATGGAGGAGTATTTCTGGGCCGCCGCTGCCGAGTATGCTGATAGTGCAGGAGTACATATTATTAATTCATCTCTGGGATATTCGGAGTTTGATATGCCGTCGCAGAACCATACTTATGAAGATATGGATGGTGCCACAACACCCATTACTCAGGCTGCAGAAATAGCTGCATCCAAAGGAATTCTTGTGGTTACAAGCGCTGGTAATGAGGGCTATAGTGACTGGAAATATATCACTGCGCCGGGAGATGCTCCCAATGTGATTACAGTAGGTGCGGTGAAACCTGATTCTCTGTACGCTTATTTTAGCTCTGTTGGCCCAACCTTCGACGGAAGGATAAAACCAGATCTGGTTGCGTTGGGACAGGGAAACCTGATTTCAATGCCAACAGGGGGAATGGGACTGGGAAGCGGAACATCCTATGCTTCGCCCTTAATAGCAGGGTTGGCGGCATGTATTATGCAAGCTTGTCCACATAAAACTGCTGCCGATATTCGAATGGCTCTCAGAGAATCTTCTGCCAATGCAAATAACCCCTCATATTTTCTAGGTTTCGGAATCGCAGATGGGGTAGGAGCAGTGAGTATTTTATTGGGCATCCAGAGATATCAAAATATGGAAAATATTTTACTGTTTCCAAATCCGGCAAAGAGAGGTGATATTTTCACACTTAAAGCATCTCATAAAATTATTGATATCGAAATTATTGATATTAATGGTAGAACTCTATACTCTGATATCAACCATATTTCGGGTAATGTGGCAGAGATTTATATTTCAGACAATTCTCAGAGAGGTATTTATATACTAAAAGTTTATACAAATAATTCATTATCAACGGCTAAGCTATTTATTCGATAGCTAATAAAATGAACATAAATCCTCATATAATATTATTATTAGTACCTACCGACCAAATATCCTAATAATTATTTTCATGTAAATACAAAATAGAACTATGCACTAAATACGTACACATACGTGAACAACACTATGCAACATCCGTAAACCGAATGTTGCCATATGTTAACTCAATGGTTACAAGTGTGTAAAGTTTATAGTTGCATATTTGTGAACGATTGTTTACCTTTGTGAAAACAATGTATTGATTATGATAAACAGGATTAAAAAAATACTTGTAACAGAGAGTATAAATGCCTCTCAATTAGCTGAAAAGATTGGTATTCAAAGATCAACACTGTCACATATATTGTCAGGAAGGAATAATCCAAGCCTAGATGTAATTACTAAAATTCTAAATGTGTTTCCCGAGGTTAGTGCTGAATGGTTGATTCGTGGGGCCGATAACAGTGTTCATGTACGTGAACAGAGTGTTGCGGAGAATACGCCAAAACAAAATGTCATAAATTCAAATCCTGACCTTTTTTCCGTACTCAATACAGAAAAGCCGCAGATATCTAAACCTGAGCCGGTAATAAATGATAAAATTGTGGCCGAGCAGCCTGGAAAACAGGATGGTAATAGCCTAAAAGAAGAGGACAAGGAAGCGTATGTCAAATATCATGATAAGAGTAATTCTGTTGAGAACTCAACTACTTCTGAAATATCTGTTGAACAGGTGATGATATTCTTTTCTGACGGGACTTTTACCTCACATAAACCAGCAAACAAGAAGAGTGACTAATATCCTAAGTTAGGGAAAAACAACGCTATTTCTCTTGCTGCATTCTCATCGGAATCGGAGCCGTGAACAGCATTTTTCCTGATTGTTTTCCCAAACTGGTTCCTGATTGTTCCTGGCTCAGCCTCTTTGGGGTCTGTAGCTCCAATAACTTTTCGATATGCAGAAACGCAGTTCTCTTTTTCCAGAACTGCAATATATACAGGACCACTGATCATATACTCTATCAGCCCGTGAAAAAAATATTTATTTTTGTGAACCTCATAAAAAGCTTCTGCCTCACTGCGGGAAAAATTAAGTTTTTTTAATGCTAGGATATTAAAACCGTGGTGCAGGATAATATCAATTATTTTACCTTCCTGCCTCTCGGCGACAGCATTGGGTTTAATCACTGTAAAGGTATGTTTTCCACTCATAAAACAGTGTTTTAAGATTTTTTAATACAATATATTTACACTATTTTTTTACATTTGTATTTTACTCAAAATCACGCTTACGATTTATTTTGCATGAAAGATACACAGAATATTAATATGTTCCGAAAGCTCATCTCGGGAAGTACAAATATTGTACTTATAACTCACCTTAATCCTGATGGTGATGCCATTGGTGCCACTACCGCTTTGGGGCTTTTCCTGGAAGGATTGGGAAAGAGTATTAGTATGATTACACCGAATAAATTTCCTGCATTTTTGAGCTGGATGCCCGCTTCGGAGCGAATCATCAATGCTGAAAAAAAGAAGGTGCAAGCTATTGAAGTACTAGAGAAGGCCGACTGTGTTATATGTCTGGATTTCAGTGCAAGACATCGCGCCGGAAAATTCTCTGAACAGCTTGAAAAATACAAAGGGCCAGTAGTTCTTATTGATCACCATCTTGAACCGGAAGAGGGGTTTGATATCTATTTTCATCGTACTTCCGCTTCCTCAGCCTCAGAGATTGTTTACGATATTATACAACAGCTGGATCCTGATTTATCATCGCTGGATAAAGATATCGCCTCGTCACTATACGTGGGGATTATGACAGATACCGGATCGTTCAATTTTTCCAGTAATGACCCTGATCTGTATCCCAAAGTTGGTGCTTTGGTAAAAGCAGGCGCCGATCCTGAATTGATACACACGCTCGTTTACAGTACCAACTCAGAAAACCGTACACGACTTCTTGGATATAGCCTCTATAAACGTATGGTTGTTTTGAAAGAGCATAAAACAGCTTACATCTATCTTACACACCAGGATTTGAAGCGTTTTTATTTTAAAGTCGGTGATACTGAAGGTTTGGTGAATTATACTCTCTCTATGAAAGGGATTAACCTGGGCGTACTTTTTACTGAAAGGGTAGGCCATGTGAAAATTTCATTACGCTCAAAAGGTGATTTCTCTGTTAATGAATTTGCCAGAAACCATTTTACCGGAGGCGGACACAAAAATGCTGCAGGAGCAGAATCAAAAATGGAGCTGTATGATACAATACAGATGTTTGAAGATCTGTTACCACTTTATACTGATGAATTAAATAAGGATGTTGAATATTCTCAAAAATAGCCTTCTGTTTTATCTTGCAATAGCTCTTGTTAGCTGCTCTAACCAACGAGCGGATAATGATTCCGGCAGAATACGCGGTAACCAAAAACAGCTGGAAGAACAGCTTGTAAAGGCCAATAAACTCGTTGTACAAAGTGAGGATCAGCAGATAACCGATCTGGTGAATAGATATGGCTGGGATATGACAACCACAGGTACTGGTTTGCGAATACAAATAGTCGATTCACCGGGAGGAACGAAAATTCAACGAGGCAACAAGGTATCAATGAAATATAATGTGAGGCTTATAGATGGAACAGAAGTTTATAACTCTCAAAAACAAGGTATTAAAACATTTGTAGTGGGAAAAGGAGAAGTAGTGGCAGGGCTTGAAGAGGCAATGCTGATGCTGCAAAAAAATGATCATGCAAGGCTCGTAATACCCTCTTTTCTGGGGCACGGACTTGCCGGTGATGGAGATAAAATTCCAACTAAAGCCACTATGATATATCAATTGGAAATAATTTATGTTGAATAATAATAATAGAAAATGAAAAAGAATCTTTTTGCACTTCTCGGAGCAGTAATAGTACTGCTCTCTTTATCCTCATGTGGGAACAACAACGACGGATATGAAATTTCTGACACAGGTGTTAAGTACAAATTTTATTATGAAAATGCTACAGGAAAATCTCCTGTTATAGGTGATTTTGTGCGTGTTCAAATGGTTTATGCTTACAAAGACTCCGTACTTTTTGATACGCGTGGTGATGTGAGAGATTTTGAACTGAAGATGGAGGAACCCTATTTTGAAGGTGATATTTATGCCGCAGTTGCTATGATGAAAGAGGGCGATAGCGCCGGTTTCCTTATCGATGCAACAGAATTCTTTACTAAACTTGCCGGAAGACCAGGAGACCCAGTACCGGAATTTGTTGAAGACGGTACTGATATGACTTTTGATCTAAAACTGACAAAGGTGATGTCGCCGGAAGAACATGATATTGAATTGAAAGAACGTATCGAAAAACGTAAAGTTGAAGAATCAATCGTTTTACAAAAATATCTTGAGGCAAACAATTTTACCGACAAACCTCTGGAAAGCGGCCTCTATTTTGTTAATATTCGTGATGGAAAAGGAAATACCCCACAGGAAGGGGATATTCTTACTATCAATTTCAAGGTAATGCTTATGGACGGAAGGGTACTGCATGATTCATGGCAGCAACAACCAGTACAATTTGAATTTGGTAAACAATTCGATACTAAAGGACTTGTGGAAGGAATTTCAATGATGAGAAAAGGTCAGGTGGTTCATCTTATTGTGCCTTCTTCGATAGCTTTCGGCGAATATGGCCGTCAGGGACTCATAGAGCCATACTCGTCGCTGCTTTATGATGTTGAGCTTATCGATATTCAAACAAAAGAAGAGGTGCGCTTGGAATCAATTCGTAAAATCGCTCTGAATAAGAAAGAAAGTGAAGCCTTCCTGGCAAATAATGCTTCTGCAGATGGTGTCGTAGTGCTGCCCAGTGGCCTGCAGTACAAGGTTATTGAATCAGGTGATGGTACCATTTCTCCTTCAGCTACAAACACAGTAAAGGTTCATTATACAGGAACTCTTATCAATGGTACCAAATTTGACAGCTCTGTGGATCGCGGGCGTCCTTCAGAATTCCCTGTAAATGGCGTTATCAAAGGGTGGACAGAAGCTCTTCAGCTTATGAAAGAAGGCGACAAATGGCAGCTTTTTATCCCCTCTGAACTGGCTTATGGCACCACTCCTCGTGAAGGAGGAGTTATTGAGCCTAATATGGCTCTGATTTTTGATGTGGAATTGTTGGAGATTGTAAAATAAATAATACTTGTGCAGCGATATAATAAGTATGTCGCTGCACTTTTTTCTATGGAGAATCTATTAAGTCACTTCACAAATGTTTTTGGCGCTTCTGATGAAAAGCCCCTCGAATGCTTTGCACCCGGAAGAATTAACCTTATAGGGGAGCACATCGATTATAACGGTGGACCTGTGATGCCGTTTGCTATTGAAAATGGAACTCATATGTTGTTACGTGAAAACAATATTATGCAGAATCGTCTCTTTTCAATGAATTTTCCTGACAGAGTATTCTCTGTTCCGGTATCTCACAAATACTCAAAACAAGGTGAGCTGTGGATTAATTATCCCTTAGGTTCAATGCAGATGATGATTGATTCCGGTTTGGAAATTGACCGTGGCTTTGACATACTCTATTATGGTGATATACCCAATGGTGCTGGGATGTCCTCTTCAGCAAGTATTGAGGTGGTTACAATATTTGGATTCAATCAATACTTTAAGTTTGGTTTAAGCCTTATGGCGATAGTTAAACTTGCAAAAAAAGCTGAAAACATATTCGTGGGATTGTCATGTGGTATAATGGATCAGTACTCAGTTGCATTCGGTAAAAAAAATCATGCAATTCATTTAAACTGCGATATTCCTGATCACCGTTACATAGAAGTTAATATGCAGAACTATGAGTTCGTAGCGGTAAATACATGTAGAAAAAGAGGCCTTACTGATTCAAAATATAATGAACGGTTTTCAGAGAGTATGAAATCACTCAAAATCCTGAAAAATAGATTCAAAATCAATAATTTATGTGAACTTAACGCGTCAGATCTCTCTGTTGTGGAAGAAATATTGAAGGACAAACCTCTATTATGGAAAAGAACCCGGCATGTAATATCAGAAAAAGAGAGAGTTTTAAAGGCAGAAAAGGCGCTTATTTCAGGAGATGCACACGGATTGGGATTGCTGATGAATGAATCTCACCGCTCTCTTCAATATGACTATGAATCCACAGGCCTGGAATTAGATACTATTGTGTCTATTCTTCAAACTATCGATGGTGTGGCAGGCGCCAGAGTTACCGGAGGCGGATTTGGAGGATGTGCTATTGCGCTCGCCAAAAAGGGTGTCATATGGCAGGAAAAAGATGTGATAATAGATAATTATCGATCTGTCACAGGCCTTACTCCGGAATTTTATGCTGTAGCACCTTCCGAAGGTGTCCGTTTAACAGGCTGTTAACGTAATATTTATTAACATTATAGCGTTTTTTTATTCAATTTATTAATGTAATTTTGCGCCCATGAAAAAAATCTGCATCCTAGGTGCTGTATTTAGTGTTTTAGTTATTGCTACTTCATGTAGTGGTATCAATAAGTTATTGAAAAGCAATGACTATGACGCCATTTACAAGGAAGGAGTAATACGATATGAGAATGAAGATTATACGAGAGCACTACAACTTTTTGATCATGTGGCTCCGTTGATTCGGGGAACATCCGATGCAGAACAGATGGCTTATTATAATGCCTACTGCTACTATAACCTGAATGAAAACATTATGGCAAGCTATTATTTTAAGCGCTTTGCCAAGAATTATCCTCATAATGAATTTGCTGAAGAGTGTGCTTATATGGGTGCATATTGTAAATACCTGGAGTCGCCAAAATCGAGTCTGGATCAAACAAATACTCATGAAGCGATAACGGAATTACAGCTCTTCATAAACCTTTATTCTGAAAGTGATCGCATTGAAGAGTGTAATGCCCTTATTGATGAATTACGTAAGAAGCTGGAAAAGAAAGATTTTGAAGTTGCTAAACTATACCTTCAAATGGAAGAGTATAAAGCAGCACTGACATCTCTACGAAATATTATTAAAAAGTATCCTTCCACAACATACAGAGAAGAGGTGCTTTATTACATCGTAATTGCTAATTTTGAATACGCAGAAAAAAGTGTTTCGGAAAAGCAAAAGGAGAGATATCAGCAAACTTTGGAAGCAAGTAATACATTCTCAGATGCTTATCCTGATAGTGAATTTCTTAAACATATTGAACAAATGACCTCAGACGCCCGTTCTAAGGTTAAGTAATATTTGACTTATTATTATTAATATACGGATATGGATTACAAAAGAATTAGAACTGATTCAGAGGCAGTTACCCGCCAAATGAGAGACTTTGACAAGAAAACAGGTAATATATACGAAGCGGTGTCTGTTTTGTCTAAGCGTGCTAATCAGATCGGATTGGAGATCAAAAAAGAGCTGGATCAGAAAATCGAAGAGTTTGCTACCCCTGCCGATAACCTTGAGGAGGTTTTCGAAAACAGAGAGCAAATAGAGATCGCGAAATTTTATGAGCAGCTTCCTAAGCCTACGCTTATTGCTATTCATGAGTTTTTAAATGATCAGATATATTTTCGTAACCCGCATAAAGAAATTGTTGAAAAGAAAGCATAAAGAAAATGCTCAAGGGTAAAAATGTATTATTGGCGGTTACAGGCAGCATAGCAGCCTATAAAACCGCCTTTTTTGTTCGCCTGCTGGTGAAGGAAGGTGCCGAAGTACAGGTTGTTATGACCTCTTCAGCTAAAGATTTTATTACTCCGCTAACACTCTCGACTCTGTCAAAAAGACCTGTTATTATCAAGCCTTTTGACCCTGAAACGGGAGAGTGGTCTAACCATGTGGAACTGGGCCGATGGGCTGATGTCATGATTGTTGCTCCGGCTTCGGCCAATACGTTATCGAAAATGGCTGCCGGAATAGCAGATAACTTCGTGACAACATGTTATCTTGCTGCCAAATGCCCCGTGTTCTTCGCACCGGCTATGGATCTTGATATGTTTAAACATCCTTCTGTACAGCAGAATATTAAAACCCTTCTGGAGTATGGTAATCATCTGATTAACCCGCAGGAAGGTGAACTCGCCAGCGGATTATTCGGCGCGGGACGCATGGAAGAACCTGATGAAATTATTCAGGTGATAGCCGATTTCTTTGCCGATAACAAAATTTTTAAAGGCAAAAAAATATTGGTCACTGCTGGACCCACATACGAACCAATTGACCCAGTGCGATTTATTGGTAACTACTCGTCAGGGAAAATGGGCTTTAGTATAGCAGAAATACTCTCCAGAAGAGGAGCTGATGTGACACTGGTGACAGGACCGACATTCCTGGATACTCCTTCCAGAATTAAAGAACGAATAGATGTTCATACTGCTAAACAGATGGCAGAAGTATGCTATGACAAAGCTAAAGAGTGTGATGTGGTTGTTATGGCAGCGGCAGTGGCTGATTATACCCCTGCCAATCCCGCTTCCTCAAAAATTAAAAAATCAGATAGCTTTAAAACTCTTGAACTGGAAAAAAACCCTGATATCTTAGCAGAACTGGGTAAAAGAAAAAAAATAGGACAGATCCTGGTGGGGTTTGCTCTCGAAACAGAACGGGAAAAAGAGAACGCTCTGAAGAAACTGCAAAATAAGAACCTGGATATTATCGTTCTTAATTCATTGAATGACCCGGGTGCCGGTTTTAATACCGAAACGAATAAGGTCAGTGTTCTGTTTAAAGATGGATCGGTTTCCGATTTCAACCTGAAAAATAAAAAAAAGGTAGCTGAAGATTTGGCAGCAATCCTAATTGATATGTTGGATAAAAAGTGATCCTTCTTTTGAAATGAAAATCTCATATAGTATGCGAAAATTTATTCTGGCTTTTGTATTAATGATTCTCTCCTCAACTATTATGGCTCAGGAGTTTAAATGTACTGTTAGTGTGAGCTCTTCCGCTCTGGAAGGAACAGATAGACGCGTGTTTCAGGATATGCAAAAAGCACTTTATGAGTTTGTAAATGATAGAAAATGGACTAGCTATGAGTTTAGTGAAGAGGAGAAAATAGAATGTTCTATACAGATAACCCTTACTAAGAGAATCTCTAGTGAACAGTATGAAGGAAAGATGAATATCGCACTGCGTAGACCTATCTACAACTCCTCATACAACTCTCCAATGTTTAATTATCAGGATAAATCTCTGAAATTTGATTATATAGAATCAGAACCGCTCACATTTAACGATAATAGCTTTGATAATAACCTTACGGCTATAATTGCTTATTATCTTTATATGTATTTGGGTATGGATTTCGACTCATATCAGTTCCATGGCGGAACGCCATTTTATGAGAAAGCCCAGACAATTGTAAATAGCGCCCAGGGCTCACCCTATCCCGGGTGGAGCTCTTATGAAAGCATGAAGAACAGGTTCTGGCTCGTTGAAAATATGATGAACTCTAGCTATGATGGACTAAGAAGTTTTATTTATAAATATCATAGAAAGGGACTTGATGCTATGGCCGATAATGTGCAACTGGGCCGATCTTTTACTACTCAGGCACTGGAAGATCTTAGAAAAGCATCACGACAAAAACCCGGCCTGTTTGCACTACAGCTGATACTTGATGCTAAACGAGACGAAATTATCAATATTTATACGGAAGGATTACCCAATGAAAAAACAACAGTTATTCAGATCATGAATGAAATTGATCCGGCTAATGCTTCCAGATACCAGAAAATTCAGAATACGACTAATCCGTAAAACTAATGTTATCGCATCTTTTTATATCTAATTATGCGCTAATCGAAAAACTGGATATTAATTTCCCCCGTGGGTTTATTACCATTACAGGAGAAACCGGTGCAGGGAAATCTGTACTCCTGGGAGCCATTGGTCTGCTCATGGGAAAAAGAGCAGATATATCTGCTCTGAACATATACTCAACAAAATGTATTATTGAGGGAATGTTTGAAATTAAAGATTATAATCTCAAAGAGCTGTTCCAGTCATTGGATCTTGATTACGACGATCAAACAATAATACGCCGGGAAATTTCCCCGTCAGGAAAATCCCGAGCCTTTCTCAATGATACCCCAGTAGCATTAAAAGACCTGAAACAAATAGGGGAGAAGCTAATGGATATTCATGGCCAGTTCTCATCGCTTCAACTGGTGGATGAAGCAGGTCACCTCGCATATGTTGATAAATATGCAAACTCATATCCTGAATTAAAATCATACTCGCAAGTGTATTCTCTTTGGTGTGAAGCAAAAAGAAAACTCGAAGTGATTCGGCTGGAGGCTGAACTCTCTAAAAAAGAGGAAGATTATCTGCGCTTTTCACTGAATCAGATGAACGAAATTAACCTCGACACAATAGATCAGGTCGAACTGGAAGAGAAAAAACGACTCCTGGAAAACAGTGAGACCATAAAAACAACTCTATATTCCTCTGCACATAAAATTGTTAATGAGGAAGATAATATTGTGGATTCTCTCAAGCAGGTGCAGCGTGATATTGCAGGGATTACATCGTATAGTTCAAAATATCAACAACTTAATGATAGAATTGAAAGTGTTATTATTGAAGCTGATGATATCGGTACAGAACTGGATGCTCTAAATGATAATCTTATTGTTGATCCAAATGAGCTAGATCAGGTTCAACAAATACTGGATGTTTTATATCGCCTTCAACAAAAATTCAGCGTGGATAATATTGATGACCTCATTGCAATTAAAAATGAGATGGAGGCGAAATTACAGCGAATGGATAGCTTTGAAATAGATATCCACCAGGCTGAAAAAAATATTGATGATGCATACTCTGAAGTGCAACGTAAAGGTAGTGAGCTGACGAAAAAAAGAACATTAGCATCAACATCCTTTGCTAAAGAGATCTCAGGGTTTCTGGAATTTGTGAATCTGAAAGGTGCTGAGTTTAAAGTACATCTAAATACATTTGAAGAACCCCGCAAGGAAGGTTTTGAAACGGCCTCCTTCCTTTTCAGTGCTAACAAAGGCATTTCTGCTACTGAAATAGGAAAAATGGCTTCAGGTGGTGAAATTTCGAGGCTTATGCTGGCTGTAAAAGCTGTGATATCTAAGAAAAATACTCTTCCCACCATAATTTTTGATGAGATAGAAGCTGGAGTGTCAGGTGCTGCCGCAGGAAAAATAGCAGCTGTATTGTCTGATATGGGGAAATCTATGCAGGTTATAACGATTACGCATTTGCCTCAAATTGCATCCAAAGGAATATGTCAGTTTATGGTGGCAAAGAGTTCCGAAGGTATCAAAACCACCAGTACGCTAAAACGTCTCTCTACAGAGGAGAGAATTAATGAACTGGCTGTAATGCTCAGCGACGGCGAGATAACATCACAGTCGATGGAAAATGCGAAAGCTATGTTGAATATTCCATAACACCCTTTTCGGGAACAATTAATACTTATCCCTGTTATTATAAAGTATAAAACGAAACACCATGAGTTACAACTTACTTAAAGGTAAAAAGGGCCTTATTTTCGGCGCATTAAATGATAAATCCATCGCCTGGCAGATTGCCAAACGTGCTGCTGAAGAAGGTGCGGAACTGGTTTTAACAAATACCCCGATTGCCATAAGAATGGGTTACATAAATGATCTTGGTAAAGCTATAAATGCACCCGTGATTGCTTCTGATGCAACCATCCTTGAGGATCTAGAAACCCTCATTGAGCAAACCATGGAGCATTTTGGCGGCGGCTTTGATTTTGTGCTACATTCTGTGGGAATGTCACCAAACGTGCGTAAAAGACGCTCCTATGATGACCTGAACTATGAATACCTAAAGAAGACACTGGATATCTCCGCAATTTCATTCCATAAACTTATTCAAACACTGAAAAAATATAATGCTCTCAACGAGTGGGCTTCAATAGTGGCTCTGTCATACATTGCAGCTCAGCGTACTCTGTTTGAATATAACGATATGGCGGAAGCAAAAGCTATGCTTGAGTCCATTGCACGCAGCTTTGGGTATATCTATGGTCGCGAAAAGCATATCCGCATAAACACAGTATCTCAATCGCCAACACTGACCACTGCAGGTAGCGGGGTGAAGGGTATTGATGGGTTGATAGATTTTACTGAAAGAATGTCTCCTCTGGGAAATGCCTCTGCTGAAGAGTGTGCTGACTATGTAATAACGCTGTTCTCTGATCTTACAAGGAAAGTTACCATGCAAAACCTCTATCATGATGGAGGTTTCTCAAGTATGGGTATGAGCCGTAGAGCTATGCACATGTACAACAAGAGCCTATCTGGCGATTGTGACGGGCAAGAGTAGCGACGATGCAAGCCTCGTCGCTAGAAAGATGCAAGCCTCGTCGCTAGAAAGATGCAAGCCTCGTCGCTAGAAAGATGCAAGCCTCGTCGCTAGAAAGGTGCAAGCCTCGTCGCTAGAAAGATGCAAGCCT
>CAYYSU010000002.1:0-24862 GCA_964474455.1 uncultured Bacteroidales bacterium
GGTGTAGACTGCTCTGAGGCCAATGATGTTGTATCTGCGGTTTCGTTGATATATTGTTTTGGCGGTACCAGTTTGATCTCCGGAGCCGGGTCTTTATCTTCGTAAGGTTTAGAGGTCTCGGGTTCAGCAGGTTTATTGGGATTCAGCTTGTGAATGATGCGTGTTGTATTGGTATCCTCTTTAAGGCCTGTATTCAGGTCTTCTTTTTTTGAGAATCCCGTGGCTACCAGTGTGACAGAGATTTTTTTGCCCAGATTTTCGTCGAAGCCGTTACCCCAGATAATCTCGGCGGTCTGCCCTGCTGCCTCCTGAATATAATCGGTTATCTCAGTGATTTCATCCATAAGGATTTCCTCTTCGTTACCCGAAGAGATGTATAGCAGTATGTCGCTGGCACCTTTAATATCGTTATCATTCAGTAGTGGCGATGCCAGAGCTTCTTCTATGGCTTTTGATGCTCTGTTTTCACCTTCTGCGGTGGCATTGCCCATAATTGCGACTCCACTGTCGCTCATTACTGTTTTTACATCTTCGAAATCCACATTTATATAGCCTGTTTCTGTAATAATTTCGGCTATACCTTTGGCAGCAGTTGTGAGGACGTTATCGGCGTTGCTGAAAGCTTTGGATAGCTTCAGGTTGCCGAAGAGCTGTCGTAGCTTGTCGTTGCAAACTACCAGAAGCGTATCTACGTATGACCTCAGCTCTTTAATACCCATCTCAGCCTGTTGTTTTCTCTTTCTTCCTTCAAAAGCAAACGGCAGCGTCACAATTCCCACAGTCAGGATACCCAACTCTTTGGCGATTTCTGCAATTACGGGAGCCGCGCCGGTACCTGTGCCACCACCCATGCCTGCGGTGATAAACAGCATCTTGGTGTTGCTTCCCAGCATCCTACGTATCTCATCCACCTTCTCGGTAGCCTCGTCGCGCGCTTTTGTCGGTACTGCTCCGGCACCCAAACCACTGGTTCCCAGTTGAATTTTGTTTGGAACAGGGCTGCTATCCAATGCCTGTGCATCGGTGTTGCACAAAATGAAATCTACTCCTTTAATACCTTGATGGTACATGTGGTTCACAGCGTTGCTGCCTCCACCGCCAACGCCAATCACCTTAATGATTGACGATCTGTCTTTAGGTAAATTGAATTCTACAATGTCAGTCATAACTATCCTTATTATATTTTACGTATTTTTTTACTGTATTCCATCTTCTTCGAAAAGACCTTTTATCTTGTCGAAAAAGCTTGTTCTCTCTTTTTTTGTGTTTTTATCGGATTGCTCTTCTTTGTTATTCAATAATTTTTTGAAGAGTTCTTTTTCGTGTTTTTCAATACCACGCCGCACCAATCCCACACCCGTAGCAAACATGGGTTGAATCATCTCTTCCGGGCACTCTTTTGATAGGTGTTCGTTGGGGTATCCGATTCGCACATCCATGCCTGTGACAAACTGGGTGAGCTGTAAGATGTGTTTTAGCTGTGCTCCTCCACCTGTTAATACGATTCCAGCAATAAGCTTTTTCTCGTATCCGGAGTTGCGAATTTCAAACATAATATGTTCAATAATCTCTTCCATTCGGGCTTCAATGATTGATGCCAGATTTTTTAGAGATATCTCCTTGGGTGGTCTTCCCCGCAGTCCGGGGATAGCCACGATTTCGTCGTCGCGGTTTTCGCTCGACAGTGCGGAGCCAAATTTTATTTTCAAGTCCTCAGCATATTTTTTTATGATGGTACAACCCTCTTTTACATCTTCGGTGATGATGTCGCCACCAAATGGTACTACAGCGGTATGGCGTATAATGCCATCCTGGAAGAGTGCTATGTCCGTAGTTCCGCCACCGATATCCACTAATACTACTCCGGCTTCTTTCTCTTCTTCACTAAGCACGGCGTCGGCGCTTGCAATGGGCTCCAGAATAAGCGATTCCACCTCTAATCCTGCTTTTCTGACGCACTTAAAAATGTTTTTTGCCGCTGTTGTCTGACCTGTTATGATATGGAAGTTGGCTTCAAGATTTACTCCCGACATGCCGGCAGGTTGTTTTATGCCCTGCTCTCCATCCACGGTATACTCTTGTGGTATCACATCGATAATCTCTTCTCCTGGGCTCATGGCGAGCTTATACATTTTTTCTGTAAGCGTATCGATGTCATTCTGATTGATCTCGTCATCGTTGCTGTTGCGGATATGGCTGCCATGATGCTGCAAGCTCTTGATGTGTTGACCTGCAATGCCGACATTTACCGTATGTATATCCACTCCCGACATCTGCTCAGCCTGTACGATGGCCTGTTTAATAGAGTTTACCGTATGTTCGATATTTGAAACCAAACCTCGTTTTACGCCTATCGATTCTGATCTGCCGTAACCCAGGATCTCTATCTTGTCATGCTCATCTTTGCGCCCTACAATGGCTGCAATTTTTGTGGTTCCTATGTCCAGTCCGACAATAATATCTGATGTTGCCATAGCTGTTATTTTTTTGCAATAATTTGATTATCAAAAGAAATATTCAGTTCGTTGTATGTTGATCGTTCCATGAAAGGAAGCTTTTGTTCATAGAATAGCTGCAAGTTGTTAAATCGTTGTTCCAGATTTTCACACTCTCCAACAACAATATTTTTAAATCCGAGCTTGGGAGTCACTTCAAAACGCTTTTTCCTGTTGATATGCACCTGCTCCGATAAAGCATGCATAAACGGATGTTGTGTTAATGCCTTTGCAAACAGATATATCTCTTCATATATGGGGTTCTCCATATCTTTTATGAACCTGTTCTCTCTATTTTTTACTGGAGAGATATACCCTGTAAATACAGGTACTCTCACTGTCACACCACCTGTGGGAATATAGTATCCTGACTCAGTCAGGTAGTAGTGTTGACTTGCGGTATTAATAATTCTGGCAATAATCTCTTCCTGTTCGATGTAAATATTCAGTGTACCTGACAGACCATAGGATAGATTGACCTCTTTGATGTATGGAGATGCCAGCACAGCATCTTTGATGGCCTCCAGGTCAATATCTTTTATTGTGGTACCAATAATGGAATCGTAGCCGGAATATGCCAGTGCAAAAATCTCTTCCTCGTTCAGGAGCGTGTCTGTGGGATTGTTCTCATAAAATATAGTAATCTTTTCACACGGATTATTTCGTTGTTGCATACCGGCAAAGACACCTGCTGCCAGGATAACCAATGCTGCCATAGCTATAATTATATGTCCGTATCTGTTGTCTTTCATCTATTTTATCAGAGTGTCTTTTATTTTGGGTACTAGTTTGTCTATATCACCGGCTCCCAGGGTCACTAAAACCTCAGGGTTCAGCACTTTGATGTAATCTGCCAGTTCGTCATATTCTATAATTGATGCTTTTGTGTTTTTTATTTTTTCAAGAATTGTTTTCGATGTCACTCCTTCGATAGGCTCCTCACGAGCCGGATATATATCCAGAAGAATACACTCATCCAGCTTACTCAGCTCTTTGGCAAAAGCTGCTGCGTGATGTGCTGTTCGTGTGAAAAGATGCGGCTGGAATACACCGGTAATCTTTTTGTCCGGGTAAAGCTCTTTTATGGTGCCTATAGACACAGCCAGCTCCTCAGGGTGATGTGCATAATCATCGATAAATACATTACGGTTATTATTCACCAATATCTCAAATCTGCGATGTATGCCGTTATATGATTCTATACCTTTCTTTATGTTTTGGATTGATACACCAGCCTCACATGCCGCTGCCGCTGCCGCAACAGCATTCTCTGCATTGTGGCGCCCCGGAACATTACTCCGTACTTTGATCTGTATCTCGGGCGTGGTGATTGAGTAATAATATTTATGATTTTTAATACAAATGTCGCTTGCGAAATATGACGACCCTGAGCTGAGGCCATAGGAGATGTCGGTAGTACACAGCGTTAATAAACTCTGATTAACTATCACCTTGCCACTTGGTGCTGTCTGGCTGATAAATATATTGAAAGCATCAACCAGTGCATTGAAATCGCCATAAATATCAAGATGATCCGGTGCTATGGCCGAGACCAATGAAATATACGGATGGAGCTGCAGGAATGAACGATCATATTCATCTGCTTCCACAATAATATACTTGGCCTCTTTATGGTATATGATATTCGTGTTATGATCTGTACTTATTCCGCCAATGAATGCTAGTACAGGGATGTTTGCTGTCTTGAATATATGTGCCAACAGCCCTGTGATGCTTGTCTTTCCATGTGTTCCGGCAACGGCGATACATTTATACTCTTTTGACAATTGTCCGAGGATGGCGGCTCTTTTAAACAAAGGTATATGTGATTTTCTTACGCATTCCAGCACCTTACTGGTTTGTGGTATTGCCGGAGTGTATATGGCAAGATCGGTCTCATCTCGCACATATTTTTTATCATCTTCATAGAAAATATCGATACCCTCTGCCTGAAGCTGTTGTGTGAGTGCTGAAGGAGTCTTGTCATAACCATATACTTTACAGCCCCTATAGTTGAAGTAGCGCGCTAATGCACTCATCCCTATACCTCCTATACCTATGAATATGACCTTATTTACCTGATCCGTTCTCATTGGTGGTGCTTGTTTAAGATTTTAAATACCTCTTCTGCAATGGACTTCGCTGCGTGGGGGAGTCCTGTGGTTTTTATATTTGATGCTGTTTCAACTATTTTTTCTTTGTTCTCCAGTAAGTCATTTAATGTTGGCAGTAAACGAGCGTACACCTCTTTTTGAGGGATGTGAAATGCAGCATGTTTTTCTTGCAGGCTGATAGCATTTTTTGTCTGATGATCTTCCGCTGCTGAGGGTAGGGGGATAAAGATTGTACATTTGCCTGCCACTGCGATTTCTGAAATTGCTATTGCCCCGGCGCGTGAAATAATAATATCCGCTGCTCCGTATGCCATATCCATACGTTTTATGAACCTATGAACTGCCATATCGATGTTTTGATACTGCTCTGCCGCTTTCAAGGCATCATTGTATCCCGTTTCTCCAGTTTGCCATATTATATTTGCCTTTGATAGTATATCACCGAGTATCTCCGCCATAGCATTATTTATTGCCATGGAGCCCTGGCTGCCACCTACGATAAGAATGGTGGGTTTGTTATCCTCCATGCCGAAAAAGTGTAGTGCCGCCAGTTTGTTATCTGTGGGTTTTTGTAGTTGTTTTCTGATGGGATTCCCTGTTCTGATGATTTTTTCTGACGGGAAGAAGGTCTCCATCTTATCATATGCAACACATATTTTATTTACTTTTTTAGCTAGTATTTTATTGGTAACGCCAGGATAAGCATTCTGTTCCTGGATAAGTGCGGGGATGCGTTTTCGCGCCGCCATATAAAGGATGGGACCTGAAGCGTAGCCACCGGTTCCGATGGCGATGTCAGGTTTGAAGGATTTTATGATTTTGCCTGCATTATATAAACTATTTATAACCTTAAAAGGGAAGAGCAGGTTTTTCAGTGATAATGATCGTGAAAAGCCGCTTATATTTAGGCCGATGATGTTATATCCTGCGTCAGGGACTTTCGTCATCTCCATGCGACCTTTTGCGCCGACAAATAAAAATTCTGCTCCGGGTTCTATCTCCCGGATAGCCTCTGCTATGGCTATGGCGGGGAAAATATGTCCGCCGGTGCCACCTCCGCTGATTAGATATTTATGCGACTTTTTCATCATTTATTGTTTTTTACGCCTGCTCTTTCTGTCGTTCTACTTACCTGAAGAACTACTCCTACGGCAAAGCAGGTAATCCATATTGAGGTGCCTCCCATACTAACCAAAGGCAACGGCTGCCCTGTTACGGGGAGTAAACCTGTCGCCACCATCATATTTAATAACGCCTGGAAAATGATCATGAATCCAATCCCCAGGACAAGGTGCTTTCCGAAGGTGCTCTCAGTATTTCTTGCTATCCTATAGCACTGAGAATAGAATCCCATGTAAAGAAGAATCATAGCTATTGCTCCCAGGATGCCTGTCTGTTCTACAATAGTTGAGAAAATAAAATCGTTATATGATTGTGGCAGGAAATGCCTCTGTGTTGAGTTTCCGAACCCTGTTCCCAGAGGCCATCCGTTGGCAATGGCGATTTTCGATTGTAATGCCTGGTAGTTACCATCACCGGAATCCTCGCCTGAGATGTAGTTTTCAATCCTGTTTTCCCAGGTTGTAAGACGTGAAAAAGTGTGAGGAGATAATTTGCCAAATGCTAAAATTAATACCAGTCCCAATCCCGCAATACCAATAAGTGAGCCGATATATCGTGCATTTGCCTTACCAATATATAGCATTACAATGGCAATAACATATACCATGGCAGCCGTGCTAAGATTAAAAGGCAGAATTAGAGCACATACCACAATTATTGGTAACAATATGTGAAAGCCACCCTTCGATAAGTTAAAGTTGTGAACATACTCTTTACCTGAGGCCAGAATGCGCGCCAGATACATCACAAGTCCCACTTTGGCGATATCCGAGGGTTGGAATGTTAACCCAAAGAATAATGGTAATACACGTTTGGCGCTGTTTACGTTAAGACCAAAACAGAAAGTCAGTAAAAGAAGTATTATACTTATAATAAGTATTATCTGAGCCAGCCGGCTAAAACGAATTATGTCTAACTTTTTATGAACCAGATAAATAATTCCCGATCCGGATAAAAGAATACCTCCGTGCTTGATAAGGAAGAAAGTGGTATTCCCTTCCTTGCTTATCCACGCCAGGTTTCCAATGGTGCTATAAACAGCCAGTAGTGATATTATCATCAGCGCTGCCACAATCCACCAGAGTCTTTTATTTCCTTCAAAACGAATTGGGTTCATATTATAAACTGTTTACGGCTTCAATAAATTTTATTCCTCTATCTTCGTAATTGTCGAAAAGATCGAAACTTGCACATGCCGGCGAAAGCAGTACAGTATCTCCGGGGTGTGCTGACTGATAAGCCATTAAAACAGCTTCCTTCATCGTCGATGCCTGTTGAATATCATCCACATGGTCGATGAAGGCCTCTGCAAGCTTACGGTTGTCTTTACCCAGACAAATGAGAACACTCACGCGCTCCTTGACAAGATCTATCAGTTTGCTGTAATCATTGCCTTTGTCAACACCCCCTGCGATCCAGACAACATGGCTGTTCTGTGATTCCAGTGCAAACCATACTGAGTTTACATTTGTCGCCTTGCTGTCGTTGATAAATTTTACGCCTTGAATGGTTGCTATAGTCTCGAGGCGGTGTTCTGCATTTTGGAAATCCGACAGGCATTGTTTGATGTTTTCCTTACGTATGTCAATGAGTCGTGATGCTACTCCGGCAGCCATGGAGTTGTACACATTGTGTCTGCCCTGTAATGCCAATTCTTCTAGTGTCATATCTAATTTTTTCTTATTTATTTTTATTGTAAAAATGTTGTTGTTTAGCCATGCAGATGCATTTTCATCATGGCTAAGTGTTATCAAGTGAGTTGTTGCTTTAACAGTGACTTTTTCTAACATCTCCATGCTCTTGGGATCATCGGCACAAACAATCAGGTGATCCTCTTTATCCTGATTCATTGAGATGCGCATCTTTGATGCTGCGTATTCTTCAAAATCGTTGTGATATCTGTCCAGGTGATCAGGAGTGATGTTGGTGAGTATTGCAATATGCGGCTTGAAGGTTGTTATGCCATCCAGTTGAAAACTGCTAACCTCTAATACATAGTACTCATAGCCCTCTGCCACGGCTCTGGCAAAACTATATCCCACATTACCTGCTGCGATAGAGTTTTTACCGGCATTTTTCAGAATATGCTGCGTGAGAAGGGTAGTGGTGGTCTTGCCATTGGCGCCTGTTATCGCAATAATATTTCCTTTGCAGTAACGGTATCCGAATTCAACCTCCGAGATAATCTCTGTCTTCTTTTCCCGGAAATGATCCAGTATCGATCCGGTATCAGGAATCCCCGGACTTTTAACAACAGTATTTGCATTGTAAATCTCCTGCGTATGACCATTTTCTTCAAAAGCAACTCCATGGCTTTGAAGCTCTTCGCGGTGGCAATCACGTAATGCGCCACTGTCGGAAAGGAAAACCCTAAGGTTCTCTCTCTTTGCCAACAGAGCAGCGCCTACGCCTGACTCTCCGCCTCCTAATATGACAATACGCTTTTGATTCATTTATCTTAATTTCAATGTTACTACCGATATCACTGCCAGCATAATACCCACCAAAAGAAACCGCATAACGATCTTTGCTTCGGGGTATCCTTTTTTCTGATAGTGATGATGTAATGGTGACATGAGGAATATTCTATGCCCTTCCCCGAATTTGCGTTTTGTGTATTTAAACCATGACACCTGTATAACCACCGATAGGTTCTCCATAAGGAAAACACCACAGAGGATAGGCAGCAGGAGTTCTTTTCTGATCATTATTGCGAAAACAGCTATTATAGCACCAATGGCGAGGCTTCCGGTGTCGCCCATAAAGATTTGAGCAGGGTAGGAGTTGTACCAGAGAAACCCCAGGCACGCTCCCACGAAAGCACTTACAAAAACCGTCAACTCACCCACCAGTGGGATGTACATGATATTCAGGTAATCGGCGAAAACAATGTTTCCCGATACCCAGGCGAATATCGCCAGCGTGGCTCCTATAATGGCCGATGATCCGGTAGCAAGCCCGTCCAAACCGTCGGTAAGGTTTGCGCCATTGGAGACAGCCATAATGATGAATATCACGATAGGAATAAAAATTATCCATGCCCATCTGTGAGTGTCGTTGGTTGCCCATCTAAGCGCCTTTGAGTAATCGAGTTCGTTATTCTTAAAAAATGGAATCGTTGTCTTTGTGGATTTTACCGCACTGCCATAAACAGGATTCTCGTTCTCCGACCACTCCTCGTGATATGATGACACCTCTTCAGTAGATGTTGTTTGAAGTTTTTCTTTAATGACGATATCAGGGTGAAAGAGCATGGTGCCACCAACCACCAAGCCAAGGACTAGCTGACCTAAAAGTTTAAAACGACCCGCCAGACCGGTTTTTCTCTTTCTGAATACCTTGATATAATCATCCAAAAAGCCAATTAATCCCATCCATATAGTGGTGAAAAGTATTAGCAGGATGTATATGTTGTCGAGTTTAGCAAACAGTAACGTTGGAATTACTATTGCCAACAGAATGATCAGACCACCCATGGTAGGAGTGCCCTCTTTCTCTTTCTGGCCTTCAAGGCCCAGGTTGCGGACTGATTCTCCGACCTGCTTTCTGTGTAGTATTTTTATGAGTCTTTTGCCAAAAACCATGGAGATTATTAGCGATGTAATTAGCGACGCTGCTGCCCTGAAGGAGATATATTGGAATACTCCGGCTCCCGGAAGGTCTATTTTCTCTAAATAATCAAACAAATAGTACAGCATTGCTTTTAATTTTCTGAGTTAAGAAATGATTGAATAATAGCTTTATCGTCGAACGGATATTTAACACCGTTTATCTCCTGATATTTTTCGTGCCCCTTTCCGGTAATGAGGATGATGTCCCCTTCCTGAGCGAGTGCAGATGCGGTTTTTATGGCCTCCTTGCGATTGGAGATTCGTAATACGTTTCTCTTTTTTGTTATCTCTACGCCTTCCATCATCATATCAATAATGGCTTCCGGATCCTCGCTTCGTGGATTATCAGAAGTGAGTATGAGCCTGTCACTGAGCTTTGAAGCAATGTATGCCATCTCCGCACGCTTTGATGTGTCACGGTCACCACCGGCGCCGGCAACGGTAATAAGTTGTCCGCGTCCTTCACGGATATTGTTGATGGTGCTTATGATGTTCTCAAGAGCATCGGGGGTGTGTGCATAATCGATAACAGCAGTGATATTGTCAGTTCCACTAACAATGTCAAAGCGACCCTCTACTGTGTTCGCACTTGATAAGGCGATTAGAACTTCCCGCTTCTGCTGCCCGAGTAGTACAGCCGTGGCATAAACTGCAGTGAGGTTCCAGGCGTTGAAGCTGCCGCATAGCCTACTCCAGAACTCCTCATTGTCGAGGTTGAGGTGTAAACCGTGGAAGCTGTTTTCCAGAATCTTTGTTTTGAAATCTGCCAACCCTTTGAGGCCATAGGTGTTTATTGATGCTTTGGTGTTTTGTAACATCACCAAACCATTTTTGTCATCGCTGTTTGTCAGGGCGAAGGCTTTTTTCGGAAGCTGGTCAAAGAATCCCTTCTTCGCCTCCAGGTATGCACGGAAAGTTTTGTGATAATCCAGGTGATCGTGGGTAATATTTGTGAATATACCACCATCGAAATCCAATCCTGAGATTCTGTGCTGTGCTACAGCGTGACTGCTCACTTCCATGAAGCAGTAGGAGCAATTTTCTTCAACCATTTTTGCCAGCGTAGCTTGTAATGAAACAGGATCCGGTGTGGTGTGTGTCGATGGAAGAGTGTCGCTGCCAATACGGGTATTAATGGTACTTAACAAACCTGTTTTGAATCCCAAGGCGATAAATGTTGTGTAAAGCAGTGTGGCGATGGTTGTTTTCCCGTTTGTACCTGTTATACCGACTAATGACAACTGCTTTGAAGGATGATCATAAAATGCTGCTGCAAGTTCACCGGCTGCTATGGCACTATTATTTACCACTACGACACAGATATCATTGCTTAACTCACGGGGTTCTTCTTCACATACAATAATTGTTGCTCCTGATTCTGTGGCTTTGCAGATATACTTATGTCCGTCATTTACAGTTCCTTTTATTGCAACAAAAGCCCATCCTGTTTTCACCTCTCTGGAGTCAATACATATTCCTTTCGGCATTCCCGGCCATTCTCCGCTAATTCTTATTACTTTACTTTTTATGAATATGTCTCCTGGTATCTGCATTTTTAATTTAATGTTATTGATATTATATTTGATGTTGTCACAGCAGTTCCGGCAGCAGGCTCTTGTGATGCCACACGACCTTTTCCTGTGGTGTGCACTTTCATGCCGACACTCTCGGCCATAAAAATGGCATCGCGCAGTCCGAGTCCCTTAAGATTAGGTACTCTGTTTTTTTGTAGAGTGCTTTCCCTTGTGATGACCTTCCCGTCTGTCTCTATGGTCATGCTACCCCAAATCGCTTTATCGTCAACAACGTTATAGTTCATGGTACTTGAAATATTTTTCAGATCTTCCATGTATCCGTATGTCCACGCTGAGTATTGAAATATTGAGTCTGTGATATTATTATGGATAGAGATGTCTGAAGCATATACTTTATCAGCAATCTCTTTGAATACCGGTATGGCAACAGAGGAGGCATAATATGATCCGGCTCCCGGTCTGTTGACAACAACAATGCAAGAGTATTTGGGCTTGTCGGCGGGAAAATATCCTATGAAGGAGGCATTGTATTGTCGGGCTCTGTATCCTTCGCTGCCGGAGTGTATCTGTGCTGTTCCTGTTTTTCCTGCTACGGGATAAGGGCTATTGCGAAAAGCAATTTTCCCTGTTCCTTCGTTAACAACTTCTTCAAGCAGATACTGGGCTTTTGACACAGCTTCGGGGCTGGCAATTCTGCTGCTGAGGATCTCTGTTTCTGTTTTGTATATGGTATTACGTCCCTCTCTGATCTCTTTTACCAGTATTGGTTTCACATATACTCCGTCATTAGCCACTGCGTTGTAAAATCCCAGGATCTGCAGTGGCGAGATAAGCAACTCATAACCTACCGACATCCAGGGAAGACTGAGACCTGACCACTGTGGGTGTGCAGTGTTTTTTATTAATGGAGTCGGTTCTCCGGGAATCTCTATTCCCTGTTTTTTGTCAAGATTAAATTGTTGAAGTTTTTCGATGAAACGCTGGGGGTTCTTACCATAATATTTTTGTGCATACCACGATATTGCGGCATTAGAGGATTCTTTAAAAGCACTCTCCAGCGTGTATGTAAACTCTCCTTTGTTGATATGTGAGTCGATTAATCGTTCCCCGTAATAGTATTTGACACTATTGGTGATAATGACTGTGTCATGGATGTCAACCAGTTTGTCATCCAGCAGAGCTAGTACTGTAGCGAGCTTAAATGTGGAACCTGGTTCCATGGAGTTACCCAGTGCCACATTGTATGACTCTGTCATCTCCCCTGTTCGGGTAGATTGGTTGGCTATTGCCAGAATATGTCCTGTGTGAACCTCCATTAATACAGCACACCCTTCACTGGCTCTTTGCTCAATAAGGTGCCTCTTTAGGGCATCCTCAGCCACATCCTGATAGCGCATATTTAATGTGGTGACAATATCATATCCGTTTTTTGGCTCTACGTTGTCCTTGCTTTCAATGGGGCTATACATTCCGCCGGAGATTCTTTTTTCCAATCTTGATGTTTTTTCCCCGGAGAGGTATTCACTATATGCTCCTTCTATTCCCACATCATTCTTTGTACCCTCTCTATCGTGGCCGATGGTACGAAATGCTAACTCCTGGTATGGCTTCTGCCGTTTTGCTGAAGTCTCTTCTATCAGTCCGCTTTTATTTCTTCCTTCACAGAAAATGGGGCTTGTTCTTATTTTTTTAATCTGTTCGTAGTCAGCTTTGCTATATACCTTGTAGTATCTATTTTTTTTTGTGACAGCGTCATTGAGTTTTTTAAGATAGTGTGACTTAGAGCCGGGTAACGCTTCTGCCAGGCCTGTGGCGAGTGTGTCGAGAACTCCAGGTATTCTCTTTTTCAAGGGGTCGTAATCCCATCTTATTGTAAATACAGGTACTGATGCAGCAATAAGCTCTTCGTCACTGCTAAATATGTTACCACGCATGCCCGTTATTTCTCTGGAGCGGTAGGCATTTTGTTCTGCCATATCACGAAGCTCCGGGCCGGGGCCCAGGAAAAGGTAGAATATCCTTGCCAGAACAAGTATCGCTGCCAGTAGTACTATCAGAAACACCAGATAGCTGCGGGTAGATATGGTCTTCTTGTGTTGTTCCATGACTATTCGTTGCTATTTTTAGTTATTCTTCCTGGAGGTACTGTTGCCTCTTTTATGCCTTTGTCTTTTAATTGCCTTGCAATAGCGCTTTGACTGCTGGCATACATTCCCTTACTTTTTAACAGCAGATATTCTGCACGCAACTCTTTGTTCTCTTGTGTAAGTTTATTTATCTCTATGGTTTTTCTTTCAGCATTGTATGCGTTCATCATGTATAAAACGGCCAAAATTGTAATAAGCAATACTACTTTGAGGGTTTCGTTCGATGGAATATCAGAAGAGAGCCCTACAACTTTCCGAAAACCCTTCGCCATGCGTCGTTGACGTGGCGTGGATTTCTTTTCTTCCTGCTTATTCTTAATGGTGTTCATCTACTTTTTTATTCCTGTTCTTAATCGTGCACTTCGTGACCTGGGATTCTCCTCCAGCTCTTGATCCTCAGCTACGAAGGGTTTGTTTCTTGTTATTTTAAATGGCGTAATGGGGTTGCCATAAAAATCTTTTTCCTGACGACCTTGGAAGTTTCCTGTCTTGAGGAAATTCTTTACCAGTCTGTCTTCCAGTGAGTGATAGCTTATTACCACGAGAGAGCCTCCCGGTTTAAGTGCTTTTTCGGCTTGAAATAACATCTCTTTAAGCGCCCCCAGTTCATCGTTCACCTCAATGCGTAATGCCTGATACACCTGCGCCAGGTATTTGCTGGGATTTTTTTGCCCCGATAGGGGTGATGCGATTTCATTTAAGCGTTCTGTTGTGTTGACAGGGCTCTCCTGACGTGCTGTAGCAATGCGTTTGGCCAAGTTGTAAGCGTTTTTTAATTCTCCGTACTGGCGGAAAATATTTGTCATATCTTCAATGGATGCTTCGTTGAGAATATCTGCCGCTGACCGAGAGCCTTTCTGGTCCATCCTCATATCCAGAGTTGCATTGAAACGAGTGGCAAAGCCCCGTTCAGGCACATCAATCTGATGACTTGAAATTCCCAAGTCGGCCAGTATTCCGTCAACAGGAATGGCATTATAGAACCGGAGGTAGTTGATCATATACCTGAAGTTCTGTTGTATAAGTGTAAGGTTTTCGTTGCCGGGATGATTTTTTATTGCATCAGGATCCTGGTCGAAAGCGAACAAAAAGCCTTCAGGGATATGTTTCAAAATCTCCTTTGAGTGCCCGCCACCACCAAAAGTAACATCAACATACACTCCGTCAGGACGTATGTTTAATGCGTCGATACACTCGTTAAGCATTACTGGATTGTGATACATAAGTACTCTATTCAGGTTGATTGTTTCCCATTACTTCTTCTGCAAGTGCTCCAAAGTCATCAACGCTGTCAAGGCTTTCTTCGTAAAGGTTTTTATCCCAGATCTCTATCTTGTTTACTGCCGATGAGAGGACCAGGTTTTTTTTCAGGGTGGCGAATTCGATAAGGTCTTTGGGTATCAGGAACCGATCCTGAGCATCCATTTCTATCATTTTCACACCAGCCATAAAGCGTCGAATAAATTCGACGTTTTTCTTTACGAAGCGATTCAGCTTATTGACACCTGCGATCTCCTTATTCCACTCTTTCTTTGGGTATAATTCGAGGCATTTATGGAACACGCTGCGTTTTAGGACAAATCCATCATTGAGACCTTCACAGAGCTGTTTTTTTAGCCCTGAAGGAAGGAGTACCCGGCCTTTTGCATCAACCTTGCACTCATATGTTCCGATGATAAATAAGTCTTCGCTCATTTTGTGATGTAAAGATATGATAAAAATACCCACATTTTTCCACATTTTACCACTTCTTATTAACAATTGTTGCATTTTATTCCATCTAAATTCAAGATAATTTTTAAAGCGCTGAATATGAGTGTGGTATGGATGTGTTTGTGTGGATGTAAAATAGGAGAGATGATTTGTTGTACAAATTGAACAGCGTTATGCATTTGCATATGGATGTTATTTAAATATTTAGTCGTAGGAAATCCACAATTGGGGAATATTCGCTACTTTTGCGGAAGAAATATCTTAACAATGCAAGAAAGTAGTGGTAGTAAAGTGGATAAGTATGTTCACCAGTTAGAATTACGGGATGTCGTGGATGCCAGATCTCCCGGATTGTATGACAAAATGCCCGGTTTGCTCAAAAGATATCTCAGAAAAATCACCCATATTGAAGAGCTTAACAGAATATTTGTGAAGGCTGATGGAAAAAGGGGGGTTGAATTTACTGAGGTTTTATTAGATGAGTTTTCTGCTTCAGTATCTGCGAAAGGTCTCGAAAATATTTCTAAGGACAAAAAAATCATGGTGGTGGCAAATCATCCATTGGGTGGATTTGATGGAATGGCTCTCTTTAATGCTGTTAGCCAGGTTCGTAGAGACATTCTTATTCCGGCAAATGACTTTCTTATGCACCTGGAAAATTTGAGAGATAATTTTATCCCTGTGAATAAATTGGGTTCTAATACTTCCAATGTAAGGAAAATGGAGGAAGCCTTCAGAAGCGATAATGTTGTTATTATGTTCCCTGCAGGAATATGCTCAAGAAAAATTGATGGCGTGATATGTGACCTGGAATGGAAGAAAACGTTTATCACTAAAGCTAAAAACAACAAACGAGATATTGTTCCTGTTTATATTGAAGGACAGAACTCCAAGAGGTTTTACAGATTGGCGAAAATTAGGAAATTCTTCAGAATTAAATTTAATATCGAGATGATGTTCCTGGTTGACGAAGCATATAAACTCAAGGATAAAAATATCAAAATGATATTTGGAAAACCAATTCCTTATACAGTATTCGACAAGAAGTATAAAGATATTGAATGGGCGCAAAAGGTTAAGGATCACGTATATAATATACGAGATGATTCTGATGTTATTTTTGATGGATAGTAATAATCATGGAAGAGATAATAAAAAAAATCGATAGAGAGACGATAATCTTGGAGTTGTCAAAAGTGCGATTTGTCAGAAAAACAAATGCGGGCGGTAATGAAATATATGTTTTTAATGCCCACGAATCACCAATTCTGATGGAAGAAGTGGGGCGATTAAGGGAAGAGACATTCAGAAACGCCGGTGGTGGAACAGGATTGCCTGCCGATATAGACCATTACGATACTGATGAAAAGCCGTTTCAGCAACTTATAGTCTGGAATCCCGCAGAGAGTGAAATTGTTGGTGGATACCGATTTATTCATGGCAGAGATATCTCTTTTGATGCAAAAGGAAATGCCGTTAGCGCCACAGGAAAGTTATTCTGTTTTTCCCGAAAGTTTATTGACGAGTACTTACCACATACTGTTGAGTTGGGTCGTTCTTTTGTTCAACCTTTGTTTCAGCCCTCCCGCGATCAACGGAAAGGTCTTTTTGCACTGGATAACCTCTGGGATGGCGTGGGCTCTGTATCTGTGGATTATCCGGATACGGAGTATTTTTTCGGTAAGATAACAATGTATCCTCATTTTAACAGCCAGGCACGAGATATTATTCTTAAGTTTATGAATATCTATTTTTTTGATGAGGAGAAATTGGTTTGTCCTTTTGAGCCCATTGATGTGAATCTGGAAAGTGAATTTTTGAAGAATTTTTTTGGGGGAGTAAAATACGAAGACGATTATAAAATACTCGTGAAAGAGGTCAGGGCGAGGGGCGAAAATATTCCTCCACTAGTTAATGCGTATATGAATTTATCTCCCACAATGCGCGTTTTTGGTACCTCAATGAATGATGCTTTCGGAAAGGTTGAGGAGACAGGTATTTTGGTGAAGATCCGCGATATTGTAGAAGCAAAATTTAAAAGATACGTCTCATCATATATTGATATTAAAAACGAGGATAAGCAGTAGTGAAGATAAACACCGCAACATTTGTTTGCAGCAGCCCTTCCTTCCAGAAGTGCCCTGATCCTAAGCTTCCGGAATATGCATTCATTGGAAGATCCAATGTGGGCAAATCTTCCATGTTGAATATGCTTACCAACCACAAGGGGCTGGCAAAAATAAGTGGTAAACCCGGAAAAACCAGACTCATAAACCATTTTCTCATAAACGAGGAGTTGTATATCGTCGATCTTCCAGGATATGGATATGCAAAGGTGTCGAAATCGGAGGTGGCAAAGTGGGATAATATGATTCGTAACTACATACTAAAAAGGGAAAATCTCATTTCACTGTTTCTGCTCATAGATTCTCGTCTGGAGCCTCAAAAGAATGATGTCGAGTTTATGAACTGGTTGGGTGTGAGCAAAATACCCTTTGTGATACTCTTTACAAAAACCGATAAACTTGGCATTAATCAATTGCAGAGTAATATCGCATCTTATACGAAAAAATTACTTCAAACCTGGGAAGAGCTGCCACCTTTTATACTAACAAGCAGCATTTCTAAAGCAGGAAAAGAGGATATCATCGCTTACATTGAAGAGACAAAAACCCTCTTTTCCGGATATCAGAAAAAATAGATTATTCAAATTCTAAAAGCAAAAAGGACTTTGCGACCACGGTACCTCTTTCCACATATACTGATTTAATAACACCATTAGCCGGTGAGATAATGTGGTTCATCATCTTCATTGCTTCAAGAATTATCAGGGTTTCCCCTTCCTTAACTTTAGAGCCATTTTTTACATTTATTTTTCGCACTGTTCCCGGAATCACAGCAAGAATTTTTTTTGGATCGTGAGGAACATATTTTTCTCTGGATACATATTTTGTTGTGAGCATGGTTTTGTATTTCCCACTCTCAACAGATAGAAACTTATACCCTTCTGGTGCTTCTTTATATCTCATAACAGAACATTTTAGGATTAATAAAAATTGAATTGCCAACTTTAGAATGGTGGGATACCATGCTTTTTCACTGGCGTTACAACTCTTTTTTCTTCTGAGATATCAAGAGCATGAATTAGCATTTTACGTGTTTCTTCGGGGTCGATAACAGCGTCCACGTATCCGTAAGCTGCTGCTACGTATGGGTTAGCAAACTTTTCTTTATATTCTTTTACCTTTTGTCTGCGTACTTCTTCGGGGTCTTCTGCATTTTTTATTTCATTTCTAAAGATGATATTTGCAGCACCTTCAGGACCCATCACAGCGATTTCTGCTGTTGGCCATGCAAACACAAAATCGGCACGTAAGTGGCTGGAACACATGGCTATATACCCGCCACCATAGGCTTTACGCATTATAAGAGTGATTTTTGGCACTGTTGCTTCACTGTAAGCATAAAGAATCTTCGCTCCATGACGGATAACTCCTGAGTGCTCCTGATCTATACCCGGCAGGTAGCCCGGCAGGTCAACAAGTGTGACCAAAGGAATGTTAAAGGAGTCGCAATAACGTATAAAGCGTGCAGCTTTATCACTGGAATCCACATCCAGAACACCTGCCAGTACCAGTGGCTGGTTGGCAACGAAACCCACTGTTCTGCCTTCCATGCGACCAAAACCGATCACGATATTTGCAGCAAATTTCTCATGTATCTCCATAAATTCGGATCTATCTGCGATTGCTTTGATAATATCTCTTACATCGTAAGGTTGTTTTGGATTTGAAGGGAATATCTCCTCAATTTTATATTGTCTTGTTTTGGGTAGCTTCTTAGGGAAGGGCTTTGCAGTAGTCTGGTTATTCCAGGGAATATACGACACAAGAGTTTTAATCTGTTCAAAGCACTCTATCTCACTCTCTGCATAGAAATGTGCGTTACCCGTTATCTCGGCGTGCACTTTTGCGCCACCAAGGTCTTCCATAGAGATCTCTTCACCAAGCACAGTTTTGATTACCTCAGGACCGGTGATGAACATTTTCGAGATCTTATCAACAACAAAAACAAAGTCTGTCAATGCAGGGCTGTAAACTGCGCCACCGGCACAAGGGCCAAGAATCACTGATATTTGTGGTATTACGCCTGAGGCCTGTGTGTTACGGTAGAAAATTTCACCATAACCGGCCAGTGAGTTCACACCTTCCTGAATACGCGCACCACCGGAATCGTTGATGCCAATTAGAGGTACTCTCAGTTTCATGGCATGGTCCATTATCTTAGTGATTTTCTTGGCATGCATATAACCGAGTGAGCCACCGGCAACGGTAAAATCCTGGGCAAAAATACATACCGGATGACCATTTATGGTACCTGTACCTGTTATTACTCCATCACCGGGAAGATATTTTTTGTTCATGTCAAAATCACGTCCTGCATGTTCTACAAACAGATCATATTCATGAAATGAATTACTATCTACCAGGGCGAGAATACGCTCCCGGGCTGTCATTTTTCCAGTGGCTTTTTGCTTTTCAATAGCCTTAGTGCCACCTCCTTGCAGTGCAATTTTTTTACGAACCTGCAGTATGTTTTTCGACTTACTGAGACCGACGTTGCGCTGTTTTGGGTTTGTATCGTTTGTTTCGCTCATAATAAAATACTTTTTACCAAAGTCTAACAAATATATGCATTTTTAGTTAACCAGATGTGATTGATTACTATTGTCAGGATCCTTTTAGCTATATTTGTGATGATAAAAAATACTTGATAAATATGAATATCGAAGAATTTAGAGACTATTGTTTGGCTAAATCTGCTGTTACAGAGGGTCTTCCCTTTGATGAGACAACACTTGTTTTTAAGGTAATGGGTAAAATGTATGCCCTGACAGATACCGGGGATGATTTTTCTTTAAATCTTAAATGTGACCCGGAACGAGCCATAGAATTGAGAGCTCAATATCCGGCTGTAATTCCCGGATATCATATGAATAAAAAACACTGGAATACTATCAATGTTGATGGTTCTATGAATGATGAACTTCTCTATGAACTTGTTGATCACTCCTATGACCTTATTGTAAAAAGTCTTACGAAAGAGAAAAAACAGCAGTTGCAGAATATTATTAATAACGAAGAGATACAGTAGTAATACCATGCCCTCCATGTTCCAAATCTTCATCCTGATATTTTCGCACTTCCGGTAAGGATTTGAGATAGTCTCTTATGACTTCCCGAAGAATGCCACTTCCTTTTCCATGCAATATTTTTATTTCAGGAACACTGAGTAATACTGCGTCATCGAGATATTTAGCGATGTTATTTAAGGCTTCATCAGCCCTTTGTCCTCTTACGTCGATTGTAATTTTGAAGTTTCCTGCTTTTGTGGTCAGATCATGAATGATGTTTCCTGAACCGGAGGTTGTCAAACGAACCTGCTTGGGCTTTCCCGGTTCCTGTTTTGCCGGTTCCAGGTTCTTTATATCAGCCTTCAACGAAAGATTGTCAAACTCTACCGTAGCTTTTTTGCCTTTTATTCCGGTAATTATGCCGATACTCCTTTGTCCCTGCATTCTTACGGTATCTCCAATAATAAAGGTGTATGGTTTTAATCTCTTTTCTTCAGGAGGATAAATCTCTTCGGGTTCAGATATCTCTTCAAGTTCTTGTTTCAGCTCTTTCAGCACCTGATGGTTTTTTCTCATCTGCTTTCCTGCTGAGGCCTTAAGGTTTTCACGGAGTTTGCGTGTCTTTTCTTTCTCTGCCTGTATCTCACGAATCTCTTTGATAGTATGTTCTATCCTGGTATTTGCGCTGGTGATAAGGTTGTCAGCCTGAGCCTGTGCGTCTAAAAGAATTTCGTTGCGATCTTTTTCAAGGTTTATTATACGCTCTTTATATTTATCAAGAAGTTCTTTAAGCAACTCATCTGCCACAGAGACTTCTGTTTGTTTTGATGTAAGATGTTTTTTCTCTATCTCAAGCTGGTGGAGCTGCTGATCGAAGTCGAGTTGTTTTTTGCCTGTCTTTGTGCTTGCCAGTTCCAGAATATCTTCAGGAAAGCCAATCTTCCTTGCCATTTCAAAAGCAAAAGAGCTGCCCGGTTTACCGGTTTTGAGAATAAAGAGTGGTTGAAGTTTGCTTGAATCAAAAAGCATTGCTCCATTTATGATACCTTTATGATGACCACTCATAAGTTTTAGATTTGCATAGTGTGTTGTTACCACTCCCCATGCTTTCTTGTTGTTCATGGTTTCCAGAGTTGCTTCGGCAATAGCACCCCCTAGGTTGGGCTCTGTTCCGGTGCCAAACTCATCAATCAGAAACAAGGTATGTCGATCGGCATTACGAAGGAACACCTTCAGGTTTTGTAAATGAGAGGTATATGTACTTAGGTCGTTTTCCAGCGACTGTTCATCGCCAATATCGATTAAGATATTTCTGAAAATTCCAAATTCCGAGTTTTCATTTGCGGGAATAAGAAGCCCACATTGAAGCATATACTGAAGTAATCCTATGGTTTTTAAACAAATAGATTTTCCTCCGGCGTTTGGGCCTGAAATAACAAGGATACGCTCCTGATGTGAAAGCTCCAATGTTAACGGCACGACTTTGCGGTTTTGCTTTTTGAGTGACAAATATAACAACGGATGCCTTGCATTGCGAATATTTATTACCGGACGCCGACGCAACACAGGCATTATACTGGCAGTTTGTATAGCTATTTTTGCCTTTGCTCTGATGAAATCAAATTCGCCGAGATATGCGTATGCATTAATGAGTTCCCGGATATAGGGGCGAATGTAATCGGCGAAAGCGATAAGAATTTTTACTACTTCACGGCGCTCATCTAACTCCAGTTCCCGGATCTCATTATTTATCTCGAAAACCTCTGCAGGTTCGATATATACTGTCTGACCTGTGGCAGACTCATCATGAATCCAGCCTTTGAGCCTTCTTTTGTTTGCTGCGGGCACAGGGATAACGGGCCTTCCGTTTCTTATTGTTACCTCTGCATCATCTTTGAGATAACCTTTCTGTCGCGCCTCACCGATGATTTTATTGATCCTGGATCCAATACCTGATTGCTTTCGGCTGATTTTACTCCTTATCTCTCCAAGTTTTTCTGAGGCATTGTTCCTAATGTTGCTTTTTTCATCGAGCAGGCTATCGAGTTTTATAGGGATATCAGGATTGACATAAACCTGTTCACTGAGTACCGCTAGGAGTGGATATTTCTCCTTTTTTTCATCATTATTAAAAAAATGGAAAAGCTCCACAAGAGTAACAAGTGATGATTTAAGAACTCCCAGATCTTCTGCTTCAAGGAATGTACCGGGAAGTTTAATCTCTTTCAGTGCTGTGGTAAGGTCAAAATAATTCTGGGCAGGGATTTTTTCACTTAGTAATAAGATATTCCTGTACTCCTCGGTCTGTTTAAGGTTATGCAATACCGTATCGTAGGTGAAGGAGGCTTTCATCTTTTTTGTAGCTTCCACACCAGCGTCACTGATACAGGCTTCCATAATCATTTCCCGGATTTTGTCGAAACCGGTTTTCTCTTCAAAATTGTCAGGATATATCACTTACTGCTTTTTTTGCAAAAGTACATTAATTAATAAAAGATATAGGAATCTATTGCCGACGTAGTTTTTTTGTGGCAAATAATCCGACTAAGATTAGAAAAAATGCTCCGGCGAGAGAGTATGGCAGGCTGGATTTTCTTATGGGATTTTGATCTCCAATAGTTACATACCCTGCCCAGAAACGAGGATGTGCGACTACGGGGTCATTTGTGTCAAGGAGATCGATCTTTGCCTGTTGTAATGCCTTATCTTTTGAGTGTCCTTTCTTAAGGTATCTGTAGAATGATCCCATAATTTCAGCACTCTTGGTGTCGTCAACCGACCATAATGTCATCACCACACTCGGTACTCCTGCGTAAAAGAAACCTCGTGCTAATGAGAGTATTCCCTCTCCTTCGTGAATCGCACCATCACCGGTTTGACATGCGCTAAGTACTGCCATCCTTGATTGTAACGACAGAGTAAAGAGTTCGCTTGTGTATAGAATTCCATCATCGGCGACAGAATCATTCTCAGGATATGAGAATACAAGTTTTGAGTAGGATGGGTTTTGTGCATCGATTAGTGTGTGCATAGCCAGATGAAGAATCTCGTAACCAGGCGCAAGTTCTTTAAATGTTTCCTCCGTGGCAAATTCTCCTTTGAGAGCTGTGCAGTTGAATATCTTACAAATAGTACTAATCTCCTCTGAAACTCCGGGGATAGGTGCCAACTGATTTAGAAGTGTGTCTCCTGCATAATTATTTTTGCCATAAAAATATTCTGGTGCAAAAGCAAGAATATTGGTCTTGTTACCCTCTCTATTTGAATGTTCCGATTCAAATAGTAGTGTAGAAGAATAGGAATAACTGATACTATGATGCCTGATAAGATAATCAGGCTTTCTGAAATCCATCCTTTTAGTTGACGGCAGTTGAGTAATAAGTGCCTCAAATGGAATATATCCCAATCTGGAATCAGGGATGATAATTAAAGACTTGTTTTGTATTTTATCTGTAAAAGGAGAAATGAGCTTATCATGAAGATAGGATGATGCTGTAATAAATGTTCTGTAATCATCTGGGGAGTAGTTTGCCAGACCAGAATCATCCAAAGATAACCTTAGAGAATCAATGTAACTTGTCTCGATATTGATTTTTTCTACAACAAATTTATTATGTGAAATACAGAAGGCATATACTATTGAATCTTGAAGGCTGTATTCTATAAGTACTTGGTTTTTAGAAAGTTTTTTTTGAATCAACTGAGGATTAATTAAATTTGATGTTTTGTTAGCAATAATAAATTCAGGATGTGTGGTTTTTAGCTCTGCCTCCAGACTATCTTTTTTTCTGTTCAGATCGAACACAAGGTCATTTAGACTGTCGTTTTTTTGTTGATTAACAGGAGTCTCCTTTTGAGCAATATAAAGAGCACGATCTGCTTTTTCCAATTTTTTCTGAAAATATGTTAGCGTCTCCAGGTCTGTTTTTGCAATGATCTGGCTTCGTAGTACAGTCTCTCTGTATGCTTCCAGAAGAGTAGAGTACTTGTTCTTCTCTGTAAAGAAAAAAGCACTATTTAGGAATTCCGGATTATTAGTTATCGTATATAAATCATAGGCAACATTAATTGCCTTTTGGAAAATGCTGTTGCTTTGTCCTGAAATAAAAAGTTTGCTTTCATCGTAACTATACGATTTTTTTAGATTATCGAAGATTGTTGATGTCAGAGCATAAGTATCATGAGCTTTCATGAGATATGTAATGCTATCTTCTGTCTTGCCAATCTTATGTAGTACATCTGCTTTTAAGGATAGAATTCCAAGCAATTCATATGGTGATTCCGACTGGATTATATTTGGGTTGTCTTCAATGTTGCTGCTTGTAAACTCCGGTTCTAAAGCAATCAGAGCATTCTGTACGTGAAACAAAGACGTTTTATACTCCTTGATACTGGCATAGTGATCAGCCATAATACGATGAATAACAGCCTCATTATCTCTCTTATTTATATTTTGTTGCTTCAGAATGCCAAGGCTCATATTGAGCATGTTGATGCCTTTATCCGGCCTGTCCGTCTCGATTAAAAATCGACCATAATCCTGTAAGGTTAATGCATATTCGATATTAATACTGTTCGTAGACTTTTTTGAAATATCAAGGGCGTTTATTAAGAACGATTCAGCAACATCTGTTTCACCAATGCCATGATAACATTGAGCAATATTTCGCAAGGTGCGAATCTCTATTTTACCCTTGTTGTCGGTGGCGATTGCTTTTTTGTAATATTCAATAGCGTTTTCATATTCTTTTTGCCTAAAATATGTGTACCCGATATTATTGTATAGTGTTTGTAACTTTGTCTCACGAACCGACTCTAAACTCATTGCTTTCAGGTAGTATTCTCTGGCCTTTGAAAAGTCTGCTGCCTGAACATATATATTGCCTTGGTTCAGATAACTATTGCCAAGGAATTGATGCTCCTTGCCATATAATTGTATGGTCAGTCGAATAGCTTCATCAATTTTTTCCGCCGCCATATTGAACTCTTTT
>CAYYSU010000002.1:24962-97581 GCA_964474455.1 uncultured Bacteroidales bacterium
CCGGCAAGGGTGTAATATGTTGCCAGGAGATTACAGTTTTCCGGGTTTGAATGTTCCGGGATACCGAGCAATGTGTTTCTGGCAGCAGAGTCGGATAGTAATTTTTCGGATTCAAAGTAATCAGCTATAGCTATACCTATATTAATACGGCATCTTAATGATGAACTTGTATTGTAATCATTGTTATCGGATAGTTTTTTGAATAGTGCTAATGCTGAGCCATACTTGTCAGCATTTAAAGAGTCATATCCATTTGTGATTTGTTGTTCAAAAGACTTTGACTTCTGGGCATAACAATTTTTACTCTGAATACACAGAACCCCAATTAGCAATAATAATCCAATAAATGGATATAACGATCTAATCATATCTCTTGAACCACAGTGTAACTATAAACCCATCGTACAAAGTTATAAAAATATATGTAGAGGACTTTAAATAAAAAAACAGACTGTCCCAGGGGAAGGACAATCTGTTTAAGCGGTGTTACTTTGTTGTAATCTACTATTCAAAGAATCATTTTGATATTAATATTTTTCCGGTAATGATGTCATTATTAGAGTTTTGCATCTGGTAGAAATAATAACCGGAAGCCAACGATGAAACATCAATGGTTTTTTGTCCGGAAACAGTTGTTGATAAAACTGCTTTTCCTGTCAGGTCACGGATAATGAATTGGTTGTTATGATTTTGTGCCTCCACAATAATATATTCTGTTGCAGGATTGGGGTAAACCGAAACAGTATTTATCTCTTCTTCGATGGAAGTGGCCGTTTCTTTTTCGATAATATTAACGGCCTGAGTCAGCAGTTCAGTGGTGTGTTGTGATTTTCCGTTAGCACTGATATAAGCAGATTCTTCATCAAGAGTAAATATTACAGCCTGAGGATCTGCATCATCAGCAATTTTTACTGTCAGCGTAATAAATGTTTCATTTTTATTGATATTGAGAGTTTTAAACTCTTTTCCTGCCATCCAGTTAAAGCCAAGCATGCCATCAATTTCTTCTGTGCGATACTCCATGCCGGAAGGATTTGTTTCGTAATCAATTACTGTTACAACTGACGCATCATACTTTATTCCAAAATAAAGACCTACAAGATCAAGGTTTTTTGTTGTTGTGAAAGTAACATCAACGATTTCTCCGGGAAGAGCGTTAATTGTTTCGGTTGCAAGGATTGTTGATTTAGGGGTGTTTTTATCATCGTCCAAAATAATATATGAACCTCCAATATCGCCTGAACATGTTGCACCAAGCTCGTTGCCACCAACAGTTACACCATCTTTTGATGGAGCGAACGTATATTCCATGCTGTCGAATAACCAGGGGTCGCTGGCAAATGGGAGTTGATACATAATCCAGTCAATAAGTATGTTCCAGTAATCACCCCAGTCTATGATGCCATTGGCGTTCACGTCAGCAGCAATGGCTTGATATCCTTCCAGATTTATGAAGTTATACATATGTAGCATAACCAAAAATGCATCACTGAGCTCAATACCACCCTGGGAAAGATCTGTTGCTGCATTGAAAGTGATGGTTCCGTATGGGATATTGGTTAGTTCGAAGTATCCGTTCTCATCAGTGACCACAGTTTGGATATATGTATTATCTGCATTTTGTGCCGTTATTGTTACAGAGTGTACAGGGTTATCCGGATTACCGTGATATAGCACATTTCCTGAGAACGTATTCTGTCCTAACGTTACTAATGAAATTAATGATAGAGAAACAACGATTGCTGTTTTAGTGATAATAGAGTACAACTTTTTCATCTTTATTATTTTTAATTATTGTTTTACACCGCTAAACACTGTTTATATTTTACCCCTTAAACAATGTCAATACTCTTAATCTGTTTTTCTTAAAAAGGTGATACATCATTTTCAAACTTTTTTTTAATAAAATTACAAATAGAATTATTGTTATTGTACATTTAACTTTTTTAAAATGCGAATATCTGAATTATATTGTTGGTATATAGATGTTTGTAGGTGTAAGTTTCGTTTTTTTAAAAAAAAAGCTGTTTTTTTGTATTACTTTTTGAATAAAATCGGATGAATAAGAGAACAAGATTTTTATATAGCGATCAAGATTATCTTGAAGGGCTGAAAGAACGTCGGGAAGAAATTATTACTGCAATATATCATAATCATATAGATTTGATAAAACGGTTGGTAAAACAAAATTCCGGCAGTGAAGAAGACGCAGAGGATATATTTCAGGATACAATGATTATTTTATATGAAAAACTATATGATGATGAGCTGATATTAACAAGCTCTTTTAAAACGTTCTTATACAGCATTTGTCGTAATCTATGGCTTCAACGCCTTAGCAAACGCCCTGGATTCACTGTTAATATCTCCGATGTAGAGGATTATATTATTCTATCTGATGACATCAAATATGATATTCAAGATACTTCAGAAGCGCGAAAAATAGTTTATCTGAGGCATTTTGGGAAATTATCCGCTGATTGCCAGAGAATTCTGAAATACTTTGCCAATGGAAAGAGTATTCGCGAAATCGCACAATTAATGCATTATAAAAGTGATGATTACGCCAAATCACGTAAGTATCAATGTAAGGAGAAATTAAAGAAACGAATAAAAAATGATCCCCAATACAAAATACTATTAGACGATGAAAATGAATAATATGCAGGAAAACTTGGAGAAATACCTCAAAGGCAATATGTCTACTAAAGATATGAAGAGATTTGAGGCTCTGCTGGTTAAAGATAAAGAAATGCTTTGCGAAATAGCCCTTGAACAGGAGCTCGACTCTGTTCTGTCCAGGGAAGATATTCTTGATCTCAAGATGAAGCTCGATGCTGCCAGAAATGGCTCCACCACATCAGTTCACCTGTCGCCGATTATTTCCATGATGAAGTCTAACATGAAGTATGTTGCTGCGGCAGCAAGTATGGGAGTTCTTATTACTGCAGGCGTGCTTACGCTTACACCTCGTTCCTACACTTCAGATAAACTTTTTAAAATGTATTACCAACCCGATCAGGCTGTTATTGTTAACAGAGCTGGAAGGGGAAATGTGAATATTGTAGAGGCTTTGATGAAGTTTCAGAATAAAGATTTTGAAGTGGCTTCTGATATGTTTGAAGAGATCCTTATGGCCAACCCAGACAATATCGCTCTGCGCTTTTATAACGGTATTTCTTATATTGAAACAGAAAAGTATGACGAGGCTATTGAGTCATTTAATATGATTCTGGAGGATAAGGAGAACCTTTATATCGAACATGCCGAATGGTATCTGGCTCTTTGTTACCTTAAAAAAGACCAGGTGGAAAAGGCCAGAATTCAACTTCTTCGTATTGCCAATGAAGAGGACGGATTTTATAAGGAGGATGCCCAACGAATACTAAAAAAACTTGATAAGTAAATCATTACTTTCCGCATAATTCATATATTTGCAGCCGTTTTGAAGTTTTTCAAGACGGCTTTTTTATTTCTTCACCAGCCCACCCGGCGTTATCTCGGATCAGAGGTAAAAGTAGGGTCACTATTACACAGGGTATTTTTTAGTTATCTTTGATTTAATAGCAGGTGGATTTTGAATGTTGTTTCTTCATTTTCTATTCGTTTTGGAGTTGTTTTGAGTTCCACAGTGTGCTTTTCCACGGAGCGGTAAAGTGGTTCCGGTAGCCTTTTATAATCTTATACCTCTACTGGAAGGTTATAGCAAACTAACTCCTGGTATAATGACGCGCTCTCTTTTTACAGCAAATCTGGAGTTTAATTATTTCGACTCAACTTTTGTCCTAAACCTGCGAACTCCCAAAATAGTATCGTTATATCGTGCGTAGTGTTTCTCTCTCCACTGGGCTTAAAAAATCTTTCCGGAATGGTAGTGTGGATGCCAAAAAAAAAGCGATATTTTATTGCTATAAAAATTCTTTAATGCGTTTTAATATCAATGCAATCGTTTTAATTTAGAACCTCTTTAAATTATTGAGACGCATTGTCGCTTTCTTTGGATATCAGCTTGTTTTTAGCCGGAAATTTATAACTTCGCGCAAGATTTGTGAGGTTAACTTAAATGGTTAGTAATTAGGAATTTTAATAGTTCATATTATGGAAAATAAGAAGAATTTTATTACCTGTGATGGTAATATGGCAGCTTCACATGTGGCATACATGTTTAGTGAAGTGGCAGCTATTTACCCCATCACCCCATCATCAACTATGGCAGAATATGTTGATGAGTGGGCAGCTCATGGAAGAAAGAATATCTTTGGTGAGACCGTTCGCGTAAGTGAGATGCAGTCAGAAGGCGGTGCTGCAGGTGCATTACACGGTTCTCTTCAGGCCGGTGCTCTTACCTCCACTTTTACGGCATCGCAGGGTCTGTTGCTAATGATACCCAATATGTATAAGATCGCTGCCGAGCTTCTGCCCGCAGTATTTCATGTAAGTGCCCGCTCTGTCGCCGGTCATGCGCTCTCCATTTTTGGTGATCACAGTGACATTTACGCTACGCGTCAAACCGGGTTTGCTCTCCTCTCATCAGGATCAGTACAACAGATTATGGATCTCGCAGGTGTTGCACATCTGGCCTCCATAAAAACCAGAATTCCTTTCGTCCATTTCTTTGATGGATTTCGCTCATCTCATGAGATTCAGAAAATTGAAGCTCTTGATATGGCAGATATGAAGAAACTTGTCGACTGGAATGCAATTAAATCTTTCCGTGACAGCTCCCTTAACCCAGAGCACCCTGTAACACGTGGCACAGCTCAAAACCCGGATATCTTTTTCCAGGCTAAGGAATCCATTAATAAATTTTATGATGCCGTTCCTGACACAGTGGAAGAGTATATGCAGGAAGTTACTAAATTTACTGGTCGTGAATACCACCCATTTACATATTATGGGGACCCTGAAGCTGAAAACGTTATAATTGCAATGGCTTCTGTCACAGAGACAGTAAAAGAAGTTATCGACTACATGATGGCTAAAGGTGAAAAGGTTGGACTTATTACTTGTCACCTTTATCGTCCTTTCTCAGCAAAATATTTCTTCAATGTATATCCAAAGAGCGTGAAGCGTATCGCTGTTCTTGATCGTACCAAAGAACCCGGAGCAAACGGAGATCCTCTTTACCTTGATGTACGTGATATCTTCTATGATGTGCCTGTTGAAGAGCGCCCTGTTATCGTTGGTGGTCGCTATGGTTTATCATCTAAAGATACTACTCCTGCAATGATACTTTCGGTATATAAAAACCTTATGCTTGCAGAAGCTAAAAACCAGTTTACACTGGGTATCATTGATGACGTTACATTTAGATCTCTTCCCTTAATTGAAGATATTGATGTGACACCAAAAGGAACAATACAGGCGAAATTCTATGGTATTGGTTCCGATGGAACGGTGGGAGCAAATAAGAACTCTATCAAGATTATCGGTGAAACAACGGATAAGTATTGCCAGGGTTACTTCCAGTATGATTCCAAGAAATCAGGTGGATTCACCGTGTCTCACCTTCGTTTTGGTGATCACCCTATCCGCTCTACCTATTATGTGAATATTGCTGACTTTGTAGCTTGTCACGTGCCATCATACCTCGATAAGTATGATATGCTAAAAGGTCTTCGTAAAGGTGGTACCTTCCTTTTCAATTCCATCTGGGATGAAGAAGAAACAAAGCGCCGCCTGCCTAACAGCATGAAGGCATATATGGCAAAGAATAATATTCAGTTCTATATCATCAATGCAACAGATATTGCAGAAAATATAGGTCTTGGTACTCGTATCAACACAATAATGCAGTCTGCATTCTTCAAAATCGCCAACGTAATACCTTACGAAATGGCCGTTGACCAGATGAAAGATGCTATTGTTAAGAGCTTTGGCCGCAAGGGTGAAGATGTTGTAAAAATGAACTATGCTGCTGTTGATCAGGGTGGTGAGGTCAAAAAAATAGATATTCCTGCTGAGTGGGCTAACCTAAAAGCTGAAGATACTGTTGTTGACGATATGCTTCCTGAGTTTATCAGAGATGTTGTTAATCCTATCAATGCACAGAAAGGTGATGATCTTCCCGTAAGTGCTTTTATAGGTCGTGAAGATGGAACGTTCCCTCCAGGTACAACACAATATGAAAAACGAGGCATCGCCGTTAGCGTTCCTGAATGGATTTCTGAAAACTGTATCCAGTGTAACCAGTGTGCGTACGTCTGTCCACACGCTGCTATTCGTCCGTTCCTCCTTGATGAGGACGAGATGAAAGGCCTTCCTGAAAATGTTACCACAGTTAAGGCTACAGGTAAAGCACTCGCCGGACTCGAGTTCCGTATTCAGGTGAGCCCGCTTGATTGTACCGGTTGTGGTAACTGTGTTGAAGCATGCCCTGCTAAAACAAAAGCTCTTGAGCTTAAGCACCTCGGAACTCAGGAAGAGCAGATTCCAAACTGGGAATATATGTCTAAGAATGTTACTTATAAAGACACTCTCCTTCCCAAGGAAAAAACTGTTAAGAACTCTCAGTTTGCCCAGCCTCTGTTCGAGTTCTCCGGAGCTTGTGCCGGTTGTGGTGAAACACCTTACGTGAAGCTTGTCACACAGCTGTTTGGCGACAGAATGATGGTTGCTAATGCCACCGGATGTTCTTCTATATATGGTGGTTCAGCTCCTTCTACTCCTTACACAACAAACAATGATGGTAAAGGTGTTGCATGGGCAAACTCACTGTTCGAAGATAACGCTGAGTACGGTATGGGTATGGCTCTGGGAGTAAACAAGCTTCGCGATCGTATCGAACTCCGTATGAAGGATGCTATGGATGATGTTAAAGCTGAAACAAAAGTTGCTTTCAATGAGTGGATCGAAAATAAGAATAGTGCTGAAGGTTCTAAAATAGCTTCCGAAAAGGTTATTGCCGCGCTGGAAAATGAACCTAATGCTGTGGCGCAAGAACTTAATGACCTTAAAGATTACATGATTAAGAAATCATTCTGGATCTTCGGTGGTGACGGTTGGGCTTATGATATTGGATTTGGCGGACTGGATCACGTTCTTGCCAGTGGTAAAGATGTAAACGTTCTTTGTATGGATACAGAGGTTTACTCTAATACCGGAGGACAGTCATCTAAAGCAACTCCTATTGCTGCTGTTGCAAAATTTGCTGCTGCCGGTAAGCGTATCCGTAAGAAGGATCTTGGTGCTATGGCTATGACTTATGGTTATGTATATGTTGCTCAGGTGGCTATGGGTGCAAGCCAGTCGCAGTGGCTCAAGGCTCTCCGCGAAGCCGAAGCTTTTCCAGGACCATCACTTATCATCGCATACTCTCCATGTATCAACCATGGCCTTCGTGGAGGTATGGGTAAATCACAGCTTGAAATGAAACACGCTGTGGATTGTGGATACTGGCAGATGTATCGTTATAACCCGGCTCTCGAATCTGAAGGTAAAAATCCTTTCACTCTCGATAGCAAAGAACCGGATTGGAGTAAATTCCAGGACTTCCTAATGAGCGAAGTTCGTTATTCATCACTTCGTAAGGCATTTCCTGACGTTGCTAACGAACTCTTTGCAGCAGCTGAAGAGAATGCTAAGTGGCGTTATAACAGCTACCTGCGTTTGGCAGATATGAAGTTTGGAAAAGATACTGAATAAGAACACTTCTTTTCAGATATGAAAAATGCTGCCCTTTCATTTGGGTGGCATTTTTTTTATTCCCTATATTTACATGAAAATTTATAAGATGAAAAAACTGACATTCCTTCTTCTATCTGTGGTGATAATGGCATCATGTAATGTTATTAATCATGAACCTCAAAATCACAAAAATGATAAATCTGTAGATACCGAGTCATTGAAGTCGGTGCTATATATTCAAACAGCCGCAGAGTACCGGGCACTGTGCTATCAAACCTTTAATTATGCCAAGCTACAACTTGACAACTACCTTAAGCGCATGAATATGTCAAAAAGGTACGCCATTGTAGTGGATATTGATGAAACAGTTTTGGATAACAGCCCTCATGCTGCTCAATCGATACTGGATGCTACAAATTATCCTGTGGGTTGGACTGAGTGGATTAATAGAGCTGATGCAAAGCCAATACCCGGGTCATTGGAATTTTTGAATTATGCTTCTAAAAATGGCGTTGATGTGTTTTATATCAGTAATAGAAAAGATGAGCTTAGAAAACCTACTCTTGTAAACCTCCGTGAAACAGGATTCCCGAATGTAGAGGATAAGTTTTTATTACTTCGAACATCAATTTCCGGAAAAGAACCCAGAAGAGAAATTGTAAAAGAGACACATGAAATTATTATGCTCTTTGGTGACAACCTGAATGATTTTCTTCCTGTTTTTGAAAAGAAGGGCATAAATGAGCGTTTTGACCTTGTGGATAAGTACGAAAAAGAGTTTGGCTCGATATTTTTCATGCTCCCAAACCCATCTTATGGCGACTGGGAGGGTGCTGTATATAATTATGATTACTCTCTATCGGAAAAAGAGAAGATGAATTATAAAAAAGATGCTCTTATTGGTTTTACAACTAAATAATTGATCTTTTTTCCGTAATAACAGCGTCCATGGGAATGTCATGCTTCTCTATTGGTACGCAGTCTAGTAGCTGGAAGTCGTAACAAATCCCCATCTTTACAGCAATAGTGGATGTCAGTAGTCCATCGTAGTAAGCTTTACCTCTTCCCATTCTGTTTTTGGAAATGTCGAATGCCACACCGGGGGTAATGATAAGCTGTAGTGATTCTCTGTTAACAAAGAGTGGTCCTACAGGTTCCGCAATGCCAAAGCTCTCGCCGATCTTCATTGATTCCATACCTTTGAATTCGCGTAACTCGAGAGTGTCTCCTTTTACGCAGGGGAGGATAATCTTTTTTTTACGACTCCATCTACGCACCGCTTCATGGGTCATAACTTCATCACTCATCGACCAGAAAACCATTATCGTATGGGCATCTTTAAAGGCAGCGGTCTCTTCAATTTTTTTTATGATTATTTCAGAGGCGATGTGTTTTTCCTCTTCAGATTGTTTCTTTTTTAGTACCAGAATCTCTTTCCGGAGTATTTTTTTTTGAATGTCGGTATCTGTTGTCATGGCCTAAATATAAAAAAAACGCCGGAGGATATTTTTCCCTCCGGCGTCAAAGTTATATATAAAATGTGTTAGTCGATATATATATCATATGGAAGACGTGCCTGAATACCCTGCATCTGATCAATATTTTTTAATGTTTGGATGTATTGATAATATGGACCCATAGCTTTTTCAAGAGTCTTTACAGAAGCTTCCCCACTTATGATCTCCATAATTTGTTCAAGTGGATCTTTATAATCGGGGAGCTGGCGTATGCGAAAGTTTTTAAGGTTTGCTGCCTCGGCAGCCAGTTCAATGGCTCTTTCCAAACCACCAAACTCATCAATGAGTCCAATTTCTATTGCATCGGAGCCGGCCCACACACGACCCTGCCCGATATTGTCAACCTCCTCGCGTGTCATATCTCTTCCTTCAGCTACCAAGCTGGTGAAATTGAAGTATGTATCAGTAACACTTCTCTTTAGCTCAGCATGTTCATAGTCGTTGAGAGGGCGAAAAACGTCAGGGAAACCGGAATTTTTATTTGTACTAACATTGTCAGTGGTGATTCCGATTCTGTTTTTCAAAAGGCCTTCCATATTCGGGAACATTCCGAAAACACCAATTGATCCTGTGATTGTATTTGGCAAGGCAACGATTTTATCTGCGTAACAGCTGATGTAATAACCACCTGAAGCCGCGACATCGCCATAGGATGCGATTATAGGCTTCTCTTCCTGCAACAGGCGCAGCTCGCGAAGAATAACGTCAGATGCCAGGACGCTTCCTCCCGGTGAGTTAACACGTAGAACGACAGATTTTATGTTGTCGTCCAAACGGGCTTTGCGAATGGCTTTAATAAAGTTTACCGATCCGACAGTGTTTTCGTCAGCCTTGCCATCAACGATACTTCCTGAAGCATATATCACAGCAATTTTTTCCTTTGCGAAAGAGTTGTCGTCTTCCACTTTAACTTTGGTGTATTTGGAAAGTTTAATAGCAGTGATTTCTCCGTCAGATTCTTTTTCCACCGCTTTGTTGATAGCATCATAAACCTGGTCTATGTATGCTATTTCATCAATGAGCCCGGCATTTAATGCTCTTTGGGCGTCCAATCCTGTGAGTTTGTCTGCGTATTCATTGAGCTGCTCTTTAGAAAGCCCACGAGAGACAGCAATCTTATCAAGAAAACTATCCCAGATAGCGTTAACGTATTTTCCTGTCTGTTCGCGGTTGGCTTCCGACATTTTTTCCATATAAAAGGGCTCCACAGCACTCTTATACTTATTGCCGTCGGGACGAAGTATCTGTACCTCCACATCAACATCCTCCAGAAGATTCTTGTAGAACATCACCTGCGCGTTGAGGCCTTTAAATTCTACCGCTCCGGTAGGGTTAAGAAACACCTTGTCGGCGACAGTAGCAAGGTAGTATGCCTTTTGTGTGTATAATTCACCATATGCGTAAATAAACTTTCCTGATTTTTTGAAATCTTCCAACGCATTGCGGATTTCGGTAATTGTGGCAGAACCTGCTACAATATTACTGATGCTCAGGAATATGCCCTCTATTCGTTTGTCCTTTTCCGCTTTATCAAGGTTTTCGAGAATCTCAGTAAGACCTACAGGGTTTGTCATGTTGCTAAATGACATTAGCGTAGAGTTTTTTTGTGTCCTGTCCTTAATAGGGTAGTTGAGGTTCATTTGTAAAACACTTCCATCTTTTACCTTTACTTCTTGATTATCAGTAAAAGAAAGCAGCGAAACCATCATTGCGCCGAAAATAAAAAATAGGACGATGAAAGTCACGACTAATCCTGTGATCGTGGCCAGGGTGTACTTGAAGAATTCTTTCATATTATGTCTGTTTGATTGAACTGCAAAGATACAGTAATTTTATAAAATGTTATTTTGCACATGGTATAGATGAGATTATTATCATAATGTTACAAAAGGGGCAAAAAAAATGTAATTTTGAATATGCAAAACAGGTTAGTGCTGCTATTAGGCGGAAATTTAGGTTGTCGTGATGTTGTTCTGGATTTATGCCTAACGAAACTCCGGAGTTGTGTAGGTGGAATTGATAGGATATCAGGGTTTTATGAATCTGAGCCTTGGGGTTTTGCTGATACTGTTCCGCTGTTTTGGAATTGTATTGTTATGATGAATACTACTGCTAGTCCTTTTCAGGTTTTGAGTATCACACAGGAAATAGAGAAAGAGCTTGGAAGAACACATAAAGCGACAGAATTATATATGTCGCGAATTATTGATATTGATATTCTTTTTTTTAATGAAGATATTATAGAGAGTCCTGAATTGATGATTCCACATACAGGTATAGCGGAGCGTCGTTTTGTTTTGGTGCCGTTGAATGAAATCGCATCGGATTACATTCATCCTGTGTTGAAAAAGAGTATCTCTTCGCTTTTGGAAGAGTGCGAGGATTACTCTGGAGTTATACGAGTAAGAAATATTAAGTTATAATGAATTATAATTATATAACCATAGAAGGGTGTATCGGAGCCGGAAAAACTTCCCTGGCCCAACGGGTTGCAAATGATTTTAACGGTAAATTAATACTGGAGCAATTTGAGGATAATCCTTTTCTCCCTAAATTTTATAAAGATCAGGAGAAATACGCTTTTCCCCTTGAAATGTCTTTTCTGGCTTCCCGATACCAACAACTAATGGATCAGCTCTTCACACAGGATCTTTTTCATGAGTTTACCGTATCGGATTATTTTATTACCAAGTCATTGATTTTCGCTCGCCGAACGTTGGTGAGTGATGAGCTATCTCTCTACAGTAAGCTATTTCATATTATTGAAGCCAATCTGCCTAAACCTCAACTGCTAGTGTACCTCTATTCAGATATTGACAGACTGTTGAGTAATATCAGGAAACGAGGTCGTGACTATGAGCAGGATATCTCTGCGGATTATTTAAGTAAAATTCAATCAGGCTACTTTGATTATATCCGCCAGCAGAGTGATAAAAGGATTCTTATTATTGATACAAATAAGGTGGATTTTGTTGCCAATGAAGATGAATACAGGAGTATGGTAGATTTGATAATGCATGAATGGCCTGTGGGAACGCATAGAGTTGTCGTATAAAAATTTATTTATTGGATATAAAAAAAACCCGGTTTTTTAAGCCAGGTTTTTTTAGTATGCGGTATAATCAATTATTTTATAACTTCCATGAATAGGGGGTCGTCAAAGAATTTTAGGAATTCTCTGTCAGCCATGGCTTTCTTGGCAAGCTCAGGCTTAATCTTGATAGCTTTTGCAAGATACTCGGCCATTGTAGTTTTGTTGTCAGTGCGGGCAGCAATAACTGCCATCAGGTAGTTAGTCATACAATTCTCTTCGCTACACTTAAGTGTTTTAGATGCAGCATCATATTTATTTTCGAGAACCTGTACCAGTGCTTTGTTATAGTTACAATCTTTAGCATTGAGAGCTTTCATTGCCGCGCCATATTTACCTTTTGTAATGTCAATGATAGCTGTATTATAAGCTACATCAACACCAAGGCCTTTAGCTTTGTTGTAAAGCGACATTGCATTGTCATAATCTCCTGCTTTACTTGCCGCAACACCCATATTATTAGTAATCATAGGATTGTTAGGGCTGAGTTCGTTAGCCTTCTCAATGTAAGTTACAGCCTCATCAGTTTTGTTCATACTGAGGTAAGTGGCTGCTACGTTGTTATGACCTTTCCAATCTTTAGGAAACAAGTCAGTTGCAGACTTATATATCTGTAATTTTGTGTTGAAATCATCAGTCAGAGTACCTGCGTAAATAAGCTCTTTCAGCGTGAGATCTGCGGGATTGTTAACTGCGAGGTCAGCAATTTGCTCTGCAGTTTTCTTAGGCTCAAAGCATGTTACTTTAATTTCAACGCGACGCAGTGGAGGGAGGATCTCATCAGCGATCTCGTTATAAACGAGAGTCATATTTCTGATTTCCTGTTCTTTTTTCAGTGGGTTAGACTGTGACTTTACAACGTTAAGGACGATATTTTTATCTTTCAGATTTGAAGCTTCAACAGCCTTGATAAATCCGTTCCAGTCTTCACCAAGCCCGCGAGTACTGATAGAGTACTTTTGCTCAGGATTCTCAACTTTCACGGTAGCATTTTTGTCTTTAAGAAGATTGTTGTACAGTTTCTTAAGGATTGTCATACCGGACTCAGCACGTTTTTCAGAGAGGCCTTCGTTGAAAGATTCTTCACCTTCCGGCGAAGCGTAAGCGTTAATTTCGATGTTCTTAACTTCCCAACCCTGATCGATGAAATTCTGGAGAGCATTAAGCTGTTGCTTAACATTCATCTCTTTGTTCATGTCAAGGTTGTAGTTGATATTAGAACGGTTTACCAGGAAATAGAAAGTCGCTGATTGGCTTGCAGGAGTGATAAGCTCATAATATTCGTCACTCTTCATACCAAGCTTGGCGGCATTTTCACGTGATGCGAACCAGATGTCTTCATCATGCATAATGAACTGTGAGGTCATAATAGTACCGTCCGCGAGTTTCACTTCTGCAGTTTCCTGTGCTTTACCTTTTTTTGTTATCGCTGGTTCTACAACGAGAACAGCCTCTTCCATACCTGGTTCGTAATCGATAACAGTGTTGTAAGAGAATTTGCCTCCGTTTTTAGTGCTGACAACCTGGCCAACACCTCCAGCTTTTTCGCCTTTAAGGGTCATAGACTTCAGTTCTTTCTCTTTTCCGTTGTATTTAAGTACCGGAGTGAATTCAACAACGGCTTTTTTGTGGAAACTTTTTTCAGAGATAGTGCCGTCTACTTTAACAGCGATTTTTCCACCGTTGTTTTCCAGAGTCTCTGGCTCTACGGTATAAGAACCGGGCATTTGAGTAGATACACAGCCAGACAACATGCCTACGATTAGCAACAGAGCAGGCAGAAGTTTAATGTAACTTTTTTTCATAATGGAATGGCTTTTTGTTTTATTACTATGTTTTTTGATTTTCAAATACATTTAGTGTGCAAATATAAAAAATATCCCTGATAAATGTGTTATCGCATGTATGTTTTTGTGCTCAAAGTTAATTATGTTCAAAATTATTTAATCTGCATATTGAAATTTGTGAGATTTTTTCACTCGGAAATGCTTAATAAGCATGGTAATAATGATTCTTGAAATCGGTTAATTGTTAAAATAAGATACGTGTTGTGGGTAGTTGTTAGAGGCAAAAGTTCTATTATATATTTATCAGTATTTTTATTATTGTGTTTATTTTTATTGCTGATTATATCTATCTTTATTGTGAAGTTGAAAAACCTCGATTTTTTGCTATTATTATACTAATTAATCTTGTTGGCTTTTTTGTGTTCTGCTTTTAAAGTGATAAATTTGGCGGGCACAAAAAGCAGGATGCAAATCCAGGGAAGCAAGCATGTTTTTTTTTGATAGTAGTTGAGAGTGGTTGTTTTGCTTGGAAATGAGACCTTTATTAAATACTCCGTATATGAAAACACCGCGAAACAATCTGGTTATAACTACACTACTTGCATTTCTCTTTCTGCTATTAAATTTATCGGCATTCTGTTATGATGAAGTTAAGTATATAGTCTCTCCCGGCGTATCCGGCACATGGCATCCGGATACTCTTTATGTCGTTACTGTTAATATACATATTGCAGAAGAAGATACCCTGCATATTCTTCCCGGTACTCAGGTTGAGTTTGAAAAAGATCGCCGTTTTGAGGTCTCCGGTGTATTATTAGCTGAAGGAACTCAGAATGACAGAATTGTTTTTTCAAGAATCGCCAACTCAGACAATAAATGGAATGGTATCAGATTAATGAGTGCCAAGGGTTTTTCTGCTAACTGGATTTCAAAATTTAAGTATTGCGATTTTAGCCATATTAATGCCAATGACGGTGCCGCTTTATCAGTAAATAACGGTGTCTCTGATATTTCTGACTGTAGTTTTAGTGATATTGATTCCAATGGTATCGTTATTCAAAGTGGTTGCCCGGCAGAATCCATTAACTTTACAAATAATACGTTTTCATCTGTTATCGGTTATCCTGTTAATATTTATCAAAATTATTCTCTCTCGGATATTACTGTAAAACATAATAATTTTTCCGATTGCCATGCAGGGGTCATCGTCAATACTACTCAGATCACTTCATTTTTATTTGAAGATAACCAGATAATAAACTCACAACTTGATGTCTCTTTTTTGTCAATAACCGGTAATCCATTTCTAAATTCTGTTGTCATAAAATATAATGATATTCAGAATGTTACAAGTGTTGATGATGTTCCATATATTGTTTATATATATGAAAATGCACAGCTGGATAATTTTGAATTTACAAACAATGAGGTTGTATCTTCCATAAGAATGTTGTGGCTCGAAGGAGTAAATTCAGCAACTATTGAAGGAAATGATTTTTCCCAGTCCCAGAATATTGTCTTCGAGCACCTTTACCACATCTCGGCTGACAATATTACCATCAGTAATGAAGCGATTAATCAAATGGACTTGAAGGAGCTTGGCGCCTCTTATAGCTCATTATACAGCCTTGTTCCTGCTAATAATGTTTCTATTGATGGCTGCTTTTTCAATGAAATAGAGGCAAACTGTTTCTTTGTTCATCCGGATCTTTCGTTTAGTGAAATAAGTATTCTTGATAACCATGTTATCGATTGTAATTCGGTGTTCAATGATGGGGGAGTCCTGCGGTTGGAATCTGTTGATGCTATAACTATAGAGAGAATCCGAATCAGTGATAATACTTTTTCCGGTGTTGTTTCAGATAATTATGGAGGCACTATATATATGGCACTCTCAGGTAGCAGCATAGGAGAATTTATTTCAGAAGGTAATAGTTACGATAGCGAAACTGATGATTCCGGAGGTGTAATCTATATGGATTGTGCATCAGTATCCGTGTTGAAATTTATTGATGATATTATTATAAAGGGTGAAATTACTGATAGCAATCCCGATGAAGGTACCGGTGGTTTTCTTTCGTTACAATTAGAGGTCGCTCCGGATACAATCCTTGTAAAAGAGTGCGATGTTACTAGAGCTCACGCATTTTCAGATGGCGGCTTCATGTTTATTGATATTGAAGACTCTGATTCTGATTTTGCATTACTGAAATTGGAGAATATCGTTTATAGAGATGTTCAAAGTGATGTTGGAAATGGAGGTTTTCTTTCGTTATATACTTCAGGTGGGGTAGGAACTGTCCAGATCTCAGGTGTTGAAACGGAAGGTGCTTTTGAAAGAAAAGGATTATCCGGTGGGTTTGTATATATGCAAACAAATCGTGGTCCGGAAGTTTTTGATGTTACTAACAGCAATTTGGAACAAATCACAGCCTCACATTTGGGGGGGCATATCGCCATACTCACAGAGGGAGATATAAATACTGTTATTGTTGATGATTGCTCTTTCTCTTCAAATCCTTCGTCCGAAATTACCCCACTAACAGGTGGAGCTTTGTACTTCTCTGCCAACAATGTTGATGTGACAACTATCAGTAACAATACCTTTAATAACCTGGCGTCCATTGAAAATGGAGGGATGATATTTATTGCAGCATCAGAGGGTTTTGAGCGCCAGGAATATATAAACAACAACTTTGGGTCTGGAAATTCAGGCGGAATGGGTGGTGCAATATATTTGTCTGCAACTGATAATCTACCTGAAAAGTGTCTATTTGCAGAGAACGATTTTTCATATATTCAATCCGGTGGCAATGGCGGAGCAGTATATATAGCTCTGGAAGATGGTGATATGGAGAAGGGTCTCCTCCTTAGTGATAACGCTTTTGAAAGTTGCTCTGCAGGTCAGAATGGATCCGGGGGTTCTATGTTCGTAGAGTGCGGTACCATAAATGACTCCTTGATGGTGAAGAACTCATCGTTTGCAGATTGTGAAGCCTATGCCTCAGGAGGAGCTTTGTATTTCTTAGCCGATAATATTGAAAACATAATCGTTGATGGTGAAAATAGTTCCGGGTTTAATAATTGTGTTGCATTAAATGGCGACGGTGGAGCTCTTTTTCTCTCCTCCTCGGCGCAGGGAGTTCAGTGTGCTGAGTTTAAAAATATGACATGCAACGGCAACCAGGCATCCACGAATGCTCACGGTATGGGAGGGTTTGTTGCCTTGAATTCTAACGGTAATTTGATGCATGCTCTGACACTTGAGAACCTTAGTGTTAATGGCTTCTCTTCTGAGGGCTCAGGTGGTGTTTTCTATCTTAATTTTTATAATCATAGTATTATTGATATTGTTGATGTGAATGGTTGTGAATTTGAAAACTGCATCGCCACAGGCGATAACGCTAATGGCGGTGTCGTGGAGTTGATCGCAGGAGATATTCTTGCTGACATCACTATCTATAACAACTCATTCGATGGATGCACCGCCGGGTTTAATGGCGGAGCAATGAATATTGATGCTGAAAATATTAAGGGTGTGAATGTGCTGGATAATGGTGGATTTAATAATTGTACTGCCGGCGCTGGCGACGGCGGCGCAATATCGTTCGATCTCCAGGGTGTTGTAGATGGAGATGTTGTTATTCTAAGATCAGGGTTTTTCGGCAACAGCAACCTTAATGCAGGAGGTAATGGTGGCGCATTATCTTTTAAAGGCATTGCAGATCTGTTTGGTGAAATGAAGGTTCTGGATTCGGAATTTTCTAATATGAGGGCTACCGGGCATGGCGGCGCGATATCTTTTATTGCTGAAAACAGTGCTACAATAGACAGATTTAGTATTAAGAATAATCAGTTTACAGACTGCTCGGCTTTGGATGATAATAGTAATGGCGGAGCTGCATATTTCATGGCAGGGGTAGTTTCCGACACACTCTCTCTCCATAAAAATGTTGCTGCAAATTGTTCTGCCGGTAATAATGGCGGAGCTTTTGGTTTTGATATTTCCGATGTGGATTTTTTGTTTCTGGATGGAGATTCCGGAGAAATTACTTTTACGAACTGCTCCAGCATCAACGGCAGCGGAGGTGCAGTATATACTAATGTACATAATGGTGGATTGCGAGAGCTCTCTGTCAAGGAAATCTCTTTTTCCGGTTCTGATGCCGGAACTGATGGAGGAGGACTTTATGTTAAGACCTCCGGCAATATATCTAATCAAATAGAGATAATAAGCAATATGTTTTCTGAAATGACCTCAGGGAACAATGGTGGTGGTATTTGTATCGATGCAGAAACTTTTGGCCTTGCTCAGGGCGCCATTTTTGAGGATAATATATTTTCTGTAATGGAGTCGTCCGAAGGTAATGGAGGGGCATTATTCATTCTCGCAAACACGATATCCGATGATTTGATTTTTGGTGACAACAGCTTCTCAGAGTGCGCTGCCGGTATTAGTGGCGGTGCTATTCATATAGAAGCCTCAGATATGGGAAGTATTGTTATTCATCCCACAGATGATGAGGTGTTATTCGAAAACTGTCATGCCTCTGCTGGCAATGGCGGTGCTGTTAATCTTGAGCTTTCCGGCGGTGTTGATGACATAACACTCTCGTCAACGTATTTCTCTAATTGCTCTGCGGGGTCGAACGGTGGTGCTTTTTCTGTAAATGCTCACCAGAGCCTTCAGAATGTTCTGGATATTTCATCGAGTTCCTTCTCTTCATGCTCTGCAGGTCTTGATGGCGGATCTGTGTTTATTAACCTGAATGATGCAGGGATGCCTTCCGGAATGGATCTTTCTGGTAACAGCATCGTTCACTCTACAGCCACGAACTCCGAATCGGAAGGTGGAGCCATAGCAGTTTATGCCGGAGAGATTAAAAATGGTATCCTTGTACATGAAAACCTTTTTGAGGAGTGTATTGCAAATAAAAATGGTGGTGCGTTATCATTTATGATAGCATCAGTAGACACCATAAGTGTTGTGTCTCACACCTCTCCCAATGGTTTTATTAATTGTAGTGCTACAAATGGCAGTGGTGGTGCTTTGAATATTTCCTTACGTGGGGGCGGAGCAGGGTTGTTGAATGTTATGGATAATGATTTTGACGGTTGTAGTGCCGGAACAAACGGCGGAGCAATAATTATCGCTGACGGCTCTATTGCATCAATAGATATTACCAACACCTCATTCTCTGCCTGTCATGTGAATGGTGGCGATGGTGGCGCGATACATTTAACCGGAAATACTACTGATATCTCCTTGTGGGACAATGATTTTGTTTCTTGCTACGCTGCAAATGGCAATGGCGGTAGCTTGTATGTTGAGGGTTCTATTTCTGGTAATACAAATATTGGCATGGATAATATTCAGTTCATGCAGGGAGATCAAAGGACGCTTTATGGTGGTGCTGCATATCTTAGTGGTATAGCAACCACAGAAATCGAAGATTGTTCTTTTGGAGTACTTTCTGTTGGGAATTCCGGTGGTGCATTATTTCTGAATAATCATAATGACGTATCTGTTATTAACAGCTCTTTTTCTCGATGCCAGGCTGCTGAAGAAGGTGGTGCTATATGGCTTGAGAATAGTAATGCCGGCGCCATGACCATGGTTGGATCACATTTCGAGTTCAGTAAGACAGGAAATTCGGGAGGTGCAATATGGGTTAACGGCTTGAGTGACCTTATTATTAATGATAGTGAGTTGTTGCAAAATAGTGTATCAGCTCTAGGAAATGAATACTATGGCGGCGGGGCTATCTACGCCGGGAATACTATGATGTGTACTCTTTCAGAGAATAAAATTTATGATAATCATGCACAGAATGATAATTCGGTGATCTCGACCTTCGGTGGAGGAGCTTTCTTTGACAACTGTCAGGAGATAGTGTTCAATGATAATGATCTTCGCCTCAATGAAGCTGTTTTTGGTGGTGGTATTTATATAAGCCAAGATATTAAAACCTCTATTTATAATAATCTCTTCTCTTTGAATAAGGCAATTAATGGCGGAGGCCTTGCCATAAAGAGTACTCTCTCTTATATCGACTCACTCTCGGTGTATGATAATGAGTTCCTGAGAAATGTGGGTAGTTATCGTGGAGGAGGAGTCTTTGTTGAGAGAGATAAACCTGTTATTGTAAGAAATAAGTTCATTCGCAACACTGGTTACGGAAAAGGCTCTTCGATTTTCTTGTCCCGCGATGTGTCAAAAGCTGAGATTTTTAATTCTGTCTTTGACAGAAATGAGGATATGGAAAATAATTATAACAGCGCTACAGTATATCTGGATGCTGCTACGTCACGTTCATTTAATAATCATCGGTTAACTATTGAGAATTGTAGTTTCCTGAATAATTGGCCTTACGCCGCACATGCTGTTATGAATAAGAGTGAAAATGATACCATTCATATCATCAATTCGGTGTTTCAGGGTAATGTTTTGCAAAATGATTCTCTCTTTAATAATAGATCTGTAATTTCTGATTATTGCCGCCTTGAGGGCGATCTCTTTGATGTGCCACATACAAATATGCTACCGGCATATTATCCTTATGAGCTGGAGAGTGAAAGCTATATGCTTAGTGATGACTCTTATTACATCGACCTGGGCAATCCTTCTGATGTATATCACGACAACAGCCTTCCTCCCGGTCTGGGAGAGCTGGTAAATGATCCCGGACATACCGGCGGTCGATACAATAGTTTCTGTGATGACTGTCTTGAGAAACCGGGCGCCTGGATGTATAATGACTCCCTAGTGGTTGTAAGAACTGATTGTGATGCTTACAGGGTGTCGTTTTATCACTCTATGGCAACTGAATGTGATCACTTCCAATGGTTTATTGATGGAGAGACTTACATTACTGATGAAAACGTGCTGGAGTTTACTTACGCTGCGGAGAAAAATGTATTGCTTTTGGCCATCGCTTCATCATCAACAGAGGCATGGACTATGAGTGGCCGTGCATGGATTTACAACCTTGAGATAGTACATGATGGACTGGAAATATCATATTCTCCTGACGGAACAATGGTGTCAGGGAAATCTGCAGAGGTGGAAATAGAGATAGTATATGGTGAGGATTGCCTTGAAGAGATTGAACTGGAAGCTAAGCTACGGGATCTTGTGATTCCTGACTTCGACTCATATACCTATGAATGGTCAATTGAAGCCGTAGAAGGGATATCCAATGCTGTAGTTACTGACCTGGATGAAGATGAGGCCACAATAACTTTTAGTATTGACAAAGAATATTCCGTTGCTGATGATCTTTATGTTACATTATATTATTCCGGTATAGATGGCTGTGGACTTCAGTGTTCAGATGAGATAATAATCAGGCTGATAACAACAGGATTTACACCTTTGGAGGTAGAGAGTATCACCCCTGTCGATGGCGAAGCCGTTGTCTTTGATCAATTCTTCCTGATGGAAATTACAATGAACCAGGAATGTGGATATCTCAGCGATGGTGTTTACCATAATATACCCTTAGATCAGGATATTAAAGCTTTAGAACTGGTGGAATTTATGGATGAATCAGGTGCTGTTGAGCTGGATTCTGTAAAAGCATATATCAACGACCGTAAATTACAAATACATGTATATCCTGACACCAGCTATATTACATTTGATAAAACCTACTCTGTGGAAATGGCTGATAATATTATTACACAGTGTGGCTGGAGTGTGGAACCATTTGAGTATGAGTTTTCCACCGTAGAAACAGGAATAACAGATCTGCAATATGATGTTTCAGTACATCCCAATCCTGTAATTACTAATTTGGTGATTAGATCAGATAAGAATCTATCGGGAATCATAAGGGTGATGAATATTTCAGGTAAAATAGTATCCCAATGCGATATTTTTAATAGTAAAGATATTATTATTGATATGTCAGCATTTCAAAAGGGTATTTACCTGCTTGAAATTATTGGTGATGAATGTCGTTTTATGAGAAAGATTATAAAAGAATAAACTTAATATTATGAGAAACAGTTGTCTGTTAATGTGTACAGTATTATTGCTACTGGGTGTTTCGGCGAGCGCACAATATTTGGTTGAATGGAAGCCGGATCCTAATACTGTATATGGTGATCCTCTGGAGATTAGTCCGCAAGGGCAGGAGTCCTTTGTAACTATCGGAGAGGATTTAAATATGGATGAGTTTAATGTTGAAGATGCAGCTTTTTGTATTAATAATGGTGCATGGCATCGGGCCTATGTAATTCCTAATGGTGCGATAGGTAAATATCAGGCAGAACTTCGTGGAGAAGGATTCTTTGCATTAGAAGAGTTTAATCATGTGGAATTTAGAATTTGGGAATACAGCAACAACGGCTATTTTATCACCGGGGCTGATTATTTCTATGCAAAACCACAGCTGGCATTTCAATCTGTTCAAGGTGAGCCATACAACAACAGCACCGCTCTGGTGATCGACGAGAATGAAACATTTACCATGATTCTGGATGCGTGGGCAAAAGAGTTTGGCACAAATAAAAATTGCCGTGCAGGAGATAAAAGAATAAAGGCTCTTGAATACAGCCTTTTGCCGGATTTTTCAGACTCTGAAATTCAGCAGGCAGCGGCATCAGCCAACAGGGTTGAATTTGTTATATTAGATATTTTCAACGTCTTCCAGATGGGTGTAGATATTAACTATGGTTTTAACACACTTTATTTTAGGGCTATAGGCGAGGGTGATGACTATTCGGAGACTCAGGAGTTGATGTTTTTTATTTTTGATTTTGAATATTCTCAAACCACATTTTGTAAGTATGATCATAACTATCCTCTCACAGGAAAACCGTTTGGTGGAGTCTTTTCCGGGGAGTGTGTCGTTGGTAATACCAACTCCTTTAACCCTTCTCTCGCAGGGAATAGTGCATCTACTTCTGTTACATACACATACACACTGAATGGCGAAACATTCCAGAAGACCAAAGACATTGACCTACTTAAGCTGCCTGACTTTATTATCCAAGGCCCGGCCCAGGTGTGTGGTTTTGAACACGGAGCTATTTATAATGTTTCCGGAGATGATGATATCACAGCCACTTGGAGCGTTAATGAAGATGCCGTGATTAACCAGATCCCTATCTCATCAAAATCACTTTTTGTGGATTGGGGTGAAATGGGAACCGGCTTTATTGATGCTGAGGTGACCAACTCTTATGGTTGTACCTTAGAAAAAAGAAAGATTGTGGATATCGGTGTGTTAAAAGCACCGGCAGATAGTGCATACGTTATCCTCAACGACCGCATGCTGGTGTGTTCCGATACTGATGTGTCATATTATTACTGGTATCGCGCTGGAAATGATGAGTTTCTGAATATGACAACAACCAACTACTACGCTCTGAATTTTCAGCCATCGCAAGCAGATAGCTTCTATGTCTTAACAGCATATAATACCCTGGGTTGTGTGACGCATTCACATTATAGCGAGCCGGAGCTGCACTCTAAAATGTCTTCAGCAGATTATTATCTTGCGCTTAATCCCAACCCGACTAAAGGAAAGGTGAGTATCTTTATTCCTGAATCTCATAATAATCTTGAGTTGATAGTTAAGGGTGCTGATGGTACTGTTTTTAGGTCATACGAAATAACGGGCTCCACGCATGGCTATTATCGTTCATTTAATCTTGAATCTCTTGAAAATGGTATTTACTTCATTATTATCAAAGGCGATAGTATTTATAAATTCAGAAAAGTAATCATTGCAAAATAAACAGATATGAAATCATTATTACAATCAACACTATTTGTGCTTTTCATACTTCTGTTTAGTGGCACCGCTGCCTTTGCACAGAAGATGACTCCTAAAACACAGCGTAGAGCCAAAGCGGCCACCCAACAAACGTTGTTGAAGTTTAAAGACGATCTTAACAGGATCTATAAGGAGGATGACAACGGTTATCCCCGGCAGAACCTGAAGTTTGTTGAAAAATCGAAATCATATTTTTATAACAGCACGTCTGCCACGGCGACTCATATCCACAGAAGCATGATAGATACTAAAGATACCCTTCTGCGTGATGTGCCGGAAATGATGAATATCAATGCCTTTACGGATACTCTTGTGAGTTGGTATTGTAATCCGGATAGTTGTGAGATGGGTGTGATATTTGATTTTACTGATATCTCCATTGATACACTGGATTACTATATGGATCCGGAGATTATTGCCATTAACCTCTTCTTCGATGTTGACCTTTATGCAGAACTCTATGCGCCACATATGGAAAAATATATGCGCAAAGAGGAATCGGAAGAGGAAGAGCTGAAGGAAGAATCGATTTTTTTTGTGGAAGATTATGATGATGACTGGCAGACACAAACTCCTGATGCTGCCATGGCTACATTTATAATAACCCTTGATGGCGACAAGTTTACTTCTGTAAAGATTTATAAAATTTTTAAGTATGATCCGTTTGAAAGCAGCTTGCCAAACCTGCGGGATATTATAAAACCTATTATCGCATCGCGTAATAAGATGTATCTCACGGCAACAAGTGGTATTGGCTACAGCCGTGCTAAGGCAACCTTTGATAATAATAATGCCTTTGAATCCATAAGTGATTTTAGGCCCGGGTTTAACTTTGACATTAGTTTTGACTATTTCTTTAACGACGGACCAAGGAAGTTTACATACGGTTATTCTGCAGGCCTGGGATACTCGCAATATAATGCCTCTGTATCCATAAAATCATTTGCGCAATCGTTTTTTGCTCACTCTGATGAATTGAATAAGGATTTTACAAAACATTTATCAGCCAATGATATTGGTCAGGAACTATCGTTGAATTATATCGATATTCCTGTCTCTTTTAAAGTAAAATATAAACCCAGAAACTATATCAACTTTTATGGTGATCTGGGCCTGGCATTCTCATATTTATTTGATCCTTCGCTAACTCCTGCCGGAGATGGTGATATTACATACACAGGTACTTTCGAGTACGACTTTCCAAATGGCAACGCTCAGGTTGTTACGTATGAAAATGTACCATATTATGGTTTTACTACTTTTAACGATCTGGAATATTCTGATGAAGATCCCGGCTTCAACTCCATAAATGTTTCGGCATTGGTGAATGCCGGGGCAATGTTTTGGATCACACCGAAGCTCTCTGTTAATGTAGAGGCAATGTATCGTTACGGATTCCTGAATTTGGTTGACAAGCTGGAGGATGAGCAATTTGTGCTCTCCTATGGAGAAGGCAGGGTGAATAATATTTTTAGAAATTGTTCTTCACTACACACTAATTCTATTTCAATTAATGCCGGAATTTCATATTTCCTGAGATCTAATAAATAACCAGAAAAATCATAACAATGAAAAAATATACAACACTGATATTTTTAGTATCCCTCTGGCTTCCGGGATTGACACAAGACCTGGCGTTTCTTTCGCAGCCACAGGATGGAGTGACTTGCATGAATAGCAGCCATTATTTCTTTGTTGAAACAGATACTGCAGGATTTGGCGGCTCTGAGATGGTGTACCTTTGGTTTGAAAATTTCGGTGCAGGATGGCAGCAGGTAATAAGCGATGCTAATCATTATCCTGAGGGTGCGATGCTTAAACTGGTTAATATTCCTGAAGGGTTTCAAGGTAACAGCTATTTCTGTGAAGTACAAATTGGTGAGCACTCTTTCACCAGCGAAACTGTGATATTATCGGTTAATGTGGCGCCGCCGGTGAATTTCGATGCTGAGAATTTTTGCTTTGGGGATGTTACAACCTTTACCAACACCACAGAGGAATCCGAAACATTTGAATCATGGCACTGGAAATTCAACGACCTGACTAACCCTGACTCAGTATTAACCAGCGATGCTGCACATATCTTTAGCGCTCCCGGACGATATAATGTAATGCTCTCCGGTATAGACATTAACGGATGTTACTCTAATGTTTCCAAAGAAATTAAGATAAACAGAACTCCTGAGCCGGTTATTTCAGGACCGGATATAGCATGTTCGTTCCAGCAAAATGTAAAATTTAATTGTAACGATGATTTTGCCGCCTATCAGTGGTCTGTATTAGGTGATGAAGGCTATATGACTGTTGTGGAAGAATCAGCTGTGACAAGTATTGTTACCATCGATTGTAAGCAGGCTTTTGTGCCTCTTCAGTTCGATATTGCCTTGAATGTTATTGATGAGAATAGTTGTCAGGCAAGTGTAAGCAAAGAGTTTCTGATGTTAAAGTATAAATCTCCTGAAAAGGGTGATCTGATTCAAAAGCCCAATAACAGTAAAATGTTGGTCTGCCTTCTGGAAGATTCAGCGGATAAAGTTTTTAACTGGTTTATTGTGGAAAAAGGAACAACAAATATCGTCGAGACATTTACAACAACAGATAATTTCATTGTTCTCGATGATGCCATAGACACCGCGACTTTTGAATATGGCGTCGAGGTTATAGATCCCACAGAAAATAATTGTTCATCATCATTTTATCTCAACGATGATAATAGCAATGATGTTAATCAAAATAAATAGAACGGCATGAAAACATTTATATATAAGCTCACTCTTCTTTCTTTGCTATTCTTGGTTTCTGCCAGCTCTTTTAGCCAGGAATTGCCTCCTGAACTACGTAACTTCCTGATTCGTTTTGGCGAAGCCTCTTCACTGGGAGATTATGATCAGGATCTTATGATAACAAAAGTCAGTGAAAATGTAATGGATAACTACATAGAGTCCTTTGTCTCTCCTGAGGTGATGGTTTTTAATGATGTTTATCATAAAGGAAATGGAAACGAGTATGTCACAGTGCAGAAATACTGTGATCTTATTGCGGAGCATTATCCAGAGGGATTCCGTGCATTTGTATATAGCCCTGAGTTGAAAAAAGTAACACGCCGCAGTGGTAATATAATTTATGAACTTGAAGTTGATAAATATATAGATATTGATTTTGGTATGGATAACCCGCCGCATATCTATTTTGATCCATACTCAAAACTTAAGCTTACCGTGGTATATTCAAATGGTGAGTATAAAATTTTTATGATTGAGCATCCTGATGGTGCCCTGTTATCACAATCCTGGATAAATAAAACCGTGCCTCAATCCATTGCCGTTGGTGGCGCAATTGGAAATGACGCATTTAATATTGCTGAAACAGCAGCAGGATTTGAAGCTATAACCCACCAGAATGGACGCCTTGCCGCCGGGGGATTAACAGCTTACTGGGATGTTTTTGGTCGTAGGAAGTTTAAGATGGGACTCCTGGCAGGGCTGGAGTATCAGAAAGGTGCCGGTTCCCTTACAACTGATAATTATTCAGCTGTGGTGCCAATGATAGATATTGATGATTATGCATATAACCGTATTATTACTGTTACGGATATTTCTCAGGAATACTCCTACAAAGCTATTTCCGTTCCTCTGGGGCTACACTTTGATTACTCTTTTGACCAGAAATGGAAGCCATTGGTGAGAAGTAGCAGGGAAGCAAAAAAGAGATTCCCGGTAAAAAGAGCTCTTTCACTGCAACTTAATGCAGGTTTAAAACTAAATTATATTAATACTTCTGCAGTTGATATGAATACGGGTACATATAGCTATGTCGGGGAATATGGTTTTTATAATCAAATTAACGGCGACACAACCTATGTTACCATCTCTGATCTGCCTGAGTACGGTCTCTACAGCGATACAACTTTTAGTGTCGCGAATCTTGAAAGCAACATGAAAAAGTTTTATGTTGGAGGCTTTGCTTCTATCAATGTGAAGTATCCCATCACTACATGGTGTGAAGTCTTTGGCGGTGCTGTCATGAATTTCTCTTTGACACCGGTAAATTCACTCTCAAATACAGCATTCTTTACTACTGGAGTGGGAGAGAGCTCCAACCTAATGGCATTTCATGATGTGTCGATGCAAAGTATCGGTGTAAATGCAGGGTTGGTATTTAACCTAAAACCACCCAAACAACAGTACTATAAATATCCTGATTTTAGAGATCTTAAAATGTACGAAGCTACCGGTGGTCTGAAATATCGTGGCAGTAAGATGAAAGCGGAGATTACCGTTACCTCAGCTACAACATTCAGGCAAAAGCTAACTGCTGAGATGACCGGTGAGTGGCTGCAGAAACCGGAGAAGTATAAATTTTCTGCCGGGAAGGCAAAAAAACTGAAACTGAAAATCCCTGCTGACGCTTCGATGAAATCAGGCGGTACTTTTTCAATTATTAAGCCTTTTGGAGTCGAAGTCACCAGCGTTAACTGCCCCGAAAAAAATGATGTTAATAGCCCGGTGATAGAATTTCCCCTCAATACAATACTCTCCTCCGAAGATTGTATCGTAAACCATAAGATGAACCTACAGGTAGAGAAACTCCCCAACTTCAACTTTGTATATGTTACCATGAAAGGCAGAGACGATGCCAGGGCACGTAAAGATCTTACCGATGAACTTCGTAAAATATACCGCAAAGCGCGTTTTGAGAATGAAGAGATCCTGGTATATATAAGTACCGAGATTAACAGACCGGTTGTGTTTTGCAATTTTGATGTCTCTAACCTGGATTATATCGAATATAAGGTCTTTGGAGCTGATGCATTTGATGAGTTTATTGATGAGGTAAAGAATAAGTATAATTCAGCCATTGGCGATAAGGACGATGATATTCATAATATAGAGACTGTTATTGGTGATAATTTTGCTATCTCTGAGAGAATGAATGCCTCCAGAAGATATGTAAACTATTATTTCCTCCCTGTGGATGCACGATTTTATCGTGTTCAGGGATATATTGAAGAAGCTGATAATACTGTTATCCAGGAGCTTATCCTTGCTATCACGGATAAATATTGTCTTGATGTTCCCGTTTCAAAAGATCAGTATAAGGTTTATGTTCATCTTCGTGCTGATCAATATGGTGAGATCTCTGTAGGAAACGGAATTCCGGTGAATGAATGTAATAACATGATTATTTTATATTAAAATATTTACATAAATACGACAGAATATATGAAAAGTGTTAGAGTTGCTATGTTTTGCTTAATGAGTCTGGTACTTATGGTACTACCGGACACAGCAAATGCACAGAATTATTTACGTACACCCTCTGTTGATAGCATTTTAAATCCGGCAGAGATTATAGGCCGTACCAATTATCACCGAGGTGGTACCGAATGGATCGTTTTTTCAGATAGAGATAACAACCCTGTATATTCATCATCTTCCGGTGGTGCCATAAGCGCCAGAATGCCTTTTATGAAGATGTTTAAGGTGAAAGATGAGACTGCCGATTACCTGCTCGTGTCGGATGCAAAAAGCAATAGCGAAATCGGATGGATGAAAAAAGAGAACCTGTCGATGCTCTCTCGGTGTGTTAGAAAACCCAACAGAGTGGCAAAGAAGGCCATGATTATCAATACTCTTAAAAATATTGACCAGGGTGATAATACCCGTGATTTTTATAAGGATCCGAATCTTACTCGTCCCAATACCGAAGGTGATAACATAAATGTTTACACTATTTGTTATGTTTATAAAGAGACAGACAGTACAGTGCTTCTGGGACGCCGTGAGGATTGTTCCACCGACGTGGAGGCGTACTTCCAGGATCAGATCTTTGGATGGATTCACAGGAAATACCTTACCGCATGGGATAGCCGTGGTTGTCTACAGCCCAACTATAATGAAGTTCCGGCGAACTATCGGCGGGAAAAGAAATCTCCGGCAGTACTGTTCGATGATATTAACTGGGCCACCAATTATAAAGATAAAGTCTCTTTCGCAACCCTGGAGAACCAGGCGCGATCATTGGAGGATAATCCCATCGTTTGGCAGGATGATGACTACAAAACACGACCCTGGAATCCTTCAAAATTCCGTTTGCCATTTCTAAGCAGTACCTCAACAAGTGGTGTTATAAAAGTTGGAGTGCTTGGCGATATCAAAGATGAATCAGGACGCGCGATGATGGAACTGATAGAGAAAATGCGTGATGAATACACCTCTTCTTCTATTAATAACCTTAACGTGGTATTTGTTATTGATGGTACATATAGTATGAAATCATACTTCCCTGCTGTTGTGGAGGCCATAGAGCAGAGTGCCAACAGAATTAACGCTAACCCTAAGTATTCTGACCCTGATAACCCGAACAGAATTATTGTAAACTGGGGTTCTGTGGTATACCGCGACGCTGCAGAGGATGATAATGCCCTGGAAACGTTTAACCTGACACAAAATTACCGAGACCTTGCAAAATGGCTGGGATCGGCATTCTCCGATGCTAAAAATGCCAATGATCTTGATGTTTGTGAAGCTGTTTATTATGGCCTTTACAATGCACTGGAAGATGTTCTTGCAGAAAAAGAAGAGGAGAACAACCTTATTATTCTTATCGGAGATGCCGGTGATCATCAAAGAGGTGATGATGACTGGACTCATATCTATGCTCATGAAATTATTGAGAGCATGGTGAACCTTAACACTCACTTTATTGCCTACCAAACACACTATAAAGATCCGGCAAAAACAGGTGTTAAAGGTGACAGCTCATATACTGATTTTGTTGAACAGATGAAGCATATCAGCGAGCAGTCGGCTAAAATGATCTATACCCAATCAAGACCTAATGTAAATGAGTCTGAAATATTTTTAAAGAATAATTCATTAAGCCAACTTTTTGAGTTGAATAAGAATATCCTTGCCAATAAAGTGCTATATAATACCGGTTCGGATATGAGTGAGAGCATTCTTACAAAGAATATCAACGCCAGTATTGATAAATCTGCTGAAAGTACCTCGATTTTTATGTCTATGATATACGATGTGCTTTATGGAGGTAAGTCAATAGATGAAATTAGTGTTAAGTATGGTTTCGATCCAAACGATCTTGATATGGCAGAATTTCGCGGGTTATCATATATCATCGAACAGATAGCCGAGATTGAAGGCCTTTCGCCCGATTCTGACGAATTCCAGGAGAAGCTTAGCTTTATGCTTAGTAAAAAGGTGCAGCTCTATTTCGAGGGTTATGCTCCCATAAAATCTAAAGATTCAAAATACTCTTTGTGGGCCTTTGATGTATTAGCATCATCTTCTGCCAAGAAACAACTTGTTCGTGACCTAAGGCGAGTGGAAAAAGCATTCCAAAGTGGTGGTTCTGATAACAGAAAACAGCGAAAATTAGTAACTTCAACCCTTACCGACCTGGCACGAATATACTCCGGTGATAAAGGTGATGATCTTCAGGAAATGAAAATAGGAACCCTTTTCGAGTCTATTATTGACTGTCCGGGACTACAATTCTCAAGAAAATACTCTGATGTATTAAATATGCGAATTAAAGATGTGGAAGTTGAAAACCGATGCTCCGTTACTGAGCTGAAAGTTATTTATAGAGCCGTAAAAGCAGCTCGTACATCCCTGCAGGGTGTCTCCTTTGAGGGATATGGTACCAGGGCATTTAATACATTTACAGCATACTGGATTCCCATTGATAAGTTTCCTTTTATGAAATAAGAAACAAACAAAGCATTAAGACAATATATACCAACATGAGCGTAATTGAAATTAAAAACTCATCTTTTGCCTATAAAGACAAAGGGACGGAAAATGAACGGAAAGTTCTGTCAATAGATGAGTTAGCAATCAACTCCGGAGAGATAACATTTATTGTTGGTGTTTCCGGTGCCGGAAAGAGTACCATGCTCGAGACCATTGGACTTATGAATGACACCTTCCCCTCGGATATGAATCAGGGTATGAGTATCAAGTTTAATGTGTATAACAGCGCTACAGGAGAGATAGAAGCCAGGGATATCACAAACCCCAACATCTGGGATGAAACGACTGAGAATGTTGCCATCCGTGAGAAAATACGCAAGGATAACTACAGCTTTATATTCCAGAATACCAACCTGATGCCCAACTTCTCCGCATTGGAGAATGTGTGTATCACGGATATGCTAAACGGTCATAGTTTTGAAGAAGCATATTTGAAGGCTCTGCTGATATTCCGTACCCTTGGTTTGGGAGATTTGGACCTTGACATCAGCCCACAGAATGTTAGTGGAGGCCAACGTCAGCGTATCGCTTTCGCCAGAGCACTTATCCCTGAATACCGAGTGCTTTTCGGTGATGAGCCTACCGGTAACCTCGACAGAAAAACATCCCTTGAGGTTATGGGTATTCTGCATAATTATATTAAATCAACCCAGTCGGAAGAGATAAAAACAGGTACTGTTATCGTTTCACACGATCTGGATCTGGCAGTGAAATATGCTGACAGGATTATTGTTATTACGAAAATTGACGGAAAAGGTACTATCCACCCGGAGCATATCTTCGTAAATACCGATGACGACGACCTCATACATAAAGAGTATGATTTTAAATCGTCAGTGCGCCATGCATTTGATATGGAAAATACGGTAGATAATATTATTGCCCTGAGACAGGAAATAATGAATGAACTCAATGAACAAAGAGTGAATTCAAAAGGTAATTATCAGTCCCGTAAATATATCACTGTTAATGACTACCTCGAGGCGTTTTTATCTGAAATAAAAAACCCTGCGATATGTAAGGGCATCTTTAATGAGCAATTTATCATATACCTTGAGAACCTATTGAAGGATGAAAAAAAAGTTTCCGCGCCCGTTGTTAAAGAAGCTGTTAATAAAAATACTGAACAGCACAAAGGTGCGTGCCATAACTGGACAACACCTTATGGTGATAATCATCATGACAAATATACAAGGAGAGAAGTCCTGAAAAAAATAGAGAAACTCTTAGCTGTTGATAAGGATTATACCGATGAACAAAGGGCCGCTGCATTAAGGGAAAAGATAAAGGATGCTGAATTTGTGGAATCAAAGAAAGGATTTAAAGATGTTCTTTACAGGTTTTTCCTATGGCTAACGCGCCGAATCCCTGACAAAACCGGATTATATCCTGAATTTACAAAGCTCTTCTATGAAAAAGAGAGTATTGAGCTACTGGGGTATCACAGCCGTTTACGGAACTTCTGGACTGTGTTTATCATTATGCTGGTGACTTTTCTGGCTATTGGATTTGCTAATGGTAGTTTAATATATCTCGGGGATAAAATGAAGGATCCATTTGTTAAATCAATGAACGTGGCTGTTCAGCATGACAGGCAGAGCGATGTTGATTTGCTGATTGAAACACTCAACAATGACACCGTCGCGTTACAAACCTACGGGGTTAATAAAGCTACTGGTTTTACTCTTTTTCCTCTTGAATTCAGAAAAAACAATGGTAAACTTACCATGCTCACAGGTAGAACCATGAATGAAGATGATCCCATTCTGAAGGAGTTGCTCAAGGGATCGAATGTAATTACAGGAGAGACTAAAGGATTCCGATCTTACAATGATGACGGTATAATAATATCAGAAAAGATGCTTCTGGATCTGGGCCTTAATGCAGATACGAAATTTATCCCTGTTCATGTGATGGAGTCAGAGGATGTTTCTGCTGATATACCAATTCCTGTAAGAGCTGTCCTGAGGCGATTACCAGGGGATCTTGATGACGAGATATCTTTCCTTATCACTGGGTTCCTTCATGCAAACCTGGTGCTGCCGATTACGGAAACTAATATCCCTTATTCGCCCGACAACACCAAGAGCCTGGAGATTTACCTTGACTCTCAGGACACCCTCGTGGCGGAAAATATGATGGAGACAGTTAAAACCTATCTTAACGACAATAACAGCAGAGTTTCTATCGATGGTGCGAATTTTCGAGTCCGGCAGCCCCGCCTTTTGAAATATAAAGTCGATTCATCCGCTTATGTACCTGGATACTCTATGAACATTGCCTTTATGGGACGTAAACCCTCTTATAACCAAATCGCTATGTTGTTTGATGATTTGGTGCAAATTACCAGCCTTAAAGAGCTTCCGGTGACCATGAAATATACTGTTGATCATTATACACAGGAACAGGTGGCCAGAGCAGACAGAAGACTGGATCGTTTAACAATTCATTTTGATAAACTAAACCATATTCAATCTTTTGAAGATGAATATATTAAACCTAAATATCCGTATATAAATCTGGATATGGCGAAAATTGAGTCTCTCAAGAACTATAACTATATTACAAAACTTACCATGGGACTATCAATAATCCTGGTGATTTTAAGTGTATATAGTATTGCCAGCTTCCTGTCTAATGTATTTGAAAATCATCTTAATAAGATAAAGATGAATATTGGTACTCTGATGGCTTTTGGAACTGGTGGCTTGAAGCTTATTTATCGACGATTGATGATGGTATACCTGTTTATCCCACTTACATTCTCATTAATAATAGCTTCATTACTGGGATACCTTGGGCTTATAAGGCTTATTATGTCATGCCTGATAAGGGATCTTGACAAAGGACTCTTCTTTAACCTTTGGTCTTTTGGCAATCCGCCGGCAACAATGCCTTTGATAATTACTATTTTGGCTGTGTTCTCAATAGTTCTTGTGACACTCCAGCGTTACAAGAAGATTATTCACAGTCTATTGCAGAAGACACCCGGAGATCTTATCTTTGGAAGAGACTCCTAAAAACATACAAAAGGCAGCCCCACCACAGGTTGCCTTTTTTGTCGCTTGCCGACCTGACATCTTTTTTTATCTTTGTGATATGCGGGCTAAACACGAGATTCTTACGACCTTTTTTCTTCTATGTACCTTGCTGACTTGTAATTCTTCCATTATGGCCCAGAGCGAGTCACAACCCGACTCAGCTGATGCTTTGTATATCTATTATCAGAATAAACCTGGGTTAGAAGTGTCGCTTGAGCGTTACTTCACTGAAGAACATCGTCTGAATCTGTTTTTTAACGATCGAAAGGATTCAGCTTTCTTTGCTCCATTCCTTGATTCTCTGCGATTACAATACCCGTCGGAGTGGAAATATGTCGATAACCTGGTGAGATATGTACAGGAAAATATTGATTATGAAAAATATAATCCCGGTGAGTATATCAAATACCCATGGCAAACTTTTATGGATCATTCCGGTGTTTGCTCCGACAAATCGGTCCTTCTGGGAAAGCTACTTGTTTACTCGGGCTATAAAGTGGCTATGTTTGCTTTTTTTGATGCTGAACATATGGGTGTGGGGCTGAAAGTACCGCAGAAACATGGCTCATTCAACTCCCCATACATATATATCGAGACTACTAATGTCCGCCCGATGGGTAGTATCCCGTACGACTCTTTTAAACAAGGTGATCTTGATAATCCTGCAATCTTTGAGATAGAAGAGAACGGTGAGCGTGTTTTTACTTCACTGCATACCCTTCAGGACTATTATGACTCCCTGGAGACATCCTACGGCGAAGATTTCCTGTTCCTAGATAGAAAATCCCGATTCCTGAATATGCGAATCAATGACATGCAAAGCGTTGTGGATTCGCTGAAAAATAACCTCGATTATTTGACTTTTGAGTATGAAGCACTAACGGCAGCAATTACAGAACAAAATAGTGTTATTGCTGAGATGGGTTGTAATGGTGTTATTAACGATGACAGACTTTTTGAAGAGTGTGAGAAAAAGATGAATCAATACAATAAACAGGTTGAAATAGTTAATTCCATTAGTGAAAATCTTAAGAAAGAATCAGTCATAAGAAACCAGCTTGTTAAGGAGTTAAATAAGTTTATTGATGAGTATAATGCTCATATCAATGCGATGAATAACCAATAGCTATTATTCTCTTTCCGTCTTCATTTTCTGAAACAGATTATAAATCACTACTCCAGCACAAACGGATATGTTTAGCGAGTGCTTAGTACCATATTGCGCCAGTTCGATGCATCCGTCACACACATCCACCACTTCCTGCGAAACACCCTTTACCTCATTGCCAAAAATAATGGCAATCTTATCCTCGTCTGTTACAGTGAAATCCTCAAGATCTATGCTCTCCTCCGCCTGCTCGATAGCAAAGACTTTATACCCTTGCTGCTGAAGCTTTTTTACTGCCTCTACGGTATCTTCAACGTACTCCCACGTCACAGAATCTGTAGCACCCAGGGCTGTCTTTTGAATCTCGCGGTGTGGCGGTGTGGCGGTAAATCCACAGAGTATTATCTTCTCAACTAAAAACGCATCAGAGGTGCGAAAAACAGATCCGGTATTATTCTGGCTCCTGATGTTATCCTGTATTACCACGAGAGGAATTTTTTTCAGTTTTTTATAATCCTCAACCTCCGGTCGCCCCAACTCATCGTTTCTCAGTTTTCGCATAACGTATATTTTTTAACGGCAAAGGTAGGGAGATTTTCTTTTTATCTTTTTTAAGGAATAAGTATCTTTGTCTTCTTACAGTAATAATATGGTAAAGAAGAGTGCTAAGGGGGGTAATGAAACTCCATTGATGAAACAATACAATAGTATAAAGGCAAAGTATCCCGATGCAATGCTATTGTTTAGGGTGGGGGATTTTTATGAAACCTTTGGCGAAGATGCAAAAAAGGCTTCAGATATTCTGGGCATAGTGCTTACCAAGCGATCAAACGGTGCCGCAGCCAAAATCGCCCTGGCGGGATTTCCCCATCATGCACTCGACACATACCTTCCAAAGCTGGTGAAAGCAGGGCAGAAGGTCGCTATCTGTGATCAGCTTGAGGATCCTAAACTAACAAAAACAATCGTCAAAAGGGGAGTTACCGAACTGGTTACGCCCGGAGTTTCATATAATGACAAAATACTTGAGCAAAAAGAGAATAACTTCCTGGCGTGCCTGCACATGGATAATCACCAAAGTGGCGTTTCGTTTCTGGATATCTCCACAGGAGAATTCCTGTTGGCACAGGGTAGCCGCGAATATGTAGAGAAACTTATCCAAAGCTTTAATCCCAGCGAAGTGATACTGCAAAGAAATAAACGTGAGGAGTTTTTTAGTATCTTTGGTAATCATTTCTATATCTCCACTTTCGATGACTGGGTTTTTACTTACGATTTTGCATACGAAAATCTGATCCGCCATTTCCAGACCAACTCGCTGAAAGGCTTTGGGGTAGAAGATATGGATCAGGGAATTATTGCCGCAGGCGGCGCACTGCACTACCTGTCAGAAACACGTCATGATAAGGTTCAACATATATCCAACCTCTCACGGATAGAGGAGGACAGATATGTGTGGCTCGACAGGTTTACCATCCGTAACCTGGAGCTGCTGCATTCACCTCATGAAAACGCAACCACCCTGTTGGATGTGATGGACAAAACAATCTCTCCAATGGGTAGCCGTATGATGCGACGATGGATAGTGCTTCCTCTCAAGGAGGTGAAACCCATTACCGAACGCCAAGATGTGGTTGAGACATTCCAGGCTAACGACTCCCTATCAGATGAAATCTCCTCACAGCTACGACAGATCGGTGACCTGGAGCGCCTGATATCTAAAGTTGCCACCGCTCGTATCAATCCACGTGAACTGGTGCAGGTGAAAAACGCACTCCTGGCAATAGATCCGGTGAAAGAAGCTTGCGGAAACAACAATAACGAAGCATTACAACGCATCGGCGACAGGCTCAATCCTTGTGATATGATACGGCAACGCCTGGAAAAAGAACTTGTTGATGAACCACCAACACAGGTGCAGAAAGGAGGCGTATTCCGTGAAGGTATATCTCAGGATCTTGATGAGTTGAGAAAACTTGCATATAGTGGAAAAGACTATCTGGCACAAATACAACGACGCGAATCAGCAGAAACAGGAATCCCCAGCCTTAAGATAGGCTATAACAATGTATTTGGATACTACCTTGAGGTAACCAACACCCATAAAGAAAAAGCTCCCGAATCCTGGGTGAGAAAACAAACACTGGTAAACTCCGAACGATATATCACGCCGGAGCTAAAGGAGCTGGAAGAAAAGATCCTCAATGCTGAGGAGAAGATTCTCATTTTGGAATCACGCCTCTACGAAGAACTGGTGCTGGCAACGGCAGAGTATATACAGCCGGTTCAACTTAATGCTCAACTACTAGCCCAGCTGGATTGCCTACTCTCTTTCTCTGAACTGGCAAAAGAGAACGGATACACGCGCCCGGTGCTTAATGAAGGATATGCCATTGACATAAAAAACGGACGCCATCCGGTTATTGAAAAACAACTGCCGCCGGGAGAGAAATATATTGCCAATGACGTTTATCTTGATAATGAACGCCAGCAGATAATGATTATCACCGGCCCAAATATGTCCGGTAAATCTGCTTTACTACGTCAGACAGCTCTTGTTGTACTTATGGCTCAGATGGGCTCTTTTGTCCCCGCCAAACACGCTGCCATAGGCCTAGTGGATAAAGTATTTACCCGCGTAGGAGCATCAGATAATATCTCCTCCGGAGAATCAACGTTTATGGTGGAGATGAATGAAACGGCATCGATACTCAATAACATCTCCAATAGAAGTCTTATTTTATTGGATGAAATTGGCCGTGGAACCTCTACCTATGACGGAATTTCCATTGCCTGGGCCATTGCCGAATTTCTTCATAATCATCAGGTTTATCGCCCAAAGGTGCTCTTTGCAACGCATTACCATGAGCTTAATGAGATGGCTGCTACCATGAAGCGCATAAAGAACTATCATGTCTCCGTAAAAGAGATAAATAATAAGATCATTTTTTTACGTAAACTCGCCAAAGGAGGTACAGAACATAGCTTCGGTATTCATGTGGCCCAGATGGCAGGTATGCCCGCAATGGTAACTCACAGAGCAGGAAATATGCTAAAGCAGCTGGAGAGAAGCCATAGCCAGGAAGGCATAGGAAAGAGTAATTCCGCTTTCTCCGATGAGATGCAGCTCTCCTTTATTCAACTCGACGATCCATTGCTCTACCAAATTCGGGATGATATCTTACATACCGATATAAATTCACTAACACCGGTGGAAGCGCTGATGAAACTCAATGAAATAAAGAAACTGCTCGGGGGCTAATCTATCACTGGCAAGAGCAAATATATTAGCAATGTGCAAAGGAATATGATGCTAGATTATTTATAAATAATAATATTCTTTTGATTCCGAGGGTGAAAACAAAAAAAGTGCATTTTTTTTAATGGGTTCTTGCACAATAAAGAAAAATCGCCTTATATTTGCAGTCCCAAAAGAAATGCGAAAGTAGCTCAGTTGGTAGAGCACAACCTTGCCAAGGTTGGGGTCGCGGGTCCGAGTCCCGTCTTTCGCTCTAAGGATCTCTGTTCAATAGGGGATCCTTTTTTTGAAATAATCAGTTTGCCCGGGTGGTGGAATTGGTAGACACGAAGGACTTAAAATCCTTTGGCCATTGCGGCCGTGCGGGTTCAATTCCCGCTCCGGGTACCAATGCGAAAGTAGCTCAGTTGGTAGAGCACAACCTTGCCAAGGTTGGGGTCGCGGGTTCGAGTCCCGTCTTTCGCTCTGAATAAGCTCTCTTAAGGAGAGCTTTTTTTATACCGGAAATTATAATACGCAGTATTATTAATTTCTCTTAATAAAAAGAGCGGCTCCAAAATATATGTTACTGATTACAGGGTTGTAGATGAACTTTGTGTTTATACTCATAGATAGATTCTCCTTTTCTAATACCTTGCAGTCGGCGGAAGTTTCAATATTTACTAGTCCTGCCTCGCTGCCATACATGCTCTCCCAGGGGCTGTAGCCCAGGATAAAGCTAGTGCTCATATCATTAAAGTCTTTGTTATACCCCATCTGAAGATATGTGCTGTAGTAGTTTTCGTTATTGTCGTCAAGGTCGCTGCCCCAAACCATGGTACTGACCATTACACTGAAAGGAGTATTTGATAAGGAGTAACCCAATTGTATATCAATAAGATGTGGTGTGCTGGGCTGATTCCAATCTCTGAACTCTGAACTGAATACCGCCTCTCTGGGACAGTAATAATCCAAAACGCTGATCGAGAACCCTTTTTTAGCATAAGTGAAGTAAAAATCTATCTCTTTAAACGAACCATTCAGGGCTGATCCATTCCATATTCCGGCAGAGAAACCTTCAGACAGTTGCATGGTAGCTCCGGCTTGGAAGCTTACTCCATGGCCTGTTTTGTTGCCACGCCAATAATGCTGATTATGTAACGACACTGAAGCGTCCCATTTTAATCCACCGGTGGAGGTGACTTCTGATGGCGTTTCTTCTGAAAAACCATACAGTGTAGCCATAAAAAGTAGCATTATTACCAAGGCAATATTCTTCATAGCTGTATTGTGTTTTTAGGCCGCAAAAGTACACCCTTTTTTAATTCGTTCAAAAGGTTTTTAGTAATTTTTAAAAAGCTGATTTTAAGCCACTTAATTATTGGGTGTTAACATATCGTTATATTTTTTAGTCTCATTTTGCATGTGTTGATTTCTTGTTTACTTTTGCGCGCAATTGCGAAGAGATAACAATGCTAAATAATTTACAATGGTGGTGTTAAAACAAATTCGAAATTCAGATTTTCTTAAGAAGAGAAGATATGAAGCTTTTGTGTTCTTGATTATATTTTTTGCTTTTTTCGGTGGTCTGAGCTCCGTTATGGGCGTTGCAAATATGCTCAATACCATTATGAATACAGCGTGGGATTTACTTATGAATACGGTGTTTTACCTTATGGGTATAACGGTTCTCACAGGAGCTTTAAGCCGTTTGATGATCGAATTCGGCGTTGTGCGCCTCCTGGAGGCTCTGCTGGCGCCATTGATGCGTCCTCTTTTTAACCTCCCCGGCGTGGCAGCCCTGGCAGGTGTTATGACCTTCTTCTCCGACAACCCCGCGATTATCGCGCTATCCAATGATAAAAATTTCAGCCGCTACTTTAAAACCTACGAATTGGTATCTCTTACCAACTTTGGAACCTCTTTCGGTATGGGACTTATTGTGATAACCTTTATGAGTGGATTCGGATACTTCGGTCCTGCAATGATTGGCCTGGCAGGTGCAATTTGCGGAGCTATCATCTCTACTCGTATGATGCAGCGGTTATCGCGCAAGGAGTTGGAGAAATTATCTGTCAATGAAACCCCTGGAGATAATACACAGATCTCTTTCAAATCAGAAGGATCCACGTTTATGCGTCTTTTAAACTCCATCCTTGACGGTGGCAAGTCCGGTGTGCAGCTTGGCCTCTCTATTATTCCCGGAGTATTGGTGATATCAACAATCGTAATGATACTTACTTTTGGTCCCAATGATGCCGCAGTCGGTTATCAGGGTCTTGCATACGAGGGTGTTCCTTTCTTGCCCAAGCTTGCTGGTTATGCAAGTGGTGTTTTTGAGTTTCTTTTTGGTTTTGAAGATCCTGAGCTAATCGCATTTCCTATCACCTCGCTGGGTGCTGTAGGTGCAGCTCTCTCCCTGGTTAAGATGTATGTGGCCCAGGGGCTGATAAATGGAAATGCCATCGCAGTGTTTACTGCTATGGGTATGTGCTGGAGTGGTTATCTGAGTACTCACACTGCTATGCTGGATACATTGGGCTACCGCCAACTTACTTCAAAAGCACTGCTCTCACATACCGTAGGAGGGCTGTTCGCAGGGATTTTGGCGCATTACTTCTACCTTCTGGCACAGCTTGTAGGAATAGTATAACAACTATTCCTTTGTATCTGTATCTTTTCCCTGCTTAAGGATATTATTAACCTCTTCTTCGGTTGAAGTTAACTTTCTACGGCATACACCGATGAGCTCTGTCGCTCTTTTTACCCTGGAACTGAGATCGTCGATGCCGATGTTTTCATCTTCCATTTCAGCAACAATGTTTTCAAGCTCCGTTATTGCCTCGTCGTAGCTGATATTCTTCTTTGCCATATCTATTTGTTTTCTTTTTTTGTAATAATTGATGTGAAAGCACCCTTAAAGAGTATGGTCTCTATCTCATCTCCGGGAGTCAATACCTCCGTATTTATAAGAGCTTTCCCCTTGAGAGTAGTAATACTGTATCCTCTACGTAGAATGTTTTCTGGATGTAAAATGCGAATCATTTTGTTAAGAGTCTCTACTCTGATCCTCTCTGTTTGAATCACAATATCTTTTTTGTTTGTTATTACAGCGAGCATTCTTTCAAGATTAGAACTCTGATTTGCAATGATTTTTTCCGAGCGTTGTTTCAGCTCATCTGTTTTATATAGTAATTTTTTTTCCTCTTCACGTATTATTATGCCCGAGTCCGCTGAAACCTTATCTGCCATATTGTGTATGAGGTTATTCTGAAAACGGATCTCATTCTTTACCGCCCTGTGAATACGTTTTTCCAGATCAGATATCTCTTTTTCAGAATCTTGTAGCATTACACCTGCATTTCTAAGTATTACCTCTTCCGCAATATTTACCCTCTCCTGAAAGTCATTGACTAGTTCACAAATGAACATAGCGGTATCGGTGGGCGTTTTTCTTCGTACCGAAGCTATAAGGTCACATATTGTTTCATCATCAGTGTGGCCGATGCCTGTAATTACCGGTAAAGATACCTGAGCCATGATAGCACACAGCTTATATTCGTCAAAGCACTTAAGATCCAGTTCTGCTCCTCCTCCGCGGATCATAATAATCGTGTCGAAGTCCATGTGCTGATCTTCAATAATGCGCAGGTTACGGATAATATCCGCTGCGGCATTCTCGCCCTGCATGATGGAAGAGAATAGCGTGATGCTAAAGCTGATGTGGGGACAGAATGTTTTTAGGGTTTTGTTGAAATCGTTAAGGCCTTTGCTCCCCGGTGCGGCTATAACAGCCAGTCGCTGAGGTACCGTGGGCACGACTAGCTCGCGGTTCATATCCCAGAACCCCTCTTTGCGCAAACGTTCAATAACTACCTCTTTCTCTCGAGCCATCTCTCCCAACGTATATTGCGGATCGATATACTGTATGCTCACCGAAAGGCCATAAATCTTGTGATATTGAACCGTTCCATGGAATAGTATTGTCAGACCTTTGCTTAGTTTTATTCCTGTGGAGCCCTCGAAAGATGGGATGATATGGTTTGCAACACCTGCCCAGATGTTAGCCCTCATCTGCGATTCTATGATGCCATATTGCTTATCAGCAAGCTGAAGGTAGTAGTGCCCTCTCTGCCCGGCCTTCAATTCGGATATCTCGGCTTTTATCCATACAGGTCTGCGCAAATGACTATGGATAACCTCTTTTATCTCCGCAGCCAGTTCAGTGAGACTGTACACATTTTTTATAAATGGTTTATTCATCGCTTCAGTCATAAAATATATCCGCTTCCCAGCTACAACATCATGATATTTAGTTATAATCTCCAGATATTGTTTAATTGAGATTTTATCCCGTGTAGTTTACTGTTATAAAAGCATAAAATTACAAAAATCCTCGGCGCAGTCGTCACTATCATTATACAAGTATTATATTTGTAGAATAATTTATTTCAAAAAACAGAAAATATGTTCAGAACAATTTCTTCAATCTTCGTTTCAGCAATTTTTTTCCTTACCATTACTACCTTTACGGGATGTGATACCGAAGATGCCATTGATTATTCTGTTATGGATGCTACCATCGCTGATGCAGAACAGTTATATAACTCCACAGATGAAGGCACTCTTCCGGGACAGTTCCCCGCTGAAGCTCGTACAACGCTGAAGGATGCCATAAATATTGCAAAACAGGTGCGAAATGAGGAAACAGTAACCCAGATAGAAGTGGACAACGCCGTATCTGCCCTGCAAAGTGCCATAAATGTCTATAACACTTTTGTAATTGATCAGATAGCACCTGAAAACCTTGTGCTATATCTCCCTTTTGATGCTAATGCCAATGATGCTTCGGGAAATGGGTTTGATGGAACACCAAAAGCCGGTCATATAGATTTTGGTGCCGGAGATCCCCCTTCCCTGACTACCGACAGATATGGCAATGATAATGGAGCGTATCATTTTGAAAAAGGTGGTAACATTGAGATTCCTTATAATCAGAAATTTAACCCTGAAGAGGCAATCACTATTTCTTTGTGGTTTAACAAAGCTTCCGGTGATGACAAATTCAAGAATATCGTTATGGCTCTCAGCAGACGTTTTGGCTACATGATGCAGGTGCAAAGTCAATATCTATATACTACATTTCATTGTGTGAATGACTATGGTAATGAGGTTAATAATGACGAAATGATTCTCGATTATCCTATTACAGAAGGAGAATGGAATCATTATGCTGTCTCTTATACCAATAAGAGTCTAAAGTTTTATATGAATGGTGCTCCTACAGGATTCTTTGATAATGTCGAGGGTAAGTTGATTCAGATTGATAATATACCTTTAACTATCGGTAGTGACCTTCCAACAGGAACATATACTACTTCCGAGGGTCCCTATTATATCGGTTTTGGTGGTTACTTCACCGGCAAGATCGATGATGTACGTATCTATGATGTACAGCTTTCGGATAGTGACATAGAGGCTATATATACTATGGAACGCCCATAGTTCCGGATTTATAAAATAGTAATAATCAATGATTGAGATACATGGTAAATATTTGGTGCTTCTGCTCCAAAGGAATTCCATGTTGGGTTACATCGCATTGCCATATCTTGTTGTTCCTTCCGGCAAAACAGTATTTGCCCTCTCGGAACGATTTACAAATGCTCATGTGGAAGCCTGGCAGGATGAGGTGAATGATGATATCTCCGCTTTGGCAAAAAAGGCTGAATCATACTCTGATCATGAGCTCTTTCGGCGTTTTTGTACCAAAAAAAATAAAGAAACGGCTTCTTCGTTTCTGAAAACTATAGAGCCGGAACGTATCAAGAAGATTATTCGTCCGGAAGTGCAAAAAGCTGTTAGCGAGGTTCTCTTTAAAGCAATGAAAATTGGATTACTGGTTTTTATGCGCGAAGATACAAGAAGTGTTTTTCTTGGCGATGCAATAGGCTTTTCTACGCAGCCCATAGATACAACGATGCAGTTTGACCGATGTGATGATGGAATTGATTATCGTCTTACTTTTCATTATGAAAATCAATTACTGCCTGTTAGTGAACTTAATACAGTGATTCTTACAACCCTTCCCGCATGGGTGCTGATGGAAGATAAACTATATTATTTCCATAAAGATTTTGATGCCAATAAATTGAAACCGTTCCTAAAAAAAGAGAGCCTGCTTATTCCCCAAAGGAATGAAAAGGAGTATTTTAGAAAATATATCCGTAAGAGTGTTCGTGGCGGAAATGTTATTGCAAAAGGTTTTGATATCACGGATCTATATCCTGCTCCCATTCCGGTATTGAGTTTTGAATACAATCCATTTTTTAAACCTACTCTTTTACTATACTATATTTATGGAGAGAAACGTATTGATGCTGCAAATACTGGAAAGGTTTTCGTGGACCTTAATATTGAGGATGATGAATATTTTTTTCTTAAGATACACCGTGATGCCAAGGCCGAGAGTATCATAAATCATAAATTATCTGATATGGGAATGGTCAGTATTGCTCGTGGTACCTGGTCGGTAAAGGAGGCAGACGTTTCCACGGAATCATTCCTACAGTGGGTGAATGCTAATGCCGGACGATTTAAGGAAGAGGGTTTTTATCTTGAAAATAACTATTATGAAAAAAATTATTATCTGGGTGGAATAACCCTTGAAATGAATCGGGATGACGGAAATGACTGGTTTGACTTGAAGATGATTGTCGTTTTGGAAAATGGTGTAGAGATACCTTTTTCCAAACTGAAGAATAATATTTTAAACGGTCGACGGGAGTATAGAGATAGTGATGGTCTTATTTTTATCATTCCGGAGGAGTGGTTTGCACAGTATGGCGATTTGTGTGAGCTTGGGAAATTTAAAGGTGAGAAGGTGAGGATTAATAGCTCTTTCTATCCTGTTTTTAAGGAGTTGGGATGGAGTTTGCCTGACACTGTAGACGATGGGTGTGATGCTGAAGAATTGATGCCACCGGAAGCACTTAATGCTACCCTACGACCATACCAGATCGATGGATACCGATGGTTTAGAAAGCTTGATCATTCAGGATTGGGCGGTTGTTTGGCGGATGATATGGGCCTGGGAAAAACAGTACAAACTATAGCTTATCTTATTTCGCAATATGAAGATGCCCAGCCGAAAGATAATTCGCTACAGGATGATTCGGGTCAATTGGATCTGTTCGCAGATGACATGCATGGGAAACTGCCTTTGGATTGGCCTTCCTTAATTGTTATGCCCGCATCGCTGGTTCATAACTGGTATCTTGAACTAGAGAAGTTTGCTCCCTCACTATTGGTTTACCGACATGCCGGTATTTCCCGTTCCAATGATTATGATAGGTTCTTGAAATATCATATCATACTTACAACTTACGGCACTCTTCGAAATGATGTCTCTGAATTGCAGAAAATTAATTTTAAGAATGTTATTCTCGATGAGAGTCAGATGATAAAAAATCCTGATTCTAAAACACACAGAGCTGTTACTACATTGAACTCCGAGCGTCGTTTTGTCCTCTCAGGCACCCCTGTTGAAAACTCTATTCTGGATCTGTGGGCGCAGATGGATTTTGTGAATCCCGGAATGCTTGGCGATAAGTCAATGTTTAAACGTGTGTTCCTGAAACCTATCGTGAAAGCCGGTAGTGAGGAAAAGATGGATAAACTAAGAAAAATTATTGCTCCTTTTGTTCTTAGGCGAACAAAAAATATGGTGGCAAAAGAGCTTCCTGCGAAAATGGAGCAAACTGTATGGTGTGTTATGGCCGTAGAGCAAAAAACGGAGTATGAAGAAGAGAAATCACGTGTGCGTAACGAACTTCTTAATGAGATAGAAGAAGATGATATCCCTAAAAACCGATTTGCGGTGTTGCAGGCTCTCACAAAACTGCGGCAAATAGCTTGTCATCCTCAGCTGACAGGAAAATTAAATAGCGAGTCGGGGAAATTTGATACTGTTTTACAGAGGGTTGTAACCGTTACCCAAGAGGGACATAAAGTGCTGATGTTCTCCTCATTTGTGGAACATCTAAAAATTTATTCCGCCGAGTTTGATGCTATTGGTATTGATTACGAGATGCTTACCGGAAGTACCAACGACCGAGAGAAGGTGATTCGGAATTTTCGTGAGAGTGAGAATATAAAAGTGTTTCTGATATCACTGAAAGCCGGCGGTGTGGGGATAAATCTTACCGAAGCTGATTATGTCTTTATCCTGGATCCGTGGTGGAACCCCGCATCTGAAAACCAAGCTATAGATCGTACCCATAGAATAGGGCAGGAGAAGAGCGTTTTTGTGTACAGATTTATCTCAAAAGACACCATTGAAGAGAAAATGCTTCTTTTGCAGAATCAAAAACGTGAGCTTGCGCAAGAGATAATTCGTTCAGGCGAAAACCCGATATTTAAAATGAGTCATGCAGAGCTCAAGCAATTGTTTTATTGACACCCTATAGCTACTTCCGTAGAAACGCATTGTCGTGATTATCTTTGTCTCCCCGTGTGTGTTACCGGGGAAATAAAAAAGGCTGTAAGGAATCCTCCAAACAGCCTTTTCAAAAATATTATGTGATCTGATTACAGACCAAGTTTCTTTCTGATATTCTCAGGAATAGCATCTTTGTGAACCATAACATCTATGGTTTGCTGTGCCACGAACGGTTTGCTTGCGAAGAAGAATCCTTCGTAGTCATTACCGGTAGTGTTCCAGCTGTTTTTCACCTTGTAGTAATGGTTGCCATTCTGATCTTTGGCAATACCACACAGTAACATGCCGTGGTCGTCAGTAGTCATGTAGTTGTCAAAGTTCTCCTGACGCATCTCCTGAGTGACATTTTTCTCAGTAACGGTTCCGTCGAAGTTGTATAGTTTGCTCTGTTGCTCATTTTTTGTCATCTCGCTCCATTTTGCAACCTCAGACCCTGCGCTTGATTCAATTGGTTTTTCAGGAAGTATGGCAACACCATTTTTCCATGAGAAACCTTTATCGCTGACATCAGCACCCCAACCAACAGTATAACCGTTTTCTATGGAGTTATCGATAATCTCCATCATCTCATCCAGTGGTACATTATAAACGACATCGTGAAGCCAGTTGTCGGGTACCTCAATGATAAATGTTTCATAGAAAGGGTGGTGAGTAAAAGATCCGATCTCAACATAATCGTTCATATCCAGAGTAAGCTCATCGGCGAAAGTCTGTGGAGTATATTTTTTTCCCTTATAAGTAAAACTCTCTGGCTTTTCACCAAGATACGCATCAAGGATGCCATAATATCCATCCATCCAGACTTTTGTCAGTTTACGGTTTTTGTTTTTTATAACCCCATCAACATAGTTTTTAAGCACCTCTTCCTGCTCACCATGGACAAATTTTTCTTCGCCTTCGGGTAAACCTGTATATGCTCCTTCAGGAACGATACCAAAATTTTTCCATACCCATGTCACATCGTGGAAAGCTCCGCCACCTCCAAAGTTGAGGTTGCCGTGCCAACGTACATAGCGTTCTGCTTTTTCTTCAAAACAGTGGCGGATGATAAACGCTTCCGAAAGATCATATTGACCTTTTCCTGTTCGGAGAAGTTCTGCCTCAAGCATAGCGAGACCAGCAAACGACCAACATGTGCCGCTGCGGTATTGATCACGTACCGGTGTTACAGGTATTTCTTCGATCATAGTAAATTCATAACCTTTTTTATCTTCCTTTTTTTCTTCTTGAGCAAAAAGGAGAGGCGCAGCTATCATGATAGCTAACAGCGTAACTAATACTCTTTTCATCTGTTTTAATTTAATGTTAAAGCAAAAATATTAAAATTCGTATAATTTGTTTTCTTTATTCCGTGTGTCGTGTGGGAGAAAAAAGTGGCTTAAGATAATTCCGTGGAATCTTAACACAAATATCCTTTCCCACACTATCAATATTTATATAAACTCTGTTACTATTCCCTCTCAACTCAATCTTTCCCCTGATCCCAGTTAATGAACCGGCGATAATCTCCACCTCTGTTCCTGCGCCCAATGGTACTTCTTCGTTCTCACTCTCTTCGTGTTGTTCGAGATATAGTTTTACTGCAATAATATGTTGCTCTGGAACAACGGAGGCTTTTCCCTGAATGCTAATATATTTTAGTGCTCCTTCAACGTTTAAGGCATCGTAGTATTCTCTTCCGGTTACATTTACAAATATGTACCCTCGAAACAGCGGTTCCTCAACCATCTTTTTTCTATCGCTCCACTGTTTCAGTGTTTTGAGTAATGGCAGATAAACGGTAATACCCTTTTCCTGAAGCTGCTCCAGAACCTTTTTTTCCCAACGAGATTTAGTATATATTGCATGCCATGCCATATGGCAAAGGTAAAAATATTCAACGTGTTACCTTAAAAGTTCTATGCTTTTTTACTCTTTTTGTCTTTCAGGAAAAGCACTGTAAGTAATATGAAGATGATACATATAAATAGCACAAGGATTCCCCCGTTAATATTAATTTTCATGGCATATCCCACCAGGAAAGGTATTATTGCTCCACCGGAAATGGCCATCATCATAAGACCTGAAATCTCATTTGCCCTTAGAGGATATTTCTCAACAGTAATAGAGAATACTAATGGGAATATATTACTTACTCCCAGGCTTATGACAGCTATAATAATCCATGCAGAGAGTGTGCTGGGAGTGAATGCCAGTATTATCATCGCTATTGCTGCGAGAATTGCCGAGCTGATAAGGAATTTTCTACTGGAGATGCGGGTAAGCAGCATTGCCCCGATGAATGTCCCCGTCATCTTGGCAAAGAAATACACTGATTTACCATAGACAGCAGTCTCCATACTGACGTCAAGTTTTTCTGTCAGAAACGTTCCTATGTTTGAGTTGATGCCTACATCAATACCCACGACAGCAAATATTGCCAGTACCATAAGAAGTATGTATTTGTTTCCAAGCAGTGCAAAACATGATTTCATAGTTGCTCTTTCTGTCTTGTTGACCTGTACAGGGACTTTTACTGTACTGAGCCAAATAAAAGATATTATTGATATTAATGCGAACAGATATAACCCATAACGCCACTCACCACCTGTTGTTCCTCCCAGCAGACCTGCCAGCCACGGTCCGATAACTGCGGCGACGAATGGACCTACAACGGACCCCAAAGATTTTACGAATTGTGAGAAACTAAGAATACTTGATGAGCTGCCCTTGGGAACCACATCCACAAGAAGTGGGTTGGCAGATACTTGCAGAATAGTGTTTCCTATGCCCAGGAGTGCAAAGGCTGCCAGAATAACAGGAAGAGTATTGCCCATGATAGGAACAATAAGACCTATGGCTGTGATTAGGATACCAACATTCAGTGCTTTTTTCTTGCCTACTTTGTCCTGCCATATTCCTACTGGAACCGATAAGAGAAAAAACCAAATGAATGCAACAAATGGAATCAACTGAAGGATATACGATGGTGTGTTGGAATCTTTTCGTAATTCGTCAACGCCGGTACCCACCAAATCGATGAAACTCATTACGAAGAATGACATCAAAACGGGGATAATAATAGACCAGTTATACCTTGGCTTGTTCATAGATTTCGTTTTATCAGTAAATAATGGTTTCTCTTTGATGCAAATGTAAGATAAAATTTTGAGTTGTCGCAGTGTGGCTGACACATGTGTCAGCCCTCTGGAGTTTGGTTGATTTCTTATGCAGAAAAGTGCTTTAAAGGCAATGCCAACCAAAAAGAGACCGCCCTTTCAGGGCAGCCTCTTCTTCGCTTAAAATATGTGTATTTGGGGTCAGCGGTGCTGACGTTATTCTTCGTTTACTGTAGATCTTTCACTACTTCTACCAGCTCGGGAAGATCCATTCCGATATTTTTCAGGTGTTCCAGTTTTGGAATACCGTTTTTATTCCATCCCCGACGTAGGTAAACAGCATCAAGAAGTTTTTCATATTGCTCTTCGCGGAATTTTCTTGTGATAGCAATTTTTTCTTCCGTAGATTTTCCCTCAGGATCGATACCGATTTTTTCTTTCATCAGGGTATCATAACGTTCCTGTCGTGATTCATACTCTTCTGCTGTTACGGGGCCTGCGGCACGGTATGGCTGAGCATCAAATTTACGTGTGCCCATGCCACGGCGGATGCCGAATATGCGCTGGAAGTTATATACGCGCTCACTCATGCGAATCATCTCTTCTTTATCGAATTCACGACCGGTAACGGCTTTAAAAATAGTAACATAGTTGTCCACGTGCTCCGGTACTTTTGCCGGTTCATCAGTTTCGGCGTTGTTCACGGGTTCTACATCATTCCATGGAAGCTTACAGAGACCCACCAAACCAAACCATGTTCTGAACATGGGGAAGTAGTGAAGTGCTTCTGCTTTATCTTCGAATGTAGGAATCTGGTTGTTTACCATGTCCATGAAGATAAGCCATGCTTCATCATGCTGAGGTCCTTTGTTTGTCATTGCAAACCCACCCTGCTGAGCCAGCGACTCTTTAGATACATATTCAGAATACTCAAGACCTTTATTAACCATGCCTATGTCGTTAAGGAAATTTGCATCACCCCAACCTTTTTCTATGAACATCTCTTTCATTTTCTGAACACCCATTCCGGCGATTTTTCCGAATCCCTCGCCGCGAGCGAGCTGGTGCATCATCTCCATGGCGTTATCGGCATTTCCGAAGTTGAGCTTCAGCCCACCGGTGCGCTCTTCATTGAGGATACCATTCTCATAGCACTCCATTACGAATGCTGTCAATGTTCCCCAGGTGATAGTACATATACCGTACGTGTCGCAGTAGAAGTTTGCTTCGATGATATAATCAGGGTTGAAGATACCGCCGTTAGCACCCAGACCACCTGCATTTTCATATTCCGGTCCGTCAACGATTACTTTGTCACCTTTATAAGGACCTGTGCGCAGTTCGTAGTTGTCAATACCTTTGGCGCACGACATATTACAGCCAATCCAGCAGCCATCGGGGACGCCTTGTGTAAAACGGCTTTTCCACTCATCGGAGTCAATTTTATATGTGTCAGGGTGCGAACCGAATTTGTAGTTATGAACAGGTAGCAGATCATAATCGTCCATGATTTCTACAAGGTGAGCTGTGCCTTTACCGCGCATATCGCATTGCGATGCATCGAGGTCACGCATCTCTTTATTGAAATTCCTGCCACGTTCCATGATGGCTTTCATGTCCACAACATTGTTGAGGTTGCCTTTTACTCCATCGATTTTGGCAACGATAGCTTTAATGTTTTTATTGCGGAATACAGATCCGAGGCCACCGCGACCTGCCTGCTTCAGTCGTACCACTTTACGTTTAGGATCGTAGAAGCTGAAGTTTAGCATTCCTATGATAGAGTGTTTTGCTGCCTGTCCCGTAGATACAACGGCGATATTCCTTTTGTCCTTCTCGTCCTCAGCATACATCTCTGTCAGAACCTCTGCTAACACATGACTGTCCCATGGCTCTTTGGGAGCCTCTTCTATGGAAACGGTCTCTTTGGTTTGGTCTATAACGAGGATAACATCTTTATCTGATTTACCCTGTACCTCCACGGCGTCAAAGCCTGCAAATTTGGAGAAAGGACCAAAGAACCCACCCACGTTGGAGTCCATCACGTTACCTGTAGGAGAGATACCGACACATATTGCTTTGCCTGCACCTGAATATTGAGTGATACCACAAATAGGCCCGCCACTGATAACAATTTCATTTTCATTGTCATCCCATTGGGTCTCAGGGCGTGTGGCATCCCAAAGCAGTTTTAAACCGAAACCTTTTCCTCCCACAAATTTATCTTTCATCAATTGTGTAACAGGTTTCTCTTCGATACTGTTATCATCAAGATTGATATATAGAGTGCGGTTGTTGTAACCCTTTTCTATAGGAGCCCATTTGTATTTGTATTCCTTTAATACCTTATGAGCATTTTTCATTTCCTCAATGTTCATGGTTCAATATGATTTATGGTGAGTATATAATTATTAATGCAAATGTAGCACAAAAAGAGTGGTATAAAAAGAAAAAGTGAATAAATACCGATATGAAAACATGTGCATATCGATGAAATACAGAGCGTTATGGTTTTTATGGGTCTAAAGCTGTTTGAAATGAACTGTTTAGAAGCGGGCAGAGGATTATATTATTTTTTTCTGAAGAGTCGGTTTCCCAGGATTTGGATTCCCATGCCCGCGAGACCACCAATAGAGCCAAACATAAACCAGGTAAGTTGCGGATAGAAATATCCGTGTTTCATAAATGAATCATAAGGAATTCCACTGGTAAGGCTTATGAGAAGCCGTGTCAATGGTATTGACATCCAGGCGATACCACATGCCAGAGCCAGAAACAGCACCTTCTTCTTTATCCTTTCAGGTGAGAAGATTACGATAATGTCAAGAATAATACCTGGTAAGACATATACAACAGCTTGCAATGGGTCTTTGAATCCCAGGACAGGAAACAGAAGCATGGTTCCAATACCCAACGCCGACCATGTTGTGGCGATGTCCATTTTCGAGTTTTTGCGAGCCAGAAACAGCAGTGCCATAAAATAAAGCCCGTGGTGGCCGGGAAGGTTCATACCCATGCGCAGCCGACCTCGCAATGCAATAGCAAATACTCCAATGCCAAAAAGTAATAATATCTGAAGCGTTTTTGATAATCTCTCAGTCTGAGAGTTTGCGGACAATGTCTTTTCGTGCAGTATCCCACTCATAGTTATCTTGTTTTTGTGATTTATTTACAATAAAAACGGCATTTCCATTTTTTAATATCGGTCGTACCCAACGATTCAAAAGCACTCTGTCTTCTTGATTTACAGTTATGCCATCAGCTGTTTCCGCATGATGAATTCCGGAAATCTTCAACATATCAGAGATTGTCATAATGCCTTCCGGAAGATCACGGAGCTCTTTTACCGGGCCGTTGAGCCAAATAAATCTTCCATCATTACCACTTTTGCGCAGTCCAATAGCTGATAAAGCACCTATCACTCCGTCTTCAGTGCCACATAATCCTTCAAGAAAAACGTTGTTGTTTGATGCTATTTGCCTTGCCAGGGTTTTAGTAACAACAACCACTTTTACCGATTGGGCAAAACTAAGGATTTCTTCTGAGATTTTATCTTTTGGAGCGACACACAATCCTATATCGCATCCCGGCACCTGATTATCAACAAGATGTTGACGGCAGAATTTTATTAGGGGTTCGATATCTGTATCGGTAACTTCGATGCAGGCGGAGGAGTTTTGTGAAGTGTATGGTACATCCGGATGCAACAGTTGTTGGTGTCGCGTGATACCGAGAACGTGCAGCTGAAATTCATTTTCCAACAAAGCTGCGAGCTGCCGTGAGTGAAAGCCAGTACCGCGGCTCTCTTTATTGTCGGTATCATCAATTCCGATAAGAATACTCATAGGGGCTTATTGTTCCTGTATGTTTTCTATTGCTTTTAGTTTCGAGAGGAATATCTCAAACTCTTTTTCGATGATTTTGTCTGAATTATCGTGAAATTCATCGAAAGCTTTTACCAGCTCCCTACCTTGAGGAGTAAGGTACGAGCTACCACCCTCTTTGCCTCCTCTGACTTTTTCCAGTAGCGGAAATCCAAAAGACTTTTCTATCTCTTTAAGATCGCCCCAGGTTTTTCTGTAGGTTATTCCCAGTGCTTCGGTGGCAGCCATGAGAGATCCATACTTCTCTATGGCTTTTAGAATATGCCATTTACCATCTCCCATAATACCCTTCCGATCATCTGTCTCTATCCATATTTTATAGTTTAACCGGATATTTTCCATTGTTATTTATGTTTTAACAAAGATACGCAAAAGGTATTATGGGCGGTAATAATATTATTTGTACAGACAGCGATAACTTGTGTCACCAGTAGTCTTTACTTTGAAGCTTTTATCTTTTTCCACGATAAATGTTTCAAAAGGCTTGAATGTTTTCCATTCTGTTTCTCCCGGAAGCAGTACACTCATTTCACCTGCTGTAACAGTCATGTATTCAACTGTTGTTGTGCCGAATTCATATTCGCCTGCTGCCATAACTCCAATAGTTGCGCGGCCTTCAGTAGCTTCAAAAGCTAAAGATTTAACGTTTCCGTCGAAATATTCGTTTACTGAGAACATAATTATATTTTTTATGGTTAAAAAAATCCCGTTTTGCTAATATGCGCCACGGGATGTATGTCTTATCAATAGTGTTGTATTATTTACACTTAATAACTTCTTTGATTTTGTATTCAGCTTCCGCCTTGAAATTACCAAAGGCTGCGAGGTTATACTCTTCACAAGCTTTTGCGTTATCTCCTTTTGATTCGTAAGCTTTACCTAATTCAAGGTGAATGCCGGCCTGTGTCTCTTGTGCGCTGTCGGAGAATTCAAGTGATTTTGTTGCGGCATCAATGGCAGCATCAGCATTCTTTAGGTTGTTATTAGCAACAGCCATAAAATAATATGCCAGACCGTTTTTATCATCGTACTTAAGAATTTTTTCAGCATTGGCGATAGCTCCATTATAATCCTTACTGTTTATATCTTTTTGTACCTGACCGAGGTAAAAGCTACGGCCTATTTTAATGGCATTCATGGCCGTCTTTTCATTGTTTTCGGCACGAGCGTATTCGACAGCTTTCAGGAGAGCTTCGTCCATATTATTATTGTCGCCCATATTTTTATAGGTCATTCCCTGGTAAAGATGAATATCTCCTGATTCCGGTGTATATGACAGTGCTTCATCGAAAGTTTTCAGAGCACCTTCATAATCCTCTTTTTTTGTTTTGCTATACCCAACAGAGCCTAATATCTTGGAGATATATTTCTGACTGCCACGAATAATTTTTTCATTGTTTGTAGCCTCAGCATTAGCTAAAGCTTCTTTAAGAACTTTCAGTCCCTGTGTAGCCTTTTTATTTTTTACCAGGTCCAGGCCATGATAATACTGTGCTGTAGGTATTTGCTTCTCGATACTATATTTCAGGTCGTCAGCATCCATGCCGATCATGTCGCATAAACTCAGAGCTTCCTGATATTTTGTAACTGCTAATTGAAAGTTTTTGGCTTTCAATGCTTCATTCCCATCATTAAAAATGGCTCCTGCTGCGTTGATGTCTCCCTGAGCGAAAAGTGTTGTGGCACTCATCAATACTATAGTCAGTAGAAGTGTTAATCTGCTGGTAATTTTCATACTAAGTTGTTTTTTGTTGAACTTATTTTTATTAGATTTTTTATATTTATTTTTGGCGCATAAAATTATAAAAACCGGTTTGTTTTCCAATATCAAATCTATATGAAGTTTCTCTAATTTGATAAATATGCAATAAAACAGTTTTATTTTTCTTCAACCGGGTGTAGCTTCTCAAATACTGTTCCAAAAGTTATTATACGTCAAAACAGCAAAGAGATTATTCAATTCATTCTTGTTCCAGAAGTAGTTGTTCCACATAGGAACGCAGATCTGTCACCAGATTTTTATAGTGCGACCCTGTTCCCGGCCCCATAAACCCGGTATATATTTTTTTTATCTCTCCTTTTCTGTTAATAAATAGTGTTGTTGGATATGAGACAATATTGCTCAACATAGGAAGCACCTTGTTGGCTTCTTCTTTTGCTGATAACCCTGCCCACAGTACTTCATATCCTATGTCATAGTTTTTTACAAGTCTTTCGATATTTTTCTTTACCGCATCTTTGTCGGTAGATTTTTCAAATGCCAAAGCGATTATTTCCAGGCCCTTATCATGATACTCTCTGTAGAAATCGGCGTATAGAGCTGTTTCATCCATACAGTTGGGACACCATGTGCCCATGATTTGAATAAGGATTACTTTATTATTATATCGCTCGTCTGTCAGGCAAATTTTTTCACCAAACCTGTTTGGCAGACAGAAGGCTATCTTTTCAAATCCTTCTTTTAGATAGGTGAGTTCTTCGGGGTTGGTGAGCTCCACAAACGGGTTTTTGTGTGCCATCCAAGAAGTGCTCCAGTGTTTTCCGCTGTAAAAATTGCCATGTAGGCTGTTATTAGGTAATATTTTTGATGTAAATAGAAATGCATGTGAGCCGTCGAAGGTTGACAGAAGCATTTCATTACCCCGGATATTTCCTTCCAGATAGCGATAGTCGCCTGTTTCAGTTAGGAATGTTCCTGTGACCCGGTTTCCTTCCTGCCTGAATTCTCCTATTGCATTCCAGCTGTCTTCCCTATCATGTCCGAAGGTGACCTGCCATTTGCCGGAAATGTCCACCTCGGGAATTTCTTCGTCGAAAAGGGGGAAACGTGTCTTTGCACCGTAATCCGCAAAGAAGGGTATGGCATAGTCATTACCGCGCATTTTGTTTACCCAAACACCTTTCATCTTGTCATCATCAATTATTGCCCTGAACTGGGTGTCAAAAAGTTTTGTGTTCATATATATGCTGTCACCTATAATCCACACAGAATCCAAGTGAAGGCGCTCCTCAGCGTTTCTTATCTCTGCAACAATAGCTCCGGGATCGTTGCGTACCACATCAAGAAAGAATGGCAGAATCTTTTCCGGGTTCTCTTCATCAATGGCAAGATAACAGTGCCATTTGCCTGTTTTGATCTCTGCATCCTTTCTAGAACACGAGCTAATAGCAACGGCAATTATTACGATAATAAAAATGTATCTGAGATGATTTATATGCATGGTGAAATTTTATCCTCAAAAATAATTTAATATTGGATATAAAAAAAGCGCAGCCGAAAAGAACTGCGCTTTGTATATCGTAATACGAATAAATTATTCCTTAATGATGCGTTGTATGAGAAAACCTTTATCACCATTTACTCTGATGAAATAGATCCCCGCATCAAGATTTTCAAGGTCATAGCCTTTTGTGAAAATGCCATCAATAGAGATGTTACCTGAGTCTTCCATAACCTCGCCGAGGATATTTAGCAGAGTAATATTTACCGATTGAGGCTCATTACTTTGTAATGTAAGAGTGAATTGACCGTTATTTGGGTTAGGATAAACAGAGAGCGTAACCTGCTCCGCAAGCTCACCAATACCGGTGCAATCTTTAAATGTGATGTTTACATCATCTTCAGCCATACAACCATATTCATTGGAAACAGTAATACCTATAGTTTTAGTATCACCGATTTCTATACCGTTGATATCCACTTCAATAGTTTTTGTTATTTCACCTGTTGACCAGTTGTAATCTACGTTGTCCACACCAGCATCAAGAGTAATTGTGTGGTTGTGACAGATGGTAGTATCGTTGATGAGCTCAACCTCCGGCTTTGGCATCACTTCTATATTATGCTCGGCACCGGCCTGATTGTTTTGACATCCACTGCCATCAATAATGGAATGCAGGTAATAGGATTGCGTCTCCACAGGAGATACTTCTATAATAAATGTCGGTTCATCAGACTCATAGTTGTTACCATCACTGAATACTAACGACCAGGGAGCGATACCTGTGAGATTAATCTGCAGCTCAGCAGAGCTTCCTTCACACATCATATCTTCGCCGGAAATTTCAGCTGTAGGCATATTGAATATTGATAGTACAAATTCATCTGTTGCGTCCTCACAACTTCCTGTCGCTTTGGCCAGCAAAGTGAGTGTTGCAGATCCATTTGCAATATCCTGCTCTCCCGGAGTATATGATGGGTTTATTACGGAAGCGTCAGAGAATAATCCGTCACCACTGGTTGACCACATCAATGACGAGTAATTAGTTGCGATTGCTGAATTAATGCTTATGGATTCTCCTTCACATGTGTTTGTGTCGTCGGCACTATATGCAGTAGGAGGAGTGCTGATAATAATTATCATATCATCAGATTTGTTTTCATTCTGGCCATAAGCTGTGAATGTAAGTTCTACTTCACCGTTTGCTTCATCCTGTTCGCCCGGAGTGTATATAGCATTAAGAACAGACGTGTCATCGAAAGTGCCGTCACCATTGGTGCTCCACTCAACAGATTCGTAGTTTGAAGCGATAGCATTCAACTGAACCGGTTGAGCTCCACAAATATCTGTGTCAGAACCTGCGCTTGCAGTCATAACTTTCAGCGGAGGCATTATGATCCAGTCAATATATGCTGCATCAGCACCTGCGCTTTGATCGCCATTTTTCTGGTATATCCAAATAAATGTATGTTCACCGGCGGTAATCGGGAATGATGCTTTTGTCCAGTCATTCTCACCCGACCAGATGCCCTGTATCTGAGTATCTATGTAGAATCTCAGGAAGTCACGGTTTTCTTCTGATGATGTTTTATAGTAGAAAGAGATTGTATCATCCGTCATTACTTCAACATCAAGAATCATCCGCGAATTGTTTCCATCATCGATAGCTCCTGAGCGTGCTGAATATAGACCCTCGAACGCTTCATCAGATGTGATAAACCAATTTTCGTTACCCATTAGTTTCCAGTCGAAAGAAGAAAAGTTTCCTGATTCCCAGTCTTCTACTAAAAGGCCAACTGGTTTTGTAATGCTTCCGGTAAAGCTGTATCCTTCTGCATCAAGATTGAATGTGATATCGATATATTCTGCCACAGGACATGATCCGTCGATAGTAATATTAAAGATGGCCGATTGTTCTTCACCATTATTAATAACACCAACAGTATACTCTGAGTTGTTAATAGTGATGTATTCGTTTGAAGAAGCTATTGAAGCCACTGCTTCGGGAGAGATGCTGTTACCGTCATTGGGTAGATAAACGATTAGGTCGCCTGTTTCACCGGGGTCGAGCATACCGTTGCCATTTCCTGAAGCATCAATAAAGACAGATCTTCCAATGCTTAAAACAGGTGCATTTGCAATAACGGTGAATTTACTTTCCCATGCATCAGTGCCATCAGTTGAGTTGAGGAAAAACTCTATCTCATGCTGATCCGGAACATTATTAGCAACTTCAAAAGTAAAAGCATCTTCAATAGTAATGTTGCTTTCTGCCGGGATGGTTCCAAAATCTGCTGTTGCGTTGATAATGGTCACATATTCGTCTGTTGTACTGAGTTCTACCACAATGTTATTGCCATCGTCGCTACCCACGTTTTTCATTGTTACATCAAGGGAAACAGTTTCGTCATAATCGATCTGTCCATTAGCATTTTGATCATTAGCAAGAACAAAATCCTTAAGAATGTATGCTCCTGCAGGCGGTATTACCTGAATGGCCTGATCGTAGCGAAAATAGTTTTGTTTTGTTATTACCAAATCAACATAAATACCGGGTAGTTGACTTTCGATAATTATCTCAACGGGACTGCCTGTTCCGATTGCTGTTCCAAGGATTTCTCCATCATGAGAGAGGCAAATGAGTGCACCTTCGTCGGCAGTAACCTCAAATGTTTCAAGGCCACTAAGCAGAACAGGATTGTGATTGATTGTCAAATCTTGAGGAATCTCAGAATATACAGTAAGGAATGCGTCACCGTGATGGTGAAAAAGTTTATATGTTACTGCTTTGTTGCCAGTGTTATATGGCCATCCAGACTGCTGTAGGAAATATTTACCTGCGGCATTACCAAACGCTGGTAGGATACCGCGTGGCTCAGGAGTAGCACCGTACGTGGGCATAAACTCCGGCCATAAGTTGTCATAAAGACCCCACACATAAGTGTCATTTACAAAAGAGTATGATACTTCTGATGCAGCAATAAGACCCAAAGCGCCATTTCCATGACGATGAAATTTTTCCGTGAAGCACTCACTGCTGATATTATATTTACCCGTAAGGCAGTTGATGGAGAATACGAATGTAAGGTCTGTGTTGTTGAGTTGGTTAATATGGCTGTTGGAATATGCTGGTTCTCCCCATCCTTCTTCATAACCATGATCACGGTGCTGAAGCATAAATGCTCCATTATTGATGGCGTTTGTTACCATAGAGGAGTTGCCACCGGTCCATCCGCCAAGCTCTGACGGGCTGTCCGGGATATATCCCAGTCCGTTAGGGCCAAAAAAGTTCTTTACCGTGTATGTATTTGTTGCTGTTGACCAAGGGTCATTATTGGGGTTTCCTCCATATACTGCATTGATACGCACAGGATCTTTGCCCAGTTCATTTTTCCAGAAGCCACCGATGGTCTCGGAGCAAATCTGGAACCAGCGCTCCGTTTGCCATCCTAAGGCAGTAATGGGGTGGTTGTAGAAATCTGCTGATGTTGGAGGATCACTTTCGTAATTGATAAATTTCATGATCATGGTTTCAAGTTCATTGGCATTACGTGCCGTGATACGTGCAAAAATTATATCAGGCATGCTGTTACCTGTTACGTCAGCATAAATATTATCAGAAACACAGTAATTATCCCATATGGGAGATGTGATTTGGGAGTCGTTATTAGAGCCATAATCTCCGAGAAGAAGCACTGCGGCGGGTTTGATATCCCAGTTGGCGTAGATGTCATCAAAGTAATCTTCCAGGCCATTGGCGCTACTAGTACCTATCTCTTCAAGAGTAACAACTTTAGTAAGAATACCCTGCTTGTTACGGAAACGGCGGATTGTGTCGGCCCATGAGGTGAATGCATCGCCATTGGGAGAAACGATGAGATATTCACAACCAGTTTGGTCTTTTGTGTTCTTGTAGCGGTTGCTATAGTTTATCTTCGGAAGATCTTGGTAGTTAAGGAGCATGTCGCTAAGGAGAGGATCCCAGAAACGATTTCTGTAGCTCTGGTCGCCATATTGACCATAACCACCTTTAGTAGACACTTCAAATTTAATATCTGTATAGATGATAAGCTGCTTTGTGGCAGGATTGTACTGGAAAGGAGTAACTCCCACTATCACAGCATTAACACCTCTTATGGAAGTTGATTCAGAGAGGATAACAGGATTTGCAGGATAAAAAGCATCCTTAGAATAAATAGTGTTATTTTTTTCGTATGTCAGGGGTGTGTTATCGTCATCCCATGGAATCTCAGGAGAAGGAGCAATTTCAATATTTTCAATTATCTCTTTTCTGGCGGAGATAATTTTTACTGTTGCCTGTGCGCCTTGTGGTATCGCAAGGTAACGTCCTGACCCTGGTAGATTTGGTGCGCCCTGATTGTTAGGAAGAAATTCTCCGGGAAGAGATATCTCTTTCATAACAGTTTTGCCAACTTCCAAGTCGGTGAAAGTGACCTCTGCAATAGAGTAATTAATTGTTTTTGAATCTGCTTTAGAGGATACTAAGGAGTAACCCTGTGGCCCCCACGAATCCTGAAACTGAAAATGTTGTGCCTGAACGTTAGTTTCTAAAAACAGAAATAACGCCATGAATACCACAACCTTAATAAAGATTTGTCTCATAGTGTGTATTTTATAAAAATTTGAGTCGACCGCAAATATATCACTTTAAGTGTATCAATAACATAGAAACGAAAAAACGTGTAAGGGTTGCATGTAATATGATTTTTGTGCAATAATAATTTTGATTGTTTAATTTAGCTGAAAAAAGAGATGATAGATCCTCTGAATTATTTTTCCCGGATATATCCGTTTGATGGCAATACCATTGCCCGTTATGAATATGGCTTTCGTTATGTTTTTATAATGTTAAAAAATGGACGAGTTGGCGTTTGTGCCACTCTTAACAACCCTCCTGCGAACATTGATCCCTATACCCTGACTCCGAATATGAATAATGTGCATCACAGAATGATTTATAACGCATGGCTAAACGCTACTATTAATTGCGACTCAGACGGTGAGGCGGATATTTTCGATGTGATTCCTTTTGACAAGTATGAGAACAATGTTATGGTTGGATTTTTCCGACCCGTGGTACAGCGTTTTGATAAAGCAGGAACCCCGGTGATAGTATTTGATCATGCGGTGGAAGACGCCCGCCTGGAGCATATGGATTTATTACCTGAAGCAGTAACAAATGCTGAACAAATCATTGTTACTTCTACAACTATCTTTAACGGGACATTTTTTAAGGTGCTCTCTTTGAATAAAAACAATGTACCTGTTTATATGTTAGGACCATCAACCATTCTGCATGACGATATGTTTAACTACCCGGGAGTGAAAGCACTTTTCGGGATGTTATTTGATAATGGCGATAACAAGATTGGTGATATTATTGCCAATGGTGGAGGGACTCGCGATTTTAATACCTTTGCCGCTAAAATTTACCGTAGTAAATATATTTTGTAATTATGATGTATGCCATCCGGGAGCATTTAGCTTCCAAGGTTGTTGGGATTGCCGGAGCAGGGGGCTTAGGTTCTAACTGTGCTGTTTCTCTGGCGCGTACCGGAGTAGGAAAGATAATTATTTCTGACTTTGACATCGTCTCACGAAGTAATCTTGCTCGTCAGTACTATTTTGAAGATCAAATTGGACTTAGCAAGCCCAAAGCGTTAAAAATGAATATCTTTCGTATTGACCCGCATATTCGTATTGTAGTTCATTGTGAAAAAGTAACCCAGGATAATATCAGTCTGATGTTTGGAGATGTGGATGTTCTTGTGGAAGCTATGGATCTGGATTCTGAGAAACGGCAGTTTCTTGAAACAGCAATAGATTTGTGGCCGCAGCGGCCGTTGGTCTCCGGTAATGGAATGGCCGGTTGGGGTATGAATGACGAACTAAAAACTTCCAGGTTTGGAAACCTGTATATCTGTGGTGATTCTGTCTCTGCCGTATCTAAAGATACACCTCCACTCTCTCCTAGAGTGAACATCGTTGCTAACATGCAGGCGAATATTGTTTTGGATATTCTGATGAAAGATTTTGATATTAATATGTATAAATAACCGATATGATTATTACGTTAAATAATAAGCCGGAAACCATTGAAAAAGAGTCGCTTTCTGTCCAGGATCTCCTGGAGTACAAGAACTTTACTTTTAAAATGTTGGTGATAAAAATTAATGGCAAGTTGGTAAAAAAGGATGAATACAACACAACTTATGTTAAAGACGGAGACACAGTACAGGTGTTGCATCTCGTCAGTGGTGGTTGATTATTTGCCCAAATATTCCAGAAGATCTGCAACCACAAAGGTGCTTCCTCCAATAAAAACCATATCCTTTTCTCCTGCTGAAGCCACTGCTTTTTCATAGGCTTTTGATACCGTTGAGCACAAATTAATCTTTTTAAATCCCAGATCCACTGCTGTTTGGTATAGTATCTCTGCATCCAGGCTCCTTGGTATATCAGCCTTGCAGAAGTAAAAATCAGCATTCCGGGGAAACTCCCGTAATATATTTCCTGCTTCTTTATCGTTTACCACGCCCAACACCAGATGAAGATTCTTGTAAGAGGTGTTTTTTATCATCTTTACAACCTCTTTGACACCTTCTTTATTATGCCCGGTATCGCATACTATCGTAGGTGTGGAAGAGATTATCTGCCAGCGCCCTCTGAGCGATGTGTTTTTAATAACGTTTTTCATTCCCTCTTTAATGGATGTTGTTGATACGGGGAAATGTGTGTTTTTTAGCATAACCAGAGCAACAACAGCAGTTTTAATGTTGCTCTCCTGGTAATTACCCATCAGCCCTGTAAATATTTCAGTGGGAATCTTTTCCTGACGGCTTTTAAGTTTATACTCTTTAAATGCCGGGATATCTTCATACGGCGGAGTAACGCTTTGTATCTCTTCAATTGATACATGTTCTTCTGCAAAGAGTATTGGCGCCTTTTCAATCTCTGCTTTATTCAGGAAAACCTCTTCTGTCTCCGGGAGGCTCTGACCTATGACTACCGGGATTTTATGTTTAATGATTCCGGCTTTTTCTCCGGCAATTTCTTCCAATGAGTCGCCAAGAAATTGTTGGTGGTCGTGGCCGATATTTGTTATCACAGAGAGAATTGATGACACAACATTTGTGCTGTCGAGGCGGCCACCCATTCCTGTTTCAAAAACCGCAATTTTCACTTTTTGTTTCTTAAAATGCCACAGTGCCATTGCAAAGGTAATCTCAAAAAATGAAGGGTTCACGTGGACAAATTGATTCGTATAGGTGTTTACAAATTCCACAACCTCCTGTTCGCTGATTTTCTTCCCGTTTACGGTAATCCTTTCCCTGAAATCGGTGAGATGTGGTGAGGTGTAGAGCCCAACTTTATAGCCTTGCTCCAAAAGTGCTGAGGTGATCATGTGCGAGACAGATCCTTTGCCATTTGTTCCTGCCACATGTATTGCGGGAATATCCTCCTCTGGATTACCAAGCATTTCGCAAAGTGATATGGTATTGTTGAGGTTTGCTTTATATGCCGCCGCTCCGGTACGTTGGAACATTGGCAGTTGCGAAAAGAGAAATTCCAGAGTTTCTTTATAGTTTGTGACCATGATAAAAAATTATTGGGCAAAGGTAAAAAAACAGGCCGACAACGAGTGCCGACCTGCGATAATGATTGAAGATGGTGTGACCATTAATTCAACCGTATAAAGTTATATGTTATTGTTCCTCGTTGAATCTCCGGGGCGTCGGGTTTTGGAGAGAAGCGAGCTCTTTTTGCTGCCGCTTCAGCTTCCTTCAACAACTTTTGATCCGTAACGGTAGTTCCCCTTGCTCCAGCTTCTGCTGTGGTTACATTTCCCTGGCGATCAACTCTTATGGTCACCACTACTTTTCCCTGATCGTCGGAGTTGTATGTGGGCTTTGGTAGTGACTTGGGGTTACGTCCACCCAAGTCGAAAGATATTCCATTCCCCAAACCTCCAAGTCCATCGTAATTCCCTGAGTCTTCGGTGCCATTTTCCTTACCCTGATCTCCCGGGTATAGGGTGTTTCCTTCGTTGCCGCCATCTTCTGATTCTTTTTGTTTCCCTTTATATAGAGCATTGGTGTTGACCACCGGTTTTGGTGGTTCCTGTTTTTCTTCCACTAACTCTTCCACCTTTTCTTCTACCTTTTCTTCCACTACTTCTTCAGCGGGTTCCTCTGCAGGTTCTTCGATATATGGAGTCTCTTCAGATTCATTTGTCACCACCTGATCTTCAGTTTGAGGAATCTCTTCCATTACCGGTGGCGGCGTTTCTTCTTCCATAGGAGCGGGAGTTTCCTGTTGGTTGTTTCCGCTACCCACATCGGAGAACCCCAGGTCAACCTCCACACCTTCTTCACCTGGAAGGGGCAGGGGGGTGGAGAATCCGAAGAAAAACAGTAGTATCAGTGCTATGAGATGCACTATCACCGTTCCCAGGATACCTTTTATTTTATCACCACTTAATGCCATTATTTACGTGGTTTAGTTGCCAAAATAATTTTATGCTTTGAATCATAGAGTCTGTTAACCTCATTTACTGCATCGATCACGTTCACCAGCGCCTGTATCTCAACAGATTTTTCTGCTCTGACAACTACGGAACTTTCAAATTCCTCGCGCAGCACATTGGCCAGTCCGTCAACCATGGTGTTTTCATCCACAGGAGTACCGTCCACATAGTAGATGAGGTCTGAGTCGATGTACACGGTTACGGTAGCAGGCTTTGCCATAGTCTTGCTGTTACTGGAAGGTAAGAGCAGTTTTACGGCGTTGGGTGCCACCAGTGTTGAAGTAAGCATAAAGAATATCAACAACAGGAACACCAGATCCGACATGGATGACATGTTGAATTCGACACGTTTTTTATTTCTGACTCGTAATGCCATAGTTGTATTTTTTTAGGATGCCGGTTCATAAAGTACGTCCATAAATTCCTGTGCTCTGGCTTCCAGCAGGAAGACCATTTTTTCGATTCTCGCCACAAGAATATTATAGAGTACATAACCGATAATACCTACTATAAGGCCGCCAACAGTGGTTATCATTGCCTGATAAATACCAGATGACAGTAATCCGATATCTATGTTGTTTCCTGCCATGGACATATCGTAGAATGCTCTGACCATACCTATAACCGTACCCAGAAAACCAACCATTGGTGCTATAGATGCTATGGTTGATATCACGGCAACATTTTTTTCTAGTCGTGCCACTTCCAGGTTTCCTACGTTTTCAATGGCAGCGTTGATATCGTTAAGGGGTTTTCCGATACGGGAGAGTCCTTTCTGGATCATCTTTGCAATAGGAGTGTTTGTTGTTTTACACAGGTCTTTTGCCGAATCCAGCCTGCCGTTGTGCATGAAATCCCTGATATTGTTCATGAAGTTTTTATCTTCTTTGGTAGCACGAATAAGCATCAGATATCTTTCTATGAAGATATATACGGCGAGAATGGACATTAATGCCAACACCACCATAATCCATCCACCTTTTTGAACCATTTCCCAGCCCAGTATGGTGACCTCTCCCGCTTCTTCGGTCACGGCTACTTGTGTTGCTGCTTGTGCCAGTGTTTCTGCTCCCTGGCTAAATGCTAAAATAACTTGATTAAGCATAGAGTCTGTTTTTTTTATTATGCTAAATTAATAATCCTGATTCTGCCAAATGGTAATAACGGCATATTTTTCCTAACAGGGTTTTGTTAATATAAACTGATTTTCCGGGTTTTTATTATAGGCTGCAAATGATACCTCCACAATTGTTCCGTGAAGCACCTGTTACTTCGGCCATTATGTTTGGCTTTTCCACCATTCGCAAAAGTCCGAGCCAGGCAAAAACGATAGCTTCCTTGTAGTCTATTATCTCCCTTTGGGGGATAATAATCTTTTTCTCTGTTTTTGATTTGATTTTTTCTATCAAGAATATGTTTCTTGCGCCGCCACCGGTGGTGAGGACTCTATTGCCTGTTGCCATGTTTATACTGTAAGCAATCTGTGATGTGATATGCTCAACACAGGTTGACATAATATCAGCTGTTGGTCTCTTTTGTGTTATCATGGGGATGACGTTGTTCTCCACCCATTCGCGACCCAATGATTTAGGAAATGGTTTTTGATAATATGGCAGATGGTTTAATGAGGCCAGTAATCCGTGGATAATACTTCCTGAGCGGGCCATGTTACCGTTTTCATCGAAGTCTTTACCCTCTTTTTGTGCCAGCATATTAAGGATATAATTACAAACACTAATATCTCCGGCAACTCTTTTACCTTTATTGTCAAATGAGATATTGCTAAAACCACCAAGATTGAGGCACATATCATATTCGCCAAAGAGATCTCTGTCACCTACGGGTACCAAAGGAGCTCCGTGGCCTCCCAGGGCTACATCCAGAGAACGAAAATCATATATTACCGGAATGCCCGTTTCAGATGCTATCGATGCACCATGACCAACCTGTACTGTATATCCTGCAGCAGGGTTGTGGAAAATTGTGTGCCCGTGTGAGGCAATGGCACAGGGCCTTTTCTTGCTATCGGCAAGAAAGCGGTTCACACATTCACCAAGATACTTTCCGTATTCTCTGTCAACGCGGCAAAAGGTTTCAGCATCAACGGTATGTAGTGTTCTTAAGGTTTCTGTTAATTCTTTATTGTATTCAACAGTATCGGACTTTTCAACCTTAAAAATCCATCTGTTATTATCATAAAAAAAGGAACACAGAACCATATCCAAACCGTCCAATGATGTTCCGGACATCAACCCGACGAGGGTATATGTCATGTTTTTCTTCATTATAAAATAATTTTTAGAAGTTCCAGCTTAACCCCTCTCGATCCTTTAATGAGGATTGTATATCCTTCAATTTTTTCTGCGGCTAGGAATTGCTCACACGCTATTACATCTGCGAAAGCATGATAATTTTTATTATGATTTGCTGACATAAATTCATTACCCACAAGAATAACCAATTGAAAGTCATTTTCTTTTAGTTGTTTGATTATTGCTAAATGTTCTTTTTGTGATTCTTGTCCCAGCTCCAGCATGTCGCCAAGGATAACAGCTTTTTTTTCTGCTGTGCCGCTGGCAAAAGAACGGAGAGCGCTGCTCATACTTGTTGGATTAGCATTGTAGGCATCCATTATCAGGATATTTCGCTCTTTTTTTTCCACCTGCGACCTGTTGTTTGAAGGCTCATAAGACGCTATTGCTGCAACTATTTCGTTTATTCCAACATCAAAAAAACTTCCTATAGCTGTGGCTGCCAGTACATTGAACAGGTTGTGCTCGCCAAACAGGTTTGTTTTTAATGTAACAGCCTGATCATTATTAGATGTTTTTAGTTTTACAGTAATGGTGGGATCACTAGTAATAATCCTTCCGTTTATTGTTTCATTGTCGGTGCCATAGATCATTGCATTAGGGTACTCTTTATACTGTGAAAGCCATGGTTCTTCATTGAGGAAGAAAATGGGTCCCTGTTTTTTGATAATATGGTCGAAGAGAGATTTTTTTGTTTTGAAAACGCCCTCTTCAGAGCCAAATCCTTCCAGATGAGCTTTTCCTATGTTTGTGATAATACCTATGTCAGGGTCAGCTATACGGCATAGTTCTGCAATCTCTCCAGGATGGTTTGCTCCCATTTCGATTATTGCCATTTCAGCCAGTGGCGGAATAGCCAGTAATGTCAATGGAACGCCTATGTGGTTATTAAAGTTCCCTTTTGTTGCATAGGTTTTATATTTTTTAGATAGCACAGCATTAGTCAGCTCCTTTGTTGTGGTTTTGCCATTGGTTCCTGTTATGGCAATTATTTTTGCTTGCAGGTGTTTTCTGTGTTCAGCTGCCAGTTGTTGAAGAGCCAGCAGAACACTTTGCCTGCGGATAGTTTTTTGAGGCGGAGTATCTGTTTCTTCATCAGTAACTACGTATGCGGCACCTTTTTTCAATGCTTCTGCTGCGAATTCATTGGCATTAAAATTTTCTCCTTTAAGGGCGAAGAAAATGCTTCCTTTTCTGATCTTACGAGTGTCAGTATCAATCAAAGGATGCTTTAGATATATATGATATAGATTTTTTGTGATCATGGTTAAAAGTACAAAAAAAAGGCATCCATAATAGATGCCTAAGAATATATGTGAAAACAGGGTTTTTATTTTCCGGCGCTCACCTGGCTACCAACGCGATCCATGGCGCAGCGGAATCCGATGAAGTTCGTAGCTTCATTTTCGTCGAGGTAGCGACGCACCGACGGCGAGAGGAAGTATGCTGCATCATTCCAGCTACCACCTTTAAAGACGCGAGTCTGGTCACTGATAAGTGAACGGTCAGCGTATGCGTACATGTTATTAGTAGTATTGCTGCCTTCCTGAGGCTGTGAAGCCCAGTCTACGCCTGCCTGTGACTGATAGTCACCGTCGAGGTAGTTGATGTTATCAGCTTTACGATAGTTTCTGCGTGTGAGGCTTTCTTCTACTGTTACATCACGATATTTTATGCGACCCATAGAGTCTTTCTCTACGAGGAACCCTTCTTCGTCAGTCTCTTTTGTTGTGAAGACATTACCACGAAAAGGGTTAAGGTCTTCGACATCCTCGAAAGAGCTGGGGCGATAAACATCCATTACCCACTCGGCAACGTTGCCAGCCATGTTATATAGACCGTAATCGTTGGGCCAGTATGAACCGACCTGTGCTGGGATCATCGCACCATCATTAAGGTTTCCTGCAACACCCATGTAGTCACCACGTGCACGTTTAAAGTTAGCTATGAAGCTACCGTTGTATTTTTTGTCGTCAGTACGAATGATATTTCCATTCCATGGGTATATGCGTCGTTCCACAACACGGTTGTAGAGAGTATTACCAATAAGCCCCAGGGCAGCATATTCCCATTCTGCCTCTGTTGGGAGTCGGTATTTAGGTAAAAGGATTCCATCTTCCCATCGTACCGGTCGTGTTTCTCCTTCAGAACCCGCTGAAGGGAGGTTTTCTTTTACTATACCATCGTATTGTCTGGCCAGATACGCTTCAGTATTGAAGTTTTTTTCGTTCTGTTGTCCCGGGTCCGGCTCAAGGATACCTTCACTAATAAGGATCATTTCGTTAACACGGTCGGTTCTCCAGGTACAGAAGTTCATAGCCTGCACCCAGTCAACACCAACAACAGGATAGTTTCTGTATGACGGATGGCGAAGGTAGTTTTCCACCAAAGGTTCATTGTATCCTAGTTTTTCGCGCCATACCAGAGTGTCAACGAGGGCATCCTGTACGATTTGTGGAAAATCCTGACCAAAGACTCTGTTAAGCCAGTACAGGTATTCCAGATAGTCCACGTTTGCGACTTCTGTTTCATCCATATAGAAAGAAGAGATTGTTACTCTTCGGGGAGAGTTATCATATTCGCCGAGTATTTTTTCCTGGGTATTACCCATTACGAAAGTACCACCTTCAATAAATACAAGGCCCGGACCTGCAACCTGTTCACGGTATGAGTCATTCACTTCAAAACCTCCCATTTGTGGGTCGTTATATGCCCAGCCGGTGGTTTTTGAATAACTTCCGCTGCCACTATTACATGCCGTAAACATAATACCTGCTCCCAGTAATATGGCTAGTGCCAAAAGGTTTTTTCTTACCATCATTTTTCCTGTTATGCTTTTTAATTTATATTTCTAATCTAACTAAAACTCAGGTGCATTTATTGTTCTGAGTGTCCTTCGTTTGTCTCTTTCTATACAAAATTCCCATGCAAAAGAGATCTCATGGGCGCCACCTGAGGCTGCGGAGATCTCACTTAAAGTGATATCATAGCTATATCCTACTTTCCAGTTATCATGCTTGAAACCTACCAAAACAATAGCTGCATCAGCGTTTTCGAAGTTATGCCTCATCCATAAACCACCAACAAAAGGGAAATAATTAACGTAACATCCCACATTAAGTTGATGGAATTTTCCCTGTTGCTGGAAAAGAATGTTTGGAGAAACAATAATTGCTTCGTTATGTGAATTTGTACCTACTTCAAAATTTGCACCACCATGAACAGTTATTTTCATCTCCAGCTGACTATCTGTTTTATTATAAAAACCGTTATCAGGGGCAGTAAGGTGATGAGCGGCAAAGCCACCATAATATTTTCCTTTATAGCTGAAAAAAGTTCCCGCACTAAAGTCAACATAACCCATGGAGAGGTTTGGTGGGGGAGATTCAAGTGTAGTATTCCCGATAGTTCCATTAACAGGATCTATCATATCGCCAAAAACAAGCTTGTTCCAATCCAGCTTTGTTTGAATATATGTGGCCTGAACTCCCGCATTAATAAATAAATCACGACCAGCTTGTAGATGATAACTGTACAAGCCACTGACAGTATTTGTCTTCATGGCTCCGTCGCCCATATTATCACTATTAAACATAATGCCATATCCGCTGTTAATTCTATCCAATGATTGATCGAAGGCTGCATTATAATTTACAAAGTGCCCCGACAGTGATGGCCACTGATTTTTGTAGTTCATTGTAAGGCGCCCACACCATGTTGTACCTGTTAAGGCCGGGTTAAGATACATCGGGCTGGCGTAGAACTGCGAGAAAGACGCATCCTGAGCGCGAGACAGCGATATCATGGATATTAAAGCGATAATTATGGCTGTTATTTTTTTCATATAGAGTGACCCTAATAAATTCGGCAAACAATAATACAAATATTTTCGGTATTTCGATTTAAAATTCTCAATAATCTAATAAATAACAATATTTAAAACTTCCTCTCGTTATTTTTTCGGCGCTCGTAGTAGGTTCTTTTAGAAATGCTTGAATGGATTCATTACATGTTGATAACTTATTGAATAATTGTTTTTCCATTATTGGCATCTGAGAGGGGTTGTTTTTTAGTTTAGGCGTTATAAA
>CAYYSU010000003.1:0-87989 GCA_964474455.1 uncultured Bacteroidales bacterium
GAATTACACTCTTTTGATGTGCTGGAATTAAAATACGAGAAATCATATAATGAAAAATATGAGTGGGGTTTATGGGTTCTTGATAAGTTTGGTAATAAAATATTGTTAGCCATTGATGACGCCAAACCTGATGAATTTCAAAATTGTACCAGAGTAGTATGCGAAATAGATCGCATTAAGAAGGGAAAAGTTTTTCTTATTAATCCCTCTCCTGATGGCATTCAGTAAAACTAATTGTTAAAAATTGCAAAAATGGGATTATGAATATATTATACTTGTTTTAGTTGTAAGTAATTGATCTATAGGAGTATTTTGTGTGTCGTAAAGCTGTATTCCAATATGAGAATAAATTCTGTGTCAGAGTTTTTCAGATGAATTATTATTCTCACCTAAAATTTAAAATGTTTTGGTATTTTTGCTGTTCATTCAAAAAAACTGAAAGCATGAGTTTTAGAATTATTGTAATGGCAAAACAGGTTCCTGACACTAGAAATGTTGGGAAAGATGCTATGAAGGCTGATGGTACTGTAAACCGTGGAGTATTACCTGCGATTTATAATCCTGAGGATCTCAATGCACTGGAATTTGCCTTAAAGATCAAAGACCAGATTGAAGATTCTGAGATCGTTGTCTTGACAATGGGGCCATCAAGAGCTGCAGGAATTATTCGCGAAGCGATGTATCGTGGTGCGGATCGTGGCGTTCTTCTTACGGACCGTCGCTTTGCAGGTTCTGATACCCTGGCAACATCCTATGCGCTTTCTATGGCCATAAGGCATCTGGAACCTTACGATATTGTGATTGCAGGCCGCCAGGCTATTGATGGCGACACTGCTCAGGTAGGCCCTCAGACAGCTCAAAAACTTAATCTTCCTCAAATAACATATGCTGAAACACTGGAGAAGATCTCCCCAGAGGAAATCACAATAAAACGCCGCCTGGAAAGGGGAGTAGAGACAGTGAAATGCAACCTCCCGGTTCTGGTAACTGTTAATTCTTCCGCCGACGATTGCCGACCACGACATGCAAAAAGAGTTATGCAGTTTAAGCACTCCCGTACTGTTACCGAACTGCAGGAGGAATCACGCGATTATACTGAACTGTTTGACCAACGCCCTTACCTGACCATCGAAGAGTGGTCGGTTGACGATGTAAAGGCTGATGAGGAAAAACTTGGACTGAGCGGATCTCCAACCAAAGTGAAGAAAATTGAAAATGTGGTCTTTAAAGCTAAAGAAACAAGCATCCTAACAGATAGCGATGATGATATCGATGCTATGATGAAAGACCTTATAAACAGCCATGTTCTTGGTTAAACGAAATCTTGAAAAAACATTATTATGCAAAATATATTAGTTTATTGTGAGATAACCGAAGAGGGGAATATTGCTGATGTGAGCCTGGAGCTTATGTCCAAAGGACGTAAGCTAGCTGAAGAACAAAAGGTACACCTCAATGCCGTTCTGCTGGGTGACAAAACTGAACGTCTATTTGATGTATGTGGTGAATATGGTGTGATGACAATATACACAGCTTCTGATGTGCGACTATTCCCGTATACTACTCAACCTCATGCCTCATTAATGGCATATATTTGTCGGAAAACAGACCCTCAAATCGCTCTAGTAGGTGCTTCTCCTATTGGCCGTGACCTTGCCCCTCGCGTAGCTTCGGATCTTAAATGCGGACTGACTGCTGATTGTACCAGTTTGGTGTATGGTGAGCATTATGATAAAAAATCAGATACTCAGTACGAAAACCTTTTGTATCAGATACGACCTGCTTTTGGTGGTAATATAATTGCTACTATTATTAATCCCGACACACGCCCACAGATGGCTACTGTAAGGGAAGGAGTTATGAAGAATGAACCTGCTGAAACTGCAACCAAACCTGAAATAGTTGAGCTTGACGTGGACGAGATTGTCGAGCCAACTGATTTTTCCATCGAAATAATTGAACGTCATATAGAACCTCCTAAGGTGGATATCAAAAAATCTCCCGTTATCATTGCCGGTGGCTATGGCGTTGGCTCAAGAGCGGCATTTGATAAACTCTATGAACTTGCCGACTTGCTGGGTGGTGAGGTAGGAGCCTCGCGTGCTGCTGTAGATGCAGGATTTGCAGATCATGAGCGCCAGGTTGGACAAACAGGAATTACGGTGCGACCAAAATTATATATCGGCTTTGGCATTAGCGGCGCAGTGCAACACCGAGCCGGCATGGATCAAAGCTCAAAGATAATTTCTGTGAATACCGACCCCAATGCACCGCTGAACCAGATTGCAGATTATAGCATTAACGCTAGAGTAGAAGACGTGATACCCAAGATGATTCGTTACTTTAAGGCGAACTCGAAGTAATTTATAACCTAAAAGCTAAGAAAATGAATTTCTTTACAGATAATAAAGACCTTTTGTTTCACCTTCAGCATCCGTTGATGGAGAAAATTGTACGACTTAAAGAAAACGACTATATCGACAAAGAGACTTACCCACATGCACCTCTTGATTTTGAGGATGCCATGGACTCATACCAGAAAGTACTTGAGATAATTGGGGAAATTGCCGGTGATACTATTGCTGATAATGCCGAATCAGTAGATGCTGAAGGACCGACCCTGGGAGAAAATGGCGTGACTTATGCCCGTGGAACTCAGGAAAACCATGACAAACTTACTGAAGCTGGTGTGGTAGGACTGAGCCTTCCCAGAAAATATAACGGCCTTAACTTCTCTATCGTTCCTTACGTGATGTCAGCAGAAATCGTTTCCCGCGCCGACGGAGGATTTGCTAATATCTGGGGGCTTCAGGATTGTGCAGAAACTCTGCATGAATTTGCCTCTGAGCAAATTAAGGATAACTACCTTCCCCGCTTTAACAAAGGAGCAACTGCGGCCATGGATCTTACAGAACCGGATGCCGGATCTGACCTGCAGGCAGTGCAGTTGAAAGCAGAATACAGTGAAAAAAAAGGAACATGGCTACTCAATGGTGTGAAACGTTTCATTACTAATGGTGATGCCGAAGTATCGCTTGTGATGGCACGTTCGGAAGAAGGTACTTCTGATGCACGTGGGTTATCGCTGTTTGTGTATGATCGAGCCCATAATGCTGTCTTTGTTCGTCGTATTGAAAATAAACTTGGTATTAAAGGCAGCCCCACATGTGAGCTCGTTTTTAAGGATGCTCCTGCTGAACTGGTTGGGGATCGTAAAATGGGCCTTATAAAGTATGTTATGGCTTTGATGAATTCAGCACGCCTTGGTGTTGGAGCTCAATCTGTGGGAATCGCGGAAGCAGCATATCGTGAAGCTCTGGCTTATGCTAAAGAACGTGAGCAATTCGGCAAGGCAATAATTCAGTATCCTGCTGTATATGAAATGATTACCATAATGAAGGTGAAAATTGATGCGGCACGTGCTCTGCTTTATGAAACAAGCCGAATGGTTGATATGTACAAGGTATACGGTTTTGCGCAAGAAGAGAGAAAACTCCTACCGGAAGAACGAAAAGAGATGAAATATTATCAGAAAAATGCGGATATATTTACACCTCTGCTGAAACTGATCTCTTCTGAATATTGCAACCAAATAACTTATGATGCTCTGCAGGTGCACGGCGGTAGCGGATATATGAAAGACTATCCTGTTGAACGTCTTTACCGTGATGCACGTATAACAAGTATATACGAAGGCACCTCACAGCTTCAGGTAATAGCTGCTATTCGTGGTGTTACAAATGGCGCATACCTTAAAAAAATGCATGAATATGCTGATATTGAGGTGAAACCTGATTTTGAATATATGAGTAATACTCTGGCGAAAATGACCGACCAGTATGAAAAAACTGTTATAAAAGTTTTGACTGCTGCCGAAGAGACAGAAGATTATCTCACTTTTATGTCACGTCGTCTGGTGGAAATGGCCGGAAAGATCATTATTGGGTATTTGTTGATGCTGGATGCTAACCGTGGTGGTGATTATGCCAAATCCGCTGAAATATTTATCCGTAAAGGTAAAACAGAAAATATATCTGATGTTAGTTTTATTAATAACTTCCAGGCAAAAGATATTGATGATTTTAGATTGTAAATTGTTAAAAAAAAGGCGAAATCCATTATGGGTTTCGCCTTTTTCATTTATTCAAAAAATATGTTATTTAGATCCAGGAAGTTGCTTCTCTGAGGAATCCTCAAGTTGTTTTACCGGGGGAGTAATAGTCACCTTCAATTCTTCTTTTCCCTCTTCATAATCGGCAAAAATAGTGCTGCCAACAGCAATTTTTTCTTTTATAAGCTCCTCTGCAAGAGGATCTTCAATGTATTTTTGAATAGCTCTTTTTAGTGGACGAGCTCCAAACTGACTGTCCCAGCCTTTCTCAACGATGAAATCTTTTGCCTTTTCTGTTACATCAAGGGTATAGCCCATGTTCTTTATGCGATTTAGCAAATGAGAGAGTTCTATATCAATAATCTGGTGAATAGATTCACGTTGCAGCTCGTCGAATATTACCACATCATCAATACGATTCAGGAATTCAGGTGCGAATGATTTTTTTAGCGCATTTTCAATTACCGAACGTGCATGCTCTTTGCTTGCTGCCTGGCGTGCGCTGGTATTAAAACCAACACCTTTACCAAAATCTTTTAATTGACGTGATCCTATGTTGGATGTCATGATTATGATAGTGTTTTTGAAATCTACTTTGCGACCAAGGCTGTCGGTAAGAACGCCATCATCCAAAACTTGAAGTAACAGGTGGAAGATATCCGGGTGTGCCTTTTCAATTTCATCGAGAAGTACGATAGAGTAGGGCTTCCGGCGAACTTTTTCTGTTAGTTGTCCGCCCTCTTCATAACCTACGTATCCTGGAGGCGCTCCTACGAGACGTGAGACCGCAAATTTCTCCATATATTCACTCATATCAATGCGTACAAGGGCATCCTGTGTGTCGAAGAGACGTTCTGCCAAAACTTTTGCAAGGTGGGTTTTACCTACACCTGTAGGGCCAAGGAAAATAAATGTTCCAATAGGTTTATTGGGATCTTTTAATCCTGCTCTGTTACGACGAATGGCCTTAACCACTTTTTTTACAGCGTCATTTTGTCCTATAATAGATTCCTGAATTTCGGTTTCCATATTGATGAGCCTGTTGCTCTCATTTTCTGCGATACGTTGAACGGGGACACCTGTCATCATGGCAACAACTTCTGCCACATTTTCTTCTGTTACCTCTTCCCGGTGTATCTTGGAGTCTTCTTCCCAGCGCTTTTGTGCTTTTAAGAGGTCTTCTTGCAGTTTTCTTTCAATATCACGAAAGCGTGCTGCCTCTTCAAATTTTTGAGAGCTGATAGACTGTGTTTTGTTAATACGAGTCTCTTCAATAGCATTTTCGATATTGACTATTTCGGCAGGAACATTGATGTTTTTTATGTGTACTCTGGCTCCGGCTTCATCGAGAGCGTCAATAGCTTTGTCGGGATGAAATCTGTCGGAAATGTAGCGTGTTGTTAAAGATACACATGCCTTTATTGCTTCATCAGCGTATGATACAAGGTGATGGTCTTCATATTTTTCTTTGATGTTGTGCAGGATCTCTACTGTCTCTTCCGGAGAAGTAGGATCTACGATAATCTTTTGAAACCGACGTTCCAGCGCACCATCTTTTTCTATGTATTGTCGGTATTCATTAAGTGTTGTTGCTCCGATACATTGTATCTCGCCACGAGCCAGAGCAGGCTTAAAGATATTTGATGCATCGAGGCTACCACTGGCATTTCCGGCACCAACAATGGTATGAATTTCATCTATAAAAAGGATGATATCAGGATTCTTTTCCAATTCATTAAGAACAGCTTTTAGGCGTTCTTCGAACTGACCACGATATTTTGTTCCTGCCACTACTGAAGCCAGGTCGAGAGTGTAAATCCTTTTATTAAAAAGAGCCCGGGATACTTCACGGCTTATGATGCGAAGCGCCAGTCCTTCAGCAATTGCTGATTTACCAACGCCGGGTTCACCAATAAGAATAGGGTTGTTTTTCTTTCTGCGACTAAGAATCTGAGCTATACGCTCCAACTCTTTTTCACGCCCTACAATAGGATCTAAACGACCTTCTTCTGCAGCTCTGGTGATATCACGACCAAAGTTATCAAGCACCGGGGTTTTTGTGGTAGAATCTTGAGGTTTTCCCGTCTTCCGACTTCTTGGAACATAAGAGTCTTCATCCATATCGTCATCGGAAGTCTCATCAGGGAATTCATTGCTTATTGAGCTGTTTTCTTTACTATATCCGCCTTTAGCAGGTTTATTGGAAGAAATAATTATCTCCTCCTTGATATTCTCATAATTTAACCCAAACTGTAGTAGGGTAGATGATACGATATTGTCTTTATCCTTAAGTATGGCAAGCAAAAGATGCTCTGTACCAATGAATTCACTATTAAAAGTCCTTGCTTCAAGATAGGTCAGCTTAAGAGCTCTTTCGGCTTGTTTTATGAGAGGAAGGTTATCTTTATCCGGGGCTGAGGTGTCCTGGATAGAACCGGCAACTGTTTGTTCAATATGCTTTTTCATCTCCACAAGGTCAATACCCATATATTTAAGGACTTGAATTGCAACGCCACCGCCATCACGAACCATCCCTAAGAAAAGGTGTTCTACGCCTATATATCCATTTTTCAGTCGTAGTGCCTCTTCACGACTGTATGATATAACATCTTTAACACGTTTGGAAAATTTTGCTTCCATATATTACTTTATTGTTTATTATCAGAACAAAGAATTATAGTTTTGGTTTACAACCAACAGGTATTTAAAATACAAATTTGATTCTCTGATCAAAAATAGTACCAAAGCCTCAATGACGCGGTTTTACAGGATAGAATTATCAACAAAGGCATGTTGGTAATATATGTGTGATTACAATGTTGTATGAATGGGATATTTTTGTAAATTCGTCTTCTATGTTAGAGAATTTTAACATCTTGTAAATGAATGAATTAAAGGTAAAGATATGCAAGATAGAGATCGGATTGTAAAGGTAAATATTGAGAACCAGATGAAGTCGGCTTATATCGATTACTCCATGAGTGTAATTGTAAGCCGCGCACTGCCTGATGTTCGTGATGGAATGAAGCCTGTGCATCGTCGTATTCTATACGGAATGCTTGAACTGGGAATATCATCCAGTAAGTCATATAAAAAATCCGCAAGGATTGTTGGTGAGGTACTTGGTAAGTACCACCCTCATGGTGATACGGCAGTCTATGACGCCATGGTGCGTATGGCTCAGGAGTGGTCGCTAAGATATCCATTGGTAGATGGCCAGGGTAACTTTGGGTCAATTGATGGTGATAGCCCCGCAGCAATGCGTTATACCGAAGCACGGCTACATAAAATAGCCGAAGAGATGCTCGCGGATATAAACAAAGAAACAGTTGATTATCAACTTAACTTTGATGACTCCCTGAAAGAGCCTACAGTGCTCCCGGCACGTATTCCACAACTTCTTGTTAACGGTGTTTCCGGTATCGCTGTTGGTATGGCTACGAATATGCCTCCTCATAACCTTTCGGAAGTAGTAGATGGTACTATCGCTTATATTGATGATAATGAAATCGATATTGCCGGCCTGATGAAATATATTAAAGCTCCGGATTTCCCTACAGGTGGTATTATTTATGGCTACGAAGGTGTTCGTGACGCATTCGAAACAGGCCGAGGACGAATAGTAATGAGGGGTGAATCCAAGATAGAAGAAAACCCGAACGGCCGCGAAACAATTATTTTTAATTCTATCCCGTATCAGGTCAATAAAGCGGAAATGATTAAAAAAACTGCTGACCTGGTTAATGAAAAGAAAATTGAAGGAATATCTGATATTCGCGATGAGAGCGACAGAAATGGAATGCGTATCGTTTACGAATTGAAAAAAGATGCCATCTCCAATGTAGTGCTTAATAAATTGTATCAGTACACTGCTCTGCAAACCTCCTTTAGTGTTAATAATATTGCTCTCGTTAAGGGGCGCCCAATGCTTCTTAACCTGAAACAGCTTATCCATTATTTCGTTGAACATCGGCATGAAATAGTTGTGAGACGAACTCAGTATGAACTGAGAGAAGCAGAAAAACGCGCTCATATCCTACAAGGATTACTAATTGCATTAGATAATCTTGACGCTATTATCAAGCTTATACGTGCAAGTAAAACCCCTGAAGAGGCTCGAAATGGTCTCATGGGGCAGTTTGCTCTGAGCGAAATACAGGCACGCGCAATACTTGATATGCGTCTTCAAAAACTTACAGGCCTGGAACAGGATAAAGTCAGAGCTGAATACGATGAGTTAATGAAATTGATCACAAACCTTAAAGAAATACTTGATAGTAAAGAGCGTAGAATGCAGATTATCAAGGATGAACTGCTTGAGGTAAAAGAAAAATATGGTGACGAAAATCGTAGTAGGATTGAGTATTCAGCGCAAGATTTCCGTATTGAGGATATTATCGCCGATGAAGAGGTCGTTGTAACAATTTCGCATCTAGGATATATCAAACGTACGCCACTGGCAGAATATCGCCGCCAGGGAAGGGGTGGGATAGGAGCCCGTGGTTCATCCATCCGCGGCGACGACTTTGTGGAATACCTATTCGTGCCAACGATGCATAATTATATGCTCTTCTTTACAGAAAAAGGTAAATGCTTCTGGTTAAGAGTATTTGAGATCCCAGAGGGTGGTAAAAACTCTAAAGGACGTGCAATACAAAATGTAATCGCCATACCTCCAGATGATAAAGTAAAGGCTTTTATCAACCTGAAAGATATTAAAGACGAAGAGTATATTAATAACAACTATATTATCCTTTGTACTAAGAAAGGTGTAATAAAGAAAACCTCTCTGGAAGCATATTCGCGTCCACGCCAAAATGGTATCAACGCAATAAGTATCAGAGAAGGGGATGAGCTGTTACAGGCACGGATGACAAATGGTGATCATGAGGTGCTTATGGCTCTGAGATCAGGTCGTGCAATTCGTTTCCCGGAAAAAAATGTCAGACCAATGGGTCGTAATGCTGCCGGAGTTCGTGGTATTACTCTGGGCTCACCTAAAGATGAAGTCATAGGTATGATTTGTATCGACGATCTTACCCATGAGGTACTTGTTGTTTCTGAAAATGGGTATGGTAAGCGCTCCGCTCTGGAAGACTATCGCATAACAAATCGTGGTGGTAAGGGAGTAAAGACAATGAACATTACCGATAAAACCGGTGATCTGATTTCAATACATAGTGTAGTTGATCAAGACGACCTTATGATCATTAATAAGTCAGGAATAACGATTCGAATGGCTGTATCTGAGTTACGCACCATGGGTAGAGCAACGCAGGGTGTTAGATTGATCAACTTAAGAGAAGGTGATGCAATTGCTGCAGTAACAAAAGTAGATGTCGTTGAAGGTGAAGACGATGAGGATGTTTTGGAAGATATTCAGAATGATGTTATGAACCATGAAAACACCGACGAACCTACAATAGAATCAGAAAATGGTACAAATATTGATTAGTTTATATAGATGTTTTATATTTGTTAACTAAACAATAATATTATGCTTATCCACAAAGAAAGAATACTAAATAAGAAACCTAAATTTTTCCACATGAAAAAGATTTTTGTTGCCGCAATGATGTTACTGGCTGTTTCTGTGACTTTTGCACAGAAAGTTGAGATCCAGAATGCGTCCAACTATCTGAGAAATGAGCAACTTGGCAAAGCTATAGAAGCAGCTGATAAGGCTGTAGCTCATGAGGATACCAAAACAGATTACAAAGCATGGTTCTATAAAGGAGCTATATGCCTTGAGATGAACAACCTTTACAAATGGAGCAACAGCTGTAAACCGGGAATGTCTCAGGAAGATGTCGAAGCTAAAATGGCTTCTTTCGGAAATCAATTTATGCCGGTAAAACCAGCTTCTGACAAACGGTACAAATTCGATGACGGTACTAAAGGTCGCAGACTGATATATAAGTATGGTCTGGAATTTATTTTTAGTTCTGATGATAAACTGGTTAAAACTTACGAACCAACAGAAGGTAAGTTTGCTTCCCGCAACTTTATCGACGAAGCTGAAGAAGCACTGATGAACTCCATGAAGTATAATGCAGACGATGAGGATCTTAGACAGAAAGCTCTTGGTAATATGGGTGTTATATATGACAATGTATTCAATAATGCAGTAGCAAAATACAATTCGGAAGAATATCTCTTAGCTGCTTCTTCTTTTGAAAAAGCGTATGACATTCTTGACAAACTTGGAACTGTTGACTCCTCTTCACTTAATAATGCTAATCTGGCATACAAATTGGCTATTCAGGAGTATTTAGAGGCTGAAGAATATGATGAAGCTCTTGAAATCGTTGGTATTGCTAAGGAGAAATTCCCGCAGGATGTTGATATCATTATAAATGAAGCTAACATCTACCTGAAACTAGAAGATAACGTAAATACCGTTAAAACTCTTGAGCACCTCATGACTGTAGATGATTCAAATCCAACAATATTCTTTGCTGCCGGTGCTTCATACGATGCTCTTGGTGATATTGATAAAGCAGTGGAAGCGTATAAAAAATCTATCGAACTTGATCCAAACTATTTTGATCCTAATTACAACATTGGCGCTATTTATGTAAACACCGCCGCCGAAGTACAGGAAGCTATGAATGCTTTACCACTTGATGCTGTTGACGAGTACAATGCAAAAAAGGACGAAATGGAAAAAATACTGAAGCAGGCACTTCCATATCTTGAAAAAGCCGACGAAATACAGCCTGGCGACCAATATACTCTTAACTCTTTGAAAGAGATTTATGCTCGTTTAAAGATGTATGACAAAGTGAAAGAAATAAATGCTCGCTTAGAAGTAGAGAAAGAATAATATTGATTCGTTACTTATTCTAAGGCTGTCTATTTCCAATAGACAGCCTTTTTTGTGATATGATTTGACGTACAGAAAGTTAGTTTTGTAGAAACCACAATTGTCCGATAATTAATATTATGTTAAGTAGGGGTTTGGGATGCACTACCCTTCGCAAATATTGGAATATCTAAAAAAACAGTAAGTCCAGAAGAAAATACATCGCCGGAAGTGAAAGAATGCTCCATAAGGTGCTTAGGAAGAAATTGTTTGCCGCAGTATCGGTATCAGCATTGTAAATCTTTGATATAATCATCATCATGGCAAAACCCGGCGTTGAAGCCTGCATAAGAACACACATCATGGCAGTATCGCTAATACTAAATATTGGTAAGGTTCTGAGAAGAAAAACTAATCCGCCAGCTAATAGCGGCACGAGCAAAAGCTTATTGAAGCTATAAACCCAGGCTGAAACGTCTGTAACAATATCTCTGATTTTAATGGTCGAAAATTTTAATCCGATGAATATCATGGCTAATGGTGATGTTGCATGACCCAGTCGCCCAACGCTGCCGGTTATTAAATCCGGAAGTTTTATGCCAATAATTAATAATACTAATCCAATTATCAACGATACCGTATTGATGTTTGCAAGTTTAGTGAGATTTTGCAATGGATTGGATTTTTTCGATTTATCAAGAAACATCACACCAATCGTCCACATGATAATATTGCTAATAAAATTATACAGTGCAGCATAAAGGAGTCCTTCTCCTCCGGGAAACAGCGCATCTAATAACGGGAAGCCAATGAATATGGTATTACCTTTAAAGGTGTGAATGATATGTATAACACTCTTTCTTTCAGATAGTTTGAGTATTTTTGATGAGGTGATACCAACTATCATCTGAAGCCCGTGGATCAAAGCGGCGAGCAATATAACACCTAATCCGTTTTTCCAGATTGCGGGCGTCATATCCATTCCAGTAATGCTGGTAAGTAGTAAGCAGGGTAATGTAATATTGAAAACAAGTTTTGCTATTACGTCATCAGATCCCTTACCCAAAATTTGTGTTTTACCGCCAATTAAACCGGCAGCAATCATTATTAACAACATTAATATCTGGAGAAAAACAGGAAATACATCCATCGTTAATATCTTTATTATGAGCGTCTTACAAGAACATAATGGAATAACATCTCAGGTTATCTCATTAACAAATATCAGATTATAAAGATAGAATAAATCTGTTTATACGCATTGATGATTTTTATAGTCTTGGCTGCATAATGTAACGCCTCTCCCCTTTGTTTGGCAATGTGAATTCGTCCGATACAATTATCTTATCAAGAATATTCTCTATTGCTTTTACTGTTATTGTGTTGTCGGCTTTATCAATCTTTTTTAACATATTTTTCAAGGCATCAATAAAATTGATTATTTCACCCTTTATGATACCTGTGTATTGCATGATTTTTTCTGGGATATTTACCGTTTGAGGTTTTACTTTTTGCACAAGTAACATTAATGCCTGAAGGGTTATTTTACTTCTTCTGACATGAAAATTAATTTTTGCCTGTATCTTTAATATATAACCCCTTATTGAAACGGCGGCATCAGAGGCCCATTTGTAGATTTTTAGCTCTGATGCCTGATATTCCCATATCATTTCACCGGGAGACACCCTTACTTTTGTTTCAACGATATACGGTGCATTAGACTTGTCCTCCTCGGTATATACTACTATTTGTTCAGCACCAAAAATGATCTCTCCAAAGTCATAAAGCCTCTCCCACCATGCGTTAATTTTTCTTTCCACGGCTCTCCATATAGTATCCAAAATTATTAATACAAACCGGTTGATGCTCCTTGCCAGCATTAATAGTAGTTTTAGAAACCAGAATATGCTGATCTTTAAAAATTTAAGTAAAAAATGAGAAATCTTCTTAAATAGAGATTTTGTTTGGTTACTAAAATTGTGATCATTTTCCATTTTTCGTTGAGCTTTGAGAGATTAATTGAGTTCTTAATCACAAAAATACTAAGCTATATAGCTGTTTTTCAATATATTTAAGCAGCAAATTTTTTTAAAATGTATTTTAAGTGAAATTTCAGCAGGAGTGAAAATTTAATTAAGAAGGGTATTAATAATAAGTTTTAATACTAAATATTTAAGCAGGGTGTTAAAATGCTTAAAAAATGTTGTATATTTGTTACACTAATCGATACTCCATTACAAATGATGCCAGTTAACTCAGATTTGTCATACGCATCTACCCTGCTATCGCAGATTTGCAATCTGATACCTAATGGGTTAGAGAAGGCGATACTGTTTTACAACATGGGTGAGAACAACTCTCTTGTTGCTGCCTATACTGATAGAACCATGATTTCCCAAACTGTAATGCTGCCTGCGAATAAATGCACATCATACATCCGCAAGCAGCGTGAAAGAGGTTTGCGCTGGGAATGGTTTGCGTTGCATGAGTTGGATTTCGAGAAAGACTCTTATCGTCCGGCTGAAAGCACTCTTTTCACTCCTCTTTACGAAAGTGTTCTGCTTTTACGTTTACCTACAAAAACCGATAATATCAGTGATCTGCTGTTTTTGTTTTTTAATAAGCATATCAGTTATCTGCAAAAACCTGTTAAGGAGGAAGAATTCTTATTAAAGCAAACTAAAGATGCTATTGGATCGATTTTATTTGGCGTATTCAGCAGTCTCTGCAATTATAGAAGCGAACAGCATGATATACTTAAGGCGTTGACAAATATGATGAAAGGTGCTCTTTCGGAGGCTGAAGGAATAAAGCATCAATTGTCGCAGCTAAAAATTCGTCATCAGGAGCGGATTTTCAGATACTGTGTATCCCGCCTTAAAGCTATTTCAAATGAGAAAGCGAGAACTATTTTCTTCCATGATAAAGCGAAGCAAAAATTACTTCTTTATGATGGTGATATTGAAAATTTGGATGCAGTAATAAAAAATGCAGTATTTTTTACTGAGTATTTGGCTGAGGATGATCATTCACCTATCGTAATCAATGATTTTCACATCCAGTATACCTTTACAAAAGAAGAAAACACCGCAGGGCGTTCGATTCCCAATCAACGGAGTTCCGAAGCACGTGAATATCTTGATAAACTTGAGAGTGCAGCTATTGAGATACAGAGTTCGCTGCCTAACACCAAGCTTACCGGTGCTGTTTTAGGCTCTCATATGCGGCCAAAAGTTTCTGCTTCTGCAATATCACAATGGATTAGTAAGTATGGTTCAGAGATGCGGGAATTACTTGTGACTCATGAAAGCAGCTGGCGCGCCATAAGAGAGAATTTTCAACCAATAAAGCGGAATTTGCTTGATTCTTATTCAGAAATATTAAAAGATACCGGAACCTAGAGGAAGATGCTAAAGCCGGCGGATATTGTCATGTAGCGAAAATTTTGCTTTAAGGTATTAGCCTGCTCCCCCATCCCCACAATCGGATTTCCTATTTCATCATATATCACACCATGCTCTTCAGAAAAAAACTGTATAGTATGATACGAATCAGCGTAGTCGAAGTTAACATTAAATGCCCATGTCTGAGAAGGATTGAAACGCAACCCTAATCCAACAAGAGAACCAAACTGCCAGTTATTGGCTGCTTTGTGTACCTCTTGCCAGTCGTCAACTAATGTTTGTCCGTTAAATTGGTACTCGTGGTTATAATCGAAGCTGAATTGCGGCAGCCACACAAAGTGAGGCCCATAGAGAGCTTTGCCATTTATCTGCAACCATGATGTTAGTCCCATGGTAGTATAAATGCCAAACAGTAGTGTTGCAATCTCATAATTGCCTGTTGTTTCAACATTGTATTTCGACCCCTCAGGAAGATATCGTTTATTTATTTCTACCATTTTTGCTTTTGCAACAAAATGCCTGCTGTAATCTACTCTGGCACCGACGCCAAAGAATTTCGAAAAGAAATATACTCCTTCAGCAGCAATACCAGGACCGGGAAGGGCAAATCCCACATCATTATTATTATCAGTTGTACCGTAACTACCTGTGGGAATACTGATGCCTGCATTCACTCCAAAGAAGCTTTTATTTTTTGTGTCATCATCAAACACATTTACATTCTGCGCAACGATGTGAATTCCGGGTACGAGCATGAAACAAACAAGTATCGCAAGGGTTCTTTTCATTTCACAAATATAATAATACAATTTTGTTTTACTCTTTGATTCTGGAGCTTTTATACATAAAACTACCAACCACAATAGTCACAATCATAGATCCGACTACAAAATATAACCAGACAGGTATTGGTACTGGGTCACCTCCGGCATAGCTATGAAGTCCTGACAAGTAGTAATTTACGCCGAAGTATGTCATCAGGATGCTAAAGAAAGCTACTACCGACAAGACATTAAAAAGGTAGCGATTTTTTAATGCAGGGATATATTTGGCATGTATTACGAAGGCATAAATCAAGATCGTTATCAGTGCCCATGTTTCCTTCGGATCCCAGCCCCAGTAGCGGCCCCAGGAGACATTAGCCCATATGGCGCCCAGGAAAGTGCCTATGGTTAAGAGGTATAACCCGGGAATCATTATTATTTCTGAAATCATTGTTAACCGCTGTATTGCATCTTCAATATTCTTTTTAAATTTTCGTCCGGCGGCGATTTGCAGTATTATTGCTGAAAGCCCTATTATTGCCGAAAGCCCCAGGAATCCATAACTCGATGTTATCACTGAAACATGTATCGTTAGCCATACCGATTTTAGCACCGGCACCAGATTTGAGATTTGTGGATTCATCCACGACAGATGAGCAACCATCAACACCATTGCGGTAAGGACTGCGGTGGCCCACAGTGCAAATGGTTCACGTCTGTAAAACAGCAACCCTGCCAGCATTGCCGACCAGGCCATAAATACCAGCGATTCATAGCCGTTACTCCAGGGCGCATGTCCTGAAATATACCAGCGCAGACCCAATGCCGCAGTGTGAATAAAAAACGCAACGGCAAGATGTATAAAACCTACTTTGCTCATCCAGTTGTATAGCTTGAAAGGCTTGGCAATATTGATGATAAAAACAATAATCATAAAGAATCCAAACATGCTATAGAATTTCCATAGTCTGTTAAAGACATCCAGCTTATTGGAAAATATTTCAGCTTTAATCTTTTTCTCAGGGATTATGTCGGAGGCAGCATTTCTTTTTTGGAATAAATCGATATCATTGATGATATTGTCTGCCATAGCACTATTCATAACGGCGAGAGCTTCCGACAGCAACCTCTCTGTGGAAGCAATGAAAGAAGAGTCACTGTTAGAAAGCCCCTCTAATTCGTGATCGGCGGCGAGCCATACATCACCACTCTGCTGCTTTACGGGGTAGAGTTTTATATACTGGTTCGCCAAAATGAGGTATAAAACATTCAATCTCTCATCAACCTTCATCACTTCGCGATCATATTTTGTGCGATATACAGGCTTTTTATTGTATGCGGCTTCAATATCTTTACTCAGAAGATATATACCTGATTCCAGGTTAACAATATCGTTGAATGATGCGTATGATCCTTCAATATTTATGCGCTCTTTCAACTCCTGGTATTTCACTTTCAGGATTTTCTCCTTCATCCATTTTTGAGGATTTGCAATCATGGATAGTATTACCTGATCGGAGTTCATACCTTGGTATTTATTTTTACCATAAATAGTTCTAAGCACTTCGTCAGTTAATGTGTTAACGGGCATTAATCGGCCATTTGCTCCCAGCACCTGTAACTCACCAAATTTTGCTGCGATATTTTTGTCCGGTATCACAGTACCGGGTTGCGCAGTTGATGTAGAGCCAATGCTTGTGAGCAACAGTATTAAAACTATTATTGTTGTATTTAAATTGGCAAGTGATTTAAGGCGTCTCCTAAAGCGACTTTTTCTGTCAAAAAGAGCGTAGATCATTCCAAATATCATCAGGAAATACCCAATATAAGTCAATGTAGTGCCAATACGATCTCTTCTTACAGATAGAATTGTACCCATTTCATCAGGATCAAAAGAGCTTTGATAGAACCGAAACCCATTGTATTTCAGGATGTTATTCATGTATATCTCAAAGGGAAAAGAGACGTTTTGTTTTTTATCGTTAAGAGTAACCTTACTTCGGTATTCTGATGGACTTTGCGATCCGGGGTAACGCTCGATTTGAAAGTTATCGAGACAGACGGTGAATGGCAGTTCCAGGGATATCGGCTGCCATGCGGCAGAGATAGAAATATCATCGAAAGTCATGGAGTTATCCTCCATGGAGATTTCAGATTTTGGGACAGGGAAAAAGAGTGAATTATTTCCATTTCTTACCACCATAAGTATCTCTGGAACAGCCTGTGGTGGGGAGTTTTCAGGCTCATAGCGGAGTATCCCTGCAGGGTTGAAATCGGTCATTACAAATCGGTAATTATCCGTTTCATAAATTGCATATGATGATAAAAGATTACTGCTCTCTTTTTCGAGTATCAGCCCATCGCCGCTACTCATCATTTGTCGTATATTGAGGTTTTCAGAAGCTATAAATGACAATGTATCATTGTGAAACAGAAAACGAATCCCGTTGTTTGCCGAAGCATTAAAGCTGATTTCAGTACCATCTAACAAAAAAGACTGGCCTTCTACCAGCCCCAGAGCAAAGGAACGATAGCGCGAAGCAAACATTATTACCAACACAGGATCTCCCGATTCTGATTCATATATTACCGGTACATTGGGAACTGAGTAATGATAGATATCGATATTAATATTCTTACTATCAGCAAGATCAATGTTGTCAACCTGATAGAATTCATTTACTTCAGTGATATAGGATTTTTTTAGCTTCTCCTCACCTATTATAAATTCTGCTGTCATGGTTGACTCCTCCATTAGGACGGCTGAGGAGCATTCTCCTTCTCTGATATGCATCATTCCCTCTACTGCCAGATGCTTAGTAAAGAAGCCCCCTGCAAGCACTAAGATAAAGGCTAGATGAAAAAAGCCTCTGGATAATTTTTCTTTTCGAAACAGCTTATAATAAAAGATGGCTCCGGTTAAATTAATTGCCAAAAGGAAAAGCAGAACTTCAAACCACCATGCAGCATACACAATCTTGCGGGCATGACGTGCTCCAAAATCATTTTCAATAAATGTTGCTAATGCTAGTATTACAGCCAGAAGTACTAGTAGTATTCCTGCTAGTTTAATGGAAAAAAGTGCTTTGGAGATCTTCTTCATAATTTCCTATATTAAAATCTACTTTTATTGTAACAACTAAAAGCAAAAAAAGTAAATATCGATACCAATATTTAAATTACAGCTCCATAGCATTAAGCACTTCTTTTATTTCTGCTGACAGAGTTGCAATTTCCTTCAATAGTTGCGGGTTATGGCGACGTATTTTGTGTGTTCTTCGGAGTTTTTGTGTTGTCTTATAGAATCTCCTGGAATATTTAAACAGTAAAAAAGAGATTGGAAGAGTAAGAAGATAAATAGCTGACCACAGCCAATTATGAAAAATAGCCTGGAAGATAAAAAATTGAATTATATAGAACAGAGGTGTGATTAATAGCGCTACTCCAAATTTCATTGAAGATATGAATTGTGGGTCAGGAATTTTTTTTGCAACAAATATTCCGGTAAATATTGGCAATAAGTGATTAAATCCACCATAAGCGAAAAAGGGAAATAGAAATAGACCGGTGAGAGCCCTTAAAGGTGCCAGGATTTTCTTTATGGCAGGGAAGAATGATCTGGGCTCCATATTATGCTCAATGAGGATTGAGTTAATACGTTCTGTTTTTGCATCCAGTTTTTTCAGAAGATCCGGGTTTTCACGAGTATTATCTTCCACCATTTTGATTATTCTCTTGTCGGCAATAAATCTCTCTGGTTGTTTTCTGCCTTCTAAACCCAGGCGTTCTCTCATGGGTCTATTGTAAAGATATCTGAGAAGTTCATACATTTCATAATGCTCTTTATCTTTGATATCTATTATGAGAGGTCGTATGCCATCGGCCATAGCATTTTTTAGCGCGATATGTGCTTTTTGTGAGTTTGTTTGGAACTGCTCTTTAAATTGAGCCACGGGAATAGGTTCTCCAAACTGTATCTGAATTGTTTCATCAAAGTGCTCTGTATCGCTGTAGTATATTCCTACCGGGACTACTACTGTTCCCAGTTCAAAATTGTGTTCTTCTTCTGTAATAAAAACTATTCTTGGGATACCTTTTTTAAGTGGCAGGAGTCTTCTCAATGGATTATGCACTGCTTCTGGAAAAATTGCCAGTGATTTTTTATCTTCAAGTACGTTTTTTGCCTGAGCAAAGACCTGTGTATTATTGGAAAGGTTTTCTTTTCCATCGCGAATACGATAAATAGGAAGTATTTTTATGCCTTGAAATAACCATGATAGGATTCCCTTTTTGAAGATATCTGCCCGAGCGAGGAATACGGGCTGTCCGGGAACAGCATATATTAGTGCCAGCGCATCGATAAGCGCATTTTGATGGTTGGGTCCGAACACCACAGGAGTGTCCTTAGGGATATTTTCAACTCCACTGACCCATATTTTGCGATGATACAGCCTCATTACGGCATTTGAAAAAAAACGACCTATTGAGTAGCGGTAATCATATTTATGAATAATTTTTGTCATAATCTTAATGCAATTTTATTGGTCTTCTATTCCACAGCCATGCGATAGTCATTCCGGAGAGTATATGCCAGATACCCCACCATGCGGCGATAAATGCCATCCCTCCAAGATTAAGGCTCTGGTCAAAGATATTGGGATTAAAGATTAGTGCCAGGCCAAGGCCGGAATTTTGGATTCCTGTTTCAATTCCTATTGTTCGGCAATTGTTCTGATTAAGTTTAAACAGCCGTGCGAAATTATATCCTCCTACGAGGGCAAAACCATTATGTAGCAGTACAATAATAAAGATATATCCTATGTAGTTAATGAAGTGCTCGTAATTGGCTGCGAATGCGCCAATTACAACACCAATAAAAATAAACATCGATGCTATTCTAACTCCTTTTAGGATGCGTTTTGTAGTATTAGGAAACTTCCAGGAAAAGGTCATTCCAAGGATTACCGGAATGCCCAGCAGAATAGCCACAGTCTTTACCATCTCAATAGGGTCGATGGTAATGGGAACCAGCAATGGTGACGATGCCGCATACAGGCCACCCCAGAAGGCAAAGTTTAAAGGCGTGAGAACGATACTGGCAATAGTGCTGAATGCTGTCATACTAACCGAGAGAGCCACGTTCACTTTTGCCAGTGAGCTAATAAAGTTAGATACATTCCCTCCGGGGCAGGAAGCGACAAGAAGCATTCCAAGAGCAACTGCTGCCGAAGGCTGAATAATAACGATAAGCAGGTATGTTAATGCCGGAAGTAATAACCACTGGCTTATAATGCCAATAATAGCCGGTTTGGGTCGCTTAAGAAGCTCTTTAAACTGTGATTGCTTTATGTCGAGAGCCACACCAAACATAATGAACGCAATGGTTATGTTGAGGAAAAAGATACTCTGTTGATTAAAATTCAGCTTAATGGTGTCTAGTACTTCCAGATTGTCAAACATTGTTTTGGTTTTTGGTTCAATTATTTATTTGGTCTTCTCAAATGGATGCTTTTGATAAAAATCCGGCTTAAAGTCATCCTTGCTTTCCAGCTTCTGAACCCATCCCTTTTCAAAACCCAAAAAATCCAGATAGTGAACAACTCTTTGATATTCATTTTGTTGTATTTCCCTATCCAATGGTGGCATCTCAAAAGCCTTATATACCGGGTAATATTGTGCCATTAAAGATAGACTAATTTTTGGATTTAGCAGATCCACAACCTGATTCAGCACCTCTATACTATTGTCGGTGTGTCCAGGTAGTACGAGGTGTCGGATTATTACTCCCTTCACTGCTACTCCTTTATTATCAAGCACTAAAGCAGTACCTTTTTGAGTAATCATCTCCTGAATTGCCGCAATGGCCACAGTGTTATAATTGTCTATTCCGGAAAAATTTCGGGCTATGTCATCGTGTGAATACTTCAGATCTGCAAGATAAACATCAACATACGATTCCAGCTGTTTAAGTGTTTCGGTACTATCGTAGCTATTGGTGTTGTAAACTATTACCGGATCATAACCTTTCTCTTTTATACCATTAATAATACTAATCATTTGAGGTATTTGGTGCGACGGGCTCACAAAACCAAGAGAGCTAATGCCTGTATCCAACAGCTCTATAATCCGGTTAACAGTTTCTTCAAGGCTGATTTTTTTTGCCGGCAGTTTGTTTCCACTAATCTGATGGTTTTGGCAATAGACACATTGCAGGTTGCAATGTGCGAAGAAAACATTACAAATACCTTCAGTCCCTGAGATAGGTGGTTCCTCTCCCCTATGCCTGCATATAGAACTTATATAAATTGCTGCATCAAGATTGCAGAATCCTGTTTCTCCATTATTTCTGTCCGCATTGCATTTATGAGGGCACAGATTACAATTTATAGAGAAATAGAGCATAAAATTTTCAGGTTAACATTGCGAAATTAAGGATTTTCGTAATTTAGTCCGGTATTTATTGCAAAATACCAAAAAAATATTTTTATGAAACCGAAATACATGACTCAGTCAGGAGTTATTATTATATTATTTTTTGTAATTACAAGTCTCTCCGGATGCACCTATTATGCTTATAAAGATATACAGGTACTCACCCCCCCCGCTACTCCTATACTTTCAAAGGGTAAAAAACTAACGATATTAGAAAACAGTCACAGGGTGGTAAAAGACAGCGCTAAGATGGTTTTGCTGGATACCATCCACAGATATGCGCTGGAAGGTTTTTTATATTCATTGGTGGATTATGGTAATATTCCTTTTGATGTGGATTCAAGTACCATTATTAATATAAGTCAGGATAAAAAAATATCATATAGTGACTGGAAAAAGCTTGACAGTCTGTCAAAAATTCGAGGTGCCGATGTTGTTATTGTTCTTGATGCATCAGATGCTACTTCCAGAAGTGATTTCTTTTTTAATGATCTGGGATATGTAGAGGCCTGGAAGGATTTCTATATTGCAAATCGCTGGGTGCTGTTGGATCCTTTGACTCAAAGAGTCATACAGGAAGAGATAATAATAGATACGCTTACATACACAGAGTATGGTTTTTTCGTCAATGCAACTCAGGAGAAGTTACCTGTTTTAGAGGACGCTATTGCAGAGTTAAGCTGGGAGACAGGAAGAATGTATGCTGCAAAATATATTCCCACCTGGCAAAATAGTAGTCGCCTATATTATGAATTACCCAAAGATGGTTATAAAAAGGCTATCAACGCATTAAAATCTGATAATCTGGATTTGGCAGCAGAGGTTTTCCAAATTTACGCTAATAACAGGAACTCCCGTATTTCTGCTCTGTCAAAATATAATATGGCGGTTGTTTGTGAACTCAAAGGAGAGTATGAACTTGCATTAAAGTGGCTTGAAGATTCATATAAAACTAAACCTTACATTACTACAGATGAGTATGTTAAGGTTATAAAGCGTAGAATTAATGACAAAGAGAGGCTGCAATAATAGCTCCGAGATTGAACTGAAAAGTAACCTTCTTATAGTTGCTTGTACTTTATTTTTGACATTACTCTGCATTTATCCTTAAACTAATATGATTAAAATTTGTTAGAATAAAAAAGACTTACAAATACATTATCTTACTATGGAAACCACAAAGACATTAGAAATTTTAAAACAAGCTATTCTGCTTGAGAAAAGAGGCATGACATTTTATTCAGCTGCTGCTGAAAAGAGCGAGGATCCTGATGTAAAAAACATCTTCCAGACAATGGCTGACGAAGAGAAAGAGCATGTTAGTTTTCTTGCAACACAATATAAAAGTTACGAGAAGGGCGGAAAGTTTATCGATTTAAACATCCCTACTGATCCGACAATAGCTGATACTGTAATGACTGACACATTGGTAAAAAAAATCAATGCTGCCGGATATGAGGCCGCGGCAATTTCTTCTGCCATAGAGATGGAAAACAGAGCTATTGATCTTTACTCTTCACGTGCAAAGGAAGCTAGTGATCCTGAAGAGAAGAAATTTTATAATTGGCTTGCGGACTGGGAAAGAGGTCACCATCAGTTATTATATAAACTGGATCAGGAGTTGAAAAATAAGATCTGGAATGATAATAGTTTCTGGCCGTTCTAAAAGTGTAGTGTTGTACTAATGAAAAAACGTAGGGATAAACGACTGTTTGTTTCTGCGTTTTTTTTATTGATTATCAGGTAGTTGAGTCGTGATAATGATTTCATAAAGTATGTTGTCTGAATACAAATCTCATACTCTTCTGTGAAGTACCTTTTACAAATAGTTTCATCTTTTCAACAATTTAGCTTTAATAGGGTTTTCAAGCCTCGTTATCTCTAAAAATTATCATACATTTGCATTAAAATCAATATGTATTTATAAACGCATAAACCCTAAATATTATATCTATGAGAAAGCACATCTTTAACGCAGGACCATGTATCCTATCCGAGCCTGCCCGCGAAAACACAGCAAAAGCTGTTCGTGATTTAAATGGTATTGGTATGTCCATCATGGAAGTGAGCCACAGAAGCAAAGAGTTTCAGGCTATTATGGACGAAACGGTAGATCTCATGAAGGAGCTTCTTGGTGTTCCTGAAGGATATTCTGTTCTTTTCCTTGGTGGTGGAGCAAGTACACAGTTTGCAATGATTGCAGCCAACTTCTTGAAAAACAAAGGCGCGTATATTAATACAGGCACCTGGGCAACAAGAGCTATTAAGGAAGCTGAGCTTTATGGCAAGGATAAAGTAGCTGTTCTTGGCAGTTCTGAAGACAAGGGATTCTCGTATATTCCTAAAGGATATACAATCCCTGCTGATGCTGATTTCTTCCACATTACTAGTAACAATACTATTAAAGGTACTCAGATTCGTGAAGATTATGATTCACCCGTTCCATTGTTTGCTGATATGTCATCAGATATTATGAGCCGTCCTGTAGATGTGAGCAAATATGATATGATATATGGTGGGGCACAGAAAAACCTCGGACCAGCCGGTGTTACTTTTGTGATTATCAAAGATGAGATGCTTGAAAAAGTTGTGGATCGCCCAATTCCGACAATGCTGAAGTACAGTACTCATGTCAGTAAAGGATCTATGTACAACACTCCTCCTGCAATGAATATTTTTGTTGTTGGTGAGACACTCAAATGGGTGAAATCTCAGGGTGGTGTTAAAGAGATGGAGCGCAGAGCTATTGAAAAAGCTGACCTCCTTTATGACTATATCGACCAGAGCGAAATGTTCAGAGGAACCGTTGCTAAAGAAGATCGTTCACTGATGAATATATGCTTTGTTATGGAGCCTAAATATGAGCATCTTCAGGCTGATCTGCTGGCTCATGCCGCTGCTAATAACATCTCAGGAATCAAGGGTCACAGAAGCGTTGGTGGTTTCCGCGCCAGCTGCTACAACGCACTCGAAAAAGAGAGCGTAGAATTCCTTGTTAAGGTTCTCAGAGAGTTTGAAGCTAAAAATAAGTAAGATTGAAAAATCATTAAAATAATATGAAGGCTCACAACGCATATTTAGTGCTGCTGTGAGTCTTCTTTTCTTTATTATTTAACCCACAAAAAAATTAACAATGAAAAAAATATTAGTTGCAACAGAGAAGCCTTTCGCACCGGCGGCTGTAAAAGCTATTAAAGCCGTTATTGATGGCGCTGAAGGATATGAATTATCATTACTTGAAAAATATACCGACAAAGCCCAGCTTCTGGAAGCTGTTGCTGACGCTGATGCGATTATTATTCGTTCTGATAAAGCCACACGTGAAGTAATTGAGGCAGCAAAAAATCTTAAAGTTATCGTTCGTGCAGGTGCCGGTTTTGACAACATAGACCTGCAGGCATGTTCGGACAATGATGTTGTGGCAATGAATACTCCCGGCCAGAACTCCAATGCCGTGGCAGAGCTTGCTCTTGGTATGATGGTTTTTATGGCTCGCAGTTTCTACAATGGAAAACCCGGTACTGAGCTGAAATGTAAAAAAGTAGGTATTCATGCTTATGGTAACGTGGGAAAAAACCTTGCTCGTATAGCAAAAGGTTTTGGCATGGAAGTATATGCTTTTGACCCGTTCATCGGAAAATCTGCTATCGAAGCGGATGGTGTTATTGCTATTGATTCCGCTGAAGAGCTGTATAAAACATGCCAATATATTTCACTGCATATCCCTGCTAACGACAAGACAAAAAAATCCATCAATAAAGAACTTCTCTCCACAATGCCCGAGAATGGTGTCTTGGTGAACACTGCACGTAAAGAGGTTATCGATGAAGAAGGAATGCTGGAGCTTATGGCCGAGCGTCCCGATTTCAAATATATTAGTGATATTGCTCCGGATAACAAGGATGAGTTCGCAGCGAAATTTGAAGGTCGGTTTTTCTTCACTCCAAAGAAAATGGGAGCTCAAACTGCAGAGGCAAACATCAACGCCGGCGTTGCAGGTGCTAACCAGATCATCAATTTCCTCGAGAAAGGAGATACAACTTTTAAGGTAAACTAATCGTAGGGGCAAACCCACGTGTTTGGCCCTTTTGATAGGGCGAACCCAAGTGTTCGCCCCAACATAAAAAAAACATTATGGCAATAATAAAACCATTTAAAGGAGTAAGACCTCCAATGGATCTGGCTGAGAAGGTTGCTTCAAGGCCTTATGATGTATTAAATTCTGATGAAGCCCGCGCAGAAGCTCAAGGGAATCCATACACCCTGCTTCATATCACGAAAGCTGAGATTGACCTTGAAGCCGGAATCGACGAGCATACAGAGCCTGTTTATCAGAAATCTGTTGACAACTATAAGATGTTCAAAAAGAACAACTGGCTGGTACAGGATGAGAAAGAGAAGTATTACATCTATGCTCAAACCATGGACGGCCGCACTCAGTATGGCCTTGTAGCTGCTGCCAGCACCCAGGATTATCTCGACGGAGTGATTAAAAAGCATGAGCTTACACGCCCTGAAAAAGAGGAAGACAGAATGATAAATGTTCGTCGTAACAATGCGAACATCGAGCCTGTATTTTTTACATATCCTGCTAATGATAAAATTGATGATATCGTAAATGATATTATTCGTGATAACGAACCGGTTTATGACTTTACTGCTGATGAAGGTTTTGGACATCATTTCTGGGTTATTGAAGACGACGCCACTATCGCTGAGATCACGCGCATATTCAAGGAAGAGATTCCCGCAACGTATGTTGCAGATGGCCACCACCGTACTGCTGCTGCTGCACGTGTTGGCTTAGAGAAGAAAGAGAAAAATCCTGCGCACACCGGTGATGAGGAGTACAATTACTTTCTGGCAGTTCATTTCCCTGACGATCAACTTAAGATTATCGATTATAACCGAGTATTGAAGGATCTTAACGGAATGACTCCAGAGGACCTCGTTGAGAAGCTTAGTGAATCTTTCGTTGTTGAGGAGATGGGTGCTGAGATCTACAAGCCTGAGAAGTTGCATGTCTTCAGCATGTATCTGGAAGGAAAATGGTATAAAATGACAGCAAAAGAAGGCACATACAACGACAATGACCCCATCGGGGTTCTGGACGTAACAATCCTTTCAAACCTTGTTCTCGATAAACTTTTCGACATCAAAGATCTTCGTACCAGCAATCGCATTGATTTCGTTGGTGGTATCCGTGGTCTTGGTGAGTTGAGTAAACGCGTTGACAGCGGTGAGATGAAGGTTGCTTTTGCCCTCTATCCTGTTTCCATGCAACAACTCATTGATATTGCCGACACCGGCAACATCATGCCTCCTAAGACTACCTGGTTCGAGCCTAAGCTCCGCAGTGGTCTTGTGATTCATGAACTGGACTAACATCCAAATCCATTCATATAAAAGCCTGGTTATAACCGGGCTTTTTTTTGCTGTGCTGTTTTCCATCCCAACTCACAAATAAAAAAGACACCCTATGTATTGGAATCAGGGTTGATTTGCCTATTTTTGATTAATTAAAAATATAACATCATGAAAAAAACCGGAATTTTACCTGCCATTTTACTGATTACATCTATTCTGTTTCTGTCAGGATGCTCACAACCCGAGCCAGTTGATATTACACCTAAGCCACAGACAAATATTGCCAAATCGGGATCCTTTGATATTAATAATGATACCAAAATTTCCTACGACATAAGTAATGAGGAGCTGGGGAATGCTGTCAGATGGTTCCGGGAATTTATCAAAAATGGTTCCGGCATTGACCTTTTGGTGGAAGATGCAGAGGCTCTGAAATCTTCATCAAACACTGTAATTATTAACCTGAACTCTTTGGATGAAAACGATGAAGGGTATAAACTAAATATAAACAAAAGCAAGATTTCCATAGATGCAAATTCTGTTGCAGGGATATTCTATGCATTTCAGACTTTGCGTCAGATGATGCCCAATGAGATAGAAGTGTCGGGTGCGATGAATAGTATATCTGTTCAGTGCTCGGAGATCAGTGATGCTCCTGAGTACAGCTGGCGCGGTATGCACTTGGATGTGAGCCGTCATTTTTTCCCTATGGAGTTTGTAAAAAAGTATATCGATCTTATTGCATTTCACAAGATGAACGTTTTTCATTGGCATCTGACTGATGATAACGGATGGCGCGTGGAGATAAAGAAGTACCCACAACTTCAGGAGGTTGCTGCCTGGCGCGTAGAGCGTGAGTGGTTGGATAAAACGCCGCCGCGCAAGGGCGAAGAGGCAACGTATGGCGGTTATTATACTCAGGAAGAGATAAAAGAGGTTGTCGCTTATGCGGCACAGCGTCAGATAATGGTAATCCCTGAGATTGAAATGCCGGGACATACCTGCGAGGTTCTTGCGGCTTATCCTGAGCTTGGTTGTACCGGCGGCCCCTATTACGTTCAGCCCGGAACATATTGGCCCAATGACGATATATTTTGTGCCGGTAATGAGAAGGTCTTTGAATTCCTGGAGGATGTGCTCGACGAGGTCATGACGCTATTCCCTGCGCCATATATTCATATCGGTGGCGATGAGGCAACGAAAACAGAGTGGGAACAATGCCCCAAATGCCAAAAACGTATTAAAGACGAAGGGCTTGCCAATGTGGAAGAGCTACAGAGCTACTTTGTAAAACGTATGGAGAAGTATCTCAATGCCAATGGAAGGCAGCTTATTGGTTGGGATGAGATTCTGGAAGGCGGATTGGCGCCGGAGGCTACCGTAATGTCATGGAGAGGTCAGGAAGGTGGCATAGCAGCGGCAAAATCAGGTCATGACGCCATTATGTGTCCTGTTTCGCACTGTTACTTTGATTACTACCAGGCTGACCCTGAATTCCAGCCCGCTGCAATCGGAGGTTTCACTACTCTGAAAAAGGTTTACTCCTTTAACCCTACGCCCGCAGAACTCAACCCGGAGGAGACAAAGCATATTCTGGGCGGCCAAGGAAACCTGTGGACTGAATGGATTGCTACACCGGAACATGCAGAATATATGGTTGTTCCAAGAATGACAGCGCTGGCAGAAAAACTGTGGACAGAGGAAAAACTTTGTGACTGGTATGATTTTAGAAATCGCCTTGAAAATCTTTTCATAAGATTCGATTTAATGGATGTTAATTACTGCAAGGGATCGTTTAATGTAGATGCCGAAACACATTATGTTCCAGATAATAACTATTTTAAAGTTACGCTGTCAACGGAGGCGTTATCAGATGCCATTTATTACACTCTCGACAATAGAATCCCGGATAGTAATTCGCTCAAATATGAGCATCCACTGGAGATAAGCAAGTCCTGTACTATTAATGCCGTAGCCTATAAAGATGGTGTTAAACAGGAGAAACACAGTTCTACACGTATTGCATTGCACAAAGGTATTGGCAAGAGTGCGCAATTGACACACAGTCCTGCTGAAAAATACAATTGCAACGGTACTCAAACGCTTTTAAACGGGCTGTTTGGATCACGTCGACATGCAGATGGTCAGTGGTTGGGCTTCAGCGGAGACGACCTGGAGATGATAATAGATCTGGAGAAAGACGGATATGTAAATAAAGTACAAGTAAATGCATTAGCGGCGCCCGGAATATGGATATTTCTTCCTGATGAAGTCAGTGTTTATATATCATCTGACAATCAGGATTTTAGATTTATAGGCAGCACCGGGCATACTATTAATCATCAGTTATGTGATGTTGAGATCGTTCCCTTTGTTGTTAACACAGAATCCGTTTCCGGCCGCTACTTAAAGGTTATAGCTAAGAATGTCGGTGTGCTTCCTGAATGGCATTCAGGTGCTGAGAATCCCTCATGGTTATTTGTTGATGAAGTGATTATTGAAGAGTGATGGGCGGAAAAATTCAGATAGAGATATGTGCTAACTCGGTTTTTTCTGCCATTGAAGCTGAAAAAGGGGGAGCCTTTCGTGTGGAGCTATGTGAGAATATTCCAGAAGGAGGTACAACACCTTCTGCCGGAACTATTGTTATCGCAAGGAAGAAGCTCTCCATTAAACTTAACGTAATAATTCGCCCTCGTGGTGGAGATTTCCTATATTCTGATGAAGAGTATGAGATTATGAAGCAGGATATTCTGTTTTGTAAAGAGGTTGGTGTTAATGGTGTAGTATTCGGGATATTGGATAAAAACGGCAACGTGGATATCCAACGTAACATTGATTTGGTAGAGCTTTCCAGACCTATGAGTACCACCTTTCACCGTGCATTTGACGTAACGGCAGATCACGAAAAAGCCCTGGAGGATATCATAAATATCGGTTTTGACACTATCCTGACCTCCGGGGGGTCCTTGAAAGCACCAGACGGTGTTGATATCATCAAACAGATGGTTGAAAAAGCGAAAGGTCGTATTGACATAATGCCGGGAAGTGGAATTAATCGAGATAATATTGTTGAAATGGTAAAAATTACCGGAGCCAACACCTTTCATTTTTCAGCCCGACGCCCCTACCCTTCACAGATGCTCTACAGAACACAGCTACCAATGGGAAGTCTTTCTACTGATGAAGAGTGGAATAGGAGATATACATCTGCGAAGATTGTTAGCGAAGTTTTAAGGGTTGCAAATGACCGATCATAGAGCGATACAATATGTGGATGTCCATTCTCATAAGAAAAATGATGAGGGGAATGTGATTCGTATTCATAATGTATTGCTTCACGAGTATAACCCAAAAGCACTTATTGATGGTAGTTTATATTCGGTTGGTATTCATCCGTGGTATATTAATTTCACCGACGAGATGCCGGGATCAGCTGTCTTTTCCGATGAGAGAATAATTGCTATTGGTGAAACAGGACTGGATAAACTCCGAGGCCCTGATTTAAGTATACAGGAGCGGGTATTCCTTCATCACATTGAGCTTTCGGAAACACTTAAAAAACCTTTGATCATTCATAATGTAAGGATGACACACCGAATTCTCAGGATACATAAAGAGGTAAAACCGGGACAGCCCTGGATTTTGCATGGATTTACAGGAAACGTTGAACAGGCAAAGCAATTGTTGAGTTATAACATATATTTCAGTTTTGGTGCAAGGGTGCTGAATAGCAGAAAGAGCATTGAGGCGTTTCGATTGATTCCTTTAAACAGGATTTTTATTGAGACCGATGAGGGGGAAATGAAAATCCAGGAGCTTTATGAGACATTTAGTACTATATTTTTGAAAAAAAAGGATCTCCTGTCAGAGGTTATTTTAAATACATTTCAAATGGTTTTTTATTAGTTTTCTTAGCACCAGCATATTTGTAATATATTTCCTTATTTTTGCCAAAAACCAAAAACAATGAAACCAACATTAGTGATATTAGCTGCCGGTATTGGCTCAAGATATGGCTCTGTAAAACAGCTTGATAAAATGGGTCCTTCTGGCGAAACGATTCTCGACTACTCTGCTTATGATGCGATGCGTGCCGGATTTGGAAAGATAGTGTTTGTTATACGTCGTAATATTGAGAAAGATTTCAGGGAGCATGTAATATCAAAGATAGAGAGTCATATTCCTTGTGAAGTAGTATTTCAGGAGCTGCAGAATGTACCTGATGGCATTGAAGTTAATCCCCGGCGTGAAAAGCCGTGGGGCACTGCTCATGCTGTTTTAGTTGCAAGAGATGTTGTGAAAGAGAATTTTGCAGTAATAAACGCAGATGATTTTTATGGTTATGATGCTTTTAAAACCATGGCTACTCATCTCTGTGTATTTAAAGATGCAGAATACTCCATGGTAGGTTATCCGATTCAAAAAACCCTTTCAGACCATGGTTCTGTTTCGAGGGGCGTTTGTAGTATTGACAGCCGGGGATATCTGGATGGCATTGTGGAGCGCACAAAGATCATCCGCGACGGCGAAACAGTGAAATACGAGAATGAAAAAGCTCTGATGCAACCATTGACCGGCCAGGAGACTGTTTCAATGAATTTTTGGGGTTTTACACCTGACATTTTCAACTTCATAGAGGAGCAGTTTCGCAAATTCATAGCTGAGGCGTCCGGGGATTTGAAATCGGAGATATATATACCATTTGTAGTTGATGAACTCATACAAAAGGGTGTTCGTAGGGTGCGTGTTCTTGCTACCACCGCGGAGTGGTTTGGCATAACATATAAAGAGGATAAGGCTGCTGCTGTTGAGCGGCTGAAAGCACTGGCTCAAGCAGGAGACTATCCAATGACACTATGGGAGTAATAATGTTCTTATGGTGCTGTTCAGGCAGGTTACACCATGTATTGTGTAAATTCCCGGACGATATTTTTCAAGGTTGATTTCGTAAGTGCAAACTGATCGGTGGGTATGAAACTTATATATAATAGTTATTCCATATTTCAACTCCCTGCGCATCCATTTTTCGTAGTAAAAAAATTACCGGATATCTATGATTTTGATTAGTGTGGATATGTAGCTTTCACTATCTGTCTGATATTTTTTGTCATTCCCAGGGAGAAGAAATGAATTCCCGGCACTCCGTGTTTCAGAAGATCGTTAACCTGTTCGATGGTGTACTTTGTTCCTATCATTTGGGCTTCGTCATTGGATACGCAGTCACGAATGTCGTTACACAATTCTGATGGCAAATCAATGTTAAATGTACGAGGTAAGAGATCCACGTCATTGCGCATTGTGATTGGCTTTATGCCTGGTATAATCGGTACTTTGATACCTATTTTACGACAGTTTCTTTCAAATTCGTAAAACTTCTCATTAATAAAGAACATCTGCGTCACGATATAATCTGCTCCGGCGTCGATTTTTTTTTTCAGATGCATAAGATCGGTTTCCATGTTGGGAGCTTCAAGATGTTTTTCGGGATATCCGGCAACGCCAATACAGAAATCTGCAGCATCAGGGTTTTTGATATTAGGATCCAAATATATTCCATCGTTCATGGCCTTTATCTGGCTCACCATTTCCGAGGCGTAGCGATGACCATCTTTCTCCGGCATGAAGAGCTTTTTGCCTGCGGGAGGATCGCCGCGTAAAGCAAATACATTTTTTAATCCCAGGAAGTTAAGTTCTATGAGAGCATCTTCTGTCTCCTCTTTGGAAAAGCCACCACAGATAAGATGCGGAACAACAGTGATGTTGTGTTTGTACATTACTGCGGCTGAAAGTCCTATTGTCCCGGGGCGCTTGGTGACGATACAACGCTCCATTAATCCGTCTTCTCTCTCACGGTACACAATCTCTTTCTGATGTGTTGTGAAGTTAATATATGCCGGTTTCAAGTCAACAATATTATGCAATGCCTTATCAATTTTTGCCATTGAGTGACCTTTTAGCGGAGGGAGAAATTCCACGGCAAAAAAGGGCTTTTCAACCTTATTAATAATATCTGTAACTTTCATAATTTATTTTATTCCAAGGGCTTCCAGTGAGCCGGGATTAATATTTTTTTTTGCTGCATAGTATGCCTTTTGGTCATCACCGATGGCGGTTATATTAAAATATTGCGCATCAGGATGGCTGAATATAGCTCCGCAGAGGGAGGATTGCGGCTTCATAGCAAAATGCTCTGTTATTCCGATGCCTATATTGTCATATGCATTGAGCACATCGAGTATTTTCTTTTTTTCAGAATGGTCGGGCCATGCCGGATAACCCGGCGCAGGTCGTATTCCACGGTAATGTCCTTTCAGCATCTCAGCGGGAACGCCCTTTTCATCACTAAAACCCCACCACACCTTGCGGCACAGGAAATGAGTCAGCTCAGCCATGGCTTCCACAAGTCTGTCAGCAAGGCTGTCGCGCATCAAGCGATCCACCTCATCGTCAGTTTGCAAATCACAATGAACCGTTGCGGCGAATAATCCGAGATGATCCTGTTTCTCTGCCAGAAAGTCGGTAAGAGAGTAGCAAGGATTAATCTGTTTTCGCAGAAACTCTAATGCAGTAATGGATTTTTCTCCCTTCCCGCCGAGTATGGTCACACTTTCATGTTTTGTTACAACCGGGAATATCTGACATACCGCCCTAAGCATATATCGTGATGCATTTTTTTTCAGGAATATCATTGCCTCATCATGTAGCTTTAAGGCCTCATTGGATTTTACACTCCAGGCATTGTAAAACGAGCGCCAATTAATAAATGGTATCAGGTCTTCTGCCGCGGCCTCGAGGGTGTTCAAATCCAGCGAATTTGGTCTGGCGGGGATATATTCTTTGTCTAAATTAAACCCTGACTGCCGTGCTTTTTCAAGAGGTATCACCATGGGATTATTATCTTTTTGATAATCCTCACGAATTTTTTCATATCTGCTATGAATCTCCCGTAGCCACTGCACTCTGTTTTTTGAAACGAGAGACTCCCAAGCTATTGACGCGGCTCGGGAGGCGTCACCGGCGTGAAGAACAACGCCATCCGGATATTCAGGGGCAATCTTAACGGCAGTGTGGAGCTCAGATGTCGTCGCACCACCAACCATAAGCGGGATACGACATTCTCTCTCCTGCATCAGTGCAGCAACATTTGCCATCTCCTGCAGCGAGGGAGTGATAAGCCCGCTGAGAGCGATCATATCTACATTATTATCCACTGCCGCCTGAACGATTTTCTCTCCAGGAATCATTACGCCAAGATCGATTATTTTAAAGTTGTTGCAGGAAAGGATAACAGAGAGTATATTTTTACCAATATCATGCACATCACCTTTTACCGTTGCAAGGAGTATTGTTCCTACACGTTTCGATTGTTCTCCCTTCTCCTGTTGTGTTATTTCCGGACGAATAATATCCACCATAACTCGCATTGCTCTGGCACTTTTTACCACTTGCGGCAGGAACATTTTTCCCACCCCGAACCTGGCTCCTACTTCGTTCATGGCATCCATCAACGGTTCGTCAATTATCTGCACTGCCTTTTCATAGTGGTGGAGCGCCTCCTGCATATCCTCATCAGCAAACTCAATTATTCCATGCAGTAAGGCGTATTTTATCCGATCTGTAACCGCGAGCTCCCGCCACTGCAGTTTGTTCTCTTCTTTTTTTTCCTGATCGAGGTATTTTGTTGCTATCTCAATCAGAGTGGCGGCGCTCTGCTGGTGGCGGTTGAGGATCACATCTTCCACTGCCTCTTTTAGGCCGGCCTCAATATCATCGTACGTGACACTCATTCCGGGATTTACTATTGCCATATCAAGACCGTTATTGATGGCGTGGTACAGAAAAACAGAGTGCATGGCCTCTCTGACACCGTTGTTGCCTCTAAACGAGAACGATAGATTGCTTACGCCTCCCGAAACCATGGCTCCCGGCAGATTCTCCTTGATCCATTTTACCGAGCGAATAAAGTCTATCGCATAGGCATCATGCTCTTTCATTCCGGTGGCAACAGCAAGTATATTAGGGTCAAAGATTATATTATGCGGGTTGTATCGGGCATTTTCCACCAAGAGGTCATAGGATCGTTGCGCGATACGTACTCTGCTTTCGTAGTCCACGGCCTGTCCTTTTTCATCAAAAAGCATTACCACCACAGCGGCGCCAAAGCGTTTTAGCGTTTTCGCCTTTGCGATAAAAGCTTCCTCACCCTCTTTCAGGCTTATGGAGTTAACCACGCATTTGCCCTGAGTACATTTCAGCCCTTCTGTTATCACCTCCCAGTCGGAAGAGTCTATCATTACCGGCACACGAGCTATGTCAGGGTCTGAGCCTGCCAGGTTGAGAAATTCCTTCATGGACTGGGGGCCATCTATCATGGCGTCATCCATACATATATCGATTATCTGGGCTCCGTTTTCCACCTGATTGCGGGCAACACTCAGTGCTTGGGCGTAGTTTTTTTTACGAATCAGTCGTGCAAATTTCCGCGAGCCGGCAACGTTGGTACGTTCGCCAATATTGACAAAGTTGGTCTCTTTGGAGATGATGAGGTTTTCCAACCCCGAAAGCACGGAGATCTTACTTCCGGCGGGTATTTTTCGTGGTTTTTGATCCTTTACGGCGTCAGCGATGGCTTCAATATGTGCCGGTGTAGTGCCGCAGCAACCACCCATAATATTGACCCAGCCATTTTCAGCATACTCCTTTGCAAAGAGACCCATGTCTCCGGGTGACTGGTTGTAGTTACCCATCTCATCTGGCAGTCCGGCGTTTGGATGTACGCTTACATGGATCTGTGCAATCTGTGAGAGGTGACTGATAAATGGTTTCAACTGCTCCGGACCCAGCGAACAGTTCAGCCCTATTGAAAAGAGATTGAAATGCTCTATGGAGGTGACAAAGGCCTCGAGAGTCTGTCCGGAGAGCGTGCGGCCGCTGGCATCGGAAATGGTAACGGAAACCATAACGGGAATCTCTCTGCCATATTTATTAAACACCTCTTCAATGGCAAATAGTGCTGCTTTACAGTTTAGGGTATCAAACACTGTCTCTACCATCAATATATCAGCGCCGCCTTCCATAAGGCCTTGAGCCTGTTCATAATATGCTTCCACGAGCTGGTCGAAGGTGATATTCCGCATTCCGGGGTTGTCAATATCCGGAGAGATGCTTGCAGAGCGGTTTGTGGGACCCATGGAGCCAATCACCCAGGCAGGGTGGTGCGGATTCAAAGCGGAGAATTCCTTTACGGCCTGTTTGGCTATGGAAGCAGCGGCCTTATTTATCTCAAAACATTTATCCTCCAGAGCATAGTCTTCCATCGGGATGGATGAGGCATTGAAAGAGTTTGTCTCTATCAGATTGGCTCCGGCGGAGAGGTACGCCAGATGAATCTCTCTCATGACATCCGGTCTGGTGACACATAATATATCGTTACAGCCCTGAAGACTGACTGGGTGATCTTTATATTCAACACCGTGAAAGTCCTCTTCCTGAAGGTTATAGCGCTGTATCATGGTGCCTGTGGCGCCGTCAAGAACAAGGATATGGTTCTTTATATATTCGTAAATATTCATAGGAAACAGATTTATTTAATCAAAGATAATAAATTACATATTAACACAGGGATTGATTTTATGAAACACAGTGTTTCCATTTTTTTTAAGGAATAAATCGTTGTGTTATTTCATAGCAGAGGAGGCGATAATTTGGTCGGCATTTTTCAGGAATATTCCTATACTCTGTGCGCGGAGGAGGGAATCCTGGATCTGCTGCTGATCCTCATAAAGGTATCGGAATTGAGTCCAGTAGCCTTTCATTCTGTTAAGATGACCTTTCTCTGTGTCCGATGTCCCTTCGATATTGGCATTCAGTATTGTGTGAAAAGAGCCAAACCTTTTGCGATCCCGGAGTTGACAACCTGTTTTAATCCATTCTCCCAGGAACGGGTTTCGGACAAGTCCTCGTCCTATCATCCAGGATGATATTCGGGGCATCATGGTTTTCAGTTTTTTAAGATCCTCCACACTAAAGATATCTCCATTATATATCAATTCCGGGCTTGAGAGCTTCTCCACAAAGGGGGCAAAAAACTCGGGATCTGCCTTTCCGGAGTACATTTGGACACCGGTGCGACTGTGCACTGTTAATGAAGCAAGTGAAACGCTGTTGAAGACATCCGCAAGCTCATCGAACAGTGTGTTGTCTCTAAATCCTATTCTTGTTTTTACAGAAAATCTAATGTTGATATCGTCAATAACATTCTGTAAAAGACTTAATACTTTTTCCGGATCTTTGAGCAGACCAGAGCCTCTCTGCTTACGGGTGATTTTTGGCATCGGGCATCCCAAGTTAAGGTTGATCTCATCAAATCCGTATGACTCAAGGAGATGTGCCATCTGTACTATTTGACTTGCTTTATTTCCTATAACCTGTGGGATGAGATGGATTTTTTCATTTGCCGGAAGAATATCTTTCAGACGCGACGGGTTAACATAATCAGCTTCGACCAGAGGAATAAATGGAGCCATTACAGCATCTACGCCTGAGAAATGCTCAGCAAAGGCATCTCTGAAAGGGCGCTCGGTAAATCCCCGCAAAGGGCCCATATATATCTTATCATTCATTATGTTAATAGAAAATGATTTTTAAAAGCCTGTGATAATGCCCTTATTGCATGTTTCTCATCTCTGCAGGCCATCTTCCTTGGAGGACCCTGAGGTGTGTTATTGACATCCACGATATAAATCTTTCCGTCATTGTTATCACGCAGAATGTCTAACTCGCCGTAATCAAGGTTAATGTGATTGCAAAACTGGTTTATTTTTTCGATTTCAATATCAGAAAAAACATCCTTTGTTTTCGTAAGAATTGTTTTAGAGGTGCTGTTCGTAAAGCGAATACTTTTGTCCCTGTATTTAAGATAGATAAATGAGAGCGTCTCCCCTATCACCGGCACTCTCAAATCCACAACCTGATTGTTGTCTGTGCTGTTATCTATAAGTTTTTGGTAAATAAAGCCCTTAGCCGGTACTTCGCCAGGCCTATCAACTATCTCTCCGTCGTGTCTGGCATTGATATCACTCTTTTTAACATAGGGTTTATCATAAGTCATAGGATCGATAGATGTTGAATACCCAAAAACTTCTTTGAAGATATTGTCCACAAACACCTTACTAATATCTCTGCTGTGCAGATTTACTACATGCCTGGTGTCAATATTTTCCAGATGATGATACTCTTTTCTAAATGTCAGATATTCCCAGTACACGATAATGTCAGGGTGGCTGTGATATATGTTGGTTAAGTTATAGCCCAGGTGATCTGCAATTTTATATAATGTTGACCCGGAGCTGGGGTAGTGTGGATAAACATATATGGTTTTTACTGTGAATCCGTGGCGCAGGAGATTGAGAAACATTTTGAGCAGGTATTTTGTGTCCTTTGCTAATTTTTCCGGCATGGGCATACCCTTCCTGTATTTTACAAACACCCCTCTTTTATATTTTTTAATAAAATACATTATATTTATTTGCCTGTTTGTTTCTCCGGAACTAATTGCTGTTATCCTGATAACTAGCTATAGGTTTTGAGATTTCTTTTCTTATACGTTACAAAAATATTTGTCTTTACCATTTATAAAATCAGTTTGTGCATATTGTAAATTCAGGATGTTTAAGTGTTTGTCACTTATTGAACCTTTGGGTGTAACTTATTGCATACGCCATTCACTTTTCATCCTCAAAAGTATTGTTTTTTTTTGGTGTATAAACATCGACTATCTTAATAATAAACAAAATCTAACTTATCATTCATTAGCAGTGATTAATACCATATTCATTTATTAATATTTATTAAAACAGATTATTATGAAAAAAGGCATTACAATTTTAGTCATTTTAGGGCTTATGTTTTTTTGCTGTAAAGCTCAGTATGAGATTACATACTCCAATAATGCTCCTGAGCTTGGGGATGAATTAACCTTAAATTTCAGCACTGATGTAATAGTACCATCGGTGGGCGAATCGGGAGCAAACGTGCAATGGGATTTTTCTCAATATGAAACTGCCAGTACGGATGAACTGGATTTTGTTGATCCTGACGATACTCCCTGGGGAGATTTAGTTAGTGATTGCAATATTTGCGCATACTCCAATGATCGCGCTCAGACCGGAGAATTCTTTAATATCACCAATAATTCATTAGTAATGAAATACTTGGGCACAGTTTTTAACGACGTCAGTCAGCTTACAGAATACTCTGACGATTATTTGGTAATGGAATACCCTTTTGGATTTACTGATGATTTTTCGGATACCTACGCTTATGCAATGGAAATAGATTTGGGCGGTTTTATAGCATTATACACCAGCGAAGGAACAATTAATACCACTGCCGACGGATGGGGAAGCATATACACACCAGCGGGATATTTTTCTGATGTACTGCGTGTTAAAAGTGTTGTAGTGGATAATTATGAATCATGGTATAATGGTGAATTGGCTGCCAGCGGAACAAATATTTACACCCATTATTTATGGTATCATGCGAGTTGCACATATCCAGTTATGAGTATTGACTATTATGAAGAAGGCAGCAATTATGCAAATATTAGTTGTTGGGGTATGAGTACAAGTATTGAAGAGTATGAAATGCAGAGTATGAATCTTTATCCTAATCCCGTAAATGATTTATTATCTGTTGAAAATATTCCCTTTTCAATCGACAGTTATGTAAGTATATATAATAGCCTCGGTAAGTTGATAAAAAAAGAGTTAGCATCTGTTACTTCAATTAATATATCAACAGCAGATTTCCCAAATGGTGTGTATTATTTAATTTTAAATGATAAAAAGTCACATAAGGTTTTAGCAGAGAAATTTATTGTAACGCACTAAAATTTTAAGTATTTGAATCTTCGGATTCTTTTTCACCTCCCTCAAGAGAGATGTAATCAGTACTAAGTTTCGCATAGCTTTAATGATGGCTAAACATTGAGCAAAATAACAGGTACTCGATTACATCTGTTTTGTACTATATATTTATATATTTAGGTTTTCACCGCAAGAAACATAGTGTCTTTTCTTATGTCCACACATTCAGGTAGATCAATAAAAGCAGTGGATCGGGAAGTTGACGCTTCATAGCAAGTATTCCTATTATTTTTTTTATATCTTTACTAAAGGAAGAGTTTGTTTGTTTGTTTGCAATTCAAAGGTGTTGAATATTAGTAGTATAACTTATCTTCACCTCCTTTAAATATTATTTATTTATTATTCATGCCATAAAAAAATGTTTATTTCTCTCTTTTTTAGATTCGGGGAATTGAAATTGGCACAGTTGCTTCTAGTTGCAACATTAATGTTCTATGGTTGCCATAACACAACTACTTCGTCTCTTTCCGATACGCCTGATCCATCATCTGCTTGCAGCGATTCGCTCTTTACCATTGCTGAAAATCTAGCCGGCTCAAATACGCCCTTGGCCTACCTATACCTTCATAAGGCCTGCAATGAATTGCGCCCCGTCACACTTATGAATAATATTTCAAGATATCATCTTGTAAAAGGTAGGATACTGTATTATGAAGATCAATATCCGGAATCCATAGCACATCTGGATACGGCGATAGTCATGTACACAAAAGAGAATGATCAGGCAGGAATAGCTAAAGCAAGTAGTTTTTATAGTGCGTCGCAAGCCCTGTTTGGTGATTACGCCATTGCGCTGGAGTATTCGCACAAAGCTGCAGTCATACTTCAGGAGCTGGGTGATGATTTGTCTTTAGCCAGTTGTTATAATTATATCGGCAACATATACCTGGAACAAAAGAAAAATGACAAGGCATTGAATTATATGGAGAAAGCATGGACCATTACAAAATCAGATTCCATAAGTCTTCCCAATGCTAATATTCTGTCGTCGTTGGGATCGTTTTATAGAGAAAACGGAGAGCTGAAGAATGCTGAAAAGTATATGTTAAAAGCATACGATATTCGTGTAAAATGTGCCGAGATAAGGCATATTGCCTCTTCGTTATGCCAGTTGGCAGAATTACAATTTCTTCAAGATAACTATAATGCTGCAACAAAATACCTCCATGAAGCCCGGCAGATCTACCTCGAACTGAATGACCGCACAGGTCTTTTTATTGTATGTCATACTAATTCCAAAATCGCTTCTGCTCAAAATAACTTCCCGCAGGCAATTCAATATGCTGAAAATGCCTACCAAATCAGCCAAGAGATAAATAGCAGTAAACTCCTTGCCCAGGCGACTCAGCAATTATATGAAATACATAAGAAACAGAATAATGCCAAACGGGCATTGGAATATTTTGAGCTGTATATTTCCTATTATACCACGTTGGTCTCCGCAGATAAAAACAGAACTATTGCCAAACTCGAATACCAAAATGAGCTGGAGATAAAATCCAGAGATAATGAAATATTGTTGCAGAAGAATAAAATCCATAAACAGCAGGCTACCTTGTTGTTGATAACCATGTTAACACTGCTAATATTTGTTGTTGTATTGTTTGTAATTTTTCGGTTAAAATATAAGAACTTTCATCAGCGCCAGAAGCTGCTGGAAAAAAAGAAGCAGATGGCCGAGGCAAAGAGTGCACTTCACGAAAAGGAAAAGCTGGTTCTTGAAAACAATCTGGAACTAAAAAACAAGGAACTGACCAGTAAATCCGTTGAGTTACTTCACCAAATCGAAACATTACAAGCCCTTTCGACGAGGATTGAGAAACTTAAACATATTGAATCGAAGAAAGAAATTGAAGAAATTTTGCATGAGTTAAACTTTAAAACCCGCGAAAGTGTCTGGGACGAATTTCATGATGCCTTTAATAATGTACATAATGAGTTTTATGAGCAATTGTTGAAGGTTTGTCCCGACCTCACTTCCACAGAAATAAAAATCGCCGCCTTACTTAAGCTAAATCTCTCCACAAAAGAGATTGCCGCCATCTCGTATAAATCGGAAAGTGCCATAAAAACTGCAAGGCACCGGCTGCGACAGAAATTACAGCTTCCGCCAGGAGAGAATTTAATCGGTTTTCTGATGAAAATATAGCTTATATCCCAGGCGATAGAAATCACATTGTAACTTTTTGTAACCCAACAGACTATTTTTTGAACACCCTGCTTTTTTGCCAACGTTGGTTGAATTGCTTTTGTTTGTAAAATCAACAAAAGTCACATTTTTTAAATAGTTCCCTCTATTATGGCAAAAACAACGAAGCCACCTAAAAAAGACGTTACACCGGTTGATGATCTTAATACACAAAACAGAGCTATTATTAAAGTTATTAAGGCGCTGGATAAGAAACGTAAGAAAAAAAAGAAACCTAATTCATAACTTTATATCCCTTTATTATGAGAGCAAAAAGATTTTTAATCCTGAATTTGATCATTTGTGCAAGTTTAATAATGTTAAATTCTTGTGAAAAAGAAAACGACCCTGTATTAAAAGACATTTTTACCGTCACGGTGGATGAAAACCCTTATTCTGCTGGCAATGCCATTGCCTATAGTAGTGACGAGAACACCTTTGTTTTCTGCTTTAGTCCTTCCGGACAGAAATTTAATCCTACCGATAATGGAGTATGGATTGCCGATAGTGAAGTCACCTATTCTCTGTGGAAAGAGATATATGATTGGGCTCAGAGCAAAGGTTATACCATAAAAAATGCCGGTCAGGCCGGAAGCAATAGCAACTTTCCTAAAAACCATCCCGTAACATTCATTTGTTGGTATAGTGCGGTAGTATGGTGTAATGCATTAACCGAATATTACAATCTTCATAATGGTGAAAAACCCGATTATGGATTTGTGTATACCTCCAATGGCAATGTGGTGAAAGATTCCGACATCAACAACCCTGAATTTGATAATCTCAATATCCATATGGATGCCACCGGCTTTCGCCTTCCCACCAATGCTGAGTGGTACAATGCCGCTCGTTGGCCCAATACACCTGATGACTATGCCAGTGGCGCTGCTGACAACTACCAAAATGAAGTTGCCACACAAGCTGTTGCCTGGTATAATGCCAACAGTAGCGCAGATACTCATCCCGTTAAGGAAAAAAGTAAAAATGGCCTTAACCTTTACGATATGAGTGGCAATGTAAAGGAAATTGTGATAGATAAAAAAACCATGTACGATGGTGATTATAATAATTGCGGCGGGGCATATAATAGTAACCCCGATCAGGTAAAAGTCTCTTCAAGCAGCCCCATCGATAGGCATTCCCGCTCCATCTCCCAGGGGTTTCGTACAGCCCGCACCATAGGCGACGACACACATGTGGATTTTGAAATTGACAATAATGGCGGTGGCGGCTCGCTTACTCCCGGCTCCGGAACAGGCTATTTTACTATGAACGGCGATACCATAAACATCTCAAGAGCTATACTATTCGATTTTAATACGCTGTTGAATGGCCAATATGTTTCATTGGATCTTTTTTCTGAAGGCATCGACACGGAGTTGGCAAACAGTGGAGGATATACAGGACAGGGAAGCTTTGTGGGGTTTGGCCCTATCCTAACTGAAAACGATAGCCTGGATAATGAAATGGTATATGGTGACGACGAAATTATGTTGATAAGTTCGGTTGTCGATTTTGATGCAGATGTCTATCCCTGGGAAGGAACAAATGGCTTTATAGGGGCGAGAGATAAGACGCTGGAGGTTTCCCTTGATAATGGAGTATTCACACTCACTTTTACCGTTTTTGGAACTGATCATCAATACAATGAAGATGTTGAACTTAAAGGTACTTATGTTGGCACCATAGCACACTATGTTGCCGGCAGGGATTTTTAGAATCAATAGTCATTGTGCCGGTTCTTAATCTATCTAAACTTATGTGTGAACGGGAATTTTGTGCCAACCTGCTACACATACACTCACTCACCTTTCTCGTATTATTGTAACGTCTGTTTTCAATTATGAGCTTAGATTTTGGTGGATTTGAAAGTATATAACTTGAAGTTGTATCTTTGAAAAATGAAATCAGTTCTACATATTAAAAATATGGTCTGTAATCGCTGTATAAAGGTTGTTAAGGATGAATTTGCGTCGTTGAATGTTGATATTGAAGCCATTGAATTAGGAAAAGTAACCATTTCTTCAACGCTGAACGATTCAATCTTATCAGACATTAATGATGTATTGGAAAAAAATGGATTTGAATTAATTGATGATAAAAAAAGCAAGCTTATTGATAGCATTAAAACGCTCATCATCGAAATGATCCACCATGAAAAAGATGCTAATGAATCGATAAATAGCTCTGAGTTCATTTCTAAAAAAATCGGATATGATTATTCTTATCTCAGCAATCTGTTTTCTTCCGTAGAAAATATCACCATTGAGAAATATATCATCAATCAAAAAATTGAAAAAGTTAAGGAATTGCTGGTGTACGATGAATTAACGCTTAACGAAATTTCGTACAAACTTTCTTATAGCAGCGTTCAACACTTGTCCAGTCAATTTAAGAAGATCACAGGTCTTACACCCACACACTTTAAAAAATTAAAGGAAAACAAGTGTAAACCGCTGGATGAGGTATAATCCAAAAAAGATATTACTTTTTTCAAAATTCATATAACAGCGAAAAGACCAATACTTCCGTTATTTGTAGCATAAAACTACATATATGGAAGCGTTAGAATATATAAGGACATTTTTTACAGACTTTTTTACCATTTTGGGAGAAATGTCGCCCTACCTTTTGCTTGGGTTCTTTTTTGCAGGTTTGCTGTATGCTTTTATGCCACGACAAAAAATTGAACGATATTTTAACGGAAGTTCAGTAAAATCATCAGTCCTGGCAGCTCTATTTGGCATCCCGTTACCACTTTGTTCGTGTGGCGTTATACCAACCGGAACGGCGCTGTATAAAAATGGTGCATCAAAAGGAGGAACAGTATCTTTCATTATTTCCACTCCACAAACCGGTGTTGATTCAATTTTAGCGACGTTCTCATTACTAGGGCTTCCCTTTGCAATTATACGACCTTTGGCAGCTTTGATAACAGGTATTACCGGCGGTATAATAACCGGTAAAATTACATCTAATGAAACACAAAACAACTCATATAAAGAGCAAGAGGAGGTTAAAAAAAGCCTGATCGAAAAAATAAAAGATGTATTCAGATACGGTTTTGTTGATTTTATACAAGACATTTCAAAATGGTTGGTTATAGGTTTGGTTTTAGCGGCAATTATATCGGCACTCATACCGAACGATTTCTTTGAGTTGCTAAACCTATCTCCAATTTTACAGATGTTAATGATTCTTGTGGTATCAATTCCTCTTTACATATGCGCAACCGGAACCATTCCATTAGCCGCAATATTGATATTGAAAGGCATTAGCCCCGGAGCCGCCTTTGTGTTGCTAATGGCCGGACCGGCTACAAATGCTGCAACGATCACGATGATAGGAAAAGTACTTGGAAAACGAAGTTTGCTTACCTATTTGGGAACAATTATTATTGGCGCATTGTCGTTCGGCTTAATTATAGATTATGTCTTACCTACGGAGTGGTTTACGCAAATTGCAAAAGAACACTTAACCCATAATCACGGACAACATATTGATTGGTGGCAAATAACTTTCGGTATAACCCTGATTGCTCTTATTATTAATGGATATTTTCAACGACGCCTGTCGGCAAAAGGGAATAAGAATAAAACAACAGATAATAGCATCGTGAAGACTCAAACTATAAAAGTAGAAGGAATGACCTGCAATCATTGTAAGGCAAATGTTGAATTGAATCTGGAAAAATTAGAATTTATTACTAGCGCAACGGTAAACCTGAATGAAAAAACTGTTACCATTGAAGGAGAGAATATCGAAGTTGAAGTCGTAAAAGAGACAATTTCTGCTCTCGGATATAAACCAACTATACGTCAGAAAGCACGGAATCAAGTTTGTCGAACTTCCTCACATAGTCCTCCATTGAGTACAAAATAATCTCTTTGGCTTCATCGGCACCAAAGGTATCTGTGATAGACACATCACTCTCTTTTCCCGGTAAGTCTTTATATGTCAGGAAGTAATGTTTTAGACGCAACAGCACCATCTCCGGCAATTCAGACACATCATTATAGTTACCATAGACCGTATCATTCTCCAGAACACAAATCAGTTTGTCATCCACTTCACATCCATCGAGCATTCTAAATCCGCCAATAGGTATTGCTTTCACGAGGATGTCCCCATGTGGAATTACTTTTTCTGTCAGTACACATACGTCGATAGGATCTCCATCACCTACCAGGTCGGTTTTCCCTGTTTTATCCATACAGTATTTTGCTACACGAATACCTGAGAATGTTTGTGGTATAAAGCCGTACAGTGCCGGAACAACGTTGGAGTACTTCTGTGGTCTGTCGATACGAAGATATCCGGAGACTTTATCGACTTCATATTTAACAGTATCAGTAGGCACCATTTCGATAAAAGTCATTACATTATCAGGTGCATTGTCGCCGATATCCACTCCGTGCCAGGGATGCGATTTGTATCTCAGGCCCATCAGTCGACCTATAGGATCCATTATTTTGTTTGCCATAGCCATGGTTTTTGGTAATTTAACGTAATTATCTGCAAAAGGTTCGGTATAATTATGAACTAACCTATTTCTAATTGATAATTTGAAATAGCTTCAAAAAGTAACAATATTTTTCATATTCCGAAAAAAAAGTGCATATTTGTGTGCATTCATAAACAATTAAGTCAACAGACATGAAATCCGGAAGAATTATAGCAATCATAAGCGTATTTTTATTATCGCTTTTTTTATTGGCAGGATGTAGTACCACAGACACTACAACAAACACTTATCCTGTTGGGAAGAAGTCTAAAAGGGTAAATTACACTGCAACAAGTGGTAGATTGCCTGTTATCTCTTCCTCTGCAAAACTCACCAATCCTCCACCAAAAAATTATGTTGTACCTATGAGATCAAAATCTCATTTATATGAATAATAAAAAAGCGCTGATAGTAGTCAGCGCTTTTTTCACTCCTCATAAATAACCGGATTCTCGGGGAACCCTAAATACTTCTTACTGTACTCCTGAGAATATGTATAATAAACAGCATCTGCCTCCGAACATTTCTCTCCATCGGAGCCAAAAAGTTCAATATGAATAAATGCCAGGTTTCTTTTAATTTCCTTTAATCGGGCACGTATCAAAATCTCTCCCTTATTAGTATGGACAGGTTTTTTATATCTTACCTCAAGCTTTGAAGTAACACCGCTGGTAAGCATTTTTACATACACCACATACGAAGCTATTTCATCCATCAATGTTGCTTGTATCCCACCATGCAGAATATTCCTGTAACCCTGAAACTCCGATTGAGGACTCCATTTACATATTACTTCATCACCATCTTCATAGAAATTCATTTTCAGGCCATGCAGATTTTCTTTGCTACACCCAAAGCATAAATTCTGTGGTAGAGTTTCATATGGATTCTTTATTTTTTTCATACAACACTATTTTTTTTCACCCTTACGGTACTTTTCTACATCAATCTCTTTTCCGGCCTCATCGTACGAATACCATTTGCCCTCTTTAAGTCCATTTTCATAAGAGCCACGCATTTTTATAGTGCCATTCTCCCAATACTCCATGTACTCTCCTATGGGTTCGTCATTTTTATACTTCTCTTCAATCATAAGGGTGCCACTTTCGTGATATGTTTTGTTTATACCATCAAACTTGCCATCCTTATAAATATATTCTGCAATAAGATTTCCATTGACACCAAACCAACGCGATGGTCCGTCTTTGATTCCCATCTTATAATAAGCCTCTTCGAGAACTTTGCCAGGTTTGTTAGAGTAAAACGTCTTTTTCACACCATTCAACTGACCTTCATAATAGTCTGTCTCTTCAATAAGGGTAGCACCTCTGTTAAACTTCTTATATTTCCCGTGCAGATGACCATTTTTATAATGAGATTCTCCGGTAAAGTATCCCCGTTGGTCGATTTCTATTACAAGACCATCGAGTTTTCCTTCTTTATATTCTTCAACCTTATAAACAATTCCTTTTGTGTGATGATAACTAACCCATGTGCCGATTTTTTTGTCGTCAACGTATTCACCGTAATATTTATTGCGACCTATTGTTTCTTCCCAGAAGCCCTGTTTAAGCTTGTTGGCGTCGGTGACATTCATCTCTCCGGCGTAACCTGTTGGATTGTTAACAGGCATTGTGTTTTGCGAAATGCCGGCAACGGCAAAAACTAAACACAGGATAAAAAGAGTAATTTTTTTCATGATTCTTGGAATTTTGAATAACAAAAGTAGTGTGAAAATGGCAAAAAACAAATATTTTGTCACCTCATTGAGTTACTTAACATGTTCAGCATAGAGATCATAATCATCTGCTCCGGTAATACGAGCATTAATAAACGCACCTATGAGAGTGTCGGAGTTTGTCTTTTTGATGAGCACCTCATTATCTACCTCAGGAGAGTCGTATTTGGTTCGACCAATCCAATACTCACCCTCCAGCCTGTCGATAATTACTGTCATTACACGTCCAAGAAGTGATTTATTATGTTTTAGAGATATTTTTTGTTGTATGTCCATAAGAATGTCGCGCCGACTATCTTTAACCTCCTGTGGTACGTCATCTTCAAGCTCTGCGGCTGAAGTATTCTCTTCATGCGAGTATGTAAACACGCCCATCCGTTCAAATTTCAACTCCTCAACAAACTCCTTTAATTCGTTGAAATCCTCTTTTGTCTCGCCTGGATACCCCACTATAAAGGCTGTTCTGACAGCAGCTTCCGGCATGTTGTTTCTGAACTTGCGCACCAACTCAACAGTGCCCTTCTTATCGATTCCACGTTTCATGGAATTTAGTATCCTGCTGCTGATGTGCTGCAGTGGTATATCTATATAATCAACCACATTATCATTGCTGTTGAAAACCTCTATCAGCTTGTCGGTAAACCCCAAAGGGAATGTGTAATGCAGCCGGATCCATGTTTGCGGGTTCTCTTTTGCCAGGCGATCAACAAGCTCTGCCAACATATTTTTACCGTATAGGTCGCGGCCGTAATATGTCAGATCCTGAGAAATAAGAAGCAACTCTTTAACGCCTTTTTTTACTAGGTTTTTGCACTCTTCAGCGATATCATCCATGTGTTTGCTAACATGCTTACCTCTAATAAGCGGAATAGCACAGAAAGAACATTTTCTGTCGCAACCTTCAGCGACTTTTACATATGCATAATGTGAAGGCGTAGATAACTTTCTGTGCAACAAGAGATCCCTGCGCCATTGAATCTCAAAATCTGTTACTATCGACTCTATATCCTCAACACCGTACCATCTGTCAACCTCAGGGATTTCATTTTTCAGTTCATCCATATAACGTTGCGAAAGACATCCCATGACAGTCAGGTGCTTTAACTCTCCGGTTTGTCGTGCCTTAGCAAAATTTAATATCATCTCAATACTCTCCTCTTTGGCATCGTTGATAAAGCCGCATGTGTTAACAATCACCATATCAGTTTTTTCATGACTATCAAAAAAAACCTTCCATCCTGCCGGGGCTAACTGTCCTGCAAGTATTTCGGAATCTACAGTGTTTTTACTGCATCCAAGAGTGACGATATTTATTTTTTTCATGATTTATACTATTTTCAGCAAAGATAGTCATTACCAAATTCCATATATTTGTAAAAATAATATTTATGAAAACTTTCATCACAACGATTATTATCTTTTTGGTATCTGCAATCACCTTTGCGCAACCCATAATACCTGAAAAGGGTGATATTTTTAATGATACCGAGGTGCCCAGGATAGATATTACTATTCATCCCGATACCCTGATATGGCTCTTTGATAACCCAGAGTCGAACATCGAGTTTCATGCTGACTTTCGTTTTACTTCCACGAATCTTGTGGAAGTTTTTGAGGATATTGGCTTTCGTTTTCGTGGAAACACATCACGATATTCCAATAAAAAATCCTTTAAAATATCTTTTAACACTTTCGTGGATGGTGGTGATTTTCATGGCATTGAGAAGATGAATATCAATGGTGAACACAATGACCCGTCGGTTTGCAGATCGAAGATCGGCTGGGAGTTGGCTCGGATAATTGAGCTCCCCGGATCCCGAGCTAATCATGTGGAGTTATATATCAATGGTGATTATTATGGATTATATCTTAACGTGGAACATATCGATGAAGAGTTCACCAAAGAGTATTTTGATTCGAAAAATGGAAACCTCTACAAATGTCTGTGGCCTGCCGATCTGGTGTGGAAAGGCAATAATCCGAATAATTATAAAGAAGAGTATTCAGGGCGTAGAGCTTACGAGCTTAGAATAAATGAAGATATCGACGATTATTCCGGTTTGAGAGATTTAATACATGTTCTCAACAACTCTCCGTCCGCAGATTTCTTCTATGATTTAAATGAAATCTTTAATACTCAGGAGTATCTGAAAGTCATGGCCTTAGAAATTGTATTAGGGCATTGGGACGATTATATCTATAATAAAAATAATTACTACCTCTACCATAACCCTTTGACAGATAAGTTTGAATTTCTTTTGTATGACTTGGATAACACCATGGGTATCGACTGGTCAGGAATTAACTGGGCCTCAAGAGATATCTATCAGTGGGATCCTGACTGGGAAGAGAGACCATTATATGAGGGCATAATGAATAATGAAATTTTGAGGGGACAGTTTACATATTATATAAGAGAGATTGCGCAGATAATCTCGTCACAAGAATTCGAAGATTATATTCTGGGTCTCAAAGAGATGGTTCGCCCATATATTATTTCTGATCTTTACTATCCTTTAGACTATGGATACTCCATTGATGACTTCGACAGATCTTTTACCGAAACCATTGGAGATCATGTTAAGAGAGGCATTCTCCCCTTTTTGCAGGAGCGCTCTGATTTCGTCAACTCACAACTTGAAGATACTGATATGTACCCCGTTCTGAAGTATGCTTCCCGCAATGCGCCGGGAGCATTCTCTGATCTGTGGGTTTCGGTATTTGCTGAAGATGATAACGAAGATATGGTCGTGCAGCTGCAATATCGCCTTCCCGGGGAGCCGCCACAATATTCGCAACTCTTTGACGACGGACTCCATGGCGATGGACAAGCCGGAGATAATATATATGGGGGCAGTATTGAGCCGATTGGTTTTGCAACTGCCCTGGAATATAATATTATCGCCACAGACAACGCATCTCAGACATCCAGATTGTTTGAAGAGTCACAGATTATAGATATTCAGGTTGGTGGCAATTACCAGCTTTATATCAATGAATTTATGGCTAGTAATCAAACTACAATAGCGGATGAATATGGTCAATATGACGACTGGATTGAGCTATGGAATGGAGGTGATAACACGATTAATCTTGGTGGGATGTACCTTTCAGACAAGAATGACAATCCTGCGAAATGGATGTTTCCTGATGTATCCATTGCGCCGGGAGAATTTCTTATTATTTGGGCCGACAAAGAGGAAGAACAGGGGCTGCTTCATACAAATTTCAAGTTGTCAAAACTAGGTGAATTCATTGGTCTGTATGATAATGAAGCTTCAGGATATGCTGTTATCGATGAAATAAGCTTTGGTGAGCAGACTGAGGATGTCTCCTATGGAAGAGAACGTGACGGAGATATGAACTGGATTACTTTTGATGAGCCAACTCCTGGAACTACCAACCATCCCAATGGGATAGATGATATTTTGGAAGGCGACATTTCAGTATTCCCTGTTCCAGCGGGAAAGACAATCACTGTATCTTTTAATAACATAAAAGAATCAAAAGATATATCGATATATAACTCTTTAAGTCAGAAAATGTCTACTGTTACCCTGCAGGATGAAAATACTATGGTTGATATCTCTTCGTATGTTCCGGGTGTATATTATATCGTTGATAAAGAGAACAGCACTGTAATACGCTTTATCAAGCAATAAAGTGACTGACAAGGGGAACTGATAATTAAATTTATTAAGAAATGGACGCAAGGGAAGCAATTTATCATGTCTCAGGGTTTTCTAAAACCTATACATTAAAATCTCTGTGAGTATCAGATTTTAATCCACAACTATAAATTTTGTGGTAATCATCTTATTTTTTGAATGGTAAATCATATAATAGAGCCCCGGCTCGTAGGATGACACATTGATAACACCCTCATGAGCTTCAATGGTAGTAATTCTTTTTCCCACACTATTTACAACAGTTATTTGCTTTGCATCTTTAGGCAGCTTATAATTTAGTGAGTTTTTAGCAGGATTAGGGTGTAGTGTATGAGGGTTGTCCATACTATCAATTCCGACATTATGATATCTAACTATAGGGTGAGGTTCTGAACCCGCACCTGTGCCACACTCGCCTTTTGCTGCAACAGATATTTCCGCTACACCCACAAAACCCGGATACCAAACAATCTCAGCATCTGCCACTTCAGAGGTTATTGTTCCAGCATCATCGGGTATTAACGTCCAGATATATGAATCAGCGTATTGCACCTCTTCAACCGAGACGGGTGTTATTTCATCGGTCAGCTTCACCGAGTCGGGTGCGTTTATCTCATCCAGGGTTTCAGGTACGGGGATAACCTCGATATAGTCGGTCATTACCTTTGTATTTGTTCCTCCCGGACCGCTAACGGTAAGAGAGACGTCGAAAAGGCCTGCATTATTGTAAAGTATCGGTGGCGGTGTTTGTGTGCTTACCGTAGTTGGCTCTCCGCCCTGGAATTCCCAGAGCCATGTGTCGGGGTCGTTCGTTGAGACATCCTGAAACAGCACCTGCAAGCCTTCGCAGCCGTCGGTGTTGTCAGCGAGGAATCCTGCCAGGGGTGATGTATGAGGGGTAAAATCCCATATACCACGACCATAGGTGGCAAAACGCGCGAAATCACCTACCCACTCCACAGACCAGAAAGCCTGGTCAGGAACGCCGGCGTAAAAAAGGTCTGTCCACTCCCCTGTCATAATATCACATGCAAACGCTCCAATCTCTGTGGCGGCAAAAAGAGTCGTTTCGGAATCATTTAACACCATGTCAAAAACAAGTGTCCCGGGAAGGTTATTTCTAAATTCCTCAAAGTTTACTCCTCCATCATAAGATACGAATACGGGACTGGTGGAATATCCGCTGCCACCAATATAAATGGTGTTGGGGTTATTCTGAGACACGACAATAGAGGCACCGTAGAAATAGTGGCATCCGGGTCCATTAAAACTCTGCGACTTCGTCCAGTTCACACCATCATTATGAGAGTAGAAAAATCCACCCTCCGAGGTGAGCACATATCTGTTTGCCGGATTCACTTTTGAATACGCCATGGCAGATATCTGCGCATCGCCGCCCTCACTGAAATCGAAATCCTGCTCAGTATGTGAGATGTAATATCCAGGGCATTGAAGATGGAAGATATGTGAGCCTGAGGTAGTACTTCCCCCGGCATAGTAGCATGATGCGGGGTCGTAGGGGTCTTCCATCAGCTGAGGCATCCAGAAATGACCTGAACCAATGAAATCCCATGTTTTACTTGCCGTTCCTGTTACAGCATCGGGGTAATACATTGCGAATCCGGGATAAACACACCAGGAGGAAGCTCCTCCGTCACCGGATACAAGATGGCCATAATCGCCGGATATGAGCTGATCAAAATTATAAACATCATCACCGGTTTGTCCGGCCACACTACGCTGATAACCCTGATCCTGAGAGCCGGCATAGATTACATTATGATCTTGCTCATAGGTCAACGTTGAGTAATACTGGCTGATACGCAGGTTTTCCAGTGAGATATTCTGCACTGTCGCCATATGGTCAGTGCTGATGTATGTTCCGCCGTCGGTACTGATAAACAGCAGCTCTTCACCGTCAATTTCAAAGGGATTTATTCCCGGCAAATCAGCATGTAGCATCGTCTCCTCATTGCCGTAATACTCCCACCATTCGTTAACTTTTGTCCATGAAGCGCCACCATCTTCAGAGCGAAAACCGGTAACACCACCAAAGTATAATATGTCAGGATTTATCACCGAAGCGACGAAAGAGTTGGTGTGAAATGGTCCTTCGTTGACGTTACCACGGGCAGTCCAGCTAATACCACCGTCATCAGAGCCATAAAATGTAGTATAATTATTATTTGTTTTTGAAAGATAGAATTTTTTAGTGGTTCCATTGTCAAAACCTGTCAATCGGGCATCTCCGGAAACAGCAGGAAGCTCGCCTATGGGCACCACCTGATTGTTCTCGTCAATTATACCAAAATTTTCATTTTCAACAATATAGACAGTAGTATTTTGCTTATAGTCACTCCACAGATCAAACTCTGCTTCGCTGCCAAATTCGGGTTCATCATATTGAAGAATCTTCTCAAAAGACTCACCCAAATCAGTGGATTTATACACACATATGATCTTGTTCCAATTGGTATAATCCCACTCCATGGCAAGGGCGTAGAATACGGGGTTGCCGTTATCGATAGTCATAACAGCTCTCTTCATGGTTCCCCAACTTGCCACATTTTCAAGCCCTGTGGTATAACTCCATGTCTGTCCCTGGTCATCGGAATAGAGAAAACCTTGTATATTCCAGGATTTGGAAGCGATACACCAGCGTTCGCCATCGTTATGCGGGATGCGACGAAAAAAATGAGCTCCGGTAATTTGAAAATGATCGTTAACACACTGCCAGTCATTATTACTCGGAGTGCCTCTCCAGATATTCCCGCCGGATGTTATGAGATATACTTCACCGGTTTCATGGTCATAATCGCAAAGATGAGTTCTTCCTGCCAGATTATTGGATCCTACCTCCGACCATGTTCCGGTAATATTTTTTGTGCCCACAGGATTCTCAAGTCTCGTAATCCTGCTTTCCATATCCATCTGCTTCCAGTTAGTTCCGGAATCAGCTCGGTGCATGGCGTCAAACCACTCCTGTTTTTTAATAAAATGACCTTCGTCTTCCCCGTCAACAATAACTGTCTCCACCGGCTGAGGCATAGATATATCCATTCTTTGGATAGAGTAAAGTGTTATTCCGATGATAAGTACGGGCAACAAAAACAGGAGTATCTTCTTCATAATGAACTATTTATTTCGGAAGTTCTTAACGAAACATCTTTTTCTTTTATGCTGAATATGCTTGTAATTTTTCCAATGCTTAATAGCCTTGTGGTTTGTTTCAAAAATTCCTGTTGTCTCAACGGTCTCCACACCATCGCGTATGAGTACCTGTTGTAATTCATTTATCAGCAGAGCACTAACACCTTTACCCTGATATTCAGGCAATACGCCGGAAAGGAACAGGTCTACTACTTCGGGTTTTTTCTTTGCTTTAAGTATTTTAGAAGCATTGAAAATGGTAATCTTTCCATTCACCTCCTGCATCGCTTCTGACAGCGAAGGTACCCCGATAATAAACCCCACAACGTTTTCATCCGCGTTGGTAATTATTTTTATATAATCAGGTTTCATTGCAGACATATAACGGTTCATGTAGTAATCAACGACATTTTTATTCATTTCCACAACGGAGAAAAGATCGACAAAGGCTTCATTAAAAGTTTTAAACAGCCTGTGAACCCATGGTTTTACATCTTTAGTCTTTTTAAAATGCACCACATTAAGCTTATATCTTTCTTTTACCATCGCCGCTAGCCGTTCAGCTTTTTCCGGAATCGTTTTCTCCAGCGTCAGCCGAAACTCAAGCCAATCGATCTGCTTTTTATAGTGCAATCGTTGCAGATGTTTTCTATAATAATCCATGTGGTACTCAGAAGCGATGGAAGGCATATAGTCAAATCCCTCCACAAGCATTCCCTGATGGTCAAGGTTGGTGAATCCCAGAGGACCTTCGACACCCTTCATTCCCTTCTCTTTAAGCCAGTTTTCGGCGGTAGAAAACAGAAGATCAACAACTTCTGTGTCGTCGATAAACTCCGCCCGTGTGAAACGTCCGGTATTTTTTCTTGTTTTTTCAATTGATTTATGATGCACCATCGCACCAATTCTGCCCACAAGCTTGTCATCTTGGTATGCAACCCAAAATTTTGCATCTACAAATTTAAAACATGGATTCTTCGCCGGAAGTAGAGCGTTAAACTCATCCTTCTTTATGGGTGGAACCCAATAAGAATTCCATTCGTAAATAATAAAAGGAACTTCCACAAAGTCCTTCAGAACTTTTTTTGTATTGGCCTCAACAATTCTAATTGACATGATAATAATATTTGATATGCAAATATATGTAAAAGAGGACGGAAATATTTCAGCATGTAAATATAAAATGATTTGTACATTTGAGAAATGGAATTCTTCACAATAATCTTTATAGCAGTGGGACTGTCGATGGATAGCCTTGCGGTATCATTTGCCAGCGGACTGTGTCTTGGTAAAGTTCGATTTAGGGATGCTATTACTATTGCCCTGACCTTTGGAATTTTCCATATTGTAATGCCTTTACTTGGCTATCTTGCCGGATATAGTTTTCATGAATATGCCAAAGAGTGGGATCATTGGATTGCTTTTATTCTATTGATGTTTCTGGGAATACGAATGATTATGGATGGTCTTAAAGAACGAGAAACCAACTGTTTTGATCCACGAAGGCTCAAAACACGTTTGTCGCTGGCTTTGGGAACATCTATTGATGCTTTTGCTGTGGGAATAAGCTTCGCCTTACTCGATATGAATATTGTTATGTCGTGCGTGATAATAGGAGTTACCACAGCAATTATTTCTCTTTTCGGAATATATGCAGGTCAAAAAATTAACACCAAAAATCTTCGTGTGGAGATTGTCGGTGGTACCATATTGATTGTTATAGGGATAAAAATCCTGGCGGAACACCTTATAAATAATATATAATAGCACTATTGTCCGGTTATTAACATAAAAGTGAAGTTCTCTTTCCTGACAACAGTACTATTTATATCTCTGGTTAATTTACTCTAAACCATGTTTGAGTTCTGTAAAGAAACCCGATATATCCTCTGACTTTCAATTCTTTAGGGTCGTCTTCATTAAGGTAAATCTTACAGTCATACCATTTCCCGTTTTCCGGATCGATGATACCATCGTCCTTGTACCAATCATCCTTTCTCTCTTTTAATCCATTAATAATCTGCATTCCAATAATCTTCTGATTTTTCAGTTTGCCTTCACATTTTGTACACAATGGATCAGGATCTTCACCAGGTTCTTTATAGAGTTTTATTATTGTACCATATAGATACCCGTCTTTTATTTCTATCTGTACTTCTGATTTTGTCTTGCCTGACTCATCGTCAACTGTTTTCCAAATACCTTCAACAGACTGTGCCTGTATAGAGAAAGTGATAAAAATTAACGATAAAATTGTACAAGTTCTGATCATGGTTTTCATACCGGTTAGTTTTAGTTTTGAATTATGATTCCAAATATATAAAAAAACGGACATAAACACACATCACTCATAGTTTCTCTGGTTGGGGAAGGCATTATTGCCTATCCATTTTTTCAATTCTATTTCGTAGTTTTGTTTTTCTCAAAAATGATCCAATGAAAATCCTACATACATCAGACTGGCATCTTGGAAAAAGGCTAAATAATATTTCACGGTTGGAAGAGCAAACAGCTGTTATGGATGAGATTTGTACCATTGCCAATGACCATGAAGTAGATGCCGTTGTCATTGCGGGTGATATTTTCGACACTTACAACCCTCCCACCGAGGCGATGGAGCTGTTTTACCGAACAGTCAAGCGTCTCGCCGGAGATGGTACGAGAGCTGTTATTGCCATGGCCGGCAACCACGACTCACCCGACAGGATTACGGCTCCCGATGTGCTTGCCCGTGAGTGCGGAATAATCCTGGCAGGTTATCCCAAAACGGTGATAACAACCTTCAAGCTGGAAACAGGACTCGAGGTAATAAATTCCGATGGAGGTTATTGCGAAATCAAAATCCCCGGATGTGATAAAACACTACGGGCTATTCTAACGCCTTATGCCAACGAATACCGTATGAAAACAATGCTGGAGTCTGATAATGAAGATAATGAATTTCGTGATATACTGAAAGAACACTGGGCTTCACTAGCAGAAAAATATTGTGACCAAAACGGTGTGAATATTCTGGTGACGCATCTTTTTATGATACCCAAAGGCAGCGAGATGCCGGAAGAGCCGGATGACGAAAAACCTATTCTTCATGCCGGCGGTGTTCAGGCGGTGTTCTCTGAAGCAGTGCCAAAGCAGATACATTATACAGCGCTGGGACACCTGCACCGTCCTCAAAATATGAGTTTGCACGAAACTGTCATACGCTACTCAGGAAGTCCGGTGGCATACAGCTTTAGCGAAGCAGAGCAGAAAAAATCGGTTACCATAGTATCCTTTGAAAATAATCTCGCAGAGTCACAAACTGTTGCACTTAAAGGCGGAAAAGAGCTCCTCAGGCTTAAGTTCAATTCGGTGGAAGAGGCTTTGACACAGCTGCCTGAACACGAAGGAAAACTAATAGAACTAACCATATCATCGGATAACTACCTTACAGCGGTGGAGCGACGTAGCCTGGAGGAAGCCAATAGCGGTATCGTATCCATCATTCCTGATATACAACTCACCGACGAAGACCTCATCACTAAAAAGGCCTCTATTGATGTATCAAAAAATATTAATGACCTCTTCGCTTCATTTTTTGAATCCAGAACAGGTCAGACGCCCAATGAGGAGCTAACAGAACTGTTTAAAGAAATTACATCTGTAAAATTATGATACCGGAAAAACTCATTATTCAAGGTCTTTACTCCTATCAGGAGAAACAGGTTATTGATTTTAAGACATTGACAGATGCAAAGCTGTTTGGAATCTTTGGGCATGTGGGCAGTGGCAAGTCCACTATCCTGGAGGCGATGATTTTTTCCCTTTACGGAAAGACAGATCGTATCGGCGTAAATCAATATCGCAATTACAATATGATGAACCTCCGCTGCGACCAACTTTTAATAGAATTTTTATTCAGCATCAAAGGAAAACCTTTCCGCACCAAAGTGAAGTCGCGCAGGAACAGCAAAAATTTTGAGGATGTAAGAAAATATAACAGAACAGCATATACTTTTGAAAACGATGAATGGCTGCCCATTGAACAGCACGAATTGGAAGATGCCCTAGGACTGGATTACGATAATTTTAAGCGCGCTGTGATAATTCCCCAGGGGAAATTTCAGGAGTTCATCACTCTCTCGGTGTCCGAACGCACCAAGATGATTCAGGAGCTTTTTGATCTGGAGCAATTCGAGTTGTCGCAGCACACATCAAAACTATTAAACGAATGTCAGGCCGATATTCAAAAAATAAACGGGAAGCTTGAGGAGTTGATTATTCCTGTAGAAGAGGAATATAAAACCCTGAAAAATGATTTAAAAACCATCTCCTCAGAACTTAAAGTATTAAATCAGGTAATAAAAGATAAAAGTCTTATTATTAACGGATTCGATAACCTAAAAAACTGGAATGAACAGAGGGAAACTTTAATCATAAAACAAAAAGTTCTTAAGGAGCTTTCCGCAGAGATAAATAAGAAAATAGTGTTCCTTGAGCACTATAAATACTGCTCATCACATTTCGATAAACTTATTTCTGAGGAAGAAAGAGTTAAGAATGAAATAGCAGTTCTTGAACTAAAGATAACTGAAAACAGGGAAAAACAGACACGGCAACAAGAGGAAAAAGCCACCTTCCAAAAGCACTTCTCTACATTGAAGGAGTGCTATGACCGTAAAGACATTTTGAGACGAAAGGAAGATGCGGCAACGGCCTTGATGGTAATTAGAAAGAATAAAAAAGTGATCAGTGAAGAGAGTGATAAGATCTCCACTGCAAATAAATTCATTGCCAATCTAACAAATAACATTCAAGTTTCAGATAATCAAATCACTAAACTAAAGAGAGAGGTTACTGATTTAAAAAAAACGCTTCAGGATAACAAGATGCTTAACCGTGCCGACGTGTGGCATAACGAAATGAAAAATCTTAGGGCCGGAATAACTCCTTATCATAATCAGGTTGAGAAAAATAGAGAAGAGATACAGGATCTCTCACATAAGATTAAAGAGACTGCCGATAGCATAAAACCCGGCATTGATATCAAACTCATTGAACCACAAATTGATGAGATGCTTAATAAGCTACAGTTAGAGATTGATCGTGATCAAGATAACAAGCAAATTCTTATTACAAACAGCAAAATCCGTGAGATGTCTGTCAGCCTGAAAGACGGAGAGCCTTGCCCGTTATGTGGAGCCCTTGAACATCCCGGATTGCCGGAAAAAAAGAAGACAGACACCCTTCTTGATGATCTCAATAACAAGATCAATAAAAATCAAATACAGCAAGATAAAATCAGAACGACGTTCATGGAATTAAACTCGATGCTGAGAATCCGCGAGTCATTGATACGGCAAAACGCCGAATCCGAAAGGCAGATTGCCACTATAAATAAGGATATTAATGCCCATAAGGAAAGTTTTTGCTTCCCGGGGTATGAAACAGCAGACGCTCTTTCAAAAGCTAAAGCGGATTTCAATGATAAAACAGAGAAGATTGACAAACTCAATGAGCAAAGCGACATACTGGCTAAGGATAAAGAGGCCGAAAGTTCGCGGCTTGAGAGAGCGAAACAAAAACTGCGTGACATAGAGAAAAAGATCAGTGATTTAACAACGCAGACCGAAGTACATTACAACCTTCATAAAAGTTACCTCCCTGAAAATCATAAAGTTGCAAGTGACGAAATGCTCAAAAAACATATTTATGATCTGAATCAACTGACCGATGGAATTGAGCAAAAATATGAAGAGAGCAAGCAGTATCTGGATAAAATAGACTCGGGAATAAGTACCCTCAACGGTATAATAACCAGTGACAATCATCGCCTGGACAATTATAAAGCTGAAATAGATAAGACAAAGAGAGTTTTGGATAAAAAAATTGCAGGATCGAGCTTTGTCTCTGTAATTCAGGTACGTGAGATACTGTCACGCCGGAAAGATGTTGAAAAGTTTCAATCCGAGGTTGAGAAATACAATGAAAGAGTAGTTGTAAATTCCACGGAGCTGAAGGGCTGTGAGGAGAAAATCGCAGGTCGGAAATATAATCGTGAGGAGCATGAAGTAATGCAGCACGAGCATGAGGCGATGCTTCAGAAAAGAGATTCTCAAAACCGGATGTATGGTGAGAAAGAGACGATGCTTCAGATATTCGACAGGAATATTATTCAGTCAGGAACCCTGGGCAAAGAGTTAAAAACACAGCAGAAACGCAAAGAGAACCTGGAGCTCATGAAGAGTTTATTCCGTGGAAGCGGATTTGTAAATTATATCAGCACGGTATATCTAACTCAATTGGTGAACCATGCCAATATTCGTTTTAGACATATGACACGTCAGCATCTCAAACTGGAATTATCTGACAATAATGAGTTTCTGGTGAGAGATTTTCTGAACGGCGGTAATCTGAGAAGCGTAAAAACACTTTCCGGCGGCCAAACGTTCCAGTGCGCTCTGTCGCTGGCATTGGCGCTCTCCGACAGCGTGCAACAGCGCAACAAGGCCGAACACAACTTCTTCTTCCTGGATGAAGGCTTTGGAGCACTTGACAAGGAGGCGCTGGAGGTGGTATTTAAAACGCTAAAAAACCTGCAAAAAGAGAACCGGATCGTGGGGATAATATCACACGTTGACGAGATGCAGCAGGAGGTAGAGATAAACCTAAAGGTCATCAATGACCCGGAGCGTGGTTCACTGATAATCAATAGCTGGGAGTAATACAGTGTTATTGGTTGATAACTCCTGAAAGAGGCTGTTGGAAGTTTTGCAGTTCAACAGTACCTTTGCACGAAAATGTCTGCTATATGAGTTTTACACATCCGGCATATCTTTGGGGATTAATGGCGTTGGCCATACCCATTATAATACATCTTTTTAACTTTAAGAGGTTTAAGAAGGTCTGGTTTACCAATGTAAAACTGATACGCCAACTTAGTGAAGAGACCCGCAGGCAGTCGAAGCTAAGGCATCTTATAATATTGCTGCTCAGATTATTGGCAATTGCCGCCTTGGTAATGATTTTCGCCGGCCCATTTATTCCAAATAAAGATATGGGAGCCTCCGGCGGTGAGAAAAAACTGGTCTCCATATATCTTGATAACTCATTCAGTATGGAGATGAGGGATTCGGAAAACGTACTGTTGGAAACAGCCAAGAATATGATTCCCGACATCACAGGATCCTTTACCGGAGAAGATGTTTTCAGGTTTATTACCAACGACATGAAATCGGAGCACAACCACCTTATGTCGGCTGAGGAGGTTGTGGAACATGCCTCAAAGACGCAACTATCACCCACATCTGTGGCGTTGTCAGTTGTTCTTGACCGGTTTCGTGAGGTGCCGCAGGATGCAGCATATCTGCATCAGGAGATCTTTGTTCTCAGCGACATGCAGCGTTCTACCATGGATCTAAAATCCCTCGAAAAAGACTCCACCACCAAGGTACGCATCATAACACTGGAGGCGGAGAATCATAATAACATTTATACCGACAGCTGCTGGTTTGAAAATCCTGTTCACCTTGTGGGTAAGACGCTAAAAATGAATGTCAGAATAGTTAACAACTCTGATAAAACCATTGAGAAAGCACCGGTGCGACTGCTCATAGATAAAAAGCAAAAAGCTCTTACCACCATTAACCTTCCGGCAAGCGGCAGCGCCACTACGCAGTTCGTGTATATAGAAAACACTCCCGGAACCAAAAAAGCTGAAGTAGTAATTACAGACTTCCCCGTGACCTACGACGACAGCTATTTCTTTACCTATGATGTCATACAAAATGTGTCTGTTCTTCTTGTAAATGGCACCCAGGAGAACAGGTATCTCAAAACACTTTTTAGCAGCGACAGCACATTTCATTTGACCAACATCTCTGCAGGTCAGCTCTCTCCCACCCTTGTCGCCGCGAATGACCTTATCATTTTTAACGAATCCGGCGATCCGGGAAGCGGCATGGCATCCGAGCTTTTCAAGCACTGTTCAACAGGAAAGGGAGTTGTTATCATCCCAGGGCAGGATCAGGATCAACCAAGCCTTGCCCAGGTATTCCAGCTTAATTCGCTGTCATCACCCGACACTGGGAGGATCCGCGTGAGTGAGATACAAACCAGATCGTCATTTTTTGATAATGTTTTTAATATTGATGAATTAGATAATAAAATTTTGCCGGCAAAAACGGATTTCCCTATTATAAAAAGGTATTATCGCCAAAACGCAAGTGCCCAAAGCGACGAGTCGCTGATGTCCATGGCCAATGGAGAGTCCTTTCTCATGCGAAAGAAAATTGGAGGAGGATGGGTCTATCGTTTTAATTGTGAGATGGATGAAAAGCGTGGCAATTTTGTTCACCATGCCCTCTTTGTACCCGTTTTCTATCGTATGGCATATCTTAGCCTGCCGCAGGCAAAGCATGCTGTCACCATAGGAACGGATACACATATAAGTGTAACAACCAATAATATAGATCCTGAAGGCTCGGAGATATCATCGGAAAATGGTGATTTTATGTTCATCCCGGGAATCGAAAGAAGAGGCAGCTCCACACTATTTCAATTTTACGGAAATATTACAGAGGCAGGATTTTATACTATCTCGCAGAAAAAAACCGTTGTTGAGAACAATATTCATGAATTTGCTGCCAATTACAATCGCAAAGAGAGTGATTTAAGCTATTACACTACCGATGAAGCAGAAGCGATTCTTGATGAGCTGAATATGGAGAATATCACCATCCTGCAAACTCCTCCTGACAAGCTGCATGACGCCCTGAAAACGCTTAATCACGGGCGGCAGTTATGGCGATATTTTGTATATTTATGCCTTCTGTTTTTACTGGCAGAAGTGATTTTATTACGTATTTGGAAATAAAAATAAGCATTGGAAAAGTCAAAATATAGATGAAAGACAACGAAGAAGTACGGGAAGACCAATATAACGAAGATCCACAAGAGAATAATATTCACGATAGTTATCAGGATGAGTCACAGGAAGGCAAAACCATCCAGCTTGACGGGATGTACAAGAACTGGTTTCTGGATTATGCCTCGTATGTTATTCTGGAAAGAGCTGTACCGGGTATTGATGACGGTGTAAAACCTGTGCAACGCCGCATCATGCACTCAATGCAGGAGCTTGATGACGGCAGGTACAACAAGGTGGCCAACCTAGTAGGTAACACCATGAAATATCACCCCCATGGTGACGCATCCATTGGTGATGCCATGGTGCAACTGGGGCAGAAGGATATCATCATTGACACACAGGGTAACTGGGGCAATATCCTTACCGGCGATGGTGCTGCCGCTCCACGATATATCGAAGCCCGACTATCAAAATTCGCCAAAGAGGTGGCCTTTAACCCAAAAACTACCAAATGGAAGCTTTCATATGATGGACGCAACAAAGAACCCATCGCTCTGCCGATAAAATTTCCGCTGTTATTGGCACAAGGCGTAGAAGGTATCGCCGTAGGTCTGGCATCAAAAATCCTTCCCCACAACTTCATAGAGCTCATCGAAGCATCCATTAACATACTTAAAAACAAACCTTTTGAGCTCCTCCCCGACTTCCCCACAGGAGGATTTGCTGATTTCTCCAAATACAACGACGGGCTGCGGGGCGGAAAGGTGCGCGTGAGAGCCAAAATTAAAAAACTTGATAAAAAGACTCTAGTAATAGAGGAGATACCTTTTGGCACAAATACATCATCGCTGATCGAATCCATTATCGCGGCTAACGAAAAAGGTAAAATTAAGATAAAAAAAATAGATGATAACACAGCTGCCGAAGTGGAGATATTAATACATCTGGCTGCGAATGTTTCACCCGATAAAACCATAGATGCCTTATATGCCTTTACAAATTGTGAGTTGTCAATTTCACCCAATGCATGTGTTATCAGGGATGACAAACCCTGTTTTATTGGAGTCAGCGAGATCTTAAACCATAATACTGAGCAGACTGTAAAGCTGTTAAAAATGGAGCTGGAGATCCGCAGAGACGAACTGCTGGAGCAAATACTTTTTAGCTCTTTGGTAAAAATATTTATTGAAAATAAAATATATCGTAAAATAGAAAAATGTACCACATGGGAGTCGGTAATAGAAGCAATTGATCAGGGTCTGGATCCATTTAAACCTTCTTTCTATCGGGAAATAACCCGTGACGATATTGTTAAGCTTACCGAGATTAAGATTAAGCGTATCTCAAAATATGATGCACTGAAGGCTGATGAGGTAATGAAGGGATATGAAGATGAACTGGATAAAGTAAAACACCACCTTGAGAACCTGATAGATTATGCAATAGCATGGTATGAGCACATTCTTGAAAAATATGGTAAGGACCGTGAACGCAAAACAGAGATCCGAAACTTCGATAACATCGATGCCACTCGCGTGGTAGCATCAAATGCCAAGTTGTATGTAAACCGTGAGGAGGGATTTGCCGGAACCTCCCTGAAGAAGGACGAGTACGTATGCGAATGCTCGGATATTGACGATATTATAGTGTTTCATGCCGACGGAACTTTTAAGGTCGTAAAGGTTGCAGAAAAAGTCTATGTGGGTGATAATATCATTCATATAGATATTTTTATGAAAAATGATGACCGCACAGTATATAATATGGTCTATGCCGACGGAAGAGGCGGAAATGTATATGTCAAACGATTCTCGGTTTTGGGTGTAACAAGAGACAAGGAGTATGACCTGACAACCGGCAAAACGGGATCCAGAGTGTTGTATTTCACGGCAAACCCAAATGGAGAGGCTGAAGTAATAAAGGTCAACCTCAGACCAAAAGCGCGTTTGAAAATTCAAAGTTTCGAGTTTGACTTTAGCTCTCTGGCAATTAAAGGACGAGGGTCAAAGGGAAATATACTTACTAAACATGCCGTAAGAAAAATCAATATTAAAGAAGAAGGTATCTCTACTCTTGGCGCCATTGACATCTGGTATGACGATTCAGTAAACAGAATTAATCTTGACGAACGCGGAAGATATATTGGGGCTTTCAGCTCTGATGAAAAAATAGTTGCAATACTTGACGATGGAACATGCAAGATTCATGGTTACGATATTAGTACCCACTTTGCCGACAACCTGAAACATGTTTTCAAACACGATCCGGAGAGTGTTTTTACCATTATATATTATAATGGCGAAAAAGAGTCATATTACATTAAGAGGTTCAACATTGATATTTCTGATAACGACACCAAACTAATCGGTGATCATATGGATTCACGCATGGTGACATTCATTAAAGAACAACATCCGCGAATAGCCCTTATTCATAAAGAGTTAGAAGACTCACGAGCTGCACATTATGATGAGATGGTGCTGGCAACAGAATTCATCGATGTAAAGGGAATAAAAGCCAAAGGCAAACGTTTGACAACGCACGAACTGGACGATATTATACTGCTTGCTTCCTGGAAAAAAGATCTTAGCGAACCTGACGTTGAGGAAGAGGATACATCTGAGAAGGTTGACAAAACAGCTGAAGATGAGGAAGGTAAAGAGTCTGTTGGAACAAAGAAAAAAGAAAAAACTCCAGTGGAAGCTGAGCAAAAGAAAAAAAATATAAAGGGAAATATACCTGAAAAAACTGAGGATCAGGAGATAGAATTAACAATCACAAACAGTGAAGACGTAAACATCACTGATGAAGAAGATGATGGTAAAGATTCTGAAGGTCAGATGTTGTTGTTTTAACTTTGATATGATCAGCGAACATCTATTTGAGTCAGCATTCCGCAATCTAATTCATTAATTGCCTTCAGCACTCTTTTCCTTTTACGTTTTTTAAGCCCAAAATTCTTCAGTGATTCCTGAACGTTATTGGTGGTAAAATATGCAAGTAAGGTCATGTTTTCATCTCGTAGCTGTACGAAATCAGGCATACTCTTAGTGCCTTTAATTTTTAAGAGATACATAATAAAAGCTTTGATTAATAACTGTCGGATAAATATACTCATTTTAAACCACTTAATTACGGTTACCGAAGAAAAAACATAAATATGATTTTCAAAGATGCACTGATACACGGCACGCTGAGGCGCCGATATAAAAGATTCTTGACGGATGTTATTCTTGATAATGGCGAAGAAGTTGTTGCACATTGCACAAACTCCGGCAGCATGAAATCATGCCTTGAGGTTGGCGCAGAGGTTTACCTCTCCCCCGTTAATGATCCCAAACGAAAAACGAAATTCACCTGGGAGATGATTAAAATCAATGGCGCCTGGGTTGGCATAAATACCTCTAATCCCAACAAACTGGCCTTTGAGGGAGTATCAAATGGCATAATTCCGGGGTTGGAAGGATACACTACAGTAAAACGTGAAGTAAAATATGACGATAGTCGTTTTGATGTTTATGCTGAGAATGACAAAGAGAAGTGCTTTATTGAGGTAAAGAATGTCACCTATAAAGAGGGTGATTATGCACTCTTTCCGGATGCCGTCACTTCACGCGGGTTAAAACATCTCAAAACGCTACAAAAAGTAAAAGCTGAGGGTTATCGAGCTGTAATGCTCTACATCATTCAGCGAACGGATATTGACAAATACGACACAGCAAAGGAGATAGATCCTGCATATGCGCAAGAATTACTTGAAGCAGAAAAAAATGGCGTTGAAGTAATTCCTGTTATGGCAGAGGTGTCACCCACCAGCATTGAGATTACGAAAGCGATTCCATGGGTTAAAAGGTATGGGATATAAGATAGATTTAATTTTTATACTAATCCGGAGAATCCCATAAAGGCAAGTGCCAGGATACCTGCTACCACGAGAGCGATAGGGACACCTTTCATACCTTTAGGAACGTCCATGTTGTCGAGATGCTCTCGTATGCCGGCGAAAACGATCATTGCTAAACCAAAACCTATGGCATTCGCTATGGCGAAAACAACGCCTTCGCCCAGGTTAAGATCTTTCTGGATGGTAAGAATTGCCACACCAAGAACGGCACAATTTGTTGTTATCAGCGGCAGAAATATTCCCAGCGCCTGATATAGTGACGGGCTGGCTTTCTTGAGCACTATCTCCACCATCTGCACCAGAGAGGCAATTACCAGGATAAAGGATATTGTTTGCAGGAATCCCAGATTCAGGGGGTCTAGTACATATTGTTGTATAAGCCATGTTACAATTGTTGCCAGGGTCATCACAAAGAGTACGGCACCGGCCATCCCTGCTGATGTCTCTACCTTTTTTGATACACCCAGGAAGGGGCATATACCCAAGAACTGCGCAAGGACAATATTATTTACAAATATTGCAGATATCAGAATGATTAAATATTGCATAACTCGTTGTTTTTAAGGTTAAGCGTCTTTGTTTGTAATCCTGTTCATTAAAGCTATCAGATACCCCAGCGCAAGGAAGGCACCCGGAGCAAGTATAAATACCAGCATTCCGTCTCCGGCAAGAAACTTCATTCCGAAGAAAGAACCACTTCCAAGCATCTCGCGTACAGCACCCAGAAGAGTGAGGGCAAAAGCAAAACCGAACCCCATACCCAGGCCATCAATTATCGATGACAAGATATTATTCTTTGAAGCAAATGCTTCTGCGCGTCCAAGAACGATACAATTTACTACGATAAGTGGGATAAAAAGCCCAAGCTGCGCATGCAGTGGCGGAAGATATGCCGCCATAGCGAGATCCACGATTGTTACAAATGAGGCTATTATCACGATAAAAACAGGGATACGAACCTTATCAGGGACCAGGCTTTTGACAAGAGATATAACCAGATTCGACATCACAAGCACGAAGGTAGTCGCCAGTCCCATTCCAAGGCCGTTTATCGCCGATGTGGTAACGCCAAGTGTGGGACACATACCCAATAGGAGTACAAAAACAGGGTTCTCCTTAATAAATCCTTTGGTAAAATTCTTCATTTGGTTCATTAATTACCTCCTTTTGCTTTAAAAGTCTCCCACGCACGATTTGTGGCATCGCAGAATGCTCGTGAGCTTATTGTTGCTGCTGTAATTGCATCTACAGAACCACCATTTTTAGTAACTTCAAGTTTAAAATCTTTTGGATCTTGACCTTGAAACTGGGCAGAGAAACTCGACTTGTCAGGTTCCATTTTATCACCAAGGCCTGGCGTCTCCTTATGTTCCAGAACCGCAGTATTATATATCTTACCATCGGGGGTAAAGCCTACCATAATAGAGATTCGTCCGGAGAAACCTTTGTCGGTGTATGTTTTCACTGCTGTTCCTACTACTATGTCATCCTTCTTTGCAGTATAGAATATCAGAGGATCTTTGCCGTTTTCAGGCATCACCTCTGTTTCGTCATATTCATCAAATTCAGGAACAACATTTTTAATAGCGGATTTTAACTTTTCAGCTTTTGCTGTTTCGATGGGCTCTTTGGTAGCAGAATACACTGCGCCAAGAGCGAGTGCTGCCACCGCTGTTACCACCAACAGTACCAACACCATATTTATGAATGATGATTTTAATTTTTTAGCCATGTTTCACGACCTCCCCAAAAAGTTTTGGTTTAAATGCTCTGTCGATCAGAGGAACGAAGGCATTCATAATAAGAATAGCGAACGACACGCCTTCAGGATAGGCGCCCCAAATGCGGATCAGGATGGTAAGGACACCACCACCGATGCCGAAGATTATTTTTCCTGTACGGCTCATTGGCGATGTCACCATATCGGTAGCCATAAAAATAGCTCCCAGCATCATACCACCGGTAAGAAGATGGAATTCAGGGTCTGCATAATAGGTAGGGTCTATCAACCAGAAGATACCTGATAGCAATGCTGCTGAGCCAAGGAATGCCACAGGTATTTCCCATGTAATAATTTTTCTTATTAGCATATATATTCCGCCAATAATAAGAGCTAGAGCTGACACTTCACCCAGGGATCCGCCCATACTACCCAGAAAGTAGTCCATATAATCATGATTCACAATAATATCATTTTCAGCAAGGCGGCTAAGTGGTGTAGGGCCAGTTATTGCATCCATCATCGACTCGTCAACGCCACTAAAGAACAGCTTAGAACGAGATACTATTGCTTTTGGCCATGTAGTCATCTGAACAGGAAATGATACCAGAAGGAATACGCGTCCCACCAATGCCGGATTAAAGATATTTTTTCCCAATCCACCAAACGACATTTTTGTGACGCCTATCGCTACCAGTGCACCAATGATAATCATATACCACGGCAGGCTGCAAGGAATATTTAAAGCCAACAGAATACCTGTGAGCATTGCAGAATAGTCGTGAAGGGTGTTTTCTCCTTTGATGAGATACTTCTGAATAAGAAATTCAAAAAGCATTGACGCTCCTATTGCGATTACCAATACTCTAAAAGCTCCCAATCCAAAGAAGTACAGAGAAACCAGCACGGCAGGTAGTAATGCGATAATTACACCGAGCATGATTTTTGATACTGATTGACCTCCGTGAACATGTGGAGAGCCACTAACTTTAAGTAAATTCATATCCTATTTTTTTCCTCTGTTTCGAATTATTTGACCCACAGTTTGCTTACCCAGGCGTATATAATCCAACAATGGACGTGCTGAAGGGCAAATAAACTGGCAAGAGCCACACTCAATGCAATCCATAACATGTGCTTTTTCAGTCTCTTCCCATTTTTGATGACTCGCTACCAGTGAAATATGATATGGCAGAAGCCCCATAGGACATACACTGACACATTTACCACACCTGATACATGTCATAGGGGTATGGCGCAAACTCTCTTTTTCCTGCATGATCAGGATTCCTGAGGAGCCTTTGGTTACGGGTATATCGGTATCAGTAATAGCTTTTCCCATCATAGGGCCTCCATTAATAACCTTACCCGTATCAGCGGGGAGTCCGCCGGCTTTCTCTATGAGTTCGCCAATGGGTGTACCCACACGAACCAGCAAGTTGGAAGGTTTGGAAACTGACTTCCCTGTTACCGTGACTACTCTTTCGAAGAGAGGTTTGTTTTTTTGTACGGCTTCATACACTGCCAGGGCGGTACCGGAATTATTCACTACGGCGCCAACTTCAAGGGGGAGTTTTCCGCTTGGCACTTCACGATTTATCAAGGCTTTAATAAGTTGTTTCTCGGCACCCTGAGGATATTTAACCTTCAGAGGATGTATTGTTATACCCGGGAAGTTCTTGGCCAGATTAGTAAGGCTTTCAATGGCGTCAGGTTTATTGTTTTCAATCCCTACCATTGCTTTATCAACCTCTAGAGCTTTCATCAAAATCTCTACTCCTATGAGTAACTCCTCACCTCTTTCGAGCATTATCCTGTGGTCGGAAGTAAGATATGGTTCACACTCTACACCATTAATAAGTAACACATCACATTTTTTTCCTCCGGGAACCATCAACTTCACGTGACCTGGAAAGGTGGCGCCACCAAGACCCACGACACCCATATCTTTAACACGCGATACTATTTCCTCTTTAGAGAGAGTGATTTCTTTTTTGATGTCAGGTGATCGATCTATTGATTCTTCCCATTCATCACCTTCAACATCAATAATCACCATCTGGCGTTTATATCCGGAGGTATCTATCCAGTTGTCTATTTTCGCAACTTTTCCTGATACTGAAGAATGTATATTTGCAGAGATAAATGCCTCCCCTTTTGCCAGTAGTGTTCCTGTTTTTACCATATCGCCCCGTTTCACTATTACCGTAGCCGGGACGCCCAGGTGTTGCGATACGGGGATATATGCTTTTTTTGGTATTGGCATCACCTCGATCGGTGCCTTGGCAGCGATTTTGTTTTCTGCGGGATGGACTCCTCCTTTAGCAAATGTTTTCAAGGCGTATCTGTTTTTATTATTAGAAATTATTTCATTTATAGTAGCGCGTTACGCTGTTACTGTTTCTTCCTGTTTTGGCACTTTTGGTTTCCTTGGAGGGAAATTCAACTCATGAATTGCTCCTGTGGGGCATTCCTCAACACACTTACGACAAAGCTTGCACTTTTCGTAATCTATGTATGCCAGGTTGTTTTTCAGCGTTATGGCATCGAAAGGGCACACCTTAACACATTTCCCGCATCCGATGCATGCCACGGTACAATTTTTCTTCGCCGGGGCACCTTTCTCGGTATTAACGCATGACACGAAGATTCTGCGATCTTTTTTGCCTTTGTTACGAAGCTCAATAATATTTCTTGGACATGCTTTTACACATGCGCCACAGGCAACACATTTCTCATGGCTAACAACCGGCAGACCTGTGTCTTCGTCGATCCAGATGGCGTCAAAAGCACATGAAACGACACAATCACCCAGTCCGAGACATCCGTTAGGGCAGCCACTTTCGCCGGCGTAAAGGTTGTTGGCAAAGGTGCAGCTTAGTGGTCCGTCGTAAGCAACCTTGCCAACAGCGTTGGCGGTGGAGCCATTACAACGTACCACTGCGATCTGTGGCTCCTTCTCTTCAGCAATGACCCCGATGGCCTCTGCCACCAAATTCATCACTTCAGAGCCACCCACAGGGCAGTTAAAACCTTCCAACGTTTTGGCTTTTACTATTGCTTCAGCAAAGGCTCTACAGCCAGCAAAGCCACATCCGCCACAGTTTGCTCCGGGAAGGATGTCATCTACAACATCAATTTTCGGGTCTTCAACGACCTTAAATCTCTGTGCAATAAAATAGAGGATTACGGCAGCGGCAACTCCTATTGCTCCTAATGATACTACCGCATAAAGAATCACATTGTTCACAATATAATTTTTTTTGGTATTGTTTTGATGGTGATACAAATTTATAAAACCTCACGGATGAAGCATTATATATATGGCCATAATTACATCAAACTAATCAACTGTTAATCAATTTGTTAACATATGTAATTGGTGGCAATAAAAAAATCAGCAACCATAGGTTGCTGATTTTCAGTTGTTTGGTATTTTTATTTAGATGAATTATAAATTGACTACATGAGTAAATAATTCAAAGCCTAAGTGAGGTGTTATTTCCTGATAATCTTTTCTGTATAAGTATGAATACCACTCTGAACCTTAAGCATATAAATACCATTAACAAGTGTCGAAAAATCGAAAGAAAGATCCTTGCTTTGATTCGCTTCAACAGTAGTTTTGTAAACCACCATTCCACGGGCATCCGTAATCACCACTTCTGATCCATTAATAAATGCAGGCAATTCTACTTTCAACATATTTGAAACCGGGTTCGGTGCCACTGTTATAATAGGTGGTGCATCATCATCTTCAATTCCAACACAGTTATCAAGTCCGAGCCGCATTTTATCATTCAGGATAATAACGCAAGGATCAAAAGGATACCCATACAGTCTTAAATATACATACCCTTTTTCAATATCTTCCGCTCCGGGGTGATAGACTGTTGTAAGGTTAAATGGTTCTTCGAAATAACCATCACCATCGGATTTCCACTCCGTGGATGTTGCCTCCGAGACTGTTCCTGATACTTCCACCGTTTCGTTATTACAGATGGTGGTGTCATTTCCGGCAAAAAGGTTCGGAAGAAGTTGAATAGAGAGAACCATACTGTCAGAGACAGATCCGGTATCACCATATCCATTGGCAGTAACAGTAAGAGTAACATGACCGTTTGCAACATCCTCTGAACCTTTACGGTAGTTTGTTACCAACAATTCGTTTGTCGGTGCCCAGCGTCCATCACCTGAAGATTCCCAATATGCGCTTTTGTAATACTTCGCTGAAGCGGCTACGGTTTTATAAAATTTGTCAAAGCAGATGGTAGTATCCGGGCCTGCATCGACTTCGGGAGCTTTGGGTGGGCCAAAAGTAAATGAGAAGATCCTTGTCTTCCAGGTATTATCGATATACTCATTAGTATGCCAAAATACGGAATCATTAACCGGGTCAACGGAGGTATTACTATAATCACCCCACCTGCTGATGGTTGTTTGAGATCCGGAGCCTGAAACAGCTTCCATTTCTGCTATGGTCATCTCTCCCAATGGATCATCTGCCAATCGGCCGGTATATCGAATAGAAGGAGATATAAGTGAGTTTGAAACCGTGTATCCAAGAGCAATATCGCCATTTGCATTCATTGCGATACTACCCATCCAGCGGTTCAGGCCATCTCCGGGAGCATACGTTCCTTCCTGGTACAGTTCCCATTGGGAGTCGGTTTTTCGCAATTCGTACCAACGAATACCTGCAACGCCACCCGCTTTTACAGTGTGATTAAGAACAATAGATTCATGTTCTCCCATGTTACGATACTGCATACGATACATTATCATACTCGAGAGAGCATCAAGTTCCTGGCTTGTATTTGGTTGTGGGATACCCCAGACATTTGAATTATAGTATGATACAGGAATACTGTACACCTTATCAAAGGTAGTATTATCAGGATTCTCCCAATCCACATCAAATTCATAAACATCAAGATCATTGTTACCACCTTTTACAACAAAAATTCCGGGTTCGCCTTCAGGGGGAGCGATACCGTCACAATCGGCTGGCTGCATTGAAAACCCCGCCCAGGAGTTGAGCTCAAAATATGCCATCTGAGCATCAGGATCACCGACAAGCATTGCATCACGCTCATAAGCATGTGCGCCGATGCCAACAAAACCACCACTAAAATTATTGGTAGTCATATAATAAGCATCATTCCAAATACCCAGCTTAGGATAATCAACAAACACATCATACTCAAAAGCATATCGGTACCATTCGCCGAGGGGATCCGGCGTAGCTGAAATCGCTACCAACTCATAATATTTCCCATTACCGACGTTCACTGCAAACTGGCTGGCAAGCCATCTGTCAGCCATATCGTCGTAAAGAAGAATCGGGTCACCATCGTTGGTGCCTGTCCATGGGCCAATAAACCCCTGCCACAGGGTACTGTTATCTACCGGACCATATAGTTTATTGCCACTTTTATCATATACTGCGAACGAGAGATTTATCATCTGAACATAATGATCAGGACCTACATCACCGTCAGTATCAGGAGGATAAACGCCATTTACATTTCCTATCCCTGGAATATTAACTTCAGGACCTTTGGTGTTCCTGTTTCCATCAGTCATTTGCAATGATGCATCATATACTGGTGCAAGCATATCGCCTTGATTATTCTCAAAGCTCATTTCTACTGAAGGGTTTTTAATTATCTGATCTTTCCAGGCACGCGCACGGTAATGTGGCTCTATAACCTTCATCTTTCGCAGCTCCGGAGTTTTATCAAAATGATATGCATTAGAGATTATCTTTTTCTTGATAACATCTTCCTGTGCGTTACTAACAATGCCAATACCGAGAAGAAGTATCAGCATATACAAAAATTTAATTTTCATAGTCTAATATAAATATGTGTGTTTTTTTCCTTTTTATAAACCTGTATTAAAAACAGTTCACTCATGAAAAGGTTCCAATTCAAAGTGAAATCTTTTTTTAAAGCGAGGGTTTAATTTATGTAGAAAGAGATAATACGGCACCAGGGAGGCCAAAGCCACCAGAGCAGAAAATCCTTCTCTACCTGTTGCAATAAGTAACACGAAAAGCACTATAACAACCATTAAAAACGGAAGTAGATAGCCCCACAAAACGGCTTTTATGCCCAGAGAGACACGCATCGTAACATTTACTTTATCGCCGGTCTTAAGATCCAACTGCTGGGTATTCTCAACCTCTATAATCTTCTCCTGCATATCTGCCATTCCGCAAACTCCTTTTGCGTGACATGCTGCACATGCTGACTTAGAAAGGATCTTTACCGTTGGAGTACCTTGATCTGCGACAGTTACTATTCCTTCATGTTTTATTACATCATCATTTTTCATAAGCCATTACAAAGTAGTAACAAAAAATGCACAACAGTTTCCTGATATTATCAGGGAGAGGACAAAGTAACAGGAATTATTCTTCCATTCATCACTCCGGGGGCTGATTTAGCAAAATCCAGGATAAACTGAGCCATTCTTTCAGCTGATACCTTAGCAATGATTTCGGGGAAAGCTTCTTGCACCATCTCTGTATCCACGGTGCCGGGGCAGATACAATTAACGGTGATTCCTAGCGATCCCCACTCCACGGCCATGGATTCAGTAAGTATGGAGGCAGCACCTTTTGAAGCAGAATAAAGCCCAAGCCCAGAAAACTTATCACTACCCTGATATCCACTCATGCTGCTAATATTAATTATCTGTGATCCTTTAGGCATGCGAGGTAATAGCATCTTCGACAACAGAAATACAGCACGACTGTTAACAGTGTACATGGCATCAAAATCATCACTTTCACAATCCAGTAATGGCTTATTGATCAATGCTCCTGCGTTATTTATTAGCAGATCGAATTTATTGGAAAATTCAAATATCTCATGCGAAAGATAATTATAATCGCCATTAGCAAGATCGAATACAAGAGTATATATTCTGGCATTGGGGTTTTCATTTAAAATCTCTGCTTTAAGAGCGTCAAGTTTTTCTTCGCTTCTGGCAATTGCCACTACCAGGTTTGAGGTGTTCAATGCAGCAATTTTTGCCACCTGATATCCTATGCCACTGCTGGCACCACTGACAACAATATTCATTATTTTTCCTCCTCAGTTTTTGGTACAAGCACCTCTCCTATTATATGAAGAGTAACCTGTGGGTTTGATGGATCATTTGTTACAACAGTTATTTTACTATCCTGCTTTCCTTTTTTACGACCGCTATGAAATTCGAAAGATATCTTCGCTGTTTCGCCCGGCGCCAGAGTGTCTCTGGAAGTGTTGGTATGGGTACATCCACAGCCGGCTTTGACATTTCTGATAATAAGATCTGATTTTCCTGAGTTTGTAACAACAAAAACATCTTCATACACAGACATCTGATTCATCTCGCCAAAAATAGATTTTGTCTTATCCATCTCCACAACAGGGGGATTTGCTTTTTCTTCAGGTGTTACTTTAGTAAAATCCTCTAAAATGTTAGGGCTAACAAGCATACGATAAGGGCGTTCAGCAGCAACATCCGATTCCACAAAGAAATAATTCAGTGTGGGTCCATATTTTCCGAGCTTTTCGGTATCAAGGGTGACTTTCACGACAGCTTCTGTTTTCGGAGGGATGGTCTGAGGAACAAACTCCAGAGAATATCCGGTCGGAAGATCGTCAAAGGATAGTGTTACCGGAAAATCGGCCGAGTTATAAATATATACCTCTTCGGTTTTTACATCTCCCATATAAACAGGCTGGAAGTTTTTGCCGAGAGCATGAAACCACACAACACCTCTTTGAATATGGTAGTAACGATCAATAGAGATGTCAGATTTTCGCTGTGCTGTAGCGATTAAACCAAAACACAAAGCCAAAGTAAAAAGAACTATTTTTTTCATGATATATCTCCTATAAGTAATCATCAGATTTGTTTTCTATTGTGGTAAATGGAGCCACAGCCCTGTTATAAATGCCGTGGATCCAGGCAATAGCCATTCCATAATTAGTAACTGGTATTCCTGCCTCCACAGCAGGCTTCAATCGATTTATCAGCTGTCGGCTTGTTAATACGCAACCACCGCATTGAATAACCAGGGAGTAATCATGGATATCCCGGGGAAGATCATCGAGGCCTGAAACAACATTAAAGGTGAGATTTTTCCCTGTATAATTACTCAACCATCGGGGGATTTTTGTACGACCAATATCATCACAACTAACATGGTGGGTGCATGACTCCAGTATCAGCACGCAATCACCGTCTTTCAAGTCTTCTATTTTGGGTGTTCCCTTCAGGTAGTTAGTAAAGTCACCCTTTTGCCGGGCCAAAATGATGCTAAAGCTTGTTAAAGGAATATCCTTCGGTATGGAGGCATCGGCTTTAAGGAATATCTGACTGTCGGTAATCGCCAGTGCCGGACGCGGGCGCAGCTTTTCAATAACCATATCCACCTCACGCTCTTTGCATACAATACATACACAATCATTATCGAGTGCATCACGAATAGTTTGAACCTGAGGCAGTATAAGCCGACCCTCCGGTGCCTCAATATCTATGGGCGTAATCAGCAACACCACATCACCATATTTTACCACATCACCGATCAGTGAGGAGGATCTGTATGCCGACTCCGGTATTATCTCACGCATAATTTTTACAATGGCGTCCTTGTCAGGATTAACCATAGTGCTAAAAGCTGTTGCCGGAACATTATACATTTTGGAAATCGATGTCAAAAACTGCTTTTCAGCAGGGAAAACATCATTTTTATTTGCAATAATAAAAAAAGGAATTGCCTGCTTTTTAAATTTTGCGACAAGGTCTTTTTCAGTATCATCAAAGTTATTCGCCGTCACAACAAGGATTGCCAAATCTATTGTATTCAGCGTCTTCAGTGTTGAAGCAATACGTTTCTTTCCCAGTTCACCGGTATCATCAATGCCTGCTGTATCAACAAGTACACATGGCCCCAGTCCGGCTATTTCAATGGATTTTTTCACCGGATCGGTAGTAGTGCCTGCATGATCAGACACGATAGCTATCTCCTGACCTGCTAACACATTAATAAGGCTGCTTTTGCCATTATTTCTTCTTCCAAAGATACCAATATGGGGTTTTGATTCTTTTCCTTTTGCCATCTCTGCCTCTACCTTTTTTTCATAATATCATTCATAATGAATCCTGCTTGTAATAGTCGCTCCGGTTTCATCAATTCCCGGAGTCTGATTTGTTCTATTACTCTTACCTCTTTGTTAGCCTCAAAAACGTCAAGCTCCAAGTCATTCATTTTTTTTGCCAAAACAGAAGAGCTATGATTTCCTATCATCGGAGTTAACACAGTGGTTACCGATGGTGAATAGAACACCTCTTTTTCGCTCGCTTCAACATTAACAACCAACCCTGATACCAGTTTCCCGGCTGCCATATTACACGCACCAATGAGAATGTCCAGTGAGTCGAGGATTGAATGACCTATGAGAGGAAGGTAAGCATTCAATTCCAGGCAACCTTGTGCGGCCATCTCACTGATGATGGTATCATTGGCATATACTTTATGCGCTCCGGAGATAACATATTCCGGGATAACCGGATTCACTTTCCCCGCTACAATTGAACTTCCCATTTGTACTTCGGGAATAACAAGTGTTTTTTTGCCTGAGATGCCGGAGGATAATAACCTGAGATCCGAAACCATCTTCTCCAGGTTTACCGCCAACGCTTTAATTATGGCATGTACTTCCACTAATGAGTCATGATTCGCCGTTGAATCCATCAAATTCTCACCACGGGTTACAGGCAATCCGGTAAGTTTCTGAAGCGTTGCCGCCACCTCCATCAGATAATATCGGGGAACTCCTGTGGACGTGCCAATGGTACTACCTCCAAGGTTCACCACCTTAATTCTTTCATATGCTTTAGACACCCGCCACCAATCACGTGAGAGGGCATCACTATATGTACTGAAAAGCTTTCCCCATGAGCAGGGAACAGCATCCTGCATCTGAGTATAAGCCAGGCGCAACACATTTCTGTATTCCTGCTCCTTTTTTTCCACCTCATTACGAAGATTGTTCACAGCCTCTTCGAGTACCTTAAGTTGCTTGAGGATGGTGACATGCAGCGCCGTTGGCATAATATCATTTGCAGATTGGAAGATACCGGCATCCTTAACAGGATCTATCATATTGTAATCACCCGGAGCATGGCCCATTCTCTCCAGAGCACTATTTGTGATAATTTCATTAATATTCATGTTTTGACAGGCGCCGGCGCCACCGGTAATGGCAGGGACAATAAAATGGTCATACAATCCACCCTCGGAAATGATCACAGCTGAATTCTGCATTTCAGTGAGCACTTCTTTTTTGGGCAGATAAAACGGAAAATCCGTTGTTTGGTATTTCTCGACTACTGCTTCAATAAAACGCTCTGCTGTTTGATAGGCAGCCAACTTCACAACACCAAGACTTTTATACCATTCTATATGAAAACGCTCTCTGGCCGGGAAATTCTCTTTAGCACGCAAAGAATGAATTCCATAAAATGCCTGGAGAGGAATCCCCCGATTCCCGAACGAATCCTTCTCTACTCTTTTCGTACTCATAGTTAAATATATTTTCAGTCTAACAAATATACTCTGTGGAAGTTGAAAAGGTTACCACCTTGTTATATTGCACGAATCTTCATCATCACCTCTTCTGCAAGGAGCTCAGATTGCTCCATGGCTTTTGTCTCGGTATATATTCTAATAATAGGTTCCGTATTACTCTTGCGAAGATGAATCCATCCGTGAGGAAGGTTAATCTTCACACCATCAACAGTGCTAATATTATATTGCGAATACTCGTTCTTAATATGCTCCAGTATAGCATCCACATCTGTTGTCTCTTCCAGTTGAATTTTATGTTTCGCTATATGGTATTGCGGATATTTTTTTTTCAGTTCAGACACTGTTTTTTCTGACTCCACAAGCAGTGAGAGGAACAGTGCCACTCCCACCAGTGCATCACGGCCATAATGGAGTGCCGGAAGTATCACACCGCCATTGCCTTCACCTCCAATTACGGCTCCGGTTTCCTTCATTAGTGCAACCACATTAACCTCTCCCACTGCCGAGGCTGCATATTCGCCACCATAGGCATGAGTAATATCTGCCAACGCTTTTGACGACGACATGTTTGACACAGTGTTTCCGGGTGTTTTTGATAGGATGTAATCAGCACATGCAACGAGGGTATATTCTTCGCCAAAAAGTTCACCGTTTTCATCCACCAAAGCCAATCTATCGACATCCGGATCTACCACAATACCAAGATCTGCACCCTCTTTAGTTACCCTTTCGCATATCTCTGTCAGGTTAGCAGGTATTGGTTCGGGATTATGTGCAAACTTACCGTTTGGAATCTCATTTAACGTAATAATATTTTCGACACCAAGAGCGCGTAGTAATTGAGGTATTACAAAACCTCCTGTACTGTTTATTCCATCCACGACAATTTTAAAACCTGCTTCCTTAATCTTTTTGGTGTTAATGAAAGGAAGGTCAAGTATTTTATCTATGTGATAGTCAACGCCATCGGATGTTTCAATCAGTGTACCTATCTCTTCAACACCGGGATATAATATCTCACGTGCCGCAAGACGAAGCACCTGTTCTCCCTGTTCCGAATTCAGAAACTCTCCGGTGCTGTTTAACAACTTCAGTGCGTTCCACTGTGCAGGGTTATGACTGGCGGTAAGTATTATCCCGCCATCAGCTTCAAATCTGATAACATTAACCTCCACTGTGGGTGTAGTTGAATATCCTAGGTTTATCACATCCGCGCCCATGGCCATCAGGGTTCCACACACAATGTCATTAACCAGTTTGCCGGAGATACGTCCATCGCGGCCCACAACAACAACGGGGTTCTTTTTTCCTGAAAGGTTTTTTATATATTGCGCATAAGCAGAAGAGAATCGCACCAGGTCGGGAGGCGTCAAAGAATCACCTTCTCGGCCACCGATGGTACCCCTTATGCCGGAAATTGATGTAATAAGCGTCATAAAATATTTTTTTGCAAATATAAGGATTTTAGCCCAGTGGAGCATCCAATGCCCATATCGATATTTTTAACAATGCATTTAATGCAGAGTTAATAAATATTATGCTGTATATCTAGGCTTTTTTATATTTTTGCCTTTTATTAATATAGATGTATGAGGAACCCTTTAGATAATAACGAAGAAAGAGATGTGCGGGATTTGATCGGACGTTATGAAGAGATGCTTAAGGGCAATAGCGGGCTCTTTTTTGACGTGGATCAATATGAGGATATCATAAATTATTATCTCAACAGAGACAACCTCTCCAGGGCTGCAAAAGCTGTAACCCTTGCAATAGGTATTTATCCCAACAACCCTGTGATAATGCTTAAAAAGGCTGTCGTTCTTATGAATAAGAATAATAACAGGGCTGCATTACGCATTCTTAATGATATTATGGATATTGATCCCGGCAACAGCGATGCATATATGATTGCGGGAGATATTTATTCGCAGCAGAAAGAATATGAAAAAGCCATAGAATCTTTTAAGAAAGCTGTTCCCAATGCCGATGATCCGGATGAGATACACTCCAGTATTGCATTTGAATATGAGTCGTTAGGAGATTTTAAAAATGCTCTAAAACACTTGAAAAAAGCCTTGTCTGTATCTGCAGATAGCGATAATCTTCTATTTGAAATAGCTTTCTGCTTCGAGATACTTGAAGAAATGGACGATGCAATAGTCTTTTTCAACCAATATCTGGATGACAATGCATACTCTTCTTCTGCATGGTTTAATCTGGCCAATACTCATGCTGCCAAAGGCGATTTTAACGAGGCTATTAATGCCTATGACTTTGCGGTGGCCATAGAACCTGATTTTGCTTCCGCATATTACAATAAGGCCAACGCACTTATGAATCAGGAGAAATATGCGGAAGCTATTGCATGTTATAAAGAGACTATGAAACACGAGATTCCTGATGTGATGTCCTTATTTTATATTGGTGAGTGCTATCATCATATGGGCGATATTGAGAAGGCTCTTAAGCATTATAAAAAAGCGATCTCTCTCGATCCAATGATGGCTGATGCCTGGTTTTCTACAGGTGTCGTATATGATGCAACGGGTGATTATGCTTCGGCACTGGAACACATGCTCAAGGCTGTAGAGTTGGAAAAGGAAAACACCGAATACCTTTACTATCTTGCCGATACATATCGCAAGGCAGGCATGTTTAAAGATTCTGCTGAGGCATTCAGAATGGTGTTAAAAATTGAACCAGAAAATACTGACACATGGCTCGATCTGGCTGATGTTTACCTTATCTCTGAACCCATTGAAATTGTTATTGAGACATTAAAAAAAGGAATTGACGAAACTATAGATGATAACTACAAACTCTACTCACGGTTATTTGTAATAGAGTATCAAAATGGCTTAATTCGTGATGCGGCAGAAACCCTGTTAAGTGGTTTAAAAGCTGACAGATGGCATTTTATTGATGAAATTTACAATTTCCCCGAGATTATGGATGATCCTGTAGTTACCGAAATTATTAAAGCTTATACAAAAACAGATGACTTACCCTATTAATCACATCCCCGAAAGGGATTGCATCCCCAGAAATAAAGGCATAACAATGGTTATGGACAAAGGTCTTAGTATTCGTGAAGCTGAAGACTTTATACAGACAGCCGGACATCTGGCGGACTTTTTAAAGCTTGGCTTTGGTACCAGCGTAGTATCAAAAAATGTAAAAGAAAAGGTTGCTCTGTATAAAAAAGCAGGACTGAAAGTGTATGTTGGTGGTACGCTCTTCGAAGCTTTTGCCATACGCAATGATCTCGACGGGTACAAAAGATATATTGACAATCTTGGCATCGATGCCGTAGAGGTGTCTGATGGCTCCGCTCCAATGAACCATGACGCAAAATGTCGTTTTATTACAGATTTTTGCAAAGATTACACTGTTCTCTCGGAAGTAGGAAACAAAAGTGCTGACGTGGAGATCCCTGTGGATCAGTGGATAAAAATGATGCAGAAGGAGCTTGTAGCAGGATCGTTTAAGGTTATTGCTGAGGCCAGAGAGAGTGGCACGGTGGGTATTTTCGATAGTGAAGGTGGTGCTGACACAACGCTCATTGAAGGATTATCAACAAATCTTGACCCCAACGATATTCTGTGGGAAGCACCGCAAAAGTCACAGCAGGCGTGGTTCATAAAACATTTTGGTGCGCATGTAAACCTGGGAAATATAGCTCCTCACGAACTTATCGCCATGGAAACACTGCGCCTGGGGCTTCGTGGCGACACGTTTTACAACTTCCTTCCTGAAGAGTTTAAAAGTATCACTATAGAATAATCATCTATGCGCGAATATACCGCCACTTTTTTTAAGGGAATCGCAATGGGTGCTGCTAATGTTATCCCCGGCGTTTCCGGGGGAACAATCGCTCTTATCACAAATATCTTCGAACGACTGATCAATGCAATCAAGTCATTCGACTTTAAGGCGCTAAAACTACTCTTTGCCGGTAAATTCAAAGAGTTTGCACAATATGTGGATGTATGGTTCCTGGTGGCGGTGTTTTCTGGCGTTATTATGGCCGTAATAACGTTAGCGCGTCTGTTTGATTTCCTATTTAAAAACTATCCTGTATATATCTGGGCCTATTTCTTCGGACTGGTGATGGCGTCAGTATATTTTGTGGGCAAAACGGTTTCAAAATGGAATATCCCGGTGATTATTAGTTTTGCCGTGGGAGCTATTATTGCTGTCACTATTTCTGTCTTGAACCCCGCAACAGAAAACAGCGGCTTCATATACCTGATTTTGTGCGGTGTAGCTGGAGTGTGCTCCATGATTCTTCCCGGGCTCTCCGGTTCTTTCATACTTTTTATCATGGGAAACTACCAGCTGGTGGTAATTGATGCAGTTAATAATTTTGATCTTAATATTCTTATCCCTGTTGTTATTGGTGCTGTTGGCGGACTGCTGGCCTTTTCTCATCTGCTGTCGTGGGTTTTGAAAAAATATAGAAACCAGACTATAGCTCTTCTAACAGGATTTATTCTGGGATCTCTGCGTATTCTGTGGCCATGGCAAAAACCAGTACTACTAATGGACGAAAACGGATCTCCTCTTATTAAAGACGGGGCAAACGTAATCGTAAGCTATCAGCAATACCTTCCGGAAAATCTTTCTCAAGAAGTGATATTGGCAATATTCTGGATATTCATGGGTATTGTCTCTATCACATTAATTGAGTATTTTGCTGCCAAACAGACTCGCAAAGGCAATTAATGGCACAATACGGCATAATAGGGAAATCGTTGGGGCACTCTTTCTCCCCCGCAATTTTTAATAAGTTTTTTAAAGATAATGATTTATCTCACACGTATAATACATATGAGATAGCAAGAATCAGTGATCTGTTTTCTGTTATTGAGAAAAATAATTCTTTAGAGGGGCTTAATATAACCATTCCATATAAAGAAGAGATAATTCCCTTCCTGGATACAATATCACCTGAAGCAGAAAAAATAGGTGCTGTTAACACCATACATATAATTCGTCATGAAGAGAGCTTTACTTTGCATGGATATAACACGGATTCGTTTGGCTTTCAAGAAACTCTAAAGAGCCTGGAGCAGAGGTTTAAAAATGCTCTTATCCTTGGTACCGGGGGCGCGGCAAAGGCTGTGGAATACGTGCTTTCAAAAAATAATATTCCGTATATAGGTATCTCCAGAAATCCTGTATCCGCAAAGATAATCTCATACGAATCACTAGATCAAAGTATTTTAAAAAGTACTGATTTATTGATAAATACCACTCCATTAGGGATGTATCCTGATGTTGACAAAATGCCCAATGTAATAGTAGGTTTTTTACATAAAGAGATGACTGTAATAGACTTGATATACAATCCTAAACAGACATTGTTATTAAAAAAAGCTGAACTAAAAGGCTGTAAAACTGTTAATGGTGCATTAATGTTGAAGATGCAAGCTCAAAAAGCATGGAAAATATGGAAAAAATAATCTATTAAGATACAAACCTTTTAACTATGTTTGCATTAGACAAAATTGTAACACTATAACTAAAATACAAAAAGCATGAAAAAGTTATTACCATTATTCCTGGTCGCATTTCTTTTCGTTGCATGCAACAGCAACAGCAATAAAAGTGAGACAGATACAAAAGCTGCCACTGAAGTGCAGGCCGCAGTTGTCGAAACTGACGTTATGGATTTTCTGAACAATCAGCAGGAGCTCGTTGGCCAGACTGTTAATATCAAAGGCGATGTAGCGCATGTATGTGCTCATGGCGGAAAAAGATTATTCCTGATGCATCCTGACACAGTGGATCGCGTAAAAATTACTGCCGGAGAAGATATCCCAGCCTTTAAAACAGAATTAGAGGGAAGCGTTATTACTGTGACCGGAGTTGTTGAAGAGCTCAGAGTCACTCCTGAGTACCTTGACAACTGGCAGGCAGAACTTGAAGCAGGTGCCGATGGTGAAGAGTCAGAGAAGAAAATTCATACAGGAGAAGATGGCCATGAGCATCATGAAGGTGATATGGCGCATGAGCTTGAGCAGATAAACAACTATCGAACTATGCTTGAAGAGAATGACAAAGAATTTTTATCTTTTATTAGTATTGACTGCAAAAAGATTGTCGAACATAAATAATTCTGACTCTAATCTTCTTCATCTTGCACCTGCATCTTGCTAATTAAATACCAATAGTAGAATGCTTCAGGATTTACTTTCTTTAATCTGTTCAGTTTGTTAATTGAAGGATCTTCAATCATTACGTCTTTAAAATCTTCAGGTAATCTATACTTTTGAAAGGATTCATACAATACATCCAGAAGAATGTAGTCTTCATCCGTATATGTTTGAAACACCGGTTTGTAATTTACCTTATAATGATCTTTCTTAATGTTTGAACCTGATTTTCGCTTTTGTCTCTCATACCGGATAAACCCATGACTCTCAACGACTGCATCAAGGCATGAATCATCCAATTCTTCTGTATCAGAAAATATCACATCTATATCAATCTAAAGTCGTTTTATTTCAGGGAAGCGCAATAATAAAGCAGCCCCTCCTTTAAAAACAAAATTGAGTTTTTGAATTGCAAGTCCCTCCAACAGAAACACCAATAGATGATCTCCGGTTAAAAATCCGTCATACATATGACCTACATCAAATGCTAAAAAACAACAATTTACTCGAGTTCTTCAATTCCGATAGATTTGACAATCTACTTAAAAAGGTTACGCAGGAAGATGCAGATGGATTTGACAATAAGAATCTGATAAAATAGCCACCCCATGAAGCAATCATTTTCAGTTCACCCAAAGAAACCTGGTCAAAACTCAGCAACATATACAGTGGAGACTTCCGATATCTTGTGTATGGTGAGTTGCCTGGGGAAAACGAAATATTGAGCACGATATATAAAATTCAGGATCGCCTCATGAATATACCCTGGGAGTAGCACGTTTTAGACAGTTTTAATTTCCAACAACCGGCAATAAACCTTCCTTACTGCCGATTGTTGACGAAATCCTATATTCAATTTAAAAAATATTTCGTGTGTGCATTTTGGAATATTGATTTGTACGGAATTTCTCCGTACATTTGCAAAAAAAGACAAAATTATGAAATCAGCGACTTCAGAACATGCACGCTTTGACACAAGGCTTCCCAAAGAGCTGAAGCTGTATATGGAGAGAGCGGCATATCTTGGAGGTTACCGGAATCTTACAGACTTTATCCTTCGCACCGCACAGGAAAAAGCAAAGGAGATAATTGATGAAAAAGAGCAGGTTATCGCATCAGAAAAAGATAGTGAGATATTCTTCGAAGCTGTCACTAATCCAGCGCCACCATCAGAAACTCTAAAGGCTGCTGCAAAGGATTATAAATCATTTATCTCAGAATCAGAATAACGGGATGATTGAGCTTTTAAGGAAGGATCACAACAAAAAAGACTTTGATTGCGGAAATGCGACACTAAACATATACCTGCGTAATCAAGCCGGACAGGATGTTAAGCGCAAGCTTTCGGCTTGTTTTGTTTTACCTGACAGCGACACAACCCTTATAAAAGGGTATTATACACTTTCAAACAACAGCATTCCGTTACAATCATTTTCTCAGGAAGTACGAAGGAAGCTTCCAAAATCCTACACCTCCATTCCCACAACATTACTTGGACATCTGGCTATTGACAAGAGATCACAGGGACAGGGAATTGGTAAGATCCTGTTGATTGATGCCTTAAAGCGCAGTTATGAAATATCGAAGGAGTTAGGATCCTTTGGTGTTGTTGTCGACCCCATAGATATATCAGCAAAGAACTTCTACCGGAAATACGATTTCATCGAGTTGCCGGATAGTGGTAAGATGTTTATTGCGATGAAAA
>CAYYSU010000004.1:0-86759 GCA_964474455.1 uncultured Bacteroidales bacterium
AAATGTTTATACCTATTGTGTCTGTTGTGTATTTGTAGAGATCTTCATGGTATTTCTCTGTATGAACAGGGCATCTTTTGTAAGTGTTTAGAACGATGTGTTAGAGTGCTTGCATATAACTGCTCATATTAATACACTGTTGATTCACTGTTTAATTCAGAAACATATGAAACCACACCCATGTAACATGAGTTATTATTAGAGAGCAACTCGTTGTGAGTTCTAGAAGTCCTGGTGCAGCTACCAATAAACGATTAACACCGAAGTCATTCCCCTACTACTACAGCAGCGGCTTGATTCGCGCCGCAATAATAGCGCTAACCTGGTCCACAGGAACACGATCCTGCTTCATCGAATCACGCTCCCGGATCGTAACAGTGTCATCTTCCAGCGTCTGGTGATCAACAGTTATACAATACGGCGTTCCAATGGCATCCTGACGACGGTAACGACGGCCAATGGCATCCTTCTCATCATATTGACACATATAACCGATCTTAAGTGCATCGAAGATCTCTCTGCTTTTCTCCGGAAGTCCGTCTTTTTTTACCAGTGGAAGAACAGCAACCTTTATTGGAGCAATCACAGGGGGAATTTTCATAACCACGCGCTCGGAGCCATCTTCCAGCGTCTCTTCAGTGTATGAATGTGAAAGAACACTCAGAAACATACGATCCACGCCAATGGAGGTTTCAACAACATAAGGCACATAGCTCTCGTTGATTTCAGGATCAAAATAGCGAAGCTTCTTACCGCTGAACTCCTCGTGTGAAGAGAGATCGAAATCGGTACGGCTGTGGATTCCTTCGAGCTCCTTAAAACCGAACGGGAATTTGAACTCAATATCCACAGCAGCATTGGCATAATGCGCCAACTTTTCATGGTCATGGAGGCGATAATTATCTTCCGAAATACCCAGCGACTGATGCCATTTCACGCGAGCCTCTTTCCAGTATTTGTACCACTCCATCTCTGTTCCCGGGCGCACAAAGAATTGCATCTCCATTTGCTCGAATTCACGCATACGAAAGATAAACTGACGTGCCACAATCTCGTTACGGAAAGCTTTACCAATCTGAGCAATACCAAAAGGTATCTTCATACGACCGGTTTTCTGAACGTTAAGATAGTTAACAAAGATTCCCTGCGCGGTCTCAGGACGCAGATAAATAGTATTTGATTCATCATTTAAAGAGCCCATCTGAGTAGAAAACATCAGGTTGAACTGACGCACGTTAGTCCAGTTCTTCGATCCCGATACAGGACAAGCTATCTCCAGCTCTTCAATGAGTGCTTTTATATCATCCAGATCGTCATCTTCCATGGCCTTATATAAGCGGGAGCCAATGGTTTTGATCTTCTCGTTGTAACCCATAACCCTGGGGTTAGTGGCAACAAACTGATCCTTATCAAAACTCTCACCGAAGCGCTTTGCAGCCTTCTTAACCTCTTTCTCAATCTTAGCCTCTATCTTGGCAAGATAATCTTCCACCAAAACATCAGCACGATACCGTTTCTTGGAGTCTTTGTTATCGATCATAGGATCATTAAAGGCATCAACATGGCCTGAGGCCTTCCAAATGGTGGGATGCATAAAAATAGCTGTGTCAATACCTACAATATTTGTATGGTACTGAACCATCGCTTTCCACCAATAATCCTTGATGTTATTTTTAAGCTCTGAACCTAGCTGGCCGTAGTCGTAAACAGCGCTGAGTCCGTCGTAAATTTCACTTGACTGAAATACAAACCCATACTCTTTTGAATGGGAAATAATTTTTTTAAAAAGGTCTTCCTGATTTGCCATTGTGCAAATGTAAGATATTTTTTTTCTTGCCCGATTATGCTTAGTATATTTGTAAAAAATATAACCTGATGCGGAAAGATCAGTTTGCCAGGCGGCAGTTTATTATTATTGGGGCATTTATTCTCATAGGTTTGATATTCTGGATCAGGCTAATGGTTTTACAGGTCTTTGATAGAACGTATAAACAGTATGCCGACAGGAATGCCACACGTGAAATAACACAGTATCCGGCACGCGGACTAATATACGATCGGAACGAAGAGTTACTGGTGGTAAATGAAGCTGTGTACGACCTTATGGTGATACCCAGGCAAGCGAAGGATACAGATACCACAGAGTTCTGTAGCTTACTGGGCATTTCCGGCGAACAGTATCAGGAATACTACGAAAAGGCCAGCTCTTTCTCCGGATATAAACCATCAGTATTTATAAGCCAAATCTCTAAACAGGACTATGCTTATCTGGAAGAGAAGCTGTTCAAATTCCCCGGTTTTTATGTGCAACCGCGTACCGTAAGGAAATACCCATTCCCCGTGGCAGCTCAAACCCTGGGATATGTGGGAGAGGTGAATGCTGATCATATAAAAAATGATGAATGGTATAGATCAGGTGATTATATTGGTATCAGTGGACTGGAAAGCATCTATGAAAAAGAACTTCGTGGTAAAAAAGGAAAAAAAGTTGTGCTGGTAGATGTTCATAACAGGGAAAAGGGGACATATCGCGATGGAGAACACGACACGGTGGCCATAAAAGGTAACGATCTGGTGACAACACTGGATATCAACCTACAAATCTACGGTGAATTCCTGATGCAAAATAAAAAAGGCAGTATTGTGGCAATAGAGCCTAAAACAGGTGAGATCCTCAGTTTTGTATCCTCGCCAGGTTACGATCCTAACCTGCTTGTGGGGCGCATAAGAAACAAAAATTATAATCTACTTCTAAAAGACATCAACAAACCGATGTACAACCGCGCCAGCATGGCAACATATCCTCCGGGATCTGCATTTAAACTAATTAACGCTGCCATTGCTATTGAGGAAGGCGTTATTAACTCATACACCCGTTACAGCTGCAATGGCCCTGAGTCAAAACCCATACGATGCACACACCATCATGAAACACCCCTGGGAACTGTTGCTGCAATACGCGAATCCTGCAATCCTTTTTTCTGGAATACATTTAAAAATGTGATAAACAAATACGATAAACCAAGTGTCGGGTTCAATGTATGGCGAAAATATGTCCTTAGCTTTGGATTAGGAAGTACCTTTAACACAGATCTCTTTAATGAAAGACCAGGAAACGTGCCTAAGGCAACGTATTATGATAAATATTTCGGCATAGAACGTTGGACAGCTCTCACCGTACGATCCTTATCAATAGGTCAGGGAGAGCTATTGCTTACTCCCATGCAGATGGCAAACATGGTCGCAGCCATAGCCAACAAAGGGTATTATATTAAACCACATTTTGTAAAAAGTATTCATAGATCAACAGGAGAACAGGAAGTAATTGAGCCATCATTCCCAAAAGTAACAACAGATGTAAATCCCAATAGCTTCGATATGGTAATAGAAGGAATGGATCAGGTAGTACAAAACGGAACAGCTCGCTATTATGCTAAAACGAAGAATATTCTTATATGTGGTAAAACAGGAACAGTGCAAAACCCACATGGTGATGATCACTCGGTTTTTATAGCTTTTGCGCCAAAAGAAAATCCACAGATAGCCATCGCCGTTATCGTGGAAAACAGTGGTTATGGATCTGTTTGGGCAGCACCAGTTGCATCGTTAATGATTGAAAAATATCTTACCGGGAATATTACCAGAGAAGCTCTGGAAAAGAAAATGTCGCAGGCTGTATTTATTAATACCGAAGTTCAGGAGGAAGAGGAATGAGAAAAAGAGGAGCCATATTTTCTAATATTGACCCCGTATTAGTAATACTCTATTTCGTACTTGTTTTTTTTGGTTGGATAAATATCTATGCGGCCACTTTTTCACCCGAACACAGCAGTATATTCGACATCTCTATGAGCTATGGAAAGCAGCTGCTATGGATAGGAACAGCGGTAATCCTTATAACACTGATACTGTTGACCGACTCCAAATTCTTTAGCTCCTTCTCCTTTATCATTTACATATTATTTATTGTTATGCTTGTAGCAGTATTGCTATTTGGTAAAGTCGTAGCGGGATCAAGGTCGTGGTTCGAAATAGGCAGTTTTGCACTACAACCATCCGAATTTGCCAAGTTTGCCACCTGCCTGGCATTGGCAAGATTCCTCTCAGCACAGAATGTCAACATCAACAAATTAAAAAACAAAGCCATTGCATTTCTTATTATGGCAATACCGGCAGGTTTAATATTCCTGCAAAACGATACCGGCTCTGCTTTGGTATATGCAGCACTTATTATTGTTCTCTACCGTGAAGGCCTCTCTGCAAACATATTTATCATATTAATAATTTTTGTTCTGCTGTTTATAATAACATTATTATTGGAAAAGCTCTATGTACTGGCGGCAATAGCAGTGCTTTTAGCGGCGTCAGTATGGTTGGTGCGCAAAAACAGAAAAGCCATAATGATTATGATTATGGGTGCTATAATTGCTACGGGATTTATCTTTTCGGTAGATTACGCCCTGGAGAACATCCTTGAGCCCCATCAAAAAACCAGAATCAACGTATTATTTGGTATAGAAACCGATCTGCATGGTGCGGGATATAATGTTCACCAGTCTAAAATCGCCATCGGCTCGGGAGGGTTTGCCGGAAAAGGATTCCTACAAGGCACACAGACAAAATTTGATTTCGTACCCGAACAAAGCACCGACTTCATATTTTGTACCATTGGAGAAGAGTGGGGATTCCTGGGTACCACAGTGGTAATTATTCTTTTCCTGGCGTTGTTAATACGCATTGTGATGGTTGCCGAACGCCAGCGCTCGGCATTCTCCAGAATTTACGGCTATGGCGTAGCATCCATATTATTTTTTCACTTCACTATAAATATAGGAATGACAATCGGACTGTTACCTGTAATTGGCATCCCGTTGCCTTTCTTCAGCTATGGAGGATCTTCACTCTGGGCATTCACCATACTGCTCTTTATTTTTATTAAGATGGACTCGTATCGGTTGGATCTGCTGTAGTTGTATAGGAAAGGTGCTTCACGATGACTTTCATACTTTACACCAAGGTTTAAACAAACCCGTTTCAACCAAATGAAATGAAGAATAGGCTATTCAAAATAATAACAAGAAAGAAATGTGGGTCAGTTAATAAGGGAAATTTTGACCATTAAAAAAGGGCCACTCTATGAGCAGCCCTGAATATATCGACAGATTTTTATTAACTGAATTAATAGAACATGTAACGGTTATCTTCGATTTCATTAGCCTCTTCAATAGCTTTGGGTGCGTCACGGTTGATACGTGTACGGAACTGGTTTGCCATTGCAGTAGCTTCACGACTGAAGTCATTCTTCAAGCCTGCAGGTTCAATATTATCAAGATGAATAACGTAAACCGCCTGTGTACCTTTTACTACGCCTGATGTCTCACCAACTTCCATGCTGAACACTGTACCTACAACATCCGGCTCACGACCGTAACCAGGGATATTTGGTGAACCGAATGTTCCGGCTTCTACAGTTTCAACATCAACACCAAGTTGATTAGCCAGAGCGTTAAGATCTTTTGTTGTCGCAAGAGCAGATTCTACTTTAGTAAGAAGCATCTCGGCCTTCTTCTCGCGGAGAACAAGAGGTTTAATATTTTCTTTGATATCTGCGAGCTGCTGGTACTCTCCATCATGAATAGCTTTCAGTGAAGCCACAACATAATGATCTTCGAAGGAGAATACCTGGCTTACATCACCAACCTTTGTTTTGTCAAGAAATGCCCATTGAACAACGTTACGAGTATAATCCAGTCCGGGAATTTTGTTGATCATAGCGGTGATACGCTCAGAGGAGCGTTTGTTATAACCTTTTTCAGTAATAGCCTTGTTAAATGAAGCATTATCAGGGTTCTTTGTTGCGAACTCACTCGCTTCAAGGAAGTTAACCTGGAAAGTGCGATCGCTGGGCTCAAGGTTACGAGCTACCTGAGCAAGACGAATCTTCTCTTCTGGATTAGCTTTATCATCAACACGGATTACGTGAAATCCAAATGGTGTTTCGGCAACCCCAACACTTCCTTTTCTGTTTTCAAACACGAAGTTGTTGAAAGGGTAAACCATTGTGCCATCCATAAACCAACCAAGATCACCGTTATTCTGTACTACAGAGGGATCATCGGAGAAATCAGTGGCGAGAGTTTCGATTTTTGCAGGACGAGCTATGATAACGCGCACAAGGCTGTCGGCCAGAGCCTGAGCGGCTTCTTTTGTTCTTGTAAGAGAAGGGTCAGAACTGTAAGCTCCTTGATAAGATATCAGGATATGTGTTGCTTTCATAGAGTCAGGACGATTCATAATGTCCATAACCTTAGCAAAACGGAACTGGTTATTTGAGAAATAAGGATCTACAAAGTCTCCAATTTTAGCATTTTCAATTTTCGATGCAATCTCCACCGGAAGTTGTTCTCTCTTATACCATGTACTGTCATATCGCTTGTCAGAAACAGCGTTTACAAAATTAGGGATAATCTCGGCCTCTTTAAATTCTGCGAAGAGCTCATTAACAGTTTTCTGAAGATCAAGACGATCCTCGTTTGTCGGGCGCACGTCGAAAACAACATACTCTATATCACGACTCTGTTCCTGAAGGTAGCGATATTTGTTCTCTTTGTAATATTTCGCGTAGTCAGCATCTGTTAGTGTTACTGTACTATCAGGGATAGACTTGAAAGTAGGAGCTACAAAACGGAATGTTGCTTTTGCATTTTTATCCTCATAATCAGCTTTGGAGAAAGCTGAAGGGATGTAATATCCCTGTGAAATGAGGTTGAAATATTTATTCTGCAATCTGTCTTTCTTGATTAGACGCTCCAGATATAGATAATTCTCTCTCATTTCCGGAGAAACATTACCTGGGTTGTTCAGGTTATCAAGGAAAAAGCCTACCTGCTGTGCATCAAACACACCGGTTTGAGGGTTAGAGAAGTTCTGTTTGATATAAGGGTGAGGTTCTTCACCACGGATAAGATCATTCAGCTCGTTAACAGAAACTGTGAGTCCTAACTTTTCGAACTGCTCTCCCATAAGGATTTCATTCACATACTCACTCCAGGTACTCTGCTTAACACTAAAAAGATCGTCAGCGTTCAAACGCTCTCCGGAGCCTCTCTCACGCATTGCAACTATCCCTTCTACTTTGTTATTAAAATCAATTACTGAGATTTTCTCTCCTGCAATTACACCAATGTTCATTTCCTGACGACCACTACCTTTAAAGAAGTCTCCCAGGATAAAAGCAGCCAGAGCCACACCAATCACAATGATAAGGAGTGTCGAGCGCTGTCTTATTCTTCCAATTACTGCCATTTGTAAATATATTTATCTGTTTTTTTAAGGATGCAAATGTAAACAAGAATGTTCAGGATTAAAAATTTAACTTACATAAGTTTGAAATGAAAAAAAATGACGCAACATTGTGATTATGATAGTGCTATAACAATGTTAAAAAGACTTTTTCAATCTTGATATTTGAAGCCTGCAAAATACGGAATGAGAAGTTCTCTGTAATTATCACCTCGCCCTCTTCAGGAATACTTTCGTGATAATGAATTATCAGTCCAGCAAGTGTCTCATACTCCTCATCTTCAGGCAGATTAAAACCATATTTCTCATTAAGATAATCAATCTCCAGGCGTCCGGAAAAGATAAATTCATTTTCACTCTTTACCATTTCATCAAGATCATCATCAGCATCATACTCATCTTCTATCTCACCAAGTATCTCCTCCAAAATATCCTCCATGGTAACAATTCCTGAGGTTCCTCCAAATTCATCAACCACCACGGCCATGCTCATAGATTCGGTTATATACTGTGTCATTACTTTATGTGCAAGCTTAGTTTCAGGAACAATAAGAATAGGCTTAAGAATAGATTTTATGGACTCCGGAGATTTAAACATCTCATAACTATGACAATATCCTATCACATTATCTATACTTTCTTCATAAATTATAATCCTGGACAATCCTGTTTCAACAAACTTGTTTTTTAACTCTTCTATGGTGTCATTTACCTCCAGTGCCTCAATCTCCGTGCGAGGAATCATGCATTCCCTAAGCTTAACAGTACGAAAGTCAATGGCATTTTGCATCATCTGTATCTCGTCGGAAAACTCATTCTCTTCCTCTTCCTCCGTTGCACTATACTCCAGGTAGCTATTAAGGTCGGCATATCCAAAAACATAATCCTGATACATAGTTTCTATTTTAAATACTTTACGAAGGACAAAATCACTGACAAAAACAAATATTTGATTTATAGGATATAGAATCACGTATATAACACTTATGGGTAAAATAAATATTTTTAATGTTGAATTCGGATTTATCCTAAAAAGAATTTTGGGAATAAATTCGGCAGTAAACAAAATTATCAATGTGGAAATGATGGTTTCTATTAAAAGAAGAAGAAAATCTGAATACAGATAATCCGGTATTACTCCCTTAATAATGGGGTCAAGGACATTAGCAAAAGCAATACCATAAATTACCAGTGCCACGTTATTGCCTAGAAGTAAAGCACTGATAAAACGCGACGAGTTACGTGAAAACCAGGAAATAATCTGTGCCGACAAAGAGCCTTTGTTGCGATCGATTTCAATCTTAAGTTTATTGGCACTAAGAAAAGCTATCTCCATCCCCGAAAAGAGACCGCTCAAAATAATAGTTACCAAAATAATAAGCCAGCTGTTGTTCATAATATTACTTTACGATTCCACGTCAAGCTTACCTGAAATAGTTCGAATAGTCCATTTATTAAACTCTTCATCCGATTCAAACCCGTCCTCACCAAATATTACGTGCTCGTCGGTAGTGATTTTTACAAATACTTCGGTGAATATCTTATGTATCTTTTGATCCCAGATCAGATGTTCTGTATTCAAAGTTTGGTTTCTCTCATGGTTTATTACCTCAACATCATCACGCGCTTCCATTATTTTTTTCCCTTCGTAGCTGATGGCATAATTGGCAAAAAGTTCTGATTTCACACCACCGATGGAGTCAAAAAATATCACATGAAGGCCGAGGGGAAATTCAATATAGGGGGATGCGAGATTATAACGATCCAGTTGTTCTGCTTCCAAGGTAAATTGGATAAGTCCTTTTTCGCTGTAATGCATCACCACATTAAAAGCCGATTCGCTGGGGAATGTGTCGCGAAGCTGCGTTAGCTCATTAACCTCATTCACATCGTTAGTACATCCTGTGAAAGATAGATAAATCAGAAAGGCGATTATTGCCGGAAAAACTATTTTATTGGTTTTCATTACAGCTCTAAGATATGAAATTCCGGGACAGGATATAAAATTCTGACCCGGAAAACATCTTCTATAGTATTTTTTTATTTAGCAGCACGAATCGTTGTAGTTACTGTAAACCAGCACTCAACAGTGTATGACTGACCTTCAGAGTAGTCGTGAAAGAAAATCATTTCAGCTGTAGGGAACTGTTTGCTGTAAGTAGAGATTCGATGGTTTGCCACTTCAGCAAGCTCAGAATCTATTCTCTTGGCTCTTTCATACTGGTCAACAGCTGCCCAGTAAGGAGCTTTCTTCTCAAGGTTGTTGCTACCACATTTCCCTGCTGTCTCGGCATACATGTCTCCAATAAGTATATACGGACGACCATCCTTGTCATTAAGTTTAATAACTTCTTTTGCCATTTTTACAGCGCTGGGGAAATCGTTTGTATTTTTGTAACTATCAGATAATGCAAAGTAACAAGTCTCAAGCATTTCAGCATCTTCCATTCCAAGAGCCTCTGTGAGGTAAGTAATTGCCTCAGTATAATTCTGCCTGTTATACATCATTTTACCAATATGGAACGCAGATTCCGCAGATGGCTCAAGGTCATGAAGTTTCACAGAAACATCAAAATAGAGCGGGCTATCATCACAACCTTTTTTATCAAGCATTGAAGTGATTTTCTTCAGAAGTTCAATATTATCAGGCTCTTCTTCAAATTTAATAGTATATAGAGGAATAAGATCTTCACAGCTGGCAAAAGGTTCAAAACTGCTCTCGATATTACCTTTTACTCTTTCAAATCGAGAAGCATATTTTGCGTCATTCTTAATATTATAATCAACAATTTTACTCGCTATATCATAATTCTCAAGGATTAAACTCTTTTCGACCTGTTCAGTCTTATACATGTCGATGGTAGTTCTGAAAAACAGATCTACAACAGGATATTCAGAGTCATTACCTTCAAGTTCAATACTTTTTGCAAGTATATCGTAAGCCGGCTTAATATCTTCGCTTGATAAATTATAACGATATCTGTCAAGACCTTTACGCCCCAGAACATAGCCTTCTTTACCAAAGTATTTGATACGTTTATCATAAACCATCATTAAAGTATCCAGGTAAGCAGCTTTATCTTCATCGGTTTTAGCATTCATGATCTTATGGCCCATTATTTTAGTTCCATCAACATAGGTATTGAGAGAAGCTTTGGGGCAATTCATAAAAACCCAACGCCAGGGAGAGATTGCGTCTTTTATAGATTCATTACTATAATTACTTTTTTTCCACTGTTTGAAAAATTCACGATATAATGAGATATTTGTCAAACACTGGATAGAGTCCTGACCATATTTTGGTTCATCATCAGGTATATAGTTATTTATCTGATTATTAACAGCAAACACTGGAGCAGTGAGAGATAATGTGAGTATTAATAATACAATCTTTGTCTTCATATCGTTATCTTTAGTATTGTTAATCAACTTTTATGCCGCTAATTTAATTAAATTTTCTTTGAATGAACCAATTTTCATAAATCGAAAATCCTAATCGTAAGTTAACAAATGTTTCCTGAATTAAATCATTATCGGTGGTACCTCTGTTGCCGATTTCAAGTCCAAGATTTATGGTGGATCTGCTTCTGCGCAGTGGTAGTCCTAGACCAAAAGTTATGCCAACTTCATTAATACCTGTATTATTAACCTGTAATGCTGATTTATTATAGTAGAATCCGGCACGGTATCGTACCCAGTTCCAGTAGCTTCCAATAGTCTCTCCACCAGGCATATACTGACCGCCCACAGCAACACGAACAGCATTTTCTTTAAGATCATTAACACCATTAATATGGAATGTCTCCCAATTTTGGTACTCTAAATCAGCACCCAAATGGTATTTATTTTTCTTTTTAAATGAAAATCCGGCTCCCATGGTTTGGGGTAAACCAACAGACCCCAGAATATTTTCAGTAAAAAGCAATGTATCCTTAATATAATCTACTCCTGTATTGGAGAGGATATAGTTATACGACAACTGGCTACCATCGGTTTTGATATCCTCACCGAGAGAATACACAGCACCCAGACCAATAACATACTCATCATCCTTACCAAACTCATAATTATAGTAAGCACCAAAATCAAAATATAGATCATGATACGTTATTGATTGAGTATGCTTAGTGTCGAAATAGTAAATAGAATCGGGGAATGATGCCGATTGTACGTCAATGGTAGTGCCGAAAAGGTAGTTCATATTAGCGCCGAGAGCGAAATAATTTTTACCGCCAAATTTTATAGCGTTACCCCAATATGCTCTGTTAATGGCTCCGGAGCCCTGGTATTTATATTCCAGGTTGCCCACATTAGGAATGTTATCCCGATGAACCATCTGATAGGAGACATTACCATAAGGTATTACACCAAGGCTTGTTTTCCACCATTTTGTTACCGGAAAGCCAAATGTAATATAGTCGATGCCTGCGTCATTGTATGACTCCTGCTCCCTAACAGTATTCAGGTTTCGGGACTCCACGAATATGGCTATGTCAAAGAGAAAAGACAAGGTATCAAACTCAGCATACGTGGCGGGGTTTGAGGGGTTAATGTACAAATCACTACTCATACCAATGCCAACACCACCCATTGACTTGTAGAACATTGATTTTCCTTGTTGCAGGTTTCCCAATCCAAAATTTGAATATGGAGAGTTTACCTGAGCCCATAATGAGCCTGATGGTACCAGGATTATGATTACTAACCATAATCTCATAAGTTTATTTTTCAACCTGTTCAAGTTTAAAATTAAGTATTTCGTTGAGCCCTCTTAACACAATATCCTTTTGTGCAAAGATGGGATATTTAATTTTTTTTTCAAAAGAATCCACAAAACCACCGGAAACGATAACGTTAAGGTCGTGGTATTGTTGCTTATAATAGTCAATATAGAACTCTACTTCAGCTAAAATACCGTAATAAGCTCCTGCTTCCATAGAAGATGTAGAGCTCTTACCCGGGAGAACAGCCGCGGGATTAAATTCTCTTTCCGGCAATTTTCCGGTAAAATGGTGCATGGCGTTGAGCCTCATCTGTGGCCCGGGGCTAATAGTACCACCCAGGTATTGTTTGTCAGCGCTGACAACATCGCAAGTGATACAGCTTCCAATGACTATCACAAGAGAGTTTCTTTCCGGAAATGCATCGGCTGCAAAAACGGCTGCGGCAATCCTGTCTGTTCCGAGTGTCACCGGGGTTTCATAATCCAAGGTTATGGGAAGAGTGTCACCGAAAAAAAACGTGTTTACTTTTCCAAATTTTGCAAACAAGTCTCTTTCGGCCTCCGAAGTAACTCTCACTGAGCTAAAACCTATAATATCGGGTACTACATCACCAAGAAATGCAGATAAAAATGCTCTGTCCCCATTTGGAGCCTCCTCCCTCTTCACCATTGTTGTACCATCAAATAGTGCTATCTTCCAAGAGGTGTTACCGATGTCTGCTATTAGATTCATGAATTTACAAAAGTAAAAAAATCGTTTTGAGCGTGTTGTTAAAATATCGCAAAATTTTTAATCCCGAGCTTAAAAAAATGTTGCAACGTATAAAAAATGTTTTATCTTTGCACCCGTCTTACGATGGCGTCGTAGCTCAGTTGGTAGAGCAGAGGACTGAAAATCCTTGTGTCACTGGTTCAATTCCAGTCGATGCCACAGCAAAAGCTCCTTAATTATAAGGGGCTTTTTTTGAAGGTCACACATTATAAAAAGAGAGATTACTAAATATTGTAATCTCTTTTTTTGTCGAAAAAACATAATAGAATATTTAGAATTTCTTTATACCAATAATCTCACGAACCTCATTGATGGTTTTTGAGGCACTGGCACGAGCTCGTTCAGCGCCATTATTTAATACTTTTCTGAGATACTCCTCATTATTAATCAAATCATTAATACGAATACGGAAAGGCTCAGTAAAAGAGATCATATCCTCTGCGAGTTGTTTTTTCAAGTCACCATATCTGATTTCACAGTTATTATATTTTTCATCAAAATACTCTACTGTATCAGGTGTGGAGACCACGCTCATAAGGGTGAAAAGATTCTCAATAGCATCCGGTTTGATAGAATGGGGTATTGTGGGGCCGCCGTCTGTCACGGCACGCATAATTTTTTTCTTTATGGATTTAGGGTCTTCACCAAGAAAGATAGCATTTCCTTCACCTTCTGATTTACCCATTTTTCCACTTCCATCGAGCCCAGGAATTTTCACCAGAGACTCACCAAAGTTAAAGCTTGCAGGTATCGGGAAGAAATCCTCCTTATACATACGGTTAAAGCGACGTGCAAATGTGCGCGTCATTTCCATATTTTGTTCCTGATCTTTCCCCACAGGTACTTTAACAGCCTTATGAATAATAATATCTGCGGCCATTAGGGTAGGGTATGTTAACAACCCGGCATTAACATTTTCCGGTTGTTGGCGTGCTTTATCCTTAAAAGAAGTACATCGCTCCAGCTCTCCCAGGTATGCATTCATATTAAGGTACATATATAGCTCAACAATTTCTCTAACATCACTTTGGACATATATTGTTGCTTTCTCAGGATCAATTCCTGAGGCCAAATATTCGGCCAGAACAGTACGAACATTATTGTGTAAATCCTGTGGTTTAGGATGTGTTGTCAAAGAATGATAATCAGCAATAAAAAAATAGCAATTATAAATCTCCTGCATCTTAACAAAATTCCTCATTGCTCCGAAGTAATTTCCCAGATGCAGATTTCCTGTTGGTCTGATTCCACTTACTACTGTTTCCATAAAGGTGAAAGTACGTTTTATGACCGACAATAAACGTGTCGGATTAAATTTTTATTTCATCTCCTGTTTTGTTAAAGAAGTGATATTCCATAAGGTGATAAGCGGCATTAGGTTCCACTTTTATTGTGGCACGGTACTGCATTCCCCACTTCATACGGATACTGACAAAACCTTTGGTGATATAAGCATGAATAAAAGGATGGACATCTACCTTAAGGTATTTTTCATTCTGTTCCTGCACCAGGTATCTAAGATTATTTTCTATCTCATCCACCAGAATGATACTTGGTTTTATCTCACCTGTTCCACCACATGCAGGGCATTTTTCCAGAATTTCAACATTCATTTCCGGGCGTACTCTTTGGCGTGTTATCTGCACCAATCCAAATTTACTTGGCGGGAGGATGGTATGCTTTGCATTATCCTTTTCCATTGCATTTTTAAGGTGCTGATACAGTTTTTTTCTGTGCCCTGGTTCATGCATATCGATAAAATCGACCACTATGATACCCCCCATGTCACGAAGTCTGAGCTGACGTGCCAGTTCATCGGCGGCCTCAATATTAACTTCCACAGCATTAGATTCCTGATTCTGGCCACTGGCGACTCTGTGCCCTGAGTTTACATCGATAACGTGCAATGCCTCGGTGTGTTCAATAATAAGATAAACACCACTTTTAATGGTAACGATCTTTCCAAAGGAGTTCTTAATTTGTTTATCGATGCCGAAATGCTCAAAAATGGGCTGCCTTCCTTTATATAGCTTCACAATATCCACCTTGTCAGGGGCAATTTGCCTAAGATAGCTTCTGCTCTCTTCGTAAGCCATTTGATCATTAATGGTAATACTATTAAACGACTCAGAAAGGATATCACGCAGTATTGCGGAAGTCCTGTCGATCTCGCTATGTATTTTATGTGTAGCCATAGCTTTGGCAAGTTTAGTAGTTAAAACCTGCCATTTGCCATATAGGTCGTTAAGGTCTGCATCCAGATCTGCCACAAGTTTATTCTCTGCCACTGTTCTGATAATAATACCCACATTTTTAGGCCTTATACTGGCGATAAGTCTTTTCAGGCGATTTCTTTCATCAACACTTTTTATCTTCTGAGAGATAGATATGCGGTTGGAGAATGGCACCAGTACGAGGTATCTTCCTGCGAAGGATACTTCAGATGTCACCCGGGGTCCTTTAGTTGATATGGGTTCTTTAGTGACCTGAATGAGGATATTATGACCTTGGGAAAGAACACTGGAGATTTTTCCTGTTTTTTCAATATCTCTTTCTAATTTAAAATCAGTAATTGACAGGTTAGGTGTATTAGCCTGTGCCTGTTTTGTATATTTTATCAGAGATTTGACCTGAGGCCCCAGGTCGAGATAGTGGAGGAATGCGTCTTTCTCATGGCCAACATTAATAAATGCGGCGTTAAGGCTGGGCATAACCTTTTTCACACGGCCGAGGTAAATATCCCCTACCGAAAAGTTGTTGTTGCTTTTTTCTTTATGTAGCTCTACGAGGCTTTTATCTTCAAGCAAAGCGATATTCACCTCGGCCTTTTTGGCGTCTACGTACAATTCTTTTGTCAAAATCGGTTCTCTTTTTTCCTGGTCCCGAAACCTAACACCCTGTCTTTCAAGTTACCGGAGAGAGCCTCTCAATAAAGAAAATTTCTACCATACTCCATACTCATGGTACAGAAATATGGTAGAAATTGATTTTTATCTAACAGGATCTTACTTCTTATTCTTATGCCTGTTCTTTCTCAAACGCTTCTTACGCTTGTGGGTTGACATCTTATGTCTTTTTCTCTTTTTACCGCTTGGCATAGTATGAAAATTTTAGAGTAAATAGTTTATTTAACGTTGTCTTTTACTACGTTAACAAAAGTTTTTGCAGGCTTAAACGCCGGGATATTGTGAGCAGGAATAATAATGGTAGTATTCTTTGAGATATTACGACCTGTTTTTTCTGCACGTCTTTTGATAGTAAAACTACCAAAACCTCTTAAATAAACATTTTCACCACGCTTTAACGAATCTTTTACCGAATCCATAAATGATTCAACAGTTGCCTGTACAGCTACCTTCTCAATACCGGTCTTGCTGGCAATTTCTGCTACAATTTCTGCTTTTGTCATAATTCAATTATTTTTATAATTTTAATATAATCGTTTTTCGGTCTGCAAAGATAATTTTTTTTTGAAAGTACAAACACCAAATGGCATAAATAATTTTTCTAAAACACTCAGTGTAAATTTGTTCAGAAGGTTTGACAACGAACAATAACTCCTCTGTTCATTGACAAAACACATATAATACTCCTCTTCACCCTCGCCAAAAAATCAAATATAGAGAATTAATCTACTTAAATAGATATCACTACAACCTTTATTTTTTACAGGAATGATAAAACAAATACTTTGATATTGGAAAATCACAGAGCTAGAAAAATGAATATCAATAACACAAAATTATACGCCCGCAACTATTTGTTTTACAGATACTTACGGGTTTAATGCAATTTTTATCTCTTTTAAATGGGTATCATTTTTCTTTTTTTTGCATTAACCATCAAGAAACAGAATTTTTGTAAGTTTGTATGTAAAATTTTCTAATCCAAAAAACTATGGCAGGAATAAACAAAGTAATTTTAGTGGGCAATTTGGGTATTGATCCTGAAGTGACAACGATTGATTCGGGTATAAAAAAGGCCTCGTTTCGAATAGCAACAACAGAAATCTATAAAAACCGTAACGGCGACAGAACAGAACATACTGAGTGGCATAACATCACTGTATGGAGAGGGTTGGCCGATGTTGCCGAGAAGTATTTGCGTAAGGGAAGCAAAGTTTACATTGAGGGACGGATCAGAACCAGAGAGTATACCGACAAGGAAGGTGTAAAGAAATACTTTACCGATATTCAGTGCGACAATTTCCTGATGCTCGACAGGCCAGATTCCGGCAATACGGATAATAATTATCAGCAACAGGCGAAGCAAGCCCAGCAGGCTCAGACCCCGGCAGCCAAGGCTCCTGTTACGGAGGAAAATCCTGAAGACGATCTTCCTTTCTAAGCATGTAATAACTTGTGTGTTATCTATTTTTTTCGGGATGAATGGGAGATAATTATTACTCCTATTCATCTCGCTTTCTTTATTTAAGATTCTTTACTAATTTTGTGGTGTTAAAAAAACTCAGAATTGACAAATATAGATTCAGATCCGCTTGCGGTTTGCACCGTTCTACTCACCGCAGTTCAAAATGAAAATTTTAGCGGCACCATATTAATAGCTATCCCGGTAATACTGGTATTGCTGGTTATGTCTGCGCTGGTATCAGGTTCGGAGGTAGCATACTTCTCTCTCAACCCACAACAACTTCAGGATCTACATAAAAAAGATGATAAAAAATCCAAGCTTGTTATTCAGCATCTGAATAAACGCAGCAACCTGCTGGCCTCTATCCTTGTTGCCAACAACTTTATCAACGTTGCCATAATATTGCTTTTCACATTTGTCTCAGATCATATCTTTTCTGTGGAAGGATCAGCGATATTGCAATTTCTTTATGAGGTAGTTATCGTAACATCAGTATTACTCCTTTGTGGCGAAATATTGCCAAAAATTATTGCAAAAAAATATCCATTACGATTTGCCGGAATCATGGCTCAGCCTCTAGTTGTGATCCATAGTATCTTTTACCCGATCATATATATTTTGGTTCGTTCTACACATATTTTTGACAAAAAAATTAAGCGTAAAGGATTTGATATAAATCGTGATGTACTAAAGGATGCAGTGAATATCACTATTAACTCTTCGCAACCGGAAGAAGAGAAAAAGATGCTTCAGGGTATTGCGAAATTTGGCGACACAGAAGTAACCGAGATTATGAGGTCGAGGGTTGATGTTATTGCCGCTGAATGTGACACCTCCTTTGAAGATTTGTTGAAGATAGTGAGAGAATCAAACATATCGCGGATCCCTGTATATAAAACCACTTTCGACAACGTCATGGGAATCCTGTATATTAAAGACCTTCTGCCCCACCTTTCTGACAAAGATCTGAAATGGCCGGAACTTTTAAGAGAAGCTTTCTTCGTGCCTGAAAACAAAAAAATAAATGGTCTCTTGCGTGAGTTTCAGGAAAAAAAGATCCATATGGCTATCGTTGTTGATGAGTATGGCGGAACATCGGGAATTGTCACCATGGAAGATATTCTTGAAGAGATTGTTGGTGAGATAAGTGATGAGTCAGATGTTGTAGGTGATGAAGTAGAATACCAGAAAATCGATGAAAACAACTACATTTTTGACGGTAAGATATCTCTCAACGACATGTTCAAGATCATTGATGCTGAAGATAACATCTTCGACGATGTGAAGGGAGAGGCAGATACCCTTGCCGGACTTATTCTTGAGTTAAAAGAAGAGATCCCCGATGAAAATGAAACAATCAAATGGGATAGGTACAGCTTTCATATCAGAGAGGTAGATCAAAGAAGAATAATAAAGGTACATTTTCAAATCACTGACCATGCCCAATAGATTCAAAGCTCTTTTTCTCCTTTTCATCATGGTGCTTATGGCATGTAATGAAACTCCTGTCCCTCGCCAGAGAGGTTTTTTCCGCATCGACCTGCCGGAGTCACAACCGGTAACTCTTGATGTGGGATATCCATATTCATTTACATATCCTGATTACAGCATCGCTGCAATAAAAAATAAAGAGCAGCATGAAAAACATTGGATTGACATTCTATATCCACAGTTTCACGGAACATTACATATCAGCTATAAAGAGGTGCATAACGACCTGGGAGATCTCATCGAAGATGTTCATACTATGGTGATGAAGCACATCCCTAAGTCATCGGGCATCGATGAGGTAATGTATATCTTCCCTGACCACAAAGTTTATGGAACCGGATATCACATTAAAGGGTCAGAAGCCGCCTCACCATTTCAATTTTTTGTTACCGACTCCACGAATCATTTTTTACGTGGTGCTCTATACTTTAACACCCTGCCAAATAATGACTCCCTCGCTCCGGTAATTAAATTTTTACGCAAAGACATCGAGGAGATCATCTCTACGATAACCTGGAATAGCGACAATTAATAATACGCTGTAACAAAGGGCATAGTGATTTTTTTCGGAATAGACATTTTATTCCCACCATTTCCGGCAGGGATTTTTTTTGTATCTTTGGATCTTGTTAATAAAAACAGGAGTAACAGAAATGTAGAATGCTTTTTATAAAGTAAGGAGGGTCAATGATTGATACTATCAAATTCGGTACACTAAAATGGCATCATATTCTTCAGCCATCAGATGATGACCTTCAGCACCTTCTGGATGATTTTCACTTCCACCCCCTTGATATTGAAGACTGTAAAAGCTACAACCAGCGTCCCAAGATTGATATTTACGATGACTATTACTTTCTGATTCTTCATTTCCCCTATTTTGACCGCCAGAACAAATTTCTTAAAACCCGTGAAGTAAAGATTTTCTGGAGTGACGACAATATCATCACCATTGGTAAATCGCATTGGGTTGTAAGAGATCTTTTTCAACAGGCAAAAAACGCTTCTGAAGACGACGAAAAATTCCAGCTGGCATCGTCAGATCAGCTTCTGTATATTGTACTAGAGAGACTCATGATCGAAAGCATGAAGTTGGTACGACATATCGGCTCTGAGGTAGATAGAATAAGCAGGGAGTTATTCTCCCAAAAATCAGAACGCATTATTGAAGGTATCTCCATCGCCAGGAAAAACATAATTCTCCTAAACACCATTTTTAAACCTCAGCTCAGGCTCTTCCACAAATTCGAATCCGGAGATATTGAGGGTTATGCTGAAAATATGGAAGACTACTGGGGTAACATCCTTGACTACTACCAAAAGGTGTGGGATATGACCGAGGATTATGCTGAACTCATTGACGGACTCTCCATGACATTCGACTCACTACAGGCTAATACCACCAATGAAATAATTAAAATTCTCACGTTGGTATCTACCATTTTATTACCATTAACATTTATCACCGGGCTATACGGCATGAACATTGACCTACCGCTGGAAGGCCATCCATTAGCATTTCTCATAATAATTGCAACCATGATATTTATTGTGGGAGGGATGCTTTTATATTTCAAGAAAAAGCACTGGATGTAGAGTTATTTTAATTCTCTAAAAATATCTTCCTGGAGCTTTATAGACTCTTCATGCAAAAGAGTAAGCATACGCTTCATAAAATCTTTGCTTATACCAAACTTTACAGCATCTTCCAGTCTTGTTTCCATGATTTTGTCCCACCGTTCCAGTTGCAAAATAGTAACATGATGATCATTCTTTAGTTTTCCTATTTCAGATACAGCAGCAAAACGTGATGAAAGGACATTAATAAGTTCCTGATCCTTTTCATCGATTATTTCACGCCATTTTGCCATTTGTTGCTCAAAAGATTGCTCCGCTGTTAGTGCACGGATTGTAAGCGATTTAAGCATTACAGTGAGATCCTCAGGAGTTATTTGTTGTGCCGCATCTGTTAATGCTTCGTCAGGATTATAATGTGTTTCTACCATCAGACCATCCATCTCCAGATCGAGAGCTTTCTGTGCTATTTCCCTCAGTAAACTCCTACTACCACTGATATGGCTGGGGTCGGTAAAGACAGGTATATTTTTAATTTTTCTTTTAAGAGTGATGGGGATTTCCCACAGAGGTTTATTTCGCAGAGGTGCTGACTCAAAGTGGCTGAATCCACGATGGACAGCTGCGAGCCTGTAAACTCCTGCTTCGTATAGTCTCTCTATGGCTCCTATCCAGAGGTTAATATCCGGGTTAATGGGATTTTTCACCATCACACCCACATCAGAACCTTGCAGGGCGGATGCAATATCCTGCACCATAAATGGGTTTACCACTGTTCTGGCTCCGAGCCATAATATTTTGATATTATTTTCCAGGGCCATCTCCACATGTTTTGCTCCTGCTACCTCAATGGCTGCGGGGATTCCTGTTTTTTGCGAAGCCCGTGTAATCCAGGGCAATGCTTTTTCTCCTACACCTTCAAAGGTTCCCGGGCGCGTGCGGGGTTTCCACACTCCGACACGAAAAATATCAGTACAGCCTTCTGCCGCCAGTGCTTCAGCTGTTGTTATCACCTGTTCCTCACTCTCTGCACTGCACGGCCCGGCAATAATTATAGGTCTCTTACCCGGTTTTTCCGGTAATAACGGATATATATTCATTTCCTATTCCTTCTTCAAAGCAAAAGTAATCATTTCCATGGCACTTTGCGGTAAAGACCATTCCATATCCTCATAGAAAATGAAAAATATCAAAATGCTTGGTAATGCATTGTATTAGCACCTCGTGATTAGTGAAAATTCTTTTACATTTGCAGCAAGAAGAACTAATCGTTAATAGTATGAAAAAAACAAATGTAAAAAAACTCCTTGCAAGCAAGGACTATGGAAAAGAGATTACGGTAATGGGTTGGGTACGAACAAAACGTACCAGTAAGAATGTAGCTTTTGTAGCTCTAAACGATGGTTCAACAATAAACAATATTCAGCTGGTTTTTGATTTTGAGCAGTTTTCTGAAAAGGATCTGGCAAAAGTAACCACAGGATCCTCTATTGCTGTTACCGGAGAGCTTAAGGATTCGGTTGGAACAGGACAAAACAGCGAAGTAACCGTGAAGAGTCTGGAAATACTTGGGGAGTCTGATCCTGATGAATATCCGCTGCAACCTAAGCGTCATTCATTGGAATTTCTACGTGAGATTGCTCACCTTAGATTCAGGACCAACACCTTTGGTGCAATTAACAGGATTCGCCACCACATGATTTTTGCCATTCACAAATTCTTCAACGATAAAGGATTTTATAACATTCACACTCCTATAATCACTGCTTCTGATGCAGAAGGTGCTGGAGAAATGTTCCATGTTTCTACACTGGATATGGATAATCCTCCACGCACTGAAGACGGAAAAATTGACTATAGCAAGGATTTCTTCGGTCGTGAGACAGCACTTACTGTTTCCGGACAGCTGGAGGCTGAACTTGGAGCGTTAGCACTATCTAATGTATATACCTTCGGCCCTACTTTCAGAGCTGAAAACTCCAACACCTCTCGTCACCTGGCTGAATTCTGGATGATAGAGCCCGAGATGGCATTTTATGATATCAATGATAACATGGATCTTGCCGAAGAGATGCTAAAGTATGTCATAAAATATGCTCTCGAGAATTGTTATGATGATCTGGCATTTCTAGAACAACGTCTTGAAAACGAAGAGAAAAACAAACCGGCAGATCAGCGTTCGGATATGAAACTCATAGAGAAGCTGCACTTTGTTCTTGATAACGATTTTGTACGCATATCATATACCGAGGCGGTAGACATTCTTCGTAACTCCAAGCCAAACAAAAAGAAGAAGTTTAAGTATCTGGTAGAAGATTGGGGTATTGATCTTCAGAGCGAACACGAGAGATTTCTTGTGGAAAAACACTTCAAGAAACCTGTTATTCTTACTGACTATCCAGCGGAGATAAAGGCCTTTTACATGAAGCAGAACGATGATGGGAAGACTGTTCGTGCCATGGATGTGCTCTTCCCACAGATTGGTGAGATCATTGGCGGTTCGCAACGCGAAGAGAATCTTGAGAAGCTTCAAAAAAGGATGCAGGAGATGGATATGCCTGAGAAAGAGATGTTCTGGTACATTGATTCACGTCGTTTTGGCACCGTTCCTCACAGTGGATACGGCCTTGGTTTTGAACGCTTAATGCTGTTTATTACAGGGATGGGAAATATTCGTGACGTCATACCATTCCCGCGTACTCCACAAAACGCTGAATTCTAAAAAAATAGCTATATTGCATCTGTTATGCTGAACCAAAAATTACAACAGAAACTTCTACAGAAACTATCTCCACAGCAGATAATGCTGATGAAGTTGTTGCAGATTCCCACGGTGAATCTCGAGCAACGTATAAAAGAAGAGATAGAGGAAAACCCTGTTTTGGAAGAAGGTAAGGATAACAGTAATGAAGATGAAGATTTCGATTATCAGCAGGAGGAAGAGCAAGAGGTAAAAAACGATGATGAATTTAATATCGATGATTATCTTCCCGACGATGAGATTCCCGATTATAAGCTTTATGCCAACAATAACAGCTCTGACGAAGAGCAAAGGGATATCCCTTATTCCACAGGTAAGACTTTTCATGAGAACCTCCAGCAGCAACTAGGCATGAGGATTCTTACCGAAGAGGAACGTATTATTGCTGAAACTATAATCGGAAATCTCGACGACTCAGGATATCTGAAAAGAGAAACAGAGGCTTTGGCAGATGACATACTCTTTACTATTAATATTGAAGTTACAGAAGAGGATGTCCTGCGCATGCTGAATGTTATCCAGACAATGGAGCCCTGTGGCGTGGGAGCCCGCAACCTACAGGAATGCCTGCTTATTCAGCTCGATTGCATTGAAGATCCATCGGAAGCAACGCTTCTGGCCATCGATGTTTTAAAGAATTATTTTAATGACTTCACTAAGAAGCATTATGATAAGATCATAAAAAAAGCTGACATTACAGAAGAAGAGCTGAAAGCTGCCATAGATGAAATCCTCAAGCTAAACCCCAAGCCTGGCAATAGTATGAATGAAACCAATAAGGAAAATCATTACATTCAGCCTGACTTTTTTATCACAATAAATGGCGATGAACTGGAGGTACAGCTCAATTCACGAAATGCTCCGGATCTTCGTATCAGCAGATCGTACAGGGAAATGCTAAAAGGTTATGCGGCAAATCCTGCAAAGCAGACAAAAGATCAGAAAGACGCGGTAACATTTATCAAACAGAAGATCGACTCTGCAAAATGGTTTATCGACGCCATACAGCAGCGCCAGCACACGCTTCTTACTACCATGACAGCGATTATGGAGTATCAAAAGCAGTATCTGCTTACCGGTGATGAAACTAAGCTCAGGCCGATGATTTTAAAAGATATTGCAGATATTGTAAAACTCGATATCTCAACAGTATCACGTGTTGCTAACAGTAAATATGTACAAACGCCTTATGGCACATTCCTGTTAAAATCATTCTTCTCTGAGTCGATGCAGATGGATAGCGGAAAAGAGGTATCCACACGAGAGATTAAAAAGATACTTCAGGATTGTATTGACGATGAAAACAAGAGCAAACCTCTGACAGATGAGCATCTCGCCAGGATTCTTAAAGAAAAAGGGTATAATATTGCTCGCCGGACCATTGCTAAATACCGTGAACAGCTTAACATACCCGTGGCTCGTTTAAGAAAGGAGTTATAATGGTCTTCAGTACTTTGGAGAAAAAAGCCTCAAGAGTAATCTCGATATTGCTTCACCCAATTGTTATTCCATCGCTATTTATTCTATATATCCTGTTTGCTCCGGGAATAATCTCTTTAGTGATACCAGTAAAATACAAATGGCTTCTCACTACGTTAATATTTATTATGACGATCATAATCCCGTTAATAATTATTATGGGGCTCAGGTGGCTAAATATTATTGGCGGGGAAGGCATACCGGAGAAGCTGTCCAGGAGTTATAGCTACATAATTGTCATGATATGCTATTTCTTTGCATGGAGAATGCTGATTTATATGGGTTTTAATAATGAGATCACTTTTTCTATGCTGACCGTAATAACGATTTTATTTATTGCAATCATCATTAATATGGGTTGGAATATCTCGACCCATGGTGCAGGATGGGGTTGTTTTTCAGGTATTATAGCTGCATTAACAGGGTTAGGCATCACATCAGGGATGGCATTTCTTCTCGTTTCAATACCTGCATTCGGAATAGCAGGTACCTCTCAGATAATTCTGCATAAAAACACCCCTTCGCAGGTTTATGCCGGCTATGCCGTTGGCTTTACAATAGCATTTATAATGATAATATTCTTCAATGGAATGGTGTAAACGATAGGCCAAGAGATATAGGACGCATCTGAGGACCTTTATTCTGCTCATACATTCCTGTTAAACCGTAAGATGCTGTTACATTAACCCATTTCCATCCCACACGCACAAAAGGAGTAAAACGATATTCGCTGATATTATCCAGATCTTTAATTTTGAATTTTACAACATCGTCAGTACCAAAAAGATAATCTTCACCATTGTACTTCGAGTGGCTATCTATAAGGAACCCGATACGCATACCGGCAGATATTTTAAAACCACTTTTTTCATGATAATATCTTATCTCAAACGGCACCTCAGCATAAGTAAGAGCAATTTTATTCCTGCCAAAGCTGATTCCGGAGACAATAGAGTCCAGTTTCTTAAATCCCACTTCTCCCACAGGCTTGTTATTAGCATCCAGGATATCAACCTGTACGGCGTCACTAAAAATATTATGTCCAGTAACGCCAAGGCCTAACAGCACTCCAAAATTGGTGTTCTCGATAGGAATAATGTAACTGGCTGAGATATTGTATCCCAAGTTAATAGCCTGAAGATCCATCTCTTCGGGGGCATTAACCCAGATATCAGTAAAAATATCAAAGTTATTAGTATACCTACGCATGAGCTCCTCTGACTGTGAGAATACCTGTGAAGAAATCCCTAAGAGAATGAGTAAAAGTAAAATCCGGTTTTTCATATTCATACTGTTTATCGTGCAAAAATAAGAATTAATAGTTTGAGATAAAGATTATTAACAAAACGTAACATTATTTACAATAGTATTTCATTTCCACTATTCGTTGATATACTTTTTCGGGTAGTAAATCAGGCACCAAGAGGTCATGTTCAATAGCCCTTCTGATATCTGTTGAGGAGATATCGTACATGGGCGCATCGAGCAAAGTCATTCCGGGATAAGGAATCAGATCGGAGTTTTCCATACCCGGTCGTCGCGGATACAAAAATATTTTATGATTACTTAATATCGTCTTATACTTATTCCATTTGTGAAAGAGCTCCACCTGATCGGACCCCAGAAGCACAGAATAATTGATCTCCGGGTTATTCTTCCTCAACACCTCCAGGGTTTTGGCTGTATAGGATGGTTTTGGCAGAAAAAACTCTATATTACTGGCAAAGAGTTGTTTGTTATCCTGAATTGCCAGCGACACCAGCTCAAAACGTATGTCATCATCAAGCATTTCAAGATTCTGTTTAAAAGGGCTCTGTGGTGAGACCATAAAAACCACCTCATCTGCAATTTTATTTTCTACCACGTACTCTGCAATTTGTATATGCCCCAGATGAATAGGGTTAAAAGAGCCAAAAAACAGTGCTTTATGCATAATTCTAACCATTTAAGAACTCTGTAACCTTGCTAAATGTCTCTTTAACAGCATCATCCAGGTTCTGATTTTTTATTTGGACATCAAATTGCGGAGCGAAGGATAACTCATATTTTGCCTTTTTCAGTCGTTTTGCCAGGCTGTTTTCATCATCGGTGCCACGACCGCGAAGGCGTTCTTCCAGAACCTCCAATGATGGAGGCATTACAAATACAGCAAGTGCCTTTTCACCATATTTCTTTTTGATATTAAGACCTCCCACAACATCCACATCAAAGACTATATGCTTTTGTTGGCTCCAAATACGTTGCAGCTCCGATTTCAGGGTTCCGTAATACTGATCATGGTACACCTCTTCCCACTCCACAAAGGCATCCTTCTTTATGGCCTCCTTAAACTCTTGTACGGAGAGGAAATAATAGTCTTTTTCATGGATTTCGTTGGCTCGTGGTGAGCGTGATGTTGCGGATACGGAAAACTCCATTGGCATTCCTTTTTCCAGTAACCTCCTCACAATTGTTGTTTTTCCTGAACCTGAAGGGGCCGAGAATATCACCATTTTACCATCCATAACTACAGAATATTTGCCAGTTGTTCTTTAATTTTCTCCAGCTCATCCTTCATCTGAACAACAATTTTCTGAATATTAGCCTCATTGGCTTTAGAGCCCAGAGTATTAATCTCGCGACCGATCTCCTGGCAAATAAAACCAAGCTTTTTACCCTGCGCATCCTTGAAGTCCATAGTCTCGAGGAAATAATCACAGTGACGTTTCAGTCGGACTTTCTCCTCAGTGATATCGTATTTTTCGAGATAGTAAATCAGCTCCTGCTCGAATCTGTTTTGGTCAACTCTGCCAGCTTCTATCCAGTTTTTCATCTCTTTATCAAGCTTTTGCCTGATAACAACTACTCTTTGATCTTCATACGGCTCTACCTGTTTCAGCAGATCAACGATTTTCGCAATACGGTTGACCATATCTTCTGCAAGAGATTTTCCCTCTTCAAGGCGGAACTCATTGATAGCGGTAATGGCATTTTTTACACCCTCACGCAGTGCTAACCATTCTTTCTCTTCCAGCTCCTGGCCGGATGATTGCAGAACGTCAGGCATACGCATAAGCAGAGCCATATAATCTGTGCTTCCGGTTTGTTCTACTAATGCCTCAAGCTCCTTAAGCTGTTTGTAATAATCCAATGCAAGATCTTTATTGAGCACATGGTTTTGCGAAACACCAGTAAGCTCGACATTAATAAAGAAATCAATCTTTCCACGCATCAGCGTATTGGTTACCATCTGTCGTATTTCCTGTTCTTTAGATCGGTAGAAGGAAGGAATTCTGGCATTAAAATCAAACTGTTTACTATTTAAGGAACGGAGTTCTATAGTGATTTTTTTTTCTGGCATCACGATGACCTCTTTGCCGTATCCCGTCATGGATTTTATCATAGAAATATTTTTTGACAAATATATGAAAAACGGGGAACCGATGTCTCCATCAATTCCCCGTCACCAATTCAAATCACTAACTCAATACAATTATGCTATTTCAATCATCCTTACTGGTTGTGGCTTAGCTTCCTCTTTTTTAGGAAGAGAAATCACAAGGATACCATTATTATAATTTGCTTCAATCTTATCAGCACTTACTGAGTCAGGCATTGAGAATCTGCGATTGAAAGATCCGAAATAAAACTCTTTGCGTACATATTTCTTCTCTTTTACCTCATCCTCCGTTGTCACTTCTGCGGAAACGGTTAGGATATCGTTTTCAACATTGATCTTAAAATCCTCTTTTTTCATTCCGGGAACCATAATGTCAAGTTCAAATTCATTTTCATTCTCCCGGATATTAACAGCAGGTTTACAATTCTTTGCTGTCGGCATGTCTGAATCAAAATCATTAAGAAAACGATTCATCATTTCATTTACTGTCGGTTGACTAAATCTCATTAACATTTTTATTTCCTCCTATTATTATTTTATTTATTAATTTTTTATTTATTAATCGTTGATGGAGTTTAGTCAATCATTATGCCAAAGGAATAAAAGGCATTTACACAAGCATCTGCACGACTAAATGTCATCATAAAAAGATATTGTAGTGACATATTGTCGCACAATATATTAATATTGTCAAAGAACAATAATATTACCCAAACCCTTAAGAGGCTAATTATAATACTATTACTGCACCAATTTTTACCTCGAACCTCGATAAATCGACGGTTTTACAAAAACAGATAACTAATTGATAAATAATCTTTATGGAAATTATTCACCTCGTCGATTTATGTCAAAAAACAACATAATAAGATCTTTATGGGCAATTGGTTCTTCTCTCTGAATCATTGCAAAACAGGGTCAAATAAAACACATCTATTTCTGATACTTCGGTTGAGCTACTTCTTCAGCTGATTAACAAAATCGTCGATTAGTTTACCTGCAGCATTATAGGAACTAATTTTATCCTCTTCAATAAGCTCTTCCATCTGCTTAACCAAAGCTTTTATTTCCTCATTTTGATAGAAGAGATCACCAAGTGAAGCGTGTATTGTCTGGTGCATTATATGGCGGGCTTGTTTTTTTCTTTTATGTATAAAAAAGCCATTTTTCTGTGTTAATATGAAATATTCACATATCATATTCCACACTTCGGGGATATGGAATTTTGTTCTTGCGGAGCAGATATCCACCTTTGGGATCCATCCTGACTCAGGTGGCGGGAACAGATGCAGAGCATTGGCATATTCACGTTTAGCGAGCTCAGCTTTTTTAAGATTATCCCCTTCAGCTTTATTTATCACTATGGCATCGGCCATTTCCATAATACCTCTTTTAATACCCTGTAGTTCGTCTCCTGCTCCTGCCAGTTGTAGTAGCAGGAAGAAGTCGACCATTGAATGGACTGCAATTTCTGATTGTCCCACTCCCACCGTTTCCACCAGGATAGTATCAAATCCTGCGGCTTCACAGAGGATAATGGATTCGTGTGTTTTGCGGGCTACGCCGCCCAGGGTTCCTGCTGACGGGGAGGGTCGGATAAAGGCATTTGCGTCTGTTGCCAGCTCTTCCATTCTGGTTTTATCTCCCAGGATACTTCCTTTTGAACGTGCCGAGGAGGGGTCGATGGCAAGTACCGCTACCTTTTTCCCGGCATCGGTGAGCTGTGTTCCCAGAGCTTCAATAAAGGTTGACTTCCCCACTCCGGGGACTCCGGTGATGCCAATACGAAAAGAGGCCCCGGTAAAGGGAAGACATTTTTCTATAATCTGTTGAGCTTTGAGGTTATGAGCGGGCAGAGAACTCTCAATAAGAGTAATGGCCTTACTCAGAAGCATTATATTTCCTGAGGTGATACCTTTTACAAATTCTTCTACCGAAGGGCCGGGTTTTCGCATGGATTTAAAACGGGAAATGGCATCTTCATTGAAAGATGCCGGTTGCTCAACACCTTCCTGTACATGAAGAGCAGATTTATTTTTGTGTTTACTGTTTTCCATTGACTTTTATCCTAACTGTGCACGAAGTTTTTCTATCTCTTCTCTCAGCTGTTTTATCTCTTTCTGCATTTCAGCTTTTTGTAAAAGAGTATTCTGACGTTGGCGATACAGTACGAGAAAAACCTCAACTTTACTGATAAGGATATGTGGATTTACCGGTTTGGTGAGATAATCTACTGCGCCTGTATGATATCCTTTAGAGATACTCTCGTTATCGGTAAATATAGCAGATACAAAAACTATTGGAACCCTTTTAAGATGCTCAAAATCGCGCACCTTCTTAGCTAACTCAAAGCCATCCATTCCTGGCATTTGAACATCAAAAATCATAAGAGCAAAATCATTACCCTCTAAAAGCTCTAAAGCTTCCTGACCACTATAAGCCTTTAAAATATTGGCCTTTACTTTTCTGAGCAGATTTTCAAGCAGAAGAATATTCATCTTTTGATCATCTACAATTAAGATATTAGGTTGACCCACCATAGTATTTTGATTATTTGCTATCACAAAGGTAATAAAACCCTATTAATACTTAGATAGAAATTGTGAAAGGCCTATTTGAGTGTTAGAAATATTCAGTTTCTTTCTCAATCGGGTTCGTGCCACCTCCAGAGAAGAGACACTCTGTCCGGTAATTGCAGATATCTCTTTCGTTGACATATCCATTCGCAGGAAAGCACAAAGACGCTTTTCTCCCACTGTAAGGTCAGGGAAATCGCGTTGCAAATCATCATAAAACGAATCATGAACATCCTTAAAACGAATTTCAAACTCTTCCCACACATTATTATCAATATTCGACCTCAGGTCAGTGATAACCTGCTGAATAACATGTTGATTCTCCTTCTTGAGGTTCTTTCGCAGACCAATAAGTTTATCAGATATGCACTCTATCAGTTCGTTTTTTTTCAACAGATAGAGCATATTGGCTGTTAACTCCCTGTTTTTATGATCCAACTCCTCAACCAAAAGTTTTTTTTCAAGTTGAGTACGTTTATTTTTTCCTTTTTGGTTTCTGAATAACAAAAACAATATTGCCAGCGCAGCCAGTAAGCCGCAGCCAATAATATAATATCTCAATCGACGTTGGTAGTTTATTTCATCGGATTTTTTCTGTTCCTTCTCGTACATGTGTTGCAGTTCCAGGCTGGTTACAATCCTCGACAACTCATCCTTGTTTGTTCTCTCCATCATTTCAGTGTACTCCAGGTGATGAGAATACGCTTTTTCATATTCTCCCAGGCTTTCGTACACCCTGCTAAGCATTTTGAGGCAACTCGCAGCATAATCCCAGGATTCCTGCTCCCGGCTTATATCAAGTGCTACAGAAAGTGGTTTAATGGCATCACTCCATTGCTCTTGCCGGATATAGTAACTACCAATAAACTGGTATCCCGAAGCCACACCTGTTTCATCGCCCAGATCCCTTTTCAGATTTATCCGCTTATGGAAATAGTCCAAAGCTTTGGGATTATTCATATGATTATATGTAATACCTATATTTCCATAATTATTACTTATCCAGTCTTTATTATTCAATTTTTGATTTATTTCCAACGACATAAAAAAATATTCCAGCGCGATATTGTACTGCTCCTTATTGAGAGAAACCATTCCTATATTATTATAGTTGGCCGCCAAGAGGTTCTCATTACTATTTTTTCTGTTCAACTCAATGGCATCCAGGAGGTATTCTTCAGCAATATTGTAATCTTTCAGTGAGATATATACTGTGGCAATATAGTTCTTAGCAGTGGCAATAATTTTTTCATCACCATATTCTTCACCAATACTCAATGCATTAAAATAGTACTCTACAGCTTTTATTTCGTTACCAACTCCAAAGAGAATTTTCCCATAATTGATATATGTATCGGCCAATCCATTATAATCATCCAATTGCCTGGCAATTTTCATTGCCTGCTCGAGATACTCCACAGCTTTTTGAGGGTTTGAATATACTTTTTGGCGGGATACTTCATTCAGGATACGTACTTTAGAAGTATCGTCGGGCAGCATCTCAGGAGATATGGCAAGTTCATTCTGTGCTGAAGCCAGATAAAAAAACACCATAAAGAATACTGTTATGAAATACCTCATTTTCTTGTTTTAATGTGTGATCGGGAAATCGGGTACAATATACAAAAAAGCATTAACTTTGCGCTAGCATAGATCATCATAACAGTTTTAGATCATTGCAATACCTCGGGATGTAGCGCAGCCCGGTAGCGCGCTTCGTTCGGGACGAAGAAGTCGTAGGTTCGAATCCTATCATCCCGACTAACGGCCCCTCAGGCATCGCTGGGGGGCTTTTTAATTCGACGTATTATTCCTTGTTCGGTATTAATCATTTAAAGTAAGGATCAGGTACCAGCATAAAAAAAACAGGGAGCGTCTTTGGGGAAAAGACGTCCCTGTGCCTAGCTTATTAACCAAAATTCTAATCCCTAATAAACTTTGAAACGAATGTTTCGCTGCCAGCAGGAGTTATAATTTTCAAAACATAAATTCCGGACGGAAGATCTTCAACAGGAATTGAATGCCCGTTCAATCCTCTTTTAACAGTATAATTTTCTTCATATACTATCTGACCGGAATAATTAAGAACTCTTATAATTGCTCTATTATTACCTTTAGACTCAAAAGAGATGTTAAGGGTTGCTTGTGTAGGTACGGGAAATAAAAATATTTTAGAAAACATCTTTTCATTATAATTATCTATGCCAGTAACATCCGTATCAAAGATCTCTATTTCAACATCTTCAACGGCAGGCACCGACTCTGTAAGACAAATATTTGAGGGCAAAGAAAAGTCACCTGTCGATTCAGCAACAACATAATAACACTGCAACGCGATATTCTCAAATCTAAAAAACCCAAACTCATCTGTTACCTCATACATCAGGGCATCTTCATCTTCATTATAGAGGAGAATATTTACAGGATCATAATTCCGGGTTCCTGGTGTTTTAAAAATAATTCTTCCATGGATACTTCCCGAGCCAACTCCCATATTTTCCTGATCAACCAATACTGTATTACAATCAAAAATATCTGAGTGGACATCAATAAAGTCTGCATCCTGCCATTTCAAGGTTGAGGGGTGATAAACCGGGAAGTAGAGGCCGTAATGTGAGCTGTTGTTTTTGAGGTTGGCTTTAATAATATATTCACCTTCAAGCAGCCAGGTAAAATAGTAATATCCATATTCAAAAAATGCCATTGTATCCACAAGGTAAAGGCCTGTACTATGCTTACGATAGATATAAGCAATAGCTGTATCTCCTTCGTGTATAGGGTTATTAATGGGAAAGTCATCTTTAAACAGATAACCACCAATATTACGATATACTGGTGTTTCAATGGTTGTGCAAACCGTTACATCACAATACCCAAACTGATCTTTGATATTCAGGCACACATCATAGGTTCCTCCAACATCATAAACATGGTTTGTTTCCCAATTTATCACCTCTTCACCGTCACCAAAAGACCACGTTGTTTCGCCGGGAAATTGTATAGTGCTGTTATTTGTAAAATAGAAATGATTTCTGCGACTCGACAGGCTGTCGAGCAGATAAGAAAACTCCGCTTTACAATCAGGATGGTAATCCACCTCAACAATACGTGTAACAGAGGATGTACAGTTGTTGGCGGTATCTTCAACAGAGAGAGTAACATTATACAATCCGTTCAGGCTATATTCATGCGAAGGATTTTGTTCCTCAGAGCTGGAACCGTCGCCAAAGTCCCAGTGCCAGAATGCAATATCTCCATTTGACATATCAAAGAAAGAGTATCTGAAAGGGTTGGTGCTATCGGACATGATAGCATACCATGCCTCACAGGGTTCCAGAGTATCAGAGACAATAACCTCATCCTGATATGAGTCGGTACAGAAGTATGAATCTTCGCTTGAGACGGTAACGGTATAGCTACCTTCCTTTGGGAATGTATGAATCACAAAATCTCCCATTCCTGTGGAGCCATCGCCAAAATCCCACTCAAAAACTGTGGGATACGGACTCTCAGTATAGGCCTGAAATCCAGCAGTAAGGCCGCTAAAATATACCGGCTCGAATGTCACACCGCAGTCATGGTTCATAACACTATCAATTACTATTTCCTGACATACAGTGTCGTAGCATGTTCCGTCGTTACGGGCAATACTATGACAAACCTTAAAGGTTCCTGAACTTTTAAACGTATGTAAAATATTCTTCTCATCACTAGATGTACCATCACCAAAATCCCAGAAAAAGAGATCACCCTCACCGTGCGACTGATCTGTAAAGAAATATGAGTATGATTTAAAGCAGTTGGTAATAACTGACTGGTAGGTAAAATCAGCCTGACAAATAAGTGCGCTCTCATCACAAACAGGGATAGAGAAATGCACATGAGAATCATTTTCAGAGAATATCTTCTCAAACCCAACCAATACACCATTACAATCCTCTATTTCTATAAAAACAACGCCCACTTTAACCTCTTTAGGTATTTCAATAGCATCAAATACAAATCCATCATTATTGGTATGTAATTCCGCATAATATCCGGGGAAAACATTTGTTTTGTCAATAGATATGAAAACTTCTCTATCGCCGAGAGGCACATGAGAATGCTCTTCAAAAACATTTCCGGAGATCAGGAGTGTATAGTTGTCGGCAGCGAATATCAGCAGCGAAAAGAGCAATGTAAAACAGATTAATATATATCTTTTCATATCAATAATTAGAACTTGTACATAAGGCCTATTCTTGCACCAAGGGAATAGGGTGAACTTACATCATTAATATTACCGGAAAAAACAGGATTTATATAATAATTATATGTTGGCTCCAGTGAAAGCCTCAAATTCTTAGAGAAACGGTAGTGCAATGCCATAGAAGCCCTTAGTTGAATATTAGTTCTTATCCATGAGTCAGAATTATTCTTCACCTCACTCATATAAATATCATTTCCAACGGGCACTTCAGGATTAGGGTTATTCTCTTTTATCAGGATATTAAATACGGGACCGGCAGTAAAGTCAAAAGAGAAGTTACCAATTCCAGCCACTGTGTATCCAACCATAAACGGCAATTGAAGGTAGCTATAATAGGCATCTGTAACTCTTCGTTCCGAAACATTCACGGAGTCATATACTCCTTCTATCTTCAAATTAAAGATAACCGAGTCAGGGTTATTAGGATCAATGGTAAATGATTCTACGGTGTACATATACCCAAGACTGTCGACACGCTGGTAGTTAAGGTCATATTCACCCTGGTCGCCATATCTCGCAATTTGCAGGCCACTACGCAGAATAAAACCTGATTTGTTATAATAAAAATCAATTCCATACCCCATGCCGGAGTTTCTCTTATCCCTGCTATAAAAGAGATATTCCGGACCTGCTGAGGCGCCAACACACAGGTATGATGGCTTTTGTGAAAATCGGTGCCACGGTGTCAGGTCAGAAATTTGCGTTATATTGGTTTCTGTTTTACTATCAGAATAATAGTGCTGCTCTTCAAGAGAATTATAAGCCGTGGAAGACCATTGGTTTTCTTTCATCTGCATACGATACAGAGGGAAATCAAAACGTTGAGATGAAGTTTTCGCAGAAGCCATTTCCAAGATTACCTCAAGAGGTAACTCTATTTCAGGTTTTTCAGAAAAAGCTAATACAGAATAATCCTCTCTTTTCTCCTCAACGGGGTCAGAAGTAATCTGTAGATCAACGACATTAACCTCACTATTATTAACACTTTCTCCCATTACAGAAATATCTGCTTTAGCAATATCGTTCTCTCCGAATAGGTTATTTCCGCTATCTTCAGTAACCAATAACCCTTCATAGGAAGGATCGTTTTGCATCATATCCCCACTTTGTGCATTAATATCCTCAGCTAACAAATCATTTTGGGATAAAATATTCAAAGATGCAGTATTTGTTGGTTTGGGAACTCTTTCCGGCAAGTCGCTCACTAACCATAATAATCCTGAAGCAAAAATCAGGAGTACAACAACAGTGACCCACTTGCGGCTGCGAGTCCAAAAGCTGTTATACAACCCTTGCTGAGCAAGCGATGCATTCACCTGTGACCAGACCTTATCAGAAGGAGTTCCGGAGAACCCTTTCAGTTTGTCTTTAAACAGATTATCGATGTTAATCTTCTCCTGATTCATTTTATTCTAGTACCTTATTATATGTTGAAGTTGCCTTATTAATTTTGTTCTTTAAATATTTTCGCGCCTTTGAAAGTTGTGATTTCGATGTGTTTTCGGATATCTCAAGAATATCAGCTATTTCTTTATGAGAATACCCTTCAAAAACATATAGATTGAATACTGTTTTATACCCAGGAGGCAGTTCCTGTATTATCTTCATAAGATCTTCGGTGCTAAAGGGATATTCTTTATTATCGACCACCTCATCAGTGGCAAAAACAACAAACTCCTCTACTTCATCAACATCTGCATGAAAATAGTGCTTAAGGTTATTTCTGTTGTGGTTAAGGGCGGTATTAATCATTATGCGTTTAATCCATCCCTCGAAAGAGCCTTTAAAGCTGAAGGAGGATATATTCTGGAATACCTTTACGAAACCTTCCTGAAGGATATCTTCAGCCTCTGAGTTGTTGCGGGCATACCTCATACATACACCCATCATTACACTGCTGTAACGATTATACAACTGAAGAAAAGCCCGTTTTTTCCCTTTCAGACAATCTTCAACTATTTTGTTTTCAGAGATCATTGTATGTGCCCGCCTGATTTTTATTCAACCAACTATTTCAGGCCGTTTGCTAAATTATAAAAAAGGAGGTCTTAAAAAATTGATAACTGCATTTAAAACAGACTTTATTGCATAAAAAAAGCCACCCCTAAGATAAAGAGGTGGCCGGAAGATATCAGAAATATACTGATTATGCTTTTTCCACAGATATAAGTTCAACACGTATTACAAGAGTAACACCAGGGGGAACAATCTGAGATTTTCCATCTTCACCAAAACCCAGAGAAGAGGGGATATAGAATTCATATATAGAACCCGGAGACATCATCTGGAGGCCATCACGCAGACCGGGAACAGTGTTGTCAATCATAATGTTCACAGGTCCTGAACCATAAGATTCACCATAAACAGGGAGGTCAAATTTACCATCTTTTTCTGCAACGTAAGTGCCACGGTAGTGAAGAGTAACGCTGTCGCCTAGGACTGCTTTCTTACCTTTGCCATCTTTGATAGCTTTGTACTGCATTCCGTTAGGCAGCGTAAAAACGCCTTCCTGATTTTTCATCTGACTAAGGAATGCTGCTCCAATTTGCTTGTTCTTAAGAGAAGTTTCCTTAACAACGGCCTGTTGTTTTATCTCCAGCTCTTTATTAAATCCGGCAACAATAACATTACGAATTGAATCAGGAATAAGATGAGTTTCATTTAGAGCATCTTCAATCCCTTTATAAATAGCTGCAGGGTTCACTTGGTAACTCTGCCCCAAAAGATTTTTACCATAATCCTGGCCAATGATATAACTAATGGTATCAACCTCATTGTCGAGGGCTACAGTGCTGCTGTCAACGTTATTACATGCTGTAAAAGCCATTGAAAAAACAAAGGCAGCAATAATGATCAAGTTTTTAAGTTTCATATTCTTAACGATTTTAATGTTTTTGGAATTTAACTATATTCAGTACTTCAAAGAGTGCAAATTTATAATTTTTTTTTGCATAGTGAAAAAACTTATTTCTAAAACATGATTTTAACTGTTGTTAACACCTTTTAACACTGTTATTAAAAAATTTAGGCGCTCTATGAACTGTAATTGCTTATGTATGTTAATATAACAATTTAATAAAAGTATATTTGTATGACGCAAAAGGTGTCATTAACGTAAATAAACACGAGTAATATGAAAATAAAAAAAGAAATTTTAACTGAATATCCTGTTTTGGAACATATACGAAACAGATGGAGCCCCAGAGCCTTTGATGAAAAAATTCCTGAAGAGGAGATATTACGACGGATGTTTGAAGCAGCCCGCAGAGCACCATCGGCATTCAACGTTCAGCCGTGGTCTTTTATATTAGGGATAAAAGGATCTGAAACATATAATAATATCCTCAACTCTCTTATAGATTTCAATAAAGAGTGGGCGAAATCATCTCCATTATTAATGGTAGTGCTCGGGCGTAAGATTAATGATGATGGTAATCACAACAGTACAGCCGAATATGATACCGGTCAAGCCGTAATGTCATTGACAATTGAAGGTATGAGTCACGGTGTTTTTTGCCATCAGATGACCGGAGTTGACAAGGAATCCATAAAAGATTCCCTTTCTGTTAAAGACTACAACGAAGTAATATCTGTAGTTGCCATTGGCTACCCCGGAGACATTGATAGGATTCCTGAATCGATGCATGAAATGGAGAAAGAGGTTAAAAGTCGTAAAGATTTCAATAACTTTGTATTCACAAAAAAAGATGGTAATCCTTATGGGTTATTCAAATAACTAAATCATGAGAAAGTTATTAGCATTAATAATTATAGCTTTTACTTTTGTGGGTTGTGGCAGCCTGGGGACAAAAAAGGATGACGTTGCAGAGCAAGAGCCAAAGAAGCAGGTTGTGATACCCCCGTTTAATTCTGACTCGGCCTACCGTTATGTGGAGGAGCAGGTAGCATTCGGCCCCCGGGTTCCGGGTTCACAAGCTCAAAAAGATTGCGCCGCATATCTGGCTGAGAAGCTGAAAAGCTTTGGTGCGGTAGTTACAGAACAGACCTTTCAGATGCGCGCATATAATGGTGAGATTCTCGATGGTATAAATATCATCGGCGCCATAAATCCTGATGCCGACCGTCGGATTATCCTCAGCGCGCACTGGGATTCACGGCCTTATGCTGATCACGACCCCGATACAACCTTACATCGCACTCCCATCGATGGTGCCAACGACGGAGCCAGCGGTGTGGGAGTACTGCTGGAGTGCGCCAGAGCCATGCAACACTCTCTTCCCGAGGTTGGTGTTGATATAATCCTCTTCGATCTGGAAGACTATGGCCCACCTGACGATGCACAAAATGAAGATGGTGGTGAGAGCTGGGGGCTGGGATCACAATATTGGGCAAAAAATCCGCATGTGTATAATTACCGTGCCGCCTATGGTATCCTGCTCGATATGGTTGGTGCACCGGATGCCGTATTCCCAATGGAAGGATTCTCTGTTTACTATGCACCTCACATCGTCCGCAAGGTATGGAATAAAGCCCGAAGCCTTGGGTACGAAAGTTATTTCCCTCAGCAACAGGGCACTTATGTCAACGACGACCACCTATATGTAAACAAATACGCCAACATTCCAATGATCGATATCATACACCAGGATCTGGCCTCTTCAAACAATGCATTTTTTGAGCACTGGCACACGGTAAAAGACAACATGGAAGCAATAGACAAAGTGCCGTTGGGCGTTGTTGGTGAGGTTGTCATGGCGGTGGTGTATGAATGATAGGCAACTAAGTTTTTGGGGCGTAGAGTGAAAGCTCTACCCCTATTGTTAATTGAGGCCTAGTAATGTCAAGCGAGCCAATTGCTTTAAAATCAGGCGTTACAAGCCTGTAATCGGCGGTAATAGCCACACGGTGAATACCTAGTCGTGCTTTCAAGCCATAATAAAAGGTATCATCAAACTCGGGATTATCCATGGTCATCTCATAGTGATTCTTATCCCCTTCATCGTAACTAAAGACGCTCTTGCTTTTGAAATTCCAGGCACCGTAAATAGAGATATCCATAAATTTACCAATGTTGTCACCTACCTTTCCAAAGGTAATCCTGTTAAAATATGATAGCAGAACAGCATTGGAGAGATACTTATGCTTATCGGCATCAAAAGAGACAATACTACTATAATCACGATTCCATGAAACGGTGGTATGCTGATATTCCAGAGCCCATCCCATGGCATAATTTTTTGAGAGCGCATATTTTGCTCTTCGTCCTACGAAAAATTCGCCATTCCAAACATTAACATCGCTATTTTGGAAATATGCGGGAGCCATTCGCCAGCCGCTATAAAGATGACTGAAAGCAGCTCTATTTCTTCCTTTACGGGGAATCTCATACGCGTTTTCTGCATTATCACTAAAAAGAACATTCTGTGCCAATGCTGAAACACTGAATAGACCAATAATAAAAGTCAGGATTATATATTTTTTCATAATGGTAATGATTAACGGTTAAATTTTTTAGAATTCACATAGCCATTATAGAAAACTTTTATGGCCACCACATTATCACTCAGGTCGGAAACACTTACTTTTAATGGCATCCCGGAATAGACATCCATAACCTCATATTTAAGTATTTCGTCATTATCATCTAAAAACTGATAATAGAGATAATTGCTGTTCGGATATTCAAAGCGGCGCTGTCCGTTATAGACCTTCACAAATAATTCATCTTCACCGTCGATAAATTCAAATGTTGGTTCGACGGTCTGATTTTTCTTCTCCAAAAGCAGCGCTGCCTGTGGCACTCCATATCCATGAGCATAATCGAAATATGGGTAGAGATCTGCGGCTTTCTGAATTTTATCAAACAGTTCCATCACCGGGATATTAGGAAACATCTGTTTGGCGCACGTGGCAAAACCAGCTACCAGCGGCGTTGCGAAAGAAGTTCCGTGAGCATTGGTATAGCCTTTTTTTCCTGCCAGGAAGGCATGTCCAAAAGCCACCACATTTGGTTTACGTGTCCCATCCGCTGCGGGTCCATAGGAGCTAAAGTTGATATGGTAATCAGTAAAAGGATCTATCCCTCCAACAGAGAGAACACTATCGGCATCGGCGGGAGTGCCAACATACTTCCAGCTTTTGTCGGATCCGTCATTACCCATGGCATTTACCACGAGGATTCCTTTACGGGCAGCCATATTTGCGGCTCTGGCGACTACGCTGGTACCATCCATCTCTTCCGGGAAATATCTGTTATAAGTATATCCCAGCGAGCTGCTGATGATATCGGCACCATTTTTATCTGCCCATTCTGCTGCTGCCAGCCAAGCATACTCTTCACGGTAGGGCTCAAAACTCTTCTCTGTCCGCGCCAAAAGAAACTCTGCGCCGGTGGCAAGTCCTATGGGCGTATCTTCATACATCCCCGCGATACAACTCAGGCAAGAGGTTCCATGTGAATTAGCGGTATATACATACTCTCTTTTCTTAATAAAATCGTATGTCTTTAATATCCTATTTTCCTTTCGCAGATGCTCAAATGCCGGATGTACATCCACATTCGGGAAGCCAGCATCAAACACAGCCACTCTTACACCGGAGCCGTCAATTTCTGCTTCCCGGAAAACCTCCATACCCATACGTGCGGTCTGACGCTTCAAAATCTCCAGATTCGTCTTCGACAGCATCTTTAGCGCACTATCTTTAACAACACAAACGACCATATCATGGCCGAGGGGAACAACATTTTTCACGAAGTCAAGAGAAGAGACAGCAGCAATCTGCCTTTGTGTTGCAGAAACCGCAACGGCATTAAACCAACGCGAAACACCATGCACCTCTTCAACCCCAGAAGATATCAAATAACGATAATCATCCCGGAGTGGATAATCCGAAATGTCGTCCAAAGGAATGTTCTGCATTATTCTTCTTTCAATGGCCTTTGCATCAAAGTATTCAAAGGGGTTGAAAGTTACTCCGTCTTTATCGGTTAATACAATAAGGTATTCATCTGTCTGTTGAAGGTTCTGTGCTTTAACAAAACCCGGAAAGAGGAAAATTCCAATAAGTAAAAGTGAAAAAATCAGGTTGGTTCTTTTCATATTTAGAAATCTTAGGTTTATGAAACGCCTGTTATGCGTTCATGTTACACACAAAAATAAAAAAAACTTCACTTCCATGGGGAATCATTATCTTTGGGCGACAAAATCATAAAACAATGCAAGAAAAAAAGCTCTTCCTTTTGGATGCTATGGCACTGATATATCGCGCATATTTTGCGTTAAACAGAAATCCCCGTATCACCTCAAAAGGATTCAACACCTCAGCGATAATGGGTTTCACCAACTCATTATATGATATTTTAAAAAACGAAAACCCCTCTCATATCGGCGTGGCCTTCGATTCGTTCGCTCCCACTCTTCGCCATCAGGAGTACAAAGAGTATAAAGCCAACAGGGAAAAGATGCCCGAGGATATTATCTCCAATATGCCATATATAAAAAGACTTCTTGAGGGTTTTAATATCCCCATAATAGAGATCGACGGCTATGAAGCCGATGATCTTATCGGCACATTGGCGAAACAGTCGGAGAAAGAGGGCTTTACAACATATATGATGACCTCGGACAAAGATTTTGCTCAATTGGTAACGGATAACATTTTCGTGTATAAACCTGCCAGGATGGGCAACAAGGCAGAGGTAATGGGAGTCACCGAGGTATGTGAAAAATTCGGCATACAAAACACCGATCAGGTAAGAGATATCCTGGGATTATGGGGTGATTCATCTGATAATATCCCGGGGATACCTGGAGTGGGGGAAAAGACTGCGAAAAAACTGCTGGAGGAGTTTCCTTCTGTGGAGGAGCTCGTAAAAAATGCCGACAAACTAAAGAACCCCAGAATGCAGGTCAAGGTAGCAGAACACGGCCAACAGGCACTGCTGTCAAAACATCTCGCAACAATCATCACTGATGCTCCTGTTACCTTCAAAGATGAAGAGTTTATTGTCTCCGAACCAAATAAAGAGGCACTAAAAGAGCTTTTTGATGAACTGGAGTTCAAAACCTTTGCAAAGCGTTTTTTTGGTGAAAAACAATCCGTAACGCCTGCAGAAGATTCAGCTCAGACTGATCTCTTCAGCACGGCAGGAGAGCATATTCAGACAATAGAAGATAAATACGATACCATTGAGAATGTGGATCACACATATCAAACGATTTCATCAAAAGAGGAACTTATCCCTGTTATTGAAAAGCTGGCTGCCAACGGTCATTTCTGTTTTGATACTGAAACCACGAATTTAGATGCCAACCAGGCAGAACTGGCAGGGATCTCTTTTTCCATAAGACCTCATGAAGCATGGTATCTGTACTGCCCCGAAAACTATAACGAATGTCTGGAGTTACTGGAGCCTCTGAAACCACTTCTGGAAAATGAGAGTATCCTCAAAACAGGACAAAATATAAAATATGATATCAATGTATTGAAATGGTATGATATTGATGTTAAAGGGGTGTGGTTCGACACCATGATTGCGCACTACCTCATAGAGCCCGAACAGCGTCATAACATGGATTTTCTGGCTCAGAGCTACCTCAACTACAGCCCCGTTGCCATCGAAAAACTCATCGGCAAAAAAGGGAAAAACCAACGCAGCATACGTACTGCTGATCCAGAAGATGTGGCAAAATATGGTGCAGAGGATTCTGATATCACTTTACAGCTAAAAGAGGTTTTTGAACCAATGCTTAAAGAGGAAGGTGTTGAGGCGCTGTTTCATGATATTGAGATGCCGCTGGTACCTGTTCTGGCAGATATGGAAGCTTCCGGAGTGAAACTGGACATCAAAAACCTGAAGGATTTTTCCATTGAGCTGGCAGAAGATATCAGTAAGATAGAGGTTGAAATATATGAGTTTGCAGGTGCTGAATTCAACATCGCTTCGCCAAAGCAACTGGGGGTAATATTATTTGAACGATTAAAAATCACTGACAAGCCCAAGCGCACAAAGACGAAGCAGTACAGCACGGGTGAGGATGTTCTGACAAAGCTTATCCATAAGCATCCCATCGTGGAGAAAATTCTGGAGTACCGTTCACTGACGAAGTTAAAATCGACCTATGTGGACTCCCTTCCGGCGTTGGTAAATCCTCGCACCGGGAGGATCCACACCAATTATAACCAGGCCGTGGCATCAACCGGGCGTCTGAGCTCCAACAACCCTAACCTGCAAAACATCCCTATCCGCACCGAGAAAGGCCGCGAGATCCGCAAAGCCTTTGTCCCCGCTGATGAGAACCACATCCTGCTTGCAGCTGATTACTCACAGATAGAGCTTAGAATCATTGCAGCGCTGAGCAAAGACAAGGCCATGAGCGAGGCCTTTAACAGCAACCACGACATCCACACAGCGACAGCTGCACGTATCTTCGGAGTGGAACCGCAGGAGGTGACAAAGGAGATGCGCCGTAATGCCAAAACCGTGAACTTCGGTATCATTTACGGGATATCTGCTTTCGGACTGTCGCAGAGGATGAACATCCCACGAAAGGAGGCAGCAGATATTATCAACCAGTATTTCACAAAATATCCCGGCGTGAAGCAGTACATGGAGGATCAGATATCCATGGCAAAGGAGCGCGGATATGTGGAGACAATAATGAAACGCCGCCGCTATCTCAAGGATATTCACTCAAGAAATGCTGTGGTACGTGGATTTGCAGAACGAAACGCCATCAACGCACCTATACAAGGATCTTCCGCCGATATGATCAAGATTGCCATGATAAATATCCATAAAGAGATGAGAGAGAAAAACCTAAAGAGCATGATGATACTCCAGGTGCATGATGAACTGGTTTTTGATGTTTTCAAACCTGAGCTGGAGGTGCTCAAAGAGCTGGTAATGCGCAATATGTCTGGTGCAATGGATATTGGATTGCCGCTGGAAGTGGAGATGGCCACTGGCGCCACCTGGCTTGAAGCACATTAGTTTCCGGGAACAATAATTTTTCATTTTTTAGTCATATTAAAATAACCCATAAAACATGAATCATAACAACGACAAAAGGATAGTAATGACGCTGGATGCCGGCGGGACGAACTTTGTTTTTTCAGCCATTCAGGGAGGAGCAGAGATTGTTGATGCACTGGTGTTGCTGGCGGGTCAGGAGACACTGGAGAAGGTATTAAAAAATATTATCAACGGCTTTAGGGAGGTTGAAAAATCACTGCCTGAGAAGGCTTCTGCCATAAGCTTTTGTTTTCCCGGCCCGGCGGAATATGAAGCCGGCATCATTGGTGATCTTGCCAACCTGCCAACATTTCGCGGCGGCGTAGCGTTGGGGCCTATGCTGGAACACATCTTTGGCATTCCGGTATTTATCCGTAACGACGGAGATCTCTTCACTTACGGAGAAGCTATAAACGGACTTTTGCCGGAGATAAACACTCTATTACAGAAACACAACAGTCCGAAATATTTCAACAATCTTTTTGGCGCCACGTTCGGCACCGGCTTCGGAGGAGGAATAGTGAGTCATGGTGAATTACTTCCCGGCGACAACAGCGCCTCGGGAGAGATCAACAGGCTTCGCAACAAGCTTTACAACAGCTACTCCGTGGAGGAGAGTGTCAGCATCCGTGGCATTAAAAGCGTCTATATGCGTGAAGCAGGCATCACTGCTGGCGAGTGCCCTGAGCCAAAGGATATCTTCAGGATAGCGCAGGGTGAAGCTCAAGGCAACAAAGAGGCTGCTATGAAAGCATTCCATGAAATGGCTGAGGTGGCAGGAAGCGCTCTTGCTGACTCCGTATCACTTATCGATGGTCTCGTTGTTATTGGTGGCGGACTCGCGGGAGCACATCCCGTATTTCTGCAGGCTCTCGTTGATGAGATGAACAACAGCTTTTCAACGCCTTCCGGCGAGCTTCTGGATCGCATGGAGATAAAAGCTTACAACCTGGAAAACCCCAAAGAGCTGGAGGAATTCCTCAAAGGTGACGCTCGTGAGATCACCATCCCATTTACAGATAAAAAAATCTCTTACGATCCCGTAAAGCGCATTGGAGTAGGCATTAGCAGGCTGGGAACAGCTAAGGCAGTATCCATTGGAGCATACTCTTATGCTACCCACAGGCTTGATATGATTTTTTAATATACATGCTTAAAAAAACTTTAAACTCAAATATTATCAATCAATTGTCATATATGTAAAAATTATAATTATATTTGAATCTCTTACCCCGCTCTGTTAACCAACATTCTAATGCTTGTGCCCCGATGAAGTCCTTTCCTCGGGGCTTTTTACTACTCAAAACCCCACATTAACAATTATTAACATACATTTGCGCCAATTTATTTTTTCGTAATGAAACAAAACAGAAGGTTTGATTGTCTAAGACAGTATAAATTTGACAACATGAGAAAAACACTACTTACACTTGGTATAGTACTCTTTTCCACATTGGTGATGGCACAACATGGGAATGCCTCCGGAAAAGAGATGCCAAAGATTGGAACACTTACCGGACAGGTGGTTGAATTCACTTCAAAAGTTCCTGTGGAATATGCAAATGTAGCGCTCTATTCTATGCGGGATTCCAGCGTGGTTGCGGGAACAGTAACAGACTCAAAAGGAATGTTCAAAATGGCACAGCTCCCTCCGGGTCGTTTTTATGCATATGTTAAATTTATTGGTTTTGATACAAGAACCATTGATGAAATAAGAATTACGCCAAAAGCTAATGCTCTGGATCTTGGTGTGATAGAATTGAAAACGGGAGCAGAGAATCTTGAAGGTGTGGAGATTGTTGGTGAAAGAAACCAAATGGTTTATAAGCTGGACAAGAAAATTATTAATCCAGGAACGATTATCTCTTCACAGGGTGGTTCGGCAGTGGATGTTTTGGAAAACACTCCCAGTGTACAAGTAGATATTGAAGGTAATGTAAGCCTGCGTGGAAGTGATAACTTCATGGTACTTATTGATGGCCGTCCTTCACCGCTGGATCCCAGTGATGCGCTACAACAAATCCCGGCTTCTACTATCGAAAATATTGAAATTATCACAAACCCATCAGCAAAATACGACCCCGATGGAACTTCAGGCATCATTAACATCATTACCAAGAAGAACAAACTTGATGGTATCAGTGGACAAGTTAACGTCAACGCCGACTCCAAGGGTTCCTATGGTGGTGACGCGTTGATATCATACCGTAACTCCAAATTCAATGCATTTGTGGGAGTAAATTATAATCAGAGAAAGATGACAGGTAACCGTACCCTGGAAAATCGAAACATATTTAACGATACTACACGCTACACCTTTACTGATGGTGATCGTGGCGGCGGAAGGCTAGCAGCAGGAGTGAAAGCGGGACTCGACTACTACATATCAGATAAGGATATCATTAGTGTCAATGTAAGAGTGAATCAGATGGACTTCGAGAGACTCTCTTCCAACACATTCACTGAATATTCTATTCCACACAATCCAATATATGAGCTCAACTCCATCGCTGATGACAGATCCGGAAGAACTCACGATTTTTACAATGGTAATATTATGTACCAACACCTGTTTAACACAGCGGGGCACAAGCTGGAGGCATCAGTAAATTATCGTATCGGAACATCCGGGAGTTCGTCTTTAAATGAAAAAACAACTGAAGAAGGTGATTTAATTCTGGGACAAAAATCAACTGAAGAAGGTGAAGACCGCGACATAAGGATAAAAGCAGATTACGTTTATCCCATAAATGATAAATATAAGATTGAAGCAGGATACCAAAGCAGGCTGGAGAATGAAAAGGAAGATTATATGTATTATGAAGCCAATCCTGATAATGATTATATAAACCAATCTGATTTCAATAATAACTCTTCCTATACGCGTAATATTCATTCGCTTTACGGTATGTTCTCGGGAGAGTATTCCAAGTTCAGCTACCAGTTAGGATTGCGGGGTGAATATACTGATCGCATTATGGAGCATGAAGGCGAAGAGGAACCCTTTACAATCAACAGACTTGATCTCTTCCCGACACTACATACAGCGTTCCAGCTCCCTTCCGACCAGCAGGTTTACGCTAATTATGCACGAAGGATCCGACGCCCCAGAAACCACTACCTCGAGCCTTTCTTCAGCTGGATGGACGCATATAATATCAGAACAGGTAACCCGAAACTTAGTCCGGAGCATATCGATTCTTATGAGCTTGGTTACCTAAACCAGTTTGAGAATGCATATTTCTCAATTGAAGGATTTTTCAGACAGACAAATGATAAGATAGAACGTACAAGAACACCATATGAAGGAAATATTATGCTCAGCAGCTTCGAGAATGTTGGTACCGATTACAGTACCGGTGTTGAAGCGATGTACAATGGTAAGCTGGTAAAATGGTGGACGCTGACAACCTCCGGGAATCTATATCACTACCGTGTAAAAGGCGTGTTATACGAGCGTGAGTTTGAGGAAACCAGTATTAACTATGGTGGCCGTATCAGTAACACCATTACTTTAGGAAAAAACACCCGCATTCAGGTGGATGGCATGTACCGTGGACCATCGGCAACGGCACAGGGTAATAGAAAGGGTTTCTTCTATTCTAATGCTGCACTAAAACAGCAACTTCTGGATCGCAGAGTAACTCTTACATTCCAGGTATCGGATATCTTTGGTACCGGAAACCATGAAGCTTATATATATGGTGAGGGCTATTACTCACATTATCGCTTTCAACGCGACTCGCCGGTATTCCGTGCTACTTTAACATGGAATTTCAATAACTATCGCCCTGATCGTAAGAACATGAATGGTGAAAATGGTGATGACAAGATGCAGATTGATGACTACTAGAAATTAGAAATTCAACATAATCTGTTGATATAATAATCGCAAAGCAGACCCAAAGTTTTACAAAGAGAAAATCTAAGTATGGCTTTGGGTTTTGTTTTTATCCGCTGATGACATTAATTCATCTATAATTTGTAACTTTACACCACGTTAGCCTTATGATGATAAAAAATTACAATATACATCTTATAGTAGTCCTGATTCTTGGGACTATTTTTTTCTCTGCATCGTCATGTAGTGAAACACCACCATTTAAACCGCAGGAGAAGAGCCCTGTATTGAAGATTATTTTTAATCATACAATAGACGGAGAGCCGATAACCTTTGATAAATCTATATATGTCAATGATGCCGGTAACCCATATCTCATTAATGAGATTCAATACTTCGTTACTGAATTAACTTTTCTTTATGATAATGGTAATGAAGTTATTGCCGACAGTTGGAAGCCCTTTCACTATGTGGATACAGATTTGGATAACACTATGAACTGGACTATCCCGGACACACTTTTGGAAGGTAATGTCACGGCTCTTCATTTACGATTGGGATTCCGTGATGAGGTTAATGAGTCGTTTATGTTTGTCAATCCGCCGGAGCGAGATATGTTCTGGCCCGAGTATCTGGGTGGCGGATATCACTATATGAAACTTAACGGCAAGTGGGAGCCCGCCGACGGAAGCTTCCCTAACCTTCCTTTCGATTTCCATGTGGGACGCGGACAGATCTACGACAACGGCGGAGTAATTACCGGCTTCGTGGATAACTCCATGGAGATAACATTTGAAGATATTAGCTTTTCATTAAAAAATGATGATACTACCACCATTGCCATCACTATGCAGGTGGATAACTGGTTTCAGAATCCGCACAGCTATAACCATGATGTGTGGGGCGGATACATTATGAATAACCAGGAGGCTATGCAGTTAGCAGTAGATAATTCTCATGATGTATTTATCTTGTCAGTGGAGGAGCAGCCATGAGAAAAAGACCTTACATATACCTGCTTTTGCTTACCGTTGCATGGATAGCATTTTCCTGCCAAGAGAAGCCTGAGGTTATTTATGAGCCCACGCCATGGGTTCTGGATATACCAAAATATTTCCCCACAAGGGTAAATATTCCTGCCGACAACCCTATGACCGTAGAAGGTATTGAGCTGGGTCGTTATCTTTTTTATGATGGAAGAATGTCGGGGCGCACCGATCCCGACAGCCTGATGAGTTGCGCTACATGCCACGTGCAGGCCGACGGCTTCGATCTGCGCCCAAACTCCCGTTTCCCGGAGGGAAGAGCATTTGGCCTAACGGGAAAACCCACACCCCACTACCCGCTCCCACTGGTAAACCTGATATGGAACGAAAACGGATATCTATGGAACGGAATGGTGCATGAAACAGGGCCTCATCCCGACAAAAACAATCTTGAAGATCTGGTATGGATGGGCGTTTTGGCGCCTCATGAGATGGACGGCGACACTACCCGCACCAAAGAGCTGATACAAAGTATCAACGGTTATCCCGAATTGTTTAAAAAGGCCTTTGGCAGTGATGTGGTAACCATGAAAAACATCAGTAAAGCGGTGGCACAATTCATACGCACTCTCATCTCCAGCGATTCGAGGTTTGACGGTTATCTGCGTGGTGAATTACAGCTTTCTGAAGAAGAGCTTAGCGGCTTTGTTCTCTTTACCACAGAGGAAGGCGCAGACTGCTTTCACTGTCATGGAGGCTCCGGCAACCCTTTATTTACAACCAATTTATTTTATAATAATGGAAAAGATAGTGAATTCACCGGTGCCAATGAAGATCCTCGTGACCGCTATCATATTACCGGCGACCCAATGGATCTGGGAGCTTATAAAGCTACCACCCTGCGAAATGTTATGGTCGGCGGTCCGTTCATGCACGATGGTCGTTTTAAAAGTGTTGATGATGTAATAGATTTTTACTCTCATGAACTGGTGTGGTCGGAATACATCGATCCGCTAATGCATCATATCGGCACCAACGGCACTCAGCTTTTACCATGGGAGAAGGAGAATCTCAAGGCCTTCCTCATGACACTTACTGATACAACCTTTTTAACAAATCCCGATTTTGGTCCACCGGAGACATTTCCCGACGGAACACCATATTAAATTAAAGAATACTGTATTATTTATTGCTGAGGGCAAAAAAAGGAGTGAATAATGTGGTCTTTGTTATAACTAAAAAAATTTAGTGGATAATATCACGGCCAAAAGGTGTGAGTGCAATACCCGCTAGTTTGAAATGTTGTTTCCCAAAAGGAATTCCTATTATGGTTATGGTTAGAAGTGCTCCAAAAAAGATGTGGGTCAGGAAGATCCATATCCCGCCAAGGAAAAACCACAGTATGTTCATGACGGTATTAAGACATCCAGAGGCTGGTTGAGTATTTCTCTTTTTTATCTTGGCACCAAAAGGCCATATACATAACGATGCCATCTTCATGGATTGAACACCAAAGGGAATCCCTATAATCGTAATCATCATTAGGAGGCTGGAAATAAAATACTCTATTGCTGTAGCCAGACCGCCAAATATCAACCATAGCAGGTTGCCAATTATTTTCATATTCTATTAATTGTAAGAGAGTTACTCTTTTTTCTCCTTCTCATCATCATCAGAGTCATCGTTCATACCCTTTTTAAAAGAGCTGATTCCTTTGCCCAGGCCACGCATCAATTCAGGGATTTTACGACCTCCAAAGAGAAGCAGAACAACGAGTACTATGGCGGCAATTTCCCATCCACCAAACATTCCAAGTAATATCATAACTTAATGTTTTTATAAGGCAAAGATAATGAAAAATGCAAACAGGAAACTGCACTCCGGTTTGGTTCAAAACATTATCTTTGCGCGAGCAAAGAAATAAAATTCTGAAGATATGAACTTTGTAGAGGAACTAAAATGGCGTGGTATGATCCACGATATTATGCCCGGTACTGAGGAGCAGTTAGAAAAAGAGATGACCACAGCATATGTTGGCATTGACCCGACAGCGGACTCTCTTCACATCGGCCACCTGGTGGGAGTGATGATGCTGAAACATCTCCAGACATCGGGTCATAAGCCCTTGGCGCTGGTAGGTGGTGCAACAGGAATGATTGGCGATCCATCAGGAAAATCGCAGGAGCGTAACCTCCTCGACGAGCCCACACTGCGTCATAACCAGGAGTGCCTGAAGAAGCAGCTGGCAAAATTTCTCGACTTTGAAACTGACGCCCCCAATGCTGCCGAGCTAGTAAATAATTACGACTGGATGAAAGAATTTTCTTTTTTGGATTTTATCCGTGATGTGGGCAAACATCTCACCGTAAACTATATGATGGCCAAGGATTCTGTTAAAAAGCGTCTTAGCGCGGAGTCAAAATCCGGAATGTCATTTACAGAATTCACATACCAGCTGGTGCAGGGTTACGACTTCCTCAACCTCTACAGGGAGAAGAATTGCAAGCTGCAGATGGGAGGCTCAGATCAGTGGGGCAACATCACCACGGGTACGGAGCTGATCCGCCGTATTGCTTCGGGAGAGGCATTTGCTCTCACATGTCCTCTTATCACCAAATCTGACGGAACAAAATTCGGCAAAACAGAATCAGGTAACGTATGGCTCGATCCTGAGAAAACATCACCCTACGCATTCTACCAGTTCTGGCTCAACTGCTCCGACGAAGATTCTGAGAAGTATATCAAAATTTTCACACTTTTGGATAAAGAGTCCATAGATAACCTCATCGAAGAGCACCGTGAGGAGCCGCATCTGAGATTGCTGCAAAAGACACTGGCAAAGGATATCACATGCCGCGTACACTCTGAGGAGGAGTACAACTCAGCGGTGGAAGCCTCACAGATTCTCTTTGGAAAAGGGACTACAGAGATGCTAAAAAAGCTTAATGAAAAAACCCTTTTGGCGGTATTTGAAGGCGTGCCCATGGCTGAAGTCTATCGTGACGAGCTGGATGCAGGAATCCCTATTGCTGACCTACTATCTGAAAAGACCGGTTTTATGAAGTCGAAGGGTGAAGCACGGCGCAGCTTGAAAGAAAACGCCATCTCCATCAACAAACTGAAGGTGAAAGATGAATATATTATTACGGAAATGGATCTTCTGAATGAAAAATATATCCTTGTGCAGCGTGGTAAGAAAAACTACTATCTGGTCAGGGTGGTATAGAAATATAGATGGATCTGACATTTATCTCACCCCCTACTCCAATGTCTGAACGCCGCCACCAGTGTTTAACTTAGCATTTGCTTTGCATTGGCCATATTCCAAAATATTGCCAGTATGATTATACTTGCTATCTCAATGTATTAGTCGTTTTCATATAGTTTTAATCTGTTTTTTAGATCAATAATTTCATTACGCAACGCACGCTCTTTCTTCAACAGATTAAGAACCACATCAATACCTTCCAGATTCACATTTAATTCGTTGTGAAGTCTGATAATTTTTTCAAGATCACCAACTTGTTCCTGGCGGATAAATTTTCTTTGTTCAACGATTTCAATTTGAATCAGTCCCATTTTGTATAAATCATCGATAAATGAAATTTCAATATTATAATGGGTACAAATTACCTGAGTTGATATTAAGTGTTCTTGTATCATCTTGTATTGATTTTTTGTAATTCTTTAAATAGCTCTATTTCTCTCTCATTTAAATCTGTAGGTATCTTTATGTGGTAAGTGATTATTAAATCCCCGAATTTACCTTCATTCTTGTAAATGGGAAAACCTTTATCTTTCAATTTCACTTTCGTTCCATTTTTCGTTTCAGGTTTTATCGTAAGTTTAACTTTACTGTTAAAAGTATCTACTATGACTTCCCCCCCCAGAATAGATGTATATAGATCCAGATCAATAGTACGATATAAATTATTACCTACCCGTTTGAACTGCGTGCTGTTACCAATGATAAATTCAATGTATAAATCTCCATTAGGTCCTCCATTAATTCCTTCTCCTCCTTTTCCTTTTATTTTAATCACCTGCCCGTTTTCCACTCCTGCAGGAATTGTAAATCTTATTTTTTTATTGTTGACCGTTAAAACCTGCTTTCGAGATTCATAAACGTCTTTGAGATCCAGATGCAACTGAGCATTATAATCCTGACCTTTAAATTTTGGACTGTGACTTTGTCGTGAAGATGTTCTCGTTCCTCCGAACATAGATTCGAAAAAATCCGAAAACTCCTGATTTGAAAAGCCTTGATAACTTGATTTATACTGAGAATGCTGTTGTTGTTGACGTTGAGCTTTTTCAAACTCCTCTCCATGTTTCCAGTCTTTACCATATTTGTCGTATTTTTTTCGACTTTCAGGATCACTTAAAACTTGATTTGCCTCATTTATTTCTTTGAATTTTATTTCCGCTTCCTTGTCGTCAGGATTTACGTCAGGATGATACTTTCGAGCAAGTTTACGATAGGCCGTTTTAATCTCTTTTTCAGTTGCATTTTCCGCAACGCCTAAGATTTTATAATAATCAATAAATACCATTATCTAATTATATTTTTATGCGATAAGTTTTGCACAAATTATGACATTAATTTTTATACCCAAATACAAAGTTATCAAAATAAATCATTTTATTTTATCACATCATCAGATAGCTATAATTATTATATATCCTTGATATTACAACGGTTGGGCAACATATTTTTCATAAGAAAAAACGAGCCCATTAGGCAGAGTCGTATCATTCAGTGATGGCGTTGGAACATCTTGGTAACAGTTGTTCCATATGGTTTTGACGTGGTCATCTGCTTTCATGGCATCCAGATTTCCTTATAATTCAGCGACAACACCGGGAGATGTGCCATTAAAGAGAGTCATATAATAAAGGTAATATACCTGAAGCTGCCTGGAGATGTCACTCTAAGGTATGCCGATATTCATCGCACAGCCACTCTATCCCCTTATTATAAAGCAACAAAGGTGGTTTCACTCATGAGAAAACAGAGATGACAAGCATTGGAAGCCTGTCATCATCTATTTAAAGTCTTTATTTACTGTTTTTTATACTCTGTGGTAAAGGTTCCGTTTACGGATTCTTCAACAAGTACAAGCTTCTGGTCAGTGATTTCGTGGAATCGAATCTTGCTTTCCTGATTGTTGTCGATGAAGGTAGCGGAAAGAATCAGGCTGTCGTTATCCATTGTCCAGTTGGCGGTTTTTGCACCAAAAGGAGATATCAGATCCATCTGACCTGTTTCTTTAACTTCAAAAAACACTTGCTTCTGCATATTCAATGCTTGTTCCAGCTGTACCATATTTACCAGGGTTGTATCAACACCACTTGTATAAATAGTATCCACTTTCCAGGTTCCGATGATCATTTCATCTGCCTGAGGGCGTTTGCAGGAGATCCCGATTGTCATCACTGCCAGAGCGATAACTAATAATGCTTTAATATTCTTTTTCATGGTTAATTCTTTAGAGTGCAAAAGTAATAAGAATTCAGGAGCATTGTAATTAATAATAAAAAAACACCCCGGGCTTCTACAAAACCCGGGGCATAAATAATATAAAAAAGATCCTAATTTTGAATAACAATCTTTGTAAGATGGTTGTTGTTACCTGCAGTTTTAATATTCAGGAAGTAAACGCCATCAGCAAGATTTGTAAGATCAAGTTTTTTGGAGAACTGACCCTGAATACTACCCAGATCAATAACCTGAAGGATAGCATTCTTGCTGTCACTAACCTCAACGGAGTAATTGGCACGCTCTTTTGCGTTGAAATATACTACTACCTCACCGTTTGTAGGGTTTGGATATACAGAGAGCTCAATAACATCAGCAAAATCTTCTGTCCCGGTACAATTTTCAATAACCACCTCTATCATATCCTCAGTAACACATGCGAAAGAGTTGGTAACTTCAACAGAGATATTTTTTACACCACTATAGCCAACACCAGTAGAGTCGATGGCGATAGTTTGTGTTGTTTCACCTGTTGACCAGATATATGTATCGCCGTCGCTGCCTGCATCAAGAGTCAGTACATGGTTATGACATATTGTTGTGTCATTTCCGAGGTTCACAACGGGGTTAGGATTGACAGTAATATCTGCTAAACCTTGACCCTCGCTGACACATCCGTTTGCATCGGTAACAGAGGTGATATAATATACTGCTGTTTCCTCGGGAGTATAGTATGCCGACCATGGGGTTTCATTAATCTCTATGGTTTTATTGTCATCGGTAAGAATAATCCATGGGGCATTACCTGTAAGCTCTATGGTAAGCAAAAGGCTATCGCCCTGGCAAATAGTTCCGCCACCGGTAAGCATTGCCGTGGGAGCTGTATTAACAGTAAGCATCTGATCAGCCGTTACGTTTTCACAACCTTCGTTGGCTGTAAAGTTAGCAGATAACATAGCCTGACCATTCTGAATATCCATCTCACCAGGAGTATAAACGGGCATCAGTAATGATGCATCGTCGAAGATACCATCACCATTAGTATTCCACATAACTTCTGCGTAATTTTCCGCTTCCACACCTTCCAACTGGTAAACATCATTAGAACAAACATTTCCGTTTTCTGCAACAGCAACTACAGGGGCCTTATTTATGGTGAGAACAACATCGTCGGTAACGGTTGTGGACGGGCCGAAAGCAGTGATAGTAAGGGTTACCATTCCGGTGTCCAGGTCCTCTTCCGAGGGCGAATATGTCGGGTTCAAAGCAGCGCTATCGTCGAATGTACCGGTACCTGTAGTTTCCCAAAGTATGGTATCAAACAGAGTAGCATTTGCAGCATCCATAACAACAGGGTTAAGCTCACAAGTCTCAATATCAACACCCGCATAAGCAGTAGTAGAGAGAACTGGAGGGAATACTATATAATCTATCCAGGCACAATCGTCACCATTTGTAACATATACATCTTTAGAGTATTCCCATTTAAAATTATGCTCACCTTCGGTAACAGGGAATTCAGCAAAAGACCAGTCAACCTCGCCGGACCACTGACCCACAAGGCTTCCATCGATATAAAATTTGAGGATATCATAGGAGTTTTCGCTGCTAACCTTGTAATAGAAAGATATCTTATCATCACGAGCCACATTATAATCAATCATGATACCTGCAGTTTGATTGTCGCTAATATCGTCTGATTTGGCAGAGTACATACCTTCATAAACATCATCTTCCACAAGAGACCATCCTTCGTCACCTGTCATCTCCCAATCAAAATTCGCAAAGTCACCTGACTCCCAGTCTTCGAGTATCAAACCAATAACATGAATATATGAACGTTCAGCTTCGTATGCTCCACCTTCGAGATGAAGGATAAACTCAGCAGTAGTACCAATTGGTGTTGCTTCATCAGCAGTAACAGAGAATGATACTGTTACAATTTCATCAACAGGCAAAGTTCCTATTTCTATTTCATCATTATTTAGAGTGATGAAACTTGTAGGGCTTATTAATGAGGCCATCACGCCATCAAGGTCATAAGCTCCGGGGTTTGAAACCTCAAATATCAGGTCAACGGTTTCGCCGGCATCGATACGGCCATTATTATTTCCTGCTGCATCATCAACTAACATGCTTCCGGCTTTCAGCTCCGGAGCAAAGATATTAAGAGAGAAACCACTAACTATTGTAGAGTCATTAGCATCCACAGCGGTGAGAGTAAAGGTAATTGACTCTCCGTTGGGAGCATTTTCCGCTACCGTTACAGCAAAAGCGTCATTAATAGTTTTTGAAGCTTCCGGGTCAATATCACCAAAGTTTTCTTCATCATCAGTGATGGTGATAAAGGGATTTTCAGAATCAATAGTCACATCGACATTGTATCCCGGTGTATCACCAATATTAGCCATAGTAATATTCAGAGTCGCTGATTCATTATAATCGAGCTGACCATTATTATTAGAATTCACATCATTAACTTCTACACTTTCGTAAATAATCCAGGGTTGATCCGGAGGGGGACCCAGTTCAAAGGGAGAGATAAACGACATTATATAACCGAGTCTGTTGTCAGGCCACACAGGATAAACCATTCTGTCGCGTGCTGCGATACCCAGGTAATCGCCCATATATCGGTCTGCGAGGCCCGCGATAGGAGTGGGCGTAAAAGCTACATCACTCACGGGGAAGTCTTCCCATGTTTGTCCGCCATCTATGGAAGTAGCACAGAATGTTTCCACTTCTGTAGAGCTAACATTTCTGTCGTCATAAAAAATAATCGCCAGGTTACCATTGACGGGATCAGAAGTAATCCAGGGGAAGTAGTGTTGTTTTCCCTGCCCGGGTTCATCAGTATTTACTTTTATTGGCTCACCAAAAGTCTCACCATCATCATCAGATATGGCCACATACACATCCATGTCGGAACCGGTATTCACTCCTGGGACACCGATGTTAGTCCATGAGACATAAATCTTTCCACTGTTAGGTCCGTTAGAGATATCCACCGTCATGGTAGGAAAAGAGTTCACACGCATATTCTTTGATGTTTCAGAGGTACGGATACCACGGATATTGGAAATCACTCTTCGGGGAGTATCCCATGTGACACCGCCGTCGAATGATCGTGCCATACCTATTGCCGATTCATCCGTTGGCCAGCTGTCGTATATTGCCCATACAGCATATACTTCACCGTTTGGCCCGGTTTGGATATTTACACCCTGGTTGTGGCTGCCCGCATTAATAGCAGCAGAGATATTCACAGGAGTACTCCAAGATTCACCACCATCGGTGGAGCGTGATATTTCAATATTATTGTTGTTTGACCCGCCGAAGTCAGTCCAGGAGTTATAAAGGTTTCCTTCATGAGCACTTGAAAGGCTGTTATCGACCCACATATGGTTTTTATCCAGCAGAGAGCCCCATCCGCCGGCAGAATTGGCTACGAGCACTGGCGTCCATGACAGGCCGTTATCATCACTATAGGAGATACCCTGTCCGCCATTGGAGTGAATAAATCCCACATACATCCTTCCGTTGAGGTCGATGGCTGTTGTGGGGTCACCACTGTTACCGCCACCGGCACCTTCCACAGAGCCACCCCAGTTAATGCCGGCATCCAGGGAGTAGAAATAGTTAGCACCATATAGGCTGCCCACCGGGTTCTGTGTAGAGTTATTGGATTGCAGGATATGGTTTTTATCGTTAGGGTTGATAAATACCGAGTTCTCACTCTGGGTACTGTTGGTGGTGGTAACAGGAATGTCAGGGGAGTTTTGCATAACGGCTCTTCCTCCCATAATCATAGTAGAACGTTTTTTTACGGGAGCCGTCGGAGCATCAGGGGCTACAGGAACAAGGCCTTCAAAAGCCAGTCGACGCCAATAGCTCATATTATCTATACGATCATCAACAGTAGCTTTAGCAGGCACCTCAGTATCGGGACGATACATAGTTTTCTTCTTTTTCTTGTTCTGTGCCTGCAGTGTCGGAGCTGTAAAGGCTATCACTAAAACGAACAAAAATGCAATGCGAAGTAATTTCATATTTGTAGATTGTGTTAAATAAACTGTGTTTTATAACATTGTAATTCGTCGAAACGTAATACTATAAAGTACATTATACGCCATTATGTTCATTTGAAAAATCAAATGAAGCGTAAAAATAGTAAAAGGGACGAAGTATGAGTAGTTTTTCCTTAAAATCAGGAATATTATTTCTCCGGTTCTGAAATTTCCAGTGTGTGGAGAATAGCTTCCAGTTGCAGTAACTCATCTCGTTTATCCTGCCCCGGGGCATAAAGGAAGGCGTCGAGATGAACAACACGGTTATTGATTTCATCAACGATAGCATAATGCAAAAACGGGCCACCCATAAAATCCTCTCTTGTTTCCCACAACCCGCGAAGTTCTGTTGAATAGACACCATTGAAGTTTGTAGCATAAGAAGCTACAGGAAACTTATCTGTCACCACCTGCATATAGCTTTCGGGAAGGTCACCAGGGATATGTTCAAAGGTAAGGATATCTCTGAGTTGAATCACGGCACGAGGATCCAGCTGAGTTGTATCTATATAATTTTCTGTATATACGAGGATTCCATAATCTACCTTGGGAGTTTTCCGCCACAGCCATACAAAATCAGTGGCATCTTTAGCCACGTAAAATCCTGTGGGAAGTGATAGCGTAAGGCCAAATTTTTCATCCAGAAAAAAGGCCATTTTATTATCTTTTTGTTGCTTAAAAAACTTGTTAATTCTGATACGTTCAGCCTCCACAAAGGAATCGTATATGGTACTTTTATATTCGTTGAATAATTTTGTGAACTCTTCTTCATTACGCACAGTAATACGGAATATACGTTGTGGCTGAGAGAACTTATTTACAATTTTTTCAATCTTCGGATCATTGGAGGTATCTATAATTACCTGCAGCACATTCCTGTGATTCTGGAACATTTTATTCTTATCAAATGTTTGCTGAGTAATATGTGGAGTAGTATATAGCGGCTCTGTTTGGTTGATGGTGGTGTCGAACTGATTATAATAATTCCTTATCTGTTCGCCAATGGAGCTTTCCCAAACCTTATTACCACATACCACAAGCATTTCGTATGTGGCACCTGAAGATCCAGGTTTTTGCAGTACCTTATCAGCAACATCTTTACCTGCGTTTCCACAGGAAGAGACAACAAACATTACAGCAATAAAAGACAGAGGTAAAAGAAGTTTTTTCATGACGTGTATTTTTATATTAACTCTTTCTGGCTACTTTCAGTTTTTGTCCTGGCTTCAATCTATGAGCATTGGAGATATTATTCCAAGACCGTATTTGCCCTACAGTAACTTCATATTTTATGGCTATATCCCACAAAGTATCTCCAGACCTCACCGTATGATAAACAAAATCGCCGGATACATTATTATCTGAGGATGAACTATTTGAAGATGTTGCTGATATCACCAGTTTCTGACCCGGATGGATTGTGTTTCCTTTAATATTATTCCAGGCTTTAAGTTGAGATACCGATATTCCGTTTGAAGAGGCTATTTTTCCCAGGTTATCACCTTTTTTCACAGTATAAGATCCATTTTTTGCTTTCGCAGATGACGATGATGATGCCGGAGCATCAGCATAATAAGCACCACGCGGATATACAACCAGCCGTTGACCAGGACGGATCATATTACTTCTAAGGTTATTCCAACTCTTAATCTTCGACACGCTACAGTGGTATTTTTTTGCTATGAGCCCCAGGTTCTCACCACTTCTCACCACATGTATCGTCCTCTCCTGTGCTTTTTTTATCTGTGCCAACATCTGTTCACGCTCCAAGCCTTTTTCTGTTTTATAATTAAATATCGTCTGTTCATTATTCAGGAAGTCATCCATATAATCTACCGGCAGTCTCAGAACATACTCCTTACCATTGGTAGCGGGGATAACATTAAGTTTGTATGCCGGGTTAAGGAATTTCAGGTCTTCAACAGATATTCCCAACACTTCGTTCACCTGGTCAAAAGCAAGAACATCACGCACCATAACGGTGTCAATTTGTGAGTAATGGTAAAACGTTCCTTCGGGAAAGATATCATACTCGCAAGCATAATTCATAACGTAGTTCACAGCAATAAAAGCGGGAACGTAGCCTCTTGTTTCGCGCGGCAGGTAGGGTTGAATAACCCAATAGTTTTTGACACCACCGGCTTTGCGTATTGCTCGGTTTACATTTCCTGCTCCACTGTTATATGCTGCCAGTGCCAGTGACCAGCTACCGTACATATTATAAAGATCTGTCAGATGCTCACAAGCTGCGATGGTGGATTTATAAGGATCGTATCTGTCGTCAACATAAGATGAAACTTTCAGATCATAAACTTTTCCTGTTCCATACATAAACTGCCACAACCCTTTAGCTCCGGCCCATGAGCCGGCGGTAGGATTCAGGGCACTCTCCACAACAGCGAGGTATTTCAACTCCAGAGGCATGTTGTATCTGTCAAGAATCTCTTCAAAAAGAGGGAAATAGAGATCTGCTAATCCCATCATCCGGGACGTAAGCATGGGTTTTCTCTCCACATAAACACGAATATATTTAGCTACATCACGGTTAAACACCAGGTCGATGGGAGTTTCGGCATTAAGAGCTTCAATTCGCCGTGCTACTATTGTATCGTGGAAGGATATTGCTTTTGTTGGATATAATCGTTCCGCCTGCACAGTATCGCCCATATAATCCAATGGATAGTTGCTGAAGATGGTGCTGTAAGCCAAACTGTCGAGCATTGCCATCACTCTGCTGTCACGCATTAAAACCAAATCTTCTGTTAACGTGTCCGGTTCTTGTTGTAACGATAAACCCGTAAAAAGGGGTTCATATTCTGGTGCGATATAGGTTTTTTCAATTATTATCGGTTCGGGAGTTATCTCTGTTGCTTCCGGCGCGGGTGACGGGGCAAATAAAGATCCATAAAACAGAGAAAAAATAAATGTTATCGATTTAATCATATTTTTTTAGTCTTTCACAATATTCTGCACTACAATTCTACTTTACAAATTTACATAATTGTATCATACTACTGCATAACAATTTCATATTAGAATTATTAAGCATGGAACATTCGGCACATCAGACTGATAGAGCCACCATACACCTTGTAAGTTCAATCTTTTTTAATACTTTTGCACCTCAATTTGGATTTGGTATATAAAGCAAAGATCAAAAATGAGTAAATATCCTGATTATAAACGACTTAACCTGCCTCAAACAGGCATAGATATTCAAGAATTCTGGAAAAAGCATAATACATTCCATAAATCTCTGGAAAAAACTTCAAGCAAGGAGCCTTTTATATTCTTTGAGGGTCCTCCTTCGGCCAATGGTATGCCGGGGATACATCATATGATGGCACGAACCATCAAAGATATCTTCTGTAGATATAAAACTCTCAAAGGTTATTACGTTAATCGTAAAGCCGGTTGGGATACTCACGGTTTACCTGTAGAGATGGGCGTAGAGAAAAAACTGGGTATCACAAAAGAAGATATCGGAAAAACTATCACTGTGGCGGAATACAATGCTGCCTGCCGTAAAGAGGTGATGAGATATAAAGATGAATGGGACAAGCTAACCGAACAAATGGGCTACTGGGTTGACCTCGACGATCCATATATCACATTCGAAAACAAATATATTGAAACACTGTGGTATCTGCTCAAAGAGCTTTATAAAAAAGATCTCCTTTATAAAGGATATACCATCCAGCCATATTCACCTGCCGCAGGTACTGGTCTCTCTACTCACGAACTCAACCAGCCCGGATGCTACCGTGATGTTAAAGACACTACCGTTACAGCTCAATTCGAAGTTGTAAGAGATAAACATTCAGAATTTCTGTTTGAAAATGCTCACGGTACTGTTGCTCTCCTGGCCTGGACAACAACGCCATGGACACTGCCATCAAACACCGCCCTGGCCGTTGGTGATAAGATAAAATATGTTGCCGTTAAAACCTTCAACCAGTACACCGGCAAACCCATAACTGTTATTCTGGCGAAGGATCTTATGAATGCTCACTTCAATCCCAAGCATGCGGATCTGGCACTGGAAGATTACAAAGAGGGAGATAAGAAAATTCCCTTCCTTGTTGATAAAGAGATTACAGGAAAAGACCTTGTGGGCATACGTTATGAGCAGCTTATGCCATGGATTAAGCCCGACGGTGACGCTTTCCGTGTTATTAGCGGCGACTATGTTACCACAGAGGATGGCACAGGTATCGTGCACATTGCGCCTACCTTTGGTGCTGATGACAAACGTGTTGCTCTAACGGCAGGCATCGCACCGCTCATCCTTATCGATAATGAGGAGCGGCTGCGTCCCATGGTTGATTTACGTGGACGTTTCTATACCATCGATGAGCTTGACAAAGATTTCGTAAAGAATTTTGTGGATACGGAAGCTTACGGTAAATATGCGGGGAGATTCGTTAAAAATGATTATGACCCTGAGCTTACTGAAAAAGATATGTCTCTTGATGTGGATCTTGCAGTGATGCTCAAATATGAAAATAAGGCCTTCAAAGTAGAGAAGCATACGCACAACTATCCTCATTGCTGGAGAACAGACAAGCCCATACTCTATTATCCGCTTGATTCATGGTTCATAAGATCTACTGCTGCCAAAGACAAGATGATTGCCTTTAACAAGACCATCAACTGGAAACCGGAAGCAACGGGCACGGGACGTTTCGGCAACTGGCTGGAAAACCTGCAGGATTGGAACCTAAGTCGCTCACGTTTTTGGGGTACGCCACTTCCAATCTGGAGATCGGAAGATGGAAAAGAGGAGATATGCATAGGTTCTGTGGAAGAGCTATACCAAGAGATAGAGAAAGCTGTAAAGGCCGGCCTTGTGGAGAAAAATCCCATCGCTGACTTCAAGCCCGGTGATTTTAGTACTGACAATTACAATAAAATAGACCTACATCGTCCGTACATGGATGACATAGTGCTGATTTCTGATTCGGGTATGCCAATGCATCGTGAGATAGACCTTATTGATGTATGGTTCGACTCGGGAGCGATGCCTTATGCCCAGTATCACTATCCGTTTGAAAACAAGGATAACCTCGACAGTTACTTCCCTGCAGATTTCATTGCTGAGGGCGTAGATCAAACGCGCGGTTGGTTTTATACGCTACATGCCATTGCTACCATGGCCTTCGACTCCCCGGCATACAAAACCTGCGTCAGTAATGGCTTGGTGCTTGACAAAAAGGGCAACAAGATGTCCAAGCGTCTTGGCAATGCTGTAGATCCTTTTGAGACCATTGCAAAATATGGCCCCGATGCTACCCGCTGGTATATGATCACCAACGCACAGCCTTGGGACAATCTAAAATTCGACCTTGAAGGTATCGCCGAAGTGCAGCGAAAATTCTTTGGTACACTCTACAATACGTACTCCTTCTTTGCTCTTTACGCCAACATCGACGGCTTCGAGTACAAAGAGGCAGAAATCGCCGCTGAGGAGCGTCCGGAGATTGACCGTTGGATTCTTTCGGAGCTGAACTCTCTTGTTAAGTTCACTGATAAATCATATAATGACTACGAGCCCACACGGGCAGGCCGCGCCATAAGTACCTTCGTAAGCGACCACCTATCCAACTGGTTCGTTCGTCTCTCCAGAAGAAGATTCTGGAAAGGTGATTACTCAACAGATAAGATCTCTGCATACCAAACTCTCTACACCTGCATAGAGACAGTAGCTCGTATCATGGCACCGATAGCTCCTTTCTTTGCTGAGCGTCTATTCCTGGATCTTAACGGCGCTACCGGAAAAATCAAAGCCGAATCTGTTCATCTCACAGACTTTCCCGTTGCCAACGAATCTCTTATCGACAAAAAACTGGAAGAGCGCATGCAGCTGGCACAGCAGATAAGCTCAATGGTACTCTCTCTGAGGAAAAAAACAAACCTGCGTGTACGTCAGCCCTTGGCAAAAATCATGATCCCCGTTATAGGAGAAGATTTCACACAACAGGTTGACAAGGTGAAGAACCTTATCCTCTCGGAAGTAAACATCAAAGAGATTGAATACCTCACAGAGTCAGGTATCCTGGTAAAAAAGATAAAACCAAACTTTAAGGCTCTTGGCCCTAAGTATGGTAAAATGATGAAGCAGATCAGCGGTGTTGTGGCCGGATTTACTCAGGAAGATATCAATGAACTGGAAGCTAACGAACAGAAAGTTATTGAGGTTAATAATGAGGCTATCACACTTACCACTGCAGATGTGGAAATTTCCACTGAGGATATCCCGGGATGGGTTGTGGCAAATGATGGCAATCTCACCGTGGCACTGGATATTACTCTCGATGAGGAACTTCGCAATGAAGGTCATGCTCGTGAGTTGGTAAATAAAATCCAGAATATACGTAAAGAGAGCAACTTTGATGTTATTGATAATATTGTTGTGACTCTTGAACGCAAGGGTAACTTAGAGGATATTGTTAAAACAAATTTTGACTATATTTGTGCTGAAACCCTGACGCAAGAATTATTATTTGTAGACTCTTTGTCAGAAGATGACTCCATAGAGATTGACTTAACAGAGGGATTAGTTACCCACATTACAATAAAAAAGAAATAATAACCTCGAAAATACGTTTTCGAGATAAATAATAATGGATATGGCAAAAGAAGCAACAAACGAAAAACTTCGCTATAGCGATGAGGAGCTGGAGGAGTTTCGCCAGATAATCCTTGAAAAACTTGAGAATGCTCAGAATGACCTCAAGTTACTTCAGGAAGCTTACACTCAGAGTGATGTTCATGGAACTAATGACACATCTCCTACATTTAAGGTTCTGGAAGAAGGTAATGCTGTGCTTAGTAAAGAGGAGAATAGTCGATTGGCAGCACGTCAACAGAAATTTATTCAGAGCCTTGAAAATGCACTTATTCGCATCCAAAATAAAACCTACGGCGTATGCCGTGAAACAGGTAGGCTAATTCCTAAAGAGCGCTTGAAGAGTGTTCCTCATGCTACATTGAGTATTGAGGCTAAGATGGAACAAAACAAGTTTGAAAAACGAAACAACAGGAAATAGCAGTAATGCTGAAGTTTCTCAAAAAACCCTTTTGGATCGTAAGCCTAATAGTAGCTGTTGACCAGTTTACAAAGATTCTGGTTAAGACAACTATGTATGTAGGTCAGGAATACCAATATCTCGGTGAGTGGGCACGCATCCACTTCATTGAAAATAATGGCATGGCTTTCGGGATGGAGTTTGCCGGTGATACCGGCAAGATAATACTGACGCTATTCCGATTGGTAGCAGTAGTAGCCCTTGCTTTATACATGAGGCATATCAATCGCACCAGGCCAAATACGCTTTTCATAATATTCCTCTCCATGATATGTGCCGGGGCACTTGGGAATATCATTGATAGTGTTTTCTATGGCGTTCTCTTTAGTGAAAGTACGCCCTATGAAGTAGCTACATTTTTACCCGAAGCTGGTGGATATGCATCGGTGCTGCATGGAAAAGTTGTTGACATGCTATACTTCCCAATAATTAAAGGCTTTTGGCCGGAATGGATGCCATGGTTCGGAGGCCGGTATTTTGAATTCTTCCGCCCTATCTTCAATATTGCCGACAGTGCCATCACCATTGGTGTTTTTGGACTAATCATTTTTCAAAAAAGATTCTTTAAAGAGTAATACACATATCCATATTGACAAAAGGCCGAAAAAATATCCGGCCTTTTTTTGTCATCTTTAAGTTATTTATAATTATTCTATTCATATTCTGTATCTTTACCATTACAAAGAACCAGAAACGTATGAGTGCTTCAGGTAATAACCAAAACCAAAAAAAGCCTATACCGGTATTTCCGGCGATTATTCTGCTGATATTTGCGGTAATAATGCTTTTGCTTCATCTTGGCATCAATCAAGAAGAAGTGGTAAAAAACACATATTACTTTATTTCACTTGCTCTGGGAATAACAGCTCTTGTATGGATCATTATTCTCGGCTCACATAATACTAACAAAAAAATTGTTAACAATGATGTGAAAAAAAAAATAGAGCACCCTGAGGTATTACAGGAGTTCGTTTCATGTTTTGAATACAATATTATAACCAAAAGTTTTATTATCTCCAGCGAACAATCTTTTTCTATCCCCGGAAAAAAGAAGGATGAATACCCACTACATGAATTTCTTGATCTTATTGAAGAAAAAGAGACCTTTAAGCAGTCTTTGAAAAAAATTATTTTAGAAAAAATCCCCTTCAGTCTGGAGTTTCAGGTCATTTCTGATGAAGATAAAGTGAAGATATTTTCGCTACAGGGAAGAGTGTTTCTAGATAATACAGGGGAGCCCGAGACCGTGTCCGGATTGATACAGGACATTACAGTATTTAAGGATCCCCAAAGAAACCTGTTAGAGCATAAGAAGAGACTCGAGCGCACACAGCAGCTTGCACAAATTGCTTTTTTCGATTATAACTGGGCAAAGCAACAGGTTAATATGTCTTCTGAAATGAATAATATCCTCAACCTGCAGGACAACGTGCAGGATAATAATTATTCTATTCGTGATAAAATATTCCCTGAAGACATAATGAAACTGAAACGGCATGCCTTCATGCCTGCCAATGGCAATCTTTTGCGAAAAGGAGAAGTGGAATTCAGAGCTGTTTCATCCAATGGCGAGCTAAAGTACATTTATGCACAATATGAACACTCTTATAATGAACTGGGGCACAGGATTTCAAGTAGTGGATGGTTGCAGGATGTGACATCACATCGCATTGATAAAATTGCTCTGGCAGAGAGTGAGGAGAAGTACAGAAATATGTTTGCTCTCGAGTCTGATGCCCTGTTTTTATGTGATAATGACACCGGTGAAATTCTTGAAACCAATGCTGCCGCAACTAAAATGTTCGGATACTCCCCATCAGAATTCCTGAATATTACAGTATTTCAGATGGTGCAGGATCCCGAAAATATCAAAGAGAATCTCAAAAGACATAATGCGCTATTCAATAATATATATCTGATCACAAAAACCAATGACACATTCCCTGCCATGATATCGCTGGCATATTTTATCTGGAAGGACAGAAATGTACACCTGGCGGCAATAAGGGATGTATCTAAAATAAGGAAAGCAGAGGAAGAACTTGAGTTAACAAAGTTTACACTCGATCATTCGGCTCTTATGGTTTATGTACTCAAAAAAGATGGTTCATTCCATTATATTAATGAGGCATTATTTCGAAATCTGGGGTATGAAAAACAGGAGCTTCTGAACCTGAAAATATATGATATTGAAGATCAACTTACCGAGGATGATTTTACCTCCAGATGGGAAAGATTGAAAAAGGAAAAAACAATTCATGTAACAAAAAATCATATAACAAAAGAGGGAGAGATTATTCCATGTGAAATGGCAACAAATTTCCTCTTTGCTTCGGGAGGGGAATATAAAGTGGCCTTTGTACAGGATGTCAGAAAACGTAATGAACTGGAAGAACAGGTTCGTCACAGTGAAAAGATGAATGCTGTGGGTCAGCTCGCCGGAGGTATAGCTCATGACTTCAACAACCAGCTTATGGGAATCTCAGGGTATGCCAATATGCTTCGCGAAAGACTCAGTGATGCTCAGCTTATCAATTATGCAGATAATATTATCAGAGCATCAGAGCGCTCTGCTGACCTGACAGGGAAACTACTCGCCTTTTCCCGGAAAGGAAAATATGTTACTGTCATAAATAATATTCATGAGATTATCGGTGAATGTGTTATGCTCTTAAAACCCGGCCTGGGGAAGCAGATAGAGATCGTCGTAAAGCAACAGGCACAAAACCCGTTCTTCATGGGTGATACTTCTTCCATTCAAAATGCAATCCTAAACATCGCCATCAATGCGAAAGACGCGATGGAGAGTGGTGGTATTATTACCATCTCCACCAGAAACATTGAAATTCCTACGGGGGAAGAAATGACAAACAACCCTCCTGCAGGGAAATACCTCTCTATTGAAATAGCCGACAATGGCATAGGAATTCAAAAGGAGCATCTGGAAAAAATCTTCGAGCCGTTCTTCAGTACTAAGGAGAAAGGACACGGCACCGGGCTGGGTCTGTCGGCAACGCTCGGAACCATTCAGGCGCATCATGGTACTATAACGGTAAACAGTAGCCATGGTAGAGGAACTACATTCACAATATTACTGCCCTCCTGCCACAAGTATAAATCCGATACCCGTTCATCACATTACGACACCGTTTATGGGGAGGGTATTATTATGCTTGTGGATGATGAAGAGATAGTACGTGAAGTTACTTCATTGATGATCAAAGACCTGGGATACAGAGTTGTGGAGTTTGATAATGGGAAAGATTGTATCTCTTATTATAAAGAAAACGGCAAAGAGGTAGCAGCTGTTATTTTAGATATTATGATGCCCGACATGACAGGATATGAAGTATTCAGAGAATTAAAAGCCCATAATAAAGAGGTAAAAGTATTATTGTTTTCAGGGTTTAGTCCAAACAACGAAGTACAGAAGGCTATGGAGCAGGGCGCAGCAGGATATCTCCATAAACCGGCAAGAAAAGATACCCTTTCACAACAGCTGGCAAAAATCGCAGGAAAAACAAATTACTATAACCGACAAACATCGATCGCAGAAGAAGAGAATTTCTCAACAATAGAAGGACTGAACTTTGAGCTTGCACTACAACGCGTAGAAGGTGATGTCACCATCCTAATACAGGTAATAGAAAATGTTATTAGTAAATATGGTAATATCGCTGACAGGCTGGAGCAGCAAGCTGAAACAAGTGATAAAGAAGGTTTGTACCTGAATATACACAGTCTTAAATCAATACTTGGAACCATCGGAGCTGTAGAACTTAGCAACAAGGCACAGCAGTTGGAGGATATTCTTGAAAAAGGAAACTCTGATACTATTCATAAAAACAAACTATTTAACGATTTTATTTGCGAATTCACAGAGTTGCTTCATCTGCTAAAAGAGAGGAAAGAAAAGAATAAAAACCAGGATACGGCACACAGCTCCGGCATTATCATAAGAAAACCTGAAAACATAAAAGGATCATTGGAAATAATCATTAACCTAATTCAACAATTCAGCCCTTCTCAAATCGATGAAATCAACGAACTTTGCCGTCAGGTTTCATGGCCGCAGAATCTGAAGCCATCCGTTAGCGAGATGCTTGAACATCTTGATGACTTCGACTTTGAGAAGGCCGGGAATATCTGCAAAAAAATAAATACTGAAATAAACAAAGACATATGAAACCAAAACCATATACACTATTAATCGTTGATGACAACCGCTCCAACATTGAACTGTTATTCCATTCGCTTAACACGCAATACAATATACAAGTTGCAAAAAATGGAACCACAGCTGTAAAGGTAGCAACAGAGAAGAAGCCAGATCTTATTCTGCTTGATATTGCAATGCCCGGAATGGATGGTTTTGATGTAATAAAAAAACTTAAAACCAATGCTATAACAGCCTCTATACCAGTAATTTTCGTTACCGGAAAATCAAACTATGAACATCGCATCCGCGGGTATCAGCTGGGCGCGGTGGATTATATCGCTAAGCCTTTCGAACTCATGGAGGTAAAATCAAGAATTAAGGCACAACTTCAGCTACATGACAACGCAAGGGATATGATGCTTATGAATCAAATTCTGCGCTATCTCTCGATATTTTACTGGCGCTACAACCACACAAAAAAAACTATCTCCACTTGCGGCTCTTTGGAAGAATGTATTGACATTGAAGTGTCGGATAGTAATATCTTCTCATCATCATTTCAGGCTGTTCTTTCAGATCACGATCGTGCCAAAAGGGAAAAAACTATCAAACATTTTATGCAGGACCCCCATGATTATATTATAAAATATCGCTTGTCACAACCTGAAGGAACTATGTTGCTGGAGAAGGGTTTTGTGTCTAACACAGAACCACATATTTCGTTTGGGTTTATTGCCAATATCACCAAAGGTTTTGATACTCCTGAGGCATATTAATTCCCAAAACCGACAGAGATGGAGTGTTTCAATTGTAATGAATTATCTATCAAAGGGTTGTATTTCATTACATTTTCGATTTTTGTTTTAACTCTTTTTCCTGATAGCAGAAGGATTGAATTCCGCATTTCAAAATCAGCCTGATTCCAAAAATTATTGTAAGAGGCGTATGGTTTACGTACATTAAAATTACCGGTATTACTCCATTTGACGTACTTACTCAGATTACATCCCACCTCATATCTAATGCTTATTCCGTGTGAAGTGGAAAAATACTCACCGTACTCTACACCATAAATAATCTCACGCCCGGAGATCTTATATATATGTTGATTAATAAAAAAATCAGCCCGTCCACCACATACACCCATTTCCAGCTTCCCCTTAAAACTGTTTTTCAAGGAGTAATTATAACCATAGCTCAAATAAACAGAAGCAGGAGAGAAAAAAGAGGAGGTCATAACAGAAGTTCTAACGCCGGAGGTGTCGTTTTCTTTAATAACATACCCCGGCAGAAACTGGGTTTCTGTTCTGCCAGTAAGCGACAGAGACATCGGCCCTGAGCCAAACATAAACCCTATGTTGAGCAGGAAATTATCGTTGCTTTTATCCATAAAAAACGGTGTTGTTATGAGTGATCCCAGCTCATATCTGGTTCTTGATTCAAAAGATGCGGTGCTGATCTTTTTTCTATATTGGGCTGATATCTCACCAAGAGCAAGAAGATGGCTCTTTAAGGATGGTGACTCCTGCCAATTCTGAAGATGCATCCCTCCCAGGGTAAAACTCCAATCTGCAATAGGTGAGGATGACTTTATAATAATAGAATCTGAAGAATTACAAAGGGTGATACCCTCCATATTTTCAACACTATATACCAAACAAAATTTTATGGGTTTACGCCCATAATCCAAGTCGGAAATAGCAAAAAAACAGATCATAATGATCCCAAAAGGTATCCTTCCCCACATCCCATACTGCTCCTACCCTATTTAATAGTTATTCATTAAGAAATCGCTTATACGCTTTATTGCTTTCAAAAACGGCGCTGTTTCCATCAAGGCAAACAGGAATTATCGCCACTTCTTTATATGGATTAGCAAGCGCTGAGTCGATCTCAAATTTTATACAATTCATAAAATAATTAATCATGTCGGTAAAGAAGAAAACAAACATGGCATAATCATACATCTTCCCCAGCTCTGCGGGGTCAAAGGCCATCTCCGGAGCAAACTCAAGCTTCTCCAGCAGATCGTCAATTGATTCATTTTCATATACCTGCATCTCGAGTGTGTCACTGCCCAAAGCCTTAACAAATTTCGAGGCTGACCCCGGACATATCCAGGTGGAATCGTATGTTATCTTCTGTCCCTGGGCATTGTAAAACTCCTCACTAGGAAAAACCCTGTAAGAATACAACTCACTCCATGCATTTTTACTATTGGCATAGGCAAAGAAATCCGGTTCATATCCGACCTTCTTCTTAAAACAATCAAGGCTCTCTTCCGTGTTCCGATATTTTGGAAGAACTCCAACGCCACGAGCAAATGAATTGAATATCTGGTTGCAGGAGTTGAAAAGGATCATAACCAGAATAAACAGTGAGATAATAATTCGTTTCATAGCTATATATTTAAGTTAAAAACGGGTAGGGAGTATCCCTACCCTTTAATAATCAATCTACTGCAACGGAAACATAATAAAATACGCACCATCCTGATTAACAAGACTGTAGGTGCCGGCTTGATAGGTAATGGGATCCATGCCCATTTTCTTCCACACCTCATCAGGCAGATAAATATCCTTGGGTAAATAGATCGAACGCTTGTTCTTGAATCTGTAAACCTCGTTACCATCTTCGTAATCATTCACAGCGTTATGATCCACTTTTACAGCCACATACCGGCCATCATTTGTGGGACCTATCTCACCCGGCATTGCTTCACCTAAGGTATTATCAGAAGAACCACCAATACCGAGTAAAATTCTAATACAAAAACCATCTCCTAGCAAGCAATCTTGATCAAAATCCCTTAGATTAAAAATAATGCGCACACGCCATTTTAATCGCAATTTTGGCCAGCTTAGTTCATCCTGCGTCACACAGGTTGCTTCATCCTGTTGCGTGTACACATCACTCTGGTTTGCATACACATTTGCACTTCCTATTACCATTGCGGTAAGTAATAAAACCGTTAAAATCTTTTTCATATCTCCAACACTAAAATCAAGCTTACTCTTTTCAGGATTTTCAGCCTCCTCCTATTTTGGTTTCATAACACCGAGCCCGGTTGTTTAATTCTTAATACCAAAACAGCAAAAAAGTAACCCATGGTCAGGAAACTATTTTTCTAAAAAATTCACTAGCATTATCTATGTTGTTGGTTAACAGAAATATAACTCACAAAAAAACAAGATGATATTACTATCGTACAATGACTTTTTCAATAAATACGACACTATTCTCATGGGAGACGGAGACAATATATGTTCCGGGATGATCAATATTCATACGTAGAATATCACCTGTCCATTCATCGGCACAGATCTCCATGCCTTCCAAACTATAAACTGCTGTATTAAGAATATTATGGGTTTTATCTCTTCCGATAACAATAGCACCATGAACAGCGGGGTTATTAAAAACTCTGAACAGTGTGTTACTACTCTCTTTTATTTCAAGATCATCAAAAACGCTAAATAACACGGGAAGTCTGGTCTTTTCTCCGGATGTCATGGTAACGATATTATTAACATATTCACCCTCCTGTAACTGATCAGCATCGAACCAGCACTCTATTTCTATCTGCTGACCAGCCGGAATAGTATCCATGGGAACATTTATATTCATCCAGTTGGCATTACTCTCCACAGAAACCTCAACGGGTGCCGAGAAATCACTGTTGTTGGTAAGGAATACTGTGCGTACAGCTCGTTCACCCGGCGCCACACATACCACCAGAGTATCCAAATCAAAAGACAGCTCAGCGGCGGGCGGTGGCGCAAGAATATACTCCACTGCTTTGTGCAGGTTCAAGCGCCCGCCTGTCGTCGTCACCTCACGGAGCGTCTCCAATGTATCCGTGGTGAGAAGAATTGCATCACGAAAAATACGGCATATCTCCTCCGGGTCATTAAGATATCGTGAAATCAGATCCTCGTCGGCAGCGGCAAACAGCAGAGCTACAGAAGCCGTAATATGCGGGCACGCCATGGATGTTCCGGACTTAAAGCCATAGCTGTTGCCCTGGCGTGTGTTATATATGGCTGTTCCTGGGGCACCAAGGTCAATGGTTGTTGCTCCGTAACCCGCCGATATATGCTTCTGATCATCCTTGGTAGTGTTGGTAACAGTAATAAGGTATGGCGAATCACAGGCGGTAGGCATATCATTAACCTCATCAATATTGTAGTTAGCATTTGCCGTGGCACCGGCACTAAGGATACCACAAGCGCCCAAAGAGTCATACATGGCACACCACAGCGGAAAATCATCGGGATCACCACTGTTAATACCCCATGAAAGATTCGTAGATACAATGAAAGCTCCCTTGGCACCATTGGTTTCATCATACAGTTTACGCATGGTAAGAACATAATCGTAGCACTCCAGGATTGTAGCTTCCACCTGCTCGGTACCGCTAATGGGAAGTATTCTGCCGCCCCAGGTAACGCCACTAACTCCGATACCGTTATTTCCAATGGCTCCGGCTATTCCCGCCACATGAGTACCATGATCTTTGTTACGAACATTTCCATCGTGATCATATGCATTCCAACCATGAAAATCATCTATGAAGCCGTTGTTATCATCATCAATACCATTATCGGGAATCTCATAATAATTCTTAAAGAAATTAATATCATCATGATTGAGATAGAAACCATCATCGATAATGGCCATTACAATGGTATCGCCAAAAACGGTCTCTCCTCCAGTGGAGTAGTCCCAGGCTTCGGGTGCATCAATATCCGCATCCGGCACTCCGCCATACATTCCCGTATTATGCAGGTTCCATTGATCCGGGAAGTAGAGATCATCAGGAAGGGTCTCTCTAAGCTCCAGTTTCCTGTTTGGCTGAGCTACAGTGATACGCTTTTCCTGCGTTAATAATGAAGAAATAGTTGCTTCCGAGATGGTGTTGCTGTCGAAACGACACAACCAAATATTAAGATTTTTCGATACACAATGCACGAATTTCAACCCCATGGGAGAGTATAGGGATTCTGTATTACCCATAACATCAGAAGATCTCATTTCGCCATTATTTATCTGAACCAAAACCTCTCCGGGCACAGTTATTTGTTGTGCTAATGCGATCTTAATACACCCCAGGATGATAAGAAGTATTATCGATGATCTCATAATTAAGGCATTTACAGAATAATGACACCACAAGATAAGAAAAAAAATGAAAAAAGTGACTTTGAAAACCATTCTGTAATATTTGTGTTTCATTTTTATAATCTAATAATAATGAAGAAAAGAGATCTTGCAGTTACAGAAGGTTGGCTATCCATAATAGCCAACACCCTACTTTTTGGTTTAAAATACTGGGCAGGAATCGTTAGTGGTTCAGTAGCTTTGATCGCTGATGCATGGCATACATTAACGGATTCACTTAGTTCTGTTATTGTTCTTGTGTCGGCGAAAATCTCACGAAAGCCTGCCGACAAGAAGCATCCTTACGGGCACGGAAGAGCAGAGCTGGTGGCATCTATAGTTATTGGAGTGCTGCTGGTGGTAATAGGTCTGGAATTTATTCTTAAGGGCATTGAAAGATTGCAGACCCATGAGCAAGCCAGCTACGGCATAATAGCGATTATTGTTACCGCTGTCTCCATACTGTTGAAAGAGGGTATGGCACAATATGCTCTCTATGCCGCAAGAAAATCCGGAAACAGTGCTGTTAAAGCCGACGCTTGGCATCATAGAACTGATGCTCTCTCTTCTGTTGTTATCCTGGTGGGTATTTTTCTTGGGAAATATTATTGGTGGATAGATGGTGTTCTCAGTATAATCGTAGCATTGCTAATTTTTTACGCTTCCTGGGAGATCCTTCACGAAGCAGTGAATAAAGTTATAGGCACAGAGCCGTCGGAGGAGTTGAAAAATGATATTCAGCAGCTGGCAGATAATATAGCAGGTTATAATATGCAGCTTCATCATATACATCTTCACGATTACGGTAACCATAAAGAGATGACGTGCCACATCTGTATGCCCGGAGAGTTGACGATCTTCGACAGCCACGAAAAAGCATCAAAAATAGAGAAAGCTGTTTTCAGGGAGTTCGGTATTGTGCTAACCATTCATGTGGAGCCAATAGATACAGACTCCTGCCTGAAATAATAATTCTGTGATTCCTACGGAAACTCAGTGTCCTTTAAAAATTATAGATAAAAATTATAAGCTAAAACAAAATATTACAAGCAGGCCTCAACCAGTTCTTTAACAATCATCTCATGATCAAAGGCCATGTTCGGTAGGTTTTGGATATGGAACCACCTCGCATCGGCAGCATCGTCACCGGCAGTGGCTGTAAGTCTATTCTCATCAACAAGGGCAAAATACACCACTGTGATGGTACGATGCCTGGGGTCACGTTTTACCGCACTGTATGTTCTGAATTGTGTGAGTGTAACTCCGGATACTCCTGTCTCCTCCTCCAGCTCTCGCACTGCGGCGGTTTCGCAGGTCTCATCCATATCCACAAAACCTCCCGGCAGCGCCCACATCGCTTTATACGGCTCGTTGCCTCTCTCTATGAGCAGTATCTTTATTCCCATTTTAGTCTGTGAAAATAGTGCTGCGTCAACGGTTACGCAGGGGCGAGGATATTCATAAGTATATGACATTGTTCTACTATTTTATTGTATTATATCGTTTTTTCTCTTTGCCGATAACGCCCTCCACCACTATCACTATCTCTCCCTTTGGGGGATGCTCGGTATAGTGTTGTGCCAGCTCTTCAAGAGAACCCCTCATTGACTCCTCGTACAGCTTGGATATCTCTCTGCAGACGCAGGCCTTTCTCTCCGGGCCAAAGCTCTCTGCCAGCTGCTCCAGGCTCTTCACCAGGCGATACGGGCTTTCATAAAAAACGATGGTGTTCTCCATTGCAGCGAGCTTTTCGACACGTGTTTTACGGCCTTTTTTATGCGGCAGGAATCCTTCGAAAAAGAACTTGTCGCATGGTATCCCTGAATTTACCAGTGCCGGAACAAAAGCTGTGGCGCCGGGAAGGCACGACACCTCAATATTTCGTTCAACACATTCACGCACCAGTAGAAATCCAGGATCCGATATTCCGGGAGTACCGGCATCTGTCACCAAAGCTATCGACTCGCCACCCTCCATCCTGTCGGCAAGGTGTACTACACTTTTATGCTCGTTAAACTGATGGTGAATTTGCATGGGAGTGCCGATTTCATAATGGTGCAACAGCTTTCCCGTAACGCGGGTGTCTTCGGCCAAAATAGTATCCACCTCTTTCAAAATACGTATTGCCCGGAGGGTTATATCCTCCAGATTACCTACCGGCGTTGGTACAAGATAGAATTGTGGCATAGATCTTTTAATAATTGATGAATTTCCTATCTACTAAATTTTTCAGTTTCTTAAAGGCTTCGCTATTTTCATCCCAATTCAACGCCTGCGATCGTGCTTTTATAATAGCCGCCGCCTCTTCAATATTCTTAGCCTCATCAAGGGCAGTTATGGTATAAGTATAATCTTCCAAAACACGATAAAACAAGTCATTAAGAAATATAAATTTATCGTTAATACCTATTGCAGCCTTGAGTTTTCGGATGGGTTCTTTATCAATATTATCTGCCAGAGTTCTATCTTGCGTATGGATTGTTTCACCCAGCGACTTCGTTGTCGTTCCCAGTCTGTCAGCAATAGTATCAGAATTAGAATCACCCGATTTAGTAACTTTTTTCTGCTCTTTAACTTCCTGATGTTCAGGCTTTTTATCCTCTGCCGAAGCAGCTTCATCACTGCTAAAAAGAAGATCTTCAATGGTAGGAATTTTCTCTTGGGTCTTCCTGGGAGCCTCCTCCATGGGAGTATTTACCTCTTCTACTTCTTTGGGTGGTTCTTTTATGGCAGCACTCTTCTTCTCAACCTCCTGCAAGGTTTCCTCTGCAAGCTCTTCTGCTAGAGGCTCCGGGGTATCCTCTACAATCTCTTCTACCACAGGTTTTGCCATTGGTGGCTCCTCTGTTACAGTCTCTTCGGCAGATTCGGGCTCCGGAGCATCTTCTATGGGTTGAAATACCGGCACGTCAGTTTTTTTCTCTGCTTTTTCTGTTTTACTTGAATCAGAGGTGTTTCTCACTGCCTCGTTGGTCACAAATTCTTCTTCATTGCCGTTGTATCGCTCCAAAACAAGGATGTTTTCATAGAGTGTTCGCAGGTAATCCTTGGTAATATCAATCTCTATCCAGGGAATTTTTCCATTATAATCGGTTATTGTATTCACCTGATCGTTCACAGCGTCAAGGGTTTCCGAAATTACTTGTTGAACAATTCTTTTATCCATGCTAATAATGTTTAAAGCTACGAAGGTTTTATTATTTTTGTTCCAAATAGTGCCTTAAAGGTATAAAAGATCGCAATACGCCAATGTTTTATGAACGCATAAATAATCCTCAACGCAAAATCGGCTGGATAGAAGTGGTTTGCGGCTCCATGTTTTCGGGTAAAACCGAAGAGTTGATCCGCCGATTGAATCGCGCCCGCATTGCAAAACAGAAGGTAGAAATTTTCAAACCCTCCATTGATACGCGCTATGACGAAGAGCAGGTGGTGTCGCACGATGAAAACGCCATTCAGTCCACTCCTGTGGAGTCCTCATCACAGATTTTGCTCTACGCCAACGATGTGGATGTAGTAGGTATCGATGAAGCTCAGTTTTTCGATATGGGGATCATCAATATATGCAATCAGCTTGCAGATAGCGGGGTACGAGTTATCTGCGCAGGCCTTGACATGGATTACAGTGGGAAGCCCTTCGGTCCTATGCCCGGACTAATGGCCTCGGCGGAGTTCGTCGATAAGGTTCACGCCATTTGTGTCATGTGCGGCAACCTGGCGCAGTATTCTCATCGTACCGTTGTGAATAACAAACTTGTGATGCTGGGAGAAACAGATAGCTACGAGCCTCTCTGCAGGTGCTGTTATAACAAAAATAAAAAGATGAAATAATTTATCTGCCATAACACATATTGCATATAGAAAGCTCTCTTTCGGAAACAATCCTTACATTTGCACGATATTTTAATACAAATCTTAAAAAATTTACGCTTTGAAAAAATTTATGTTCCTTATCAGTGTAGTGATAGTATTTACTGCATGCAGCCAGAATAATTCTTCCGGTGACATGATTCTTATCTCAACAGAGTATGGTGATATGAAGGTTAAACTATATGATGAAACGCCTCTTCACCGGGATAACTTTCTTAAACTTACAGATGAAGGTTTCTATAATGATCTTCTTTTCCACCGTGTTATTAAAGATTTTATGATCCAGGGCGGTGATCCGGAATCAAAGGATGCCACTGCTGAACAGAGACTTGGTAATGGCGGCCCCGGATATCAGATCGATGCTGAAATCGTTCCCACACTGTTTCACAAAAAAGGTGTCCTCGCTGCAGCACGCACAGGCGATAATATTAACCCTGAGCGCAAAAGCTCCGGATCACAATTTTATATTGCACAAGGTCAGGTGTACACAAATGAAGATCTCGATAACTTCGAAAATAATATGAAAATGCAGTTACGCCGTGAGTTATTTGGAACATATATCCAGGATCCTGCCAATATAGCCTTTGCAAATGAGCTACAGGCATTGCAGGAAGCAGGAAAAGATGAAGAGATAAATACTAAACTCCTGGCACTGGAACCTGTTCTTGACGAAATGATCGACGAGGCAGATTGGAAAATGTCGCCTGAAGCACGTGAAGCCTACTCAACTATTGGCGGCATCCCTCACCTGGATGGTCAGTACACTGTTTTTGGTGAAGTAGTTGAAGGCCTTGACGTTATTGATAAAATCGCAGCAGTGCAAACAAAAGACTCGGATCGTCCCGTAAAGGATATTAAAATAACTGTTAAAAAATTAAAATAATATGATGCGTAAACTGATAGTTTGCTCATTGGTAATAATGAGTTTAGTAATGACAACAGAGGCACAGGAGAGTAAAAGAACCAAAGTGGAGATTACTACCTCCATGGGAGTAATGATTGTGGAGCTATATAACGAAACACCCATCCACCGCGATAACTTCATAAAACTGGTAAAAGAGGGTTTTTATAATGAATCCGATTTTCACCGCATCATAAAAGGTTTTATGATCCAGGGTGGCGGCCATAACGGCGGAATGAAAGATGCCGGATATACCATCGAAGCGGAGATTCTTCCGGGAATGATGCACAAGCGTGGTGCGCTGGCAGCTGCCCGTAAAGGTGACCATGTGAACCCTGAAAAACGCTCCTCAGGATCGCAGTTCTACATCGTGGATGGCAAAACGTATTCTGCCTCAGAGATGCAGATGCTCGCACAACGCATGAACACACCATTTACCGAAGAACAGATTGCCGTTTACTCTGAAGTGGGTGGCGCCCCTCATCTCGATGGTGGTTACACTGTCTTTGGAGAACTCATATCAGGATTCGATGTTCTTGATAAGATCGCCAATGCTAAAACAGGCCGTATGGATAAACCTGTGGAAGCCATTACCATGACGGCAAAAATTATTGAATAACGCTTATCATGAAAGAGAAAATAGAACTGCTTATCAATGAGATAGAAACCTTCAAAGCCCACAATGAGGCTAAGATGGAGGAGTTCCGTCTTAAATACCTCTCAAAAAAGGGAGCTATCCCTTCCTTGTTTGCAGAGTTCAGAAACGTTCCCAACGAGCAGAAACGTGAAGTTGGGGTGCTATTAAACACATTAAAAGCAAAGGCACAGGAGCAGATAGAGAAGTTCAAGGCTATCCTAGATGCAAAAGAAGATACCAACGAAGAGGATATTGATTTTACACGTCCGGCAAACTGGAATAACGCAGGGTCACGCCACCCTCTTTCCATCGTCCGCAATGAGATCATCGATATCTTCTCACGCATAGGATATACCGTTGCCGAAGGTCCTGAGATAGAGGATGACTTCCATAACTTTTCCGCCCTGAACTTCCCGCAGGAGCACCCTGCCAGAGATATGCAGGATACATTCTTTATTGAAAAAGACCCTGATATAGCGCTGCGCACACACACCTCGTCGGTGCAGGTTCGAACCATGGAGAATAACGACCCTCCCATCAGGCTGATCTTCCCCGGAAGAGTGTTCCGTAATGAGGCTATATCGGCACGTGCGCACTGTATCTTCCATCAGGTGGAAGGCCTTTATGTGGAGAAAAATGTGTCGTTTGCTGACCTCAAACAGACATTATTGTACTTCGCAAAGGAGATGTTTGGCGAGGAGACAGATATACGTCTGCGCCCCAGTTACTTCCCCTTTACCGAACCATCGGCAGAGATGGATGTGAGCTGCATGATATGTGGCGGCAAGGGATGTAACATCTGTAAATATACCGGATGGGTAGAGATTCTGGGTTGTGGAATGGTGGATCCCAATGTCCTTGAAAGCTGCGGCATCGATGCGGAAAAATATTCAGGATTTGCCTTCGGAATGGGCATCGAACGTATTACCATGCTGAAGTATCAGATCAATGATTTACGACTATTTTTTGAAAACGACATGCGGTTCTTACGGCAGTTTGAAATCGCATATTAACTAAAAACTTCCCCCGTTATTCAGGCTGCATTACATTATCGTGATGCAGCCTTTTTTTTAGGAATGCTTGTTTTTAATAATATCAACCCTCTCCAGAAGCCACCGCTCCACATCCTGATACACCTGCTCCTTGCTGTTGTCGTTGAGGATCTCGTGTCGGACGGCGGGATAGAGCTTTAGCTCCACGTCTTTCACTCCTGCTGCGCGGTAAAGATCCGCCGACTGCTTCACACCTTTTCCGTAATTGCCCACAGGATCCTCTTCACCGGCAATAAAGTACATTGGCAGCGAAGCGGGAGTCTTGTTGATATTCTCCTTTCGGAAGATATACTTCAGACCTCCCAGCAGCTCATAGAAGAATCTGTTGGAGCAGGTGAAGCCACACCACGGGTCGTTGATGTAATTCGTTACGTTATCGTTATTGGCCGAGAGCCAAGCGAACGCCGACCCAGGGTTTTTTATCCTCTTGTTGAAGCTGCCAAAGGACATTTTATCCAGCTTGGGACTTGATGTCTCGGCGCCATATTTTTTCATAGCTCTTTTGGCAATTATTCGTCCCAGCAAAGCTGTTATTCCCGGGTTTCCCGCAGTGCCGGAGAGAATTACGCCGCTGAGGCTGTCACCAAACTGCGCAATATAGGTGCGCGTTAAAAACGAACCCATACTATGGCCAAGGAGAAACAGAGGGATACTGGGGAAATCTTTGCACGCCATATCACTAAGCGTCTTGATATCGTTTACAATAGATTGCCACCCAGGCTCCGCACCGAAGTCGCCATGGATGCCATTGCGATCGGCGGTAACACCATGACCACGGTGATCCTCGGCATAAACGGCAAAGCCGAGCTTGTTAAGGAAGGTGGCAAAATGATCGTAGCGGGCGGCATGCTCTGCCATGCCATGCACAATCTGGACTATGGCTTTTGGGGGTTCTTCTTTGGGAAGCCACTTGTACCAAACTATCTCCAACTCATCGGAGGCGGTAAAAAACGACGGTTCAGGATCCATAATTATAAAATTTTTGTTTTGATTCAGGAGCTACTCCTTCACACAAAGATATAAATATTACTAAACAAATAGAGTACTTCAATGGTTACTAATGGCATATCGGATACGCTATGGCACACGACATCACATTACAATCTTATCTCACCAGGCTTATGCTTCTGGAAAAGGAAAACCGAGAGCTGAGAACGGAGATGGATAAACTACAGGATTGTGGCTCCAGGAAGCAGAAAAGTGCTGTAAACCCGGCAAATAAATATGAGTATCTCATATCATCACAACTGGAGAGCGCCCTGGTTTTGGACATGAACGCCATGCCTCCGGTAATAACCGATTGTAATACCAGATTTACCGATCTCTTCAATGTGAAAAAAAAGGATATCATAGGGAAAGAGATCCTGGACTTTATACCTTCAAAACAGAAGGAGCATTTACTAGACAACCTGCATCAAATCAAAAACTATAAAAAACATCACTTCGAGCTTCAGACTATCGACAAACATCGTGAAAATCAAACACTTGACATAACCGGATACAGTATTATTCATCATGAAAAAGAGGTGATAGTGCTACGTCTAAGAGATGTTACGTACCGCAGCGAATTGTTTGCTGCCCCGCTTCAGGAAGAAGAGGTGATGTCAACGCTTCAGAACTATCCCATATACTCCTTCTACTTCCAGTTCAACGGCGAAGGCTTCAATCTTGCCAAGGCGGAAGATGAACGAGGGGAGCTGGTGTTCCGTGAGATGATCAGAAAGAGTGCTGAGGAGTTACTCCCCGGACATACCAACCTGCTCACGGACATGAGACAGTGCCTCAGAGAAGGATTACGCTTTGGAAGAGAAACTTTCTTTAAGGGATTCTTCACCGATGATGTGATATATGCCAGCATACAATTCGCATATCTGCAACCCGACTATGTGGTGATGAATATCTACGACCTTACGGAGCAGAAGGCCATGCAGGAAGAGCTGCAGATAGCCCGCAAAAAGGCCGAACAGAGCGAGCAGATAAAGACAGCATTCCTGAATAATATCAGTGCGGAGCTGCGAACACCCCTCAACGCCATCAACGGATTCTCGCAGCTGATAGCTATGGAGTCTGGAAATATGAACAAACAGCTACTACAGTTCTGCCACCAGATACAAAATAATACTCGCCAGGTAGTGAATATGATCGACGACATTATGGATCTGGCACGCATCGAGAGCGGAGATCTGAAGATAGTATATTCCGGAATTGTACTCAATGAGTTCCTCGACGAGATCAAAGAGAAATACATCAACATGCCCAATGAAGACGGATTCTCAAGACCGGAGCTGCATGTGTTTAAAGACCTCCCCGATGGCGAAGACCTCTTCGACACCGACCCCATAAGGCTGAAACAGGTGTTGGAGAATCTGTTGGATAATGCCATACGATTCACGGAAAAAGGTATTGTCTCATTCGGGTATGAGAAGCACGATGGCAGTGTACTATTTTTTGTGCAAGACAGCGGAGTAGGGATACCTCAGGACGAGCTGCCGGAGATATTCAAGCGTTTTTATAAAGCCGACAACCAAAGCCTGCTCGGGGAACCAGGCGTGGGGCTGGGACTATCCATAGCCCGTCACTTGGTGCAAAACATGGGCTCCGAAGGCATAGAGGTGAAGTCGAAGATGGGAAGAGGTAGCCGTTTCTGGTTTGAGCTTCCCTGCTAACTAACGCTTGCGAGCGAAGAAATCCTGCAATAGAGCAGCGCAATCCTCCTTAAGAACCCCCTTTGTGATCGTTGTTTTAGGATGAAATAGGTTTACGCCGGTGGCCGACGAGCCCCGTTTTTCATCGTCGGCGCCATATACCACGCGGCTTATCTGCGCCCAGTAAGCAGCGCCGGCACACATCACACAAGGCTCCAGTGTGACATAAAGAGTGCAGTAGTGGAGATACTTCCCGCCAAGGAAATTAAACGCCGACGTGAAGGCCTGCATCTCAGCATGAGCGGTGACATCGTTGAGGCGCTCGGTGAGGTTGTGTGCTCTCGCAATAATTCTGTCTTTGCACACTATTACAGCACCCACAGGCACCTCGTCAGCGTCGAAGGCCATGGCAGCCTGCTTCAGCGCCTCACGCATATATCGTTCATCAGTTTTGTTATCCATCACCACTCCATTTTATTATTTTGAAAACGCACCCGCTCTTCTAAGCAAAATTACAACTATTTTAGACATACGTCACACCATCATAACCGGGAAAAAACAGGCTCATGGCCTTGCACAAAAAATGTAAAATATTATAAAACATTTTTTAACTTAGCAGGTGGATAATTCAGGCAAACAAATAAGGGTTTTTATTGTTCTAAACAGTGAAAGCAGATAAATATTTTAAATACTATTGTTATGATGAAAGAGAACATTGCAAAAGCAATTAATCACCAGATTAAGTTAGAAGAAGAAGCCTCAAGACTATATCTTGCTATGGCATCATGGAGTGATGCAAACGGATTTCCCGGCGCCGCAGCATTCCTTTACGAGCACAGCGACGAAGAGAGGGAGCATCAGCTCAAGTTAATGAAGTATCTTAATGAGCGCGGCAACCATGCATTGTGCTCAGCCCTGGAAGTTCCGGGCAACGACTATAAAGATCTTACAGATATCTTCGAGCAGATAATGGAACACGAGCAGATGATCACAAAATCTATCAACGACATCTACGACCTGGCTTTCAAAGAGAAAGACTTCAACACCTGTCAGTTCCTGCAGTGGTACATCATGGAGCAGGACGAAGAGGAAGCCCTCTTTGGCGGCATCCTTGACAAGCTCAACCTCATCTGCAAGACAAAAGGTTCGTTATACCATTTCGACAACTATCTCGCCGGTGAAGCCACTGCTGCTGCCACCGCTGAAGAAGAGTAAACGACATACCATACAAATAACACCCCGCCCCGCCGAGGTTTCTTTTAGGAACGTGGCGGGGATTTTTTCTTGCCACAAATTCATTAAAGTTAGCTTGCTTTTGTACAACATACCGTAACCCAACTTTCGCACCTGATCCGTGAGGATTGGTCTGGAATAGCGTGATCAATGCAGCACCTTCCATCTTTGAGTTAAAACAACATCCACATAACCCTCTTTTCCGCACCGCGGAAAAGCACTCTGCGGAACTCCGTGAAAACTCAAAAACCACAAGGCTATCAGAGTAGAGACTTAAAAAAGTCTGGTGCGTTTTAATAAACAATTACAAAATTAAACTCTGTGTAATGATTTTAAAAAAAACAGACCATGAAACTACTTCGCTCTACCCGAAAATAAAATAATATCGGCAGGGGTTAATTTGATTTTAATCCGGCGGGTCCTTGATACTTTGCAGAACCAAATGCAAGGATTGGGTAAAAGATAAATGACAGTAAAAGCAACCCCACAGTAAAGCCTTCCTCTTTACCAAAACTTAATGACAGGAGATTTGTCATCCATATCATAAAAACGATATTTACACCGGGAATTAACATCAGCAATAGCCACCACCATGGTTTACCAACGATTTTCAAAAGCACGATGATGTTGTAAATTGGTATCAGGCAGGCCCAGCCCGGCTGATTTGCTTTGGAATATATCTTCCACATAGTTGCAATGAGAAAGATAGTTAACGCTACATAAACTAATACTAAAAATAATGAAAACGATTCCATAATACAATATTTATATCTCCTACTCGTATGGCTTTTCGGTGTCGCCCCGTTTGTTAATGTGGTTTCTGGTCTCCACTTATATTATTAGTACTGTTATTATTATAACAAAAACCCGATATTAGTTATCAAATTTATCGACAGTGTTGCTATTATTTATCTTCTTTTCCTCTCAGCTCACGGCACTAAGTTTAAGCCCAAATATACCGGTTCGCCAATACCGGAGAGCTATACG
>CAYYSU010000005.1:0-81878 GCA_964474455.1 uncultured Bacteroidales bacterium
ATTTATTTATAGAACTGTTCATAAACCTAAATTATTTCCTATATTTGGTACTGATAAGTAACAAAAACAAAAAAGGCCGTTCCATATTAGAACAGCCTTTTTAGAATCACTTCAGCGATTACTATATTATTTTTTAGCGCCTTTTCGTGTAGAGTAGTTAATCTTAAACGCACCAATCTGTCTGAGTTCCTGTTTAACATCCGTTACGATACCCATTCTAACTTCCTTGTCAACTTTCAGTGAAGTAGTAAGGAATTTACGGTCGATTTCGTCGCGTGATGCTCTTTCAGCAATAATAAAGTCCTGGACTTCATTAATGGTAGCGATACGGTCGTTAAGCTGTATACGTGATTCCGTGCCAAGTTTTTTGTTGACAGGGGGACCAATTTGTATATAGCTCACCAGCGATTTTTTTTCTAATTTTTGCACTTCATAAGCTATCGGTGCTGACACCTTAACAAGCGGTGTTGTTTCTCTCATGGTAGTAGCTACCATAAAGAAGAAAAGCAGCATAAAGATGATATCAGGCAGTGAAGAAGTAGAAATTGCCGGAGTACCTTTGGATTTTTTTGTGCCAAAACGTCCCATATTATTTGTCTCCTATATTTGCGGGTTCAGCTTCTGAGATTGATACAGGTACAGCCTTTTTAATGGCAGATATATAGTTATCATTACTCAGGTTTTCGAATTTTATTCCGAATTTCTCCATGGAGAGTTCGTCACGAAGTTCACTAACGGCTGCAGTAAGAGCATCCTGAACCTGAATATACATATCGTATGATGTACCCCTGTCATTTTTCAATGAGATAATACCTTTCGAAACAAAAACTTCACCGAGATAATCGATTTGTTTCAATTCCTTTTCGGGAAGTTTTTCAAGGTTTCCAGGGTTATGAAGAAATTCTTTAGCCTGATCTTTTAAGTTCCGGATATCTCCAGGCTTACCGTTAATCATGATACGGTCTGATTTACTTACAAGAACAGTAAAGATATTTCTATCTTTTACATCTGGCGGGTCAACATTTTCGGGCAATGGCGGAGGCAGTCTCCTTGCGATACCTGTATCAATATCCATTGTAGTTGTTACAAGGAAGAAGATAAGGAGCAAGAAAGCGATATCTGCCATCGAGCTTGCATTAATTTCCGTGACGTTTTTTGCCATAATATTATTTTTTAAGCATACTTGATATGCTGGAGTAGATTACCGCCAGAACTGCAGCACCACCGAGGAAGTAAGTGAAATAAATTGCTGCTCCCACAATACGTGAGGTGTCAGCAGATACTTCAAGACGTTGTAATTCTTCTGGTGAAAATGCATTTCCGGATAATGCGAAGTAAGAAATAAGAGCTACTACAGCAAGTAATGCAATGAAGATCAGTCCTTTTATCAGGCCTTTTCCATTTTGCCCGGCGAATACCAGTGGGAAAAATATGGCCAGAAGAGCACACAGCCCCAGTTCTATTAGCGTCATTGTAATGAATGGGCTAAGGATCTGGTTTTGTAACTCAACATCTCCGGCAATAGCTTTGTCACCTTTCAACCATGTAAGAGCAATAAAAATTACTCCTGCCACAATAAAGATGATGGAGATGATTCTGAATATTAAATGAATTGTCTTATCCATAATGAATTATCCTATTCTTTTTATTTATTTTTAGAAAGCATGTCAATGAGAGAGATTGTAGAATCTTCCATATCATTAACAAGACCATCGATTTTCGCTACACAGTAGTTATAGAAAATCTGAAGGATAACGGCGGTAATAAGACCGAATACAGTAGTAAGAAGGGCCACTTTAATACCGTCGGCAACAACTGCAGGAGAGATATCACCTACAATAGCGATGTTATCGAATGCACCGATCATACCAATAACAGTACCCATGAAACCAAGGTTTGGTGCAAGAGTGATAAATAGTGAGATCCAGCTGAGTCCTTTTTCAAGGCGACCGGTGAGTACGCCACCATAAGAGATGATTGACTTCTCAACCATGTCAATACCTTCGTCGTACTTGTCCAGGCCTTGGAAGAATATTCCAGCCACAGGACCGCGAGTGTTTTTACATACTTCTTTTGCAGCATCAACGCCTTCATTTTCAAGAGCATCTTCAACTTTGAGGAGAAGTTTGTTTGTGTTTGTCGTAGAAAGGTTCAGATAAATAATTCTTTCGATGGAGAGAGCTAGTCCGAAGATAAGACATAAAAGCACGATAGCCATAAATCCGGCACCACCTTCAATAAATTTTTCTTTAAGGATTTGGTGGAACGTTTTTTTAACTGGCTCCTCATCTTCTAAGAGCATCGCTGGTGCTGCTTCTTCAGCAACGCTACTGGCTGTTTCAGCTACCATCTCTTGCGTGGCAGGATCATTGGTAGTATTCTCCTGTGCAAGAACTGTCTTGTTAAGTCCGATTGACAGCAGTACTGCAACTGACAAAAAGGCGATTAATTTTTTCATGATTGAAAAGAATTGATGTTTAATGATTTAAATTGTTTTCTATGTATCTGTATTTAAAAAATTCTTAGAACAAATGTCTCCGTCCCGCGGAGAGAGCGGGATTCGAACCCGCGGTACGCTTTTGGCATACACCCGCTTTCCAGGCGAGCACCTTCAGCCACTCGGTCACCTCTCCATCTTGCACCTGCCTGGCGCACACAATTTGCGGGGCTAAATTACAAAAATTATAAACAAATAAAAATCAACTTACTTTAATTATATGTCAGCCCCGTATTTCTAAATATTAACGAAATATCAACTTTGTTATTTTAGGTTTAATTATTCCCCACTGTCATCTCACCACGTAATGGCTTTTGTAGCAGCTCCTCTACCTCGTTGCGGCTTCTGCCACTGCCCAGCAGATACATCAACTTGGCAAGGGCCGCTTCGGTAGTGATATCGTAGCCACCGATAACGCCAAGCTTACCCATATCAAGGCTTGAAGCATATTTCCCAATCTCCACAGAGCCACCTTTACATTGGGTGACATTATACACTATCAGACCTTTTTCTCGAGCTCTCTTCAGCTGCTCCAAAAACCACTTTTCAGTAGGTGCATTGCCACTGCCAAATGTCTCAAGAATAATCGCCTCAAGACCCTGGGCATCAATAATTGCCGCTACTACGGACTCCTGTATCCCGGGGAATAGCTTTAGTACTGCAACATTATTATTTAATGACTTATGAATCTTAAGCTTTTTTGAATTTGGCTTAAGAATTCTTCTATGATGATATTTTATGTGTACGCCGGCTTCTGCAAGTAAAGGATAGTTGACAGATAAAAAAGCTCCAAAATGTTCGGCGTTAAACTTATGTGCTCTATTACCTCTAAAGAGTTGGTTTTCAAAATATATTGTTACTTCAGGAATCAGTGGAGTACCATTAATCTTGGCAGCTGCAATCTCTATGGCGGTAATAAAATTTTCACGCCCGTCGCTTCGCAGCATTCCCAACGGCAGCTGTGAGCCGGTGAAGATAACGGGCTTTTTAAGGTTCTCAAGCATGAAGCTCATCATGGAAGCACTGTAAGCCATTGTGTCGCTGCCATGGAGAATAACAAAACCATCATACAATTCATAGTTGTTCTCGATAACCTCTACCAGTTGAACCCAAAACGAAGGATTCATGTCTGAAGAGTCGATAAGTGGATCAAAAGAATGACAATCAATGATATAATCCATCTCCTTTAATTCAGGCATCTGGGTGTATATCCGGGCAAAATCGAAAGGCTTCAGCGCTCCGGAATTTAGATCCTTTGTCATCCCAATGGTGCCACCGGTATAAATTACCAGTATGGAAGTTTTGTTATCCATAGTATATTATTTTTTGATCTTGTTAAATAATGTCATTGTATTCTCTGTTGTGGCTTTTGCTAACTCTTCGCGGGATATTACATAAAGCTCAGCCAAATGTGTGGCAATAATTGGAATATATGAGCTGTCATTTCTGCTACCTCTGAAAGGCATGGGTGCCAGAAAGGGTGAATCTGTCTCAAGTAAAATTGACGATAACGGGACCCCTTTGATGGCAGTTTTGAGCCCGGAGTTTTTAAATGTAAGAACACCGCCAATTCCAAGGTAAAAGCCCATATCAACACAACGTTTGGCATGATCTGAATTCCCACTAAAACAATGAAACACACCCTTCACGTCTTTGTATTCAGGCATAGATAAAATCTCCAGTGTCTCATCCATGCTGTCGCGAGTATGTATCGCAACAGGTAAGTCCAAATCTAATGATATCTCCAGCTGATATTTGAATACCTCTGTCTGCTCACGAAAAAATGTTTTATCCCAATAAAGGTCTATGCCGATCTCTCCTATGGCAATAAAATCTCTCGTATCAAGTGCATCTTCTATGGATTTTAACTCCTGCTTGTAGGTTTTTTTTACTGATGTGGGATGCAACCCCATCATAGGAAAACAATTTTTCGGATACTTATCTGTGAGGTTCAACAGCGGAGTGATGCTCCCGGAATCAATATTGGGAAGCAGAAGGTACTCCACCCCGGCGAGGACAGATTTTTTTATCACCGTGTCACGATCCTCGTCAAAGGCGTTAAGATATAAATGCGTATGCGTATCAGCGAAAACCATTATGCAAAAATAGAAATTCAACTCATAGTGTATTAAAAAAGTATAGAAATAGATGTTAACTATGTGTTTATCGTGAACTTTTGAAATAATAACGTAAAAACAGCGCCTGTTGGTATATTATTTATCTTTGCAGTGTCATGGCAAAAATCCTTGTTGTTCGCTTCAGCTCCATTGGAGATATCGTGCTTACCACTCCTGTGGTGCGCATGCTGGCCAACAATGGTCATGAGGTCTTTTATCTTACCAAAAAAGAACACTACGGAATCCTTCAAAACAACCCCTATATATTAAAGGTGTTCCTGCTGTCGGGAAATTTTAGTGAGGTGTTACAGGAGATAAAAAAGGAGAATGTGGATTATGTCGTGGATCTGCATCGTAACCTGCGAACCTTTCGGGTGAAGATGGCTCTGAAAAAACCATTCCGTTCATTTAAAAAACTAAATCTCTCGAAGTGGCTTCTGGTAAATTTTGGAATAAATCTACTTCCAAAGGTTCATATTGTTGACAGATACCTTGAGGCTGCCGGGAAGTATATCGATACTAATGATGGTGAAGGCCTTGATTACTTTTCCGGGAGTGATGATTATCCGGAAGAGCTGTCGCAAGCAGGACTAAAGCCGGAGAAGTACGTTGTGTTGGCAGTGGGAGGTCAGCATGCGACCAAAAGAATGCCCATTGGCAAGCTCATGGAGATATGTGATAAGCTGGTTTTTCCTGTGGTTATCCTTGGCGGGAAAGAAGATGCCGAAACCGGTGACCGGCTTGCAGAATTATCTGTAAATAATGTTTTGGATCTTTGTGGGAAAGTTTCTGTTAACACATCGGCACAGATTATTGGTCAGTGCGCCGCAATAATAACCCACGATACCGGCATGATGCATATTGCCGCCGCTTATAGAGGAAATATTATCTCGGTATGGGGAAACACGACTCCCGCTTTTGGAATGACGCCATATCTTCCCGACGAATACCTCCACAGGTCTGTGATTATTGAAAACGAAAACCTACGCTGCCGCCCTTGCTCTAAAATTGGTTATGATCAATGCCCAAAAGATCATTTTAAGTGTATGGAGCTACTGGATAGTGATGAAATTGTTGCAGCGGTACAAGAACTTGTAATAGGATTCTGATTATAAAAATGGATTATCTCTCTTTTCTTTTCCTATGGTAGTAGCCTCACCATGACCCGGGAAAACCTTTGTGTCGTCAGGTAAGGTAAATAATTTTTCTCTTATGGATGAAAGAAGTAAGGGCATATCTCCTGTAGGCAGATCAGTGCGACCGATACTTTCTGCAAAGAGTACATCACCGCTGAAAAGTTTTTTTTCTTCAGGAAGATAATAACAGAGACTACCGTTAGCATGTCCGGGAGTGTGAAGTATCTTTATTACAGAAGAACCAAATAAAATTTCATCACCATCATTAAAAAATTCATCCGGTCTGGAGGGTTTTACTATGCTTAGGCCAAAAACAGACCCAAACTCCTCAGCAGAATCCCAAAAAAACATGCTGTCCTTATGTGTGGAAGGCTTTACTGCGTATCTCTCTTCGATGAATTTAGCCCCCAGGATATGATCCACATGTGCATGAGTCAGCAGATGATGAGTTAAGGTAATATTATTTGTTTTAATATAATGTGATAATATTTCATCCTCCTCTTCAGAATAATTCGCTGCATCAATTAGCAAGCCTTCATTATTCTCATTAATAAGAAGATATGTGTTAACCTGAAAGGCGTTGAAGACAAATGTGTGTACACGGATCATATTTCTGTTTTTTGCAAATATAGCTCTATGATTTATATCAATGGTAAAAATGCATCGTTAAAATTTGATAACAGAAGGAGATTTTATTCATGGTGAAATAATAATTTGTACCTTCGTGCTTCGGGTAAAATGCCCTTGTATGTTTATTATTATCTTTTCAGCAGAAGATATTGTCAGAGTATGAAAGGGAAAATCCTGTCACTGTATATCTTGATTCTGGCAACAACATTATTATTGTTGTCGGATGGTGCTTTTGCGCAGTTTTATAATGGTTCTCAGATGGAGTTTGGGCGCAAGAGATTGCAATACAGGGACTTTGTATGGACTTATTACCGTTACGATCGTTTTGATACATATTTTTACAGAGGTGGCGAGGGCCTTGCAAATCAGTGCTCTGCCTATGCTGACTCATATCTCGATGAGATAGAACGTAAGTTGAAAATGCGCACCGACGACAAGTTTAAGTTTATCGTATATAATACCCTCGATGACCTGAAGCAGAGTAATATCGGTTATATGACCAACCAACAATATAATACCGGGGGCATAACTCATATTCTTGACAACAAGGTTTTTCTCTATTTTAATGGTGATATCACGCATCTTAATCAACAGATACGGGCCGGAATCGCAAGGATTCTTATCGACCACATGACCCAGGGTGGTTCCATCGGCAATCAGATAAAAAATTCTACCCTTATGGATTTTCCGTCATGGTATATCGACGGTCTGGTATCATATCTCTCCAATCCATGGGGTACAGATATTGACAATCTAATCAAAGATGGTTTTATTTCAGGTAAGTATGGTAAATTTAATCATCTGCAGGGTGAGGATGCTCGATTGGCAGGACACTCTTTGTGGTTTTTCATAGCTTCAAAATATGGAGAAACGGTTATCCCCGACATTGTATATATGGCTAAATCAAGCCGAAATACCGACGCCGGATTTACATACGTTATAAACATCTCTTTTAAAACACTTATTACCGAATGGGAGAATTTTTTTAATGAAAGGTATCTTACTGAAGATGAGGGCAGAGAGCTCCCCGTGAGCGATGTGATTAAAGCGAAACCCAACAAAAAATTTGTTTATGACAGGGTGCGCATAAGCCCTGATGGCAAATACATCGCTTTCTCTTATAATGAAGTAGGAAAATACAAAGTTTATATTCAGGATATTGCCACCGGAAAGAAAAAGAAAGTTCTCTCAAGGGGAAACAGACTGAATGAAAAAGTCGATTTCACATACCCCATTTTGGCGTGGCACCCGTCAGGAGAACTACTCTCCGTAATAACCATTGAAAAAGGTGTGGTGAGGCTTAACTTTTATAACGTAAATACTAAGGAGAAAGAAAAAATTAATCTAGTGAATTATCAGCAGATACTTGATGCTTCGTATAGCCCTGACGGCTCTAAACTTCTCCTCTCGGCGGTAAAAAATAGTCATAGTGATATCTTTATTTTTGATATTGCTTCCGGATCCAACATGCAGCTTACGGATGATATTTATAATGATATGAATCCTCGTTTTATCAATGGGATGAAACAGATTATATTCTCTTCAAACAGACCCACAGATACTCTTGCGGAAAACTCTCCGCGGAAAGGTATTGTATTGCGAGATAAAAACGATCTTTTTATCCTCAACTACCCTGACAAAGATGGTCTTTTGAGAAGGGTTACGAATACTCCTTTTGCCAATGAGAAAGAACCCCGGGAAGTCTCTCCTGGTCGATATATGTTCCTCTCTGATGTTTCAGGAATATACAACAGACATTTGGCTGTGGTAGATAGCTCCATCGCTTTTGTCGATACAATTGCTCATTATAAGTATTTTAACAAAACATTTCCTGTTACCAACTACTCCCGCAGTGTGGTGGATTACGATATTGATCCGGGAGCAGGTTATATCTCGGAGATTGTTTTTCATAATCAACGCTATTATACATACTATAGCAAGATGGACAATTACACCAGTGAGCCGTTAGGAACCATGCCTGAAACAACAGGATACATGGATGAGGTTTTGCGTTCAAACCTCACTGCGGAGGATCCGCAAATGAAAATAAGGCGCAATTATAAACGTTTTGTGTCCGTTTATGAGCCTGATCTCACTCCGGGATTGCCACTTTACGACAGAAGAGGAGATACCTTTCCTGATGACTCTCTGTCGCAGATTGTAAGTGTATATACCGGCATGGACTCTATGTCTGTTTTTTTGGATGATCCTGTGGATTATTTTAAACCAGGACAGAAAAGAAATTATTATGTGGAATTTTCAATTAACGAGTTAGTGACACAGGTGGATTTTAATTCCCTGAACTACTCTTATCAACAGTTTTCCGGCGGTACTTCGCCAATATATCTTAATGCCGGGTTTAATGTCTTTACTCAGATTGGAGTAACCGACATCCTGGAAGATTATCGTATCATTGGTGGAGTAAAATTGGGTAGCGATCTTACCAATAATGAGTATATAATTAACTATTCTGACCTCTCGGGAAAGATTGATAAAGAGCTTATTCTGCATCGGAAGGCTGATATATTGTATCAAAGAGCCTATTTTGCCAATATACGAAATCATGAATTACTTTATAAACTCAGCCTCCCGTTAAATAGAGTGCTTTATGTGGCCGCCACCGGAATACTGAGAAGTGATAAGAGAGTATATCTCGCTACAGACCCCTACAATCTTTCAGAATTTGACCTTAACAGAAACTGGACCGGACTAAAAGCTGAGCTTGTTTTTGATAATAGCTTTGATTTGAGTGACAATATCCCTGTGGGGACAAAATTTAAGGTCTTCGGAGAGTATTTCCAACTCATAAATAATGATTTTCATAATCTTTATGTTGCCGGATTTGATTTGCGACGCTATGACCGCCTGCACAGAACACTTATTTGGGCCAACAGGCTCTCTGCCTCCACTTCTCTGGGTACTGATCGCCTGATATATTATATGGGTGGTGTGGATAACTGGATTGGCGCCCGTTTTGACCAAAATACCCCGATTAGTAATGATGTTAACTATGCCTATCAATCGCTGGCTACCAACATGCATGGCTTTGATCAAAATATTCGTAATGGTAACTCTTTTATGCTCTTTAATACTGAGGTTCGTTGGCCTATCTTTCAACATCTTTTTAACAGACCATTAAGTTCTGAATTTCTGAATAACTTTCAAATTGTGGGCTTTGGAGATGTCGGTACAGCCTGGACAGGGATAGGACCCTACTCCCAAGAGAATGCCCTTTACCGTGAAGAACATTCTAATGGCTCTATCTCTGTGATTGTCGATGTGCAAAAAGAACCCATCGTTGCCGGGTATGGCATGGGCGTAAGAACTCGGCTGCTGGGTTATTTTATGCGCCTGGATTGTAGCTGGGGATTAAACGATTGGGAGGTACAGCCCGCCAAATGGTACTTTGGCCTGGGTTTAGACTTTTGACATATTTAATTCTTTGATTATAAACAACTAACGGTTAATAACTTTTTGCTACACCTTCCCTGAAAACGGTTATTTTTTTAAACTTTATACAAATATTTTTATCCTGAAGAACTTATTCAATGGGTATTCTTTTTCACATCAAAGACTTACGTGTGATGCCAGATTTTTTGTTAATAAGTGTGATTAAGTTAAACAATGTATAGTTGTATCTTCGTTCATCGAAATATCTGAAGAATCCATTGGCAATTATTTTTGCCGTTACATATACGACAGGTAAACAAATTAAGAACTATTTATTAACCCAACATACCATATAGTATGAGTGATGATAATGTACCCTATGTAAATGATTTGTTCTCGCAAATCGTTGATGAGACCCCAGCTACAGAACATAAAAAAGAACATGGATTAAATGGACTCTATAATGAGGTGCTCAAGGTGCGTCAGAATGATGAGGTTGAAGGGGTGAAGAAGGAGGATGTTATTGTTAATGCACAATCACAGGAATTAAATCAGATGGCACAGGAAGAAGAAACACAACCACAACAGAAACCTCTTCAAGGGTATACCTATGAAGAGGCTATACAAGAATCAACACGTTATTTTGATGGTGACGACCTTGCTGCCAGTGTATGGGTAAGCAAGTATGCCCTTAAAGATAGTGATGGAAATCTTTATGAGAAGTCTCCTATGGATATGCATCACCGTATCGCATCTGAAATAGCACGTATCGAAAAAAAATATCCTAACCCATTGGGGGAGGATGTTATCTTCGAGCTCTTAACAGATTTTAAATATGTTATCCCCGCAGGAAGCCCCATGGCAGGTATTGGAAACCCTTTCCAGACCTCCTCGCTCTCAAACTGCTTTGTGATAGGTAACCCCGGAACCTCCGACTCTTATGGTGGAATATTGAAAGTTGACCAGGAACAGGTGCAGCTGATGAAACGCCGTGGCGGTGTAGGTCACGACCTGAGCCACATACGACCAACCGGAAGCCCGGTGAAAAATACAGCGCTCACCTCCACAGGTGTTGTGCCTTTCATGGAAAGATACTCCAACTCAACACGCGAAGTGGCGCAGGATGGGCGACGTGGAGCTCTTATGCTATCCATAAATATTAAACATCCTGATGCTGAAAGGTTTATAGATGCTAAACTGATACAGGGAAAAGTGACAGGCGCCAACATATCTGTAAAACTTACCGACGAATTTATGACTGCCGTGAAGGAAAACAAACCTTTTATTCAGCAGTTTCCCATAAATTCCGATAACCCGAAGATAGTTCAGGAAATTGATGCCCGTAATCTGTGGAATAAAATTATTAAAAATGCATGGGCCTCGGCAGAACCCGGCGTGCTGTTCTGGGATACCGTCATAAATGAATCAGTAGCGGATTGCTACTCCGATTACGGTTTCGCAACAGTCTCCACAAACCCATGTGGGGAAATACCGCTATGCCCATACGACAGCTGCCGTTTGATTGCCCTGAACCTATACAGTTACGTTGAAGAACCCTTCACTCCTAATGCACGATTCAATTCGGAAAAATTTGTCCGACACGTACACTATACTCAGCGTATAATGGATGATATCGTGGACCTGGAGATAGAAAAAATTGAAGCTATCCTCGAAAAAATTGATGCTGACCCTGAAGATGCAGAAACAAAACGTATTGAGCGTAAACTGTGGGAGAATATTCGTGAGAAGAGCCTCCAGGGTCGCCGTACCGGTATTGGTATCACGGCAGAAGGTGATATGCTCGCTGCCCTGGGCCTGCAATATGGCTCCGACCTGGGAATAGAATTCTCCTCCGATGTACATAAAATACTCGCTACAGAAGCTTATCGCTCTTCTGTATTACTCGCCGCTGAACGAGGCGCTTTCCCAATATTCAATTATGAAAAAGAGAAAGAAAACCCCATGATAAAACGTATCGGGGAACAGGACTCTTCCATTATTGAAAAAATGCGTATAACAGGACGACGAAATATCGCTATGCTTACCATAGCACCAACAGGATCGGTGAGTATTTGTACCCAAACGACATCAGGTATTGAACCCGCGTTTATGGTGTCGTACACCCGTAGAAGAAAAGTTAATCCCAACGATAAAAATGTTAATGTAACATTCACTGATGAGGTTGGAGACACATGGGAGGAGTATCGCGTATTCCATCATAAATTTATTACCTGGCTTAAAGTTAAAGGTTACGATATTGAGGAAGTTAAAAGGATGAGCGACGAGGATCTAAATACTCTCATTGAAGCATCTCCTTATCATAAATCTACGGCCAATGATATCGATTGGGTTTCTAAAGTAAAAATGCAGGGCGCTATTCAAAAATGGGTCGACCATAGTATCTCAGTGACAGTGAATATCCCTGAAAGCACCTCCGTGGAACTGGTGGGCGACATCTACCAGACAGCCTGGGAATCAGGATGTAAGGGGATGACTATCTACCGTGATGGAAGCCGCTCCGGTGTGTTGATAGATAGTTCTAAAGATAATTTGGAAGACGGATGTGTCTTCCATGAAACAAGGGCTCCATCACGTCCCAAGAGCCTGGAAGCTGATATCGTACGTTTCCAGAATAATTATGGTAAATGGATTGCTGTTGTGGGTCTCCTTGACGGAAAACCGTATGAGATCTTTACCGGTCTTGCCGATGACTTCTTTATGCCACCGTGGGTAGATGAAGGATGGATAGTGAAGGAACGTGAACCGGGAGTGAGAAAAGCCCGTTACGATTTTGTCTATGAGGATAAACAGGGCTACAAGGTTACCATGCAGGGCCTTTCCCGCTCCTTTAACAAAGAATACTGGAACTATGCCCGACTGATATCAGGTATCCTGCGCCATGGAATGCCCCTTCATTTTGCCGTAGAACTGATCCAAAACCTTACCCTGGAAGAGGACACCATAAATACTTGGAAGAACGGAGTGGTAAGGGCACTGAAAAGATATATCAAAGATGGTACTAAAGCATCATCGGAGGAAGAGTGCCCAACGTGTGCAAGTAAAGGAACACTGGTATTTAAGGAAGGTTGTCTTTTGTGTACCAATTGTGGCTATAGTAAATGCGGTTGATGCCGTCGGGTCACCTTATTCCGGGCCGGGACACCGAGGCAATCTTCAGCAATAATGGTACAATCTTCGTCGGATACTAAAACTGCTTCTTATGATAATCATGATACTGATTGTCACGGAAATAATTGATACAATCAGCCAGATAGAGAAAGATATCAAGCTCGCGTTCTTTTAACCACAAGGCAGCTTCAACCTTTCTGTTACAGGCATCTGCGAAAGCAGCTAAAATTTCATAATCATTTTTGCGCAACCATACATAGGCCTGCAGCTTATTGTCGATGGCGCTATCCAATGCTGCCAACTCAGGATACCCGTTTTTTATCATCCATTCAAAGGCTTCCATACTGCCACGGATAGATAATGACAGAAGCCCCAGCTCAGGATAGTCGTTCTCCATAAGCCAGCGATGCAATTCCGAGTTGCCTTTAAACGTTTCTCCAAAAGCAAGTAATACTTTTACAGGATATGTTTCCATTATTGCAAAGATACATCATCATATTTTATTTCTCTATCTCTGATGTGTCTGCTTTTTCCTATTTTTGAACTGAAAATTATATTATCATGAAATATTATCATCATTTTACCATAATACTACTACTCTGTTCCTTTACCGGGATGTCGCAAATCTTTGTTAAAGAGTATTATCCCGGCGATACTACAGTGAAGGCTGAGGGCTATATGACGTCGGATTCAGTAAAGCATGGTCTTTGGACTACATACTACGATAGTGGAATAAAGGAGTCTGCCGGAATGATGGAAAACGGTCAGCAGTCGGGCGCCTGGAGATACTGGTATCGCTTTGGGATGAAAAGGAAAGTAGCAAATTTTGGTGATGGCATTGATACTCTTTGGTATGCTGCCGGCAATGTGCAGTCTGTGGGATCGGTAAAAAATGGACGTCGTGAAGGATCCTGGAAACAATTTTATCCCACCGGATCTTTTAAAGAGGATGTTATATACAGCAATGGAATGAAAGAGGGAGAAGTACAGAGCTGGTATGAGAATGGAAGCATCTCTTTCGATGGACAGTTTACCCGCGACAGTCTGTGGGGCTATTGTAAATGGTGGTATGAAAACGGGAGTCTTGAAATGGAGGGTCGCGTTGATCACGATCTGCAACAGGGTGTCTGGAAGTTCTATCACCCCAACGGGCAGCTGGGAAGCACAGGTCTGTTTGAGAATGGAATGCGGCAGGGTGAATGGATTTTCTACTACGAAACAGGAGAGAAATGGAAATCCGGGTCTTATGTTAACGACGTTAGGGAAGGAGAGTGGATAGTATGGTATGAGCACGGACAAATTCATCATAAAGGTTCTTTCCTGCATGATAAAGAGAACGGTTTGTGGCAGCAGTGGTATTCCAATGGCTCTTTGAGCTATCAGGGCAACTTCAAAGCCGGGGAAATGCATGGTTTGTGGGAAGGATGGTACGACTCGGGTGCGTTGAAATACAGAAATAATTACGCAAACAACCAACGCGACGGAATGTCTCAGTATTGGTTCAGAAATGGTCAAATGAAATATCAGGGCTATTTTAAAAAAGGTATGCGCCACGGCCACTGGACCGAGTGGTCAGAGTATGGGAAATGTATCCGCAAAGGGGATTATAATAATGATGCAAAACACGGAAAGTGGTCATACTATGATGAGGCTGGGGTAAGAATCCGGGAGCAGAATTTCCGGGATAATAGCCCCGATGGAGCGTGGAAGACATTTCATATGAACAACAAGGTCAGTGGTGAAGGGAAATATGTAGATAAGAAAAAACAAGGCACGTGGAAATACTATAATGAAGCCGGGCAACTAATCCGGAAGGTAGTTTATAAAAATGACCGAATAGTCAGCTCAGATTAGATTTTTGGTCGCTTTTTCCAGTGTAAAGCCAAAGGTGGTCCCAATACCTTTTTTACTACGAACATTTATGGTTTGATCATGTGAATGGATAATGTGTTTTACTATAGAGAGGCCTAATCCTGTTCCGCCCTGATCGCGCGAACGAGCCTTGTCGGTGCGGTAAAAACGTTCAAAAAGCCGTGGAATGGACTCTTCGGGAATCCCAATTCCATTATCACTTACCTCCACAAGGATGTTTTCTCCCATATCAAAGAAGCTAATGCCGGTTTGTCCATTGTCACTCTTACTATATTTAATAGCATTGTCGATGAGGTTTGTGAGAACCTGCCGTATCTCATACCTGTCGGCAGAAACCACAATGTTACGATCAGGATTTCCAAGAAGAGATATGGCATTACCATTTGTCTTTGCTTTTACCTCCAAAAATTCTATTACATCTTTTGTAAGTGTAACGATGTCAAAAACCTCTTTTTGTGGTTGTAATTCTCCGCTTTCCAGCTTGCTGATAGCCTCCAGATCATTGACAATGGCTATCATCCTGTTAATACTCTGTTCTGTTTTGAGCAGGTATTTTCTATTTATGGAGGAATCCTCAATTCCACCATCAAGAAGAGTAAGGACATAGCCCTGCATATTAAATATCGGTGTTTTGAGCTCATGAGATACATTGCCAATAAATTCGCGCCTGTAGCTTGCGCTCTGCTCCAGGTCGCGAATCTTACGGCTTTGAATCTCTGCCCACTCTTTAACTTCGGTATTTACCTTTTCAAGAACATCATCTTCATTAAGATCTATGGTGCTACTCTTTTGTCCTTTGGGGCGCTTAAGGTTGTGGATTGTTTTATAAATGAGTTTTATCTTTTTATAAAAAAAATTCTCAAGTGTTGTTTTGATAAGAATATAGGATGAAAGAAAAATAAACAGCGCAATACCTATTATCCCCGGAGCCGATAGCCCTGGGAATAACAAATTGTTAATGATAAGTAGAAGTATCATTACTGCGGTTATTACCACCGCATTGAATAGAGCCAGATTTTTGGGAGAGTTAAACTGCATGACAATAAAATATTAATTCGATACATATATAACTCGTATGCTTAGTATTTGTTGAAAAGATACCTTTATGATTCGAATTTGTAGCCTACACCTTTTACAGTTTTGATATTTGTGATATCAAGTTTTTCACGAATCTTCCGGATATGAACATCAATAGTCCGGTCGCCAACGATAACATCAGTGCCCCAAACGCGTTCAAAGATTTCATCCCGAGTAAATACCTTATCCGGCTTTGAGGTCAGAAGTGAAAGTATTTCGAACTCTTTCTTTGGCATGGAAATGCTAACACCTTTTTTTTCAACGATATATCTCTCTTGATCGATTATTATGCCGCATACTTCTTTGCGGTCTGCAGATTGGTCAGCGTCACGGTAACGACGCAGTAAAGCTTTTACTTTAGAAACCAATACCTTTGGCTTGATGGGCTTAGTAACATAGTCGTCAGCTCCGGCATCAAAACCGGCTATTTGGCTGTAATCTTCACCTCTGGCGGTCAGGAAAATGATAATTATAGATTCACTATCATCTAGCTTACGTATCTCAGAGCAAGCTTCAATACCATCAATCTCGGGCATCATAACGTCAAGAATAATCAGATGTGGCTTTACCTTACCTGCCAGTTCTATGGCTTCTTTACCATTGGAACCTGTAAATACCTGGTAGCCTTCCTTTTTCAAATTATAGGAGAGGAATTCCAGCACATCGGGCTCATCATCAACCAAAAGAATTTTGTAAATTTCGTTACCCATTCTGTTTTAGTGTTTTCGCATGAAGCAAATGTATTAATAATTAATCAGGCGCATGTTACTTAATGTTTATTTCATGCATTTGATAATTTCTTACATTTACCGTGAAATAGAGATAGTCTCACTTTATTAGTGATTAAAGGTAGTAAAAATTAAATGTTATGAAGAATTTCTCTCTCATTATACTGGTGTTAAATTTAGTTTTCCTCTCCGGTGTTTCGGCGCAACAGTTTAATGGTGGAATAATTGGAGGCATATCAGCCTCTGAGATTATGGGCGATCAACTTCATGGTCCCAATAAGCTGGGAGCTTATGCCGGAGTTTTCGCAAACATATACATTACTGATCGCTCAGCCCTCCAGATGGAGCTTGATTTTGTGCAGAAAGGAAGCCGTAAGGTTCCCGGTGCCGCCGATACTATTCCAAATCAAGTATATGATTATAAACTTGTTTTGAATTATATAAATGTTCCATTTTTGTATCGTTATGACTGGACAAAATACATCTCTGTGGAAGTGGGTCCCAGTTTTAGTTTTTTGCTTAATAGTTATGAAATGGTAAATGGCTGGGAGAATGATGATGTTAATGGCGGAGATTTCAACTTCCTTGATTTTGGCATTGATGTGGGAGCAAGTTTTCGTTTTTTACTTAACTGGGAGCTTAATGTACGATATTCCAATACCTTTTTCCTTACTCCGGTTCGTGCCCATGCCGGGAACACACAAACATTCTTCAATCGTGGACAATTAAACGAAGTGTTGAGCTTCACCCTGCACTATACTATGTTTGCTCGTGGCCGCAGATGGTTTGAATAAAAAAAACCGACACCTCAATAATATAAGTGCCGGTTTGTATCTTTAGGTTTTTAATTCTAATATGGTTTAATGCGATAAGCAGAGCGCCACCAGCTGTAGTGGTTTCTCTGTAACTCATCCAGTGATGGGTATTTGTAGAATATTGTGTTATCCTGATCCGCCACAAAGAATCCATTCTTGATAGTCTGAAACAGAATGTCACCGACATAAAAACGGATGATCGTTTTTGTTGGCTTGGTATCTTTACTCTTAAGATCTATCAAACAGTCACGCATGTGGTTGATATTGGAATATGGCAGGTTTGTGGAGTATCCTGAGACAGGATTTGTTGCCAGTTCACCAAGACGTAACTCCACGAAAACGAGCTTAGGGAAGCTAACCGCATTGTCATGTGAGGTCATAAATTTACCATAAGCTACCGGATCGAGGTTGCTGGCAACCCTTGGGTGAGCGGGGCAGAGCTGTTGGTAAAGGTGCAACGGAGTTGATTCCTGGGGCTTATATTCAGACTTTACAAGTTCTAATGTTTTACCATCTTCGGTGATAAGGTATAGATTCTTAAGTGCGTCCAAAGGTATATGCTCAAGAGCACGATAGGTAGAGAGGTATTTTGATCGCTTCGGCTTCCCGTCAGGCATAGGAACACACTCTTTCTCAATAATATCCAATGGGAAGTATGTTTCATCGAGTTTCTCAACATCAACCTCAAAAAACATTGCCTGTCCTTTTGTTCGCTTCTTGGCCCCAACAGCCAGATAATCACCAAAATCCTGTGGGGGAAGCATACTGGAAATAAGCGCTTCCGGTGTCATTGACAAATAAACATATCTTTTCATATATATCTTTGTTAAAGTTTGTAATCAGTATTTTTTCTAGTATTGACCAAAAATAACAATTATTTATGAATCGTGCTATCCACAAATCGGATATTACGTATTATATTCTCCTCGCCACATCTCAGCAGTGCTGTGTTTTTGAATATTTTCTTAAAACTTTCATCATTTGTTGAGGTCACACCATCCTTTTGCAGCGTTGATATTGCTGATATTGTTTTAAACAGAGGCTCTTTGTGAGGTGTTGCAAACTTGTTCCATGGGCATACCTGCTGACAAATATCACAACCGAAGATTTGTTTTCTGAAGTCATGGTTCATCTCTTCATTAAAATTGGATTTATGTTCTATGGTTAGATAGGAGATGCATCTGTTGGCATCGAGCACTCCCGGCGCTCTTATGGCTTCCGTTGGACAGGCATCAATGCAGCGCGTACATGTGCCACATCGATCCTCTACAGGTACATCAACAGCAGCCTCTAAGGTGGTGATAATTTCTCCAATAAAAAACCAGGATCCTCTCTTTGGATGTATCAGGCAGGAGTTTTTTCCTATCCAACCCAACCCGGCCTGCCTGGCCCAGGCTCTCTCCAGTACCGGTGCTGAATCCGTGAAAACACGATATTTATGCGCTCCAAAGGTATCAGTGAGACGCTCTGCAAGCTGTTGTAACTTTTGCTTTATGATATAATGATAATCATAGCCTTGCGCATACATGGAGACTCTGTATTTGTTGTTTTTTTCGGGCTTCTCATCATAATAATTATACAAAACAGATATTACAGATCTGGCATTCTCCACCAGCAGCCCGGGATTCAGCCTTTTATCCATATTTCGCTCCATATACAACATGGAGGCGTGTCTGTTTTCAGTGATAAAATTATTAAGGTGTTCCTCTTCTTCCCCTAAAACCCTTACCGATGCGATTCCGCATGCTTCGAAGCCCAGCTTTAAAGCCTCTTCTTTAATAAATGTTTTTCTTGCACCGGGATCCATACAGATGTTTTATTTGAACAGTGAGTTTTGTTTCGACCCGGGAGTACGACCCAAATGGTAGTATGCTTTCTCTGTTACTTCCCGCCCGCGTGGTGTTCTTACCAGAAAACCTTCCTGAATAAGATATGGCTCATATACCTCTTCTATTGTTCCTGCATCCTCACCAACAGCCGTTGAGATGGTGGTAAGACCCACTGGCCCACCTTTAAATTTATCTATCATAGTGCTAAGAACTCTGTTGTCCATCTCATCGAGGCCATAGGCGTCCACGTTAAGAGCCTCCAATGAGTATTTTGCTATTTTTAGATCTACTACCCCTGTGCCTTTTATTTGTGCGAAGTCGCGGACTCTTCTCAACAGCAGGTTGGCGATACGGGGCGTTCCCCTGGATCTACGTGCTATCTCCAGCGCTGCCTGATCTTCAATGGGTACATTTAATATTGATGAAGAACGCAAAACGATATGCTTCAGTGTTTCGGAGTCATAATAATTTAGCCTGGAATTGATTCCGAAACGCGAGCGTAATGGTGCGGTAAGCAATCCGGATCGGGTAGTAGCGCCTATAAGCGTAAAGGGATTGAGGTCTATCTGTACACTTCTGGCGTTGGGGCCGGTATCAATAAGTATATCGATTTTATAATCTTCCATCGCCGAGTAGAGATACTCTTCCACGATTGGATTCAGGCGATGTATCTCATCGATAAAGAGCACGTCATTTGAATTAAGATTAGTGAGCAGGCCTGCCAGTGCTCCCGGTTTGTCAAGTACCGGCCCTGATGTCATTTTTACATCCACTGCCAATTCGTTGGCAATGATATACGAGAGAGTTGTCTTTCCTAATCCGGGAGGACCATGTAGTAACACATGGTCAAGTGCTTCGCCCCGGCGACGTGCGGCAGTACAAAATATTATTAGGTTTTCCACTACCTTGGGTTGACCCGCAAAAGCGGCAAAATCTGTTGGTCTTAAGGCATTTTCATACTCCTGATCCGTCGGATTCATCCGGCTCTTTTCGGGATTAAGATTATCGTTCATAAAACTTTTCTTTCTAAAACCAAAGATAATAATTCTTATCTTAGTGCCGTAAATAATCTGAACTATGAAGAATGTTGCCTCGATAATAATTCTTCTTGTGACCGTGGCGTTTTCGCTTAGTGCACTAGCGCAGGAAGGATATGTTCGTGTAAGCCAGAGTGCTGAGATGGATTCTCTGTTGATACGTGATAAGGAGTGGCGCACCGAAAACCCCGAATGGGAAGGGTATCGTATTCAGGTGTTTTTTGATGCAGGGAATAACTCAAAGCGTAAAGCTCAGGATGTGATGGAAGGTTTTGTTATGGAATTTGAAAAAATTCCCGCCTTTCTCTCTTTCCGAGAACCCTATTATCGGGTCAGAGTGGGAAATTTCCATACCCGGTTACAGGCTGCAGAAGTACTTTCTACAATTGCCCGCAAATATCCCGGAGCTTTTGTTGTAAAAGAAACGATAAATCCGGAAATACCATCCTTTCAGGAACTTAATCCTCATGAGGAAAAAAAATCTGAAGAAGAGTATGAGAATTAAAAACTATAATACTATTTTTGACGTTATAATATTAAACCTTCGGCCATGAAAGATATAATTGTTGGTATAGATTTTAGCGACTGCAGTTTAAATGCTTTGGAGCATGCAGCTCATTTAGCTTATAAAACGAAGCATGACCTATTGATGGTTTTTGTGAACAATCCAAATCGTAGCACCACTATTTTAAGTGGTGAGGTTGATATCATTACTGAAGCTAAACAACGCCTCTCAGAGTTGGTAAATAAGTATAATAAAAAATATCCAGAGGTATCATTTTCCTACAATATTAGAGAGGGAAAAGTTTTTGACAGAATTTGTGCGCAGGCAACAGAAGTAGATGCCTTTATTGTTGTGGTGGGAACCCATGGTGCCAGTGGTTTTGAAGAGTTCTGGATTGGCAGTAATGCACAAAAAATAGTATCAATGACCCCGTGTCCTATTCTTACTATTCGCCATTCAAGAGAAATATCTACCGACTTGAAAACAATAGTATTTCCTATTGATAGTACTTTGGAAACACGGCAAAAAGCTCCAATTACCACAGATCTGGCACTGGCATTTGGTGCTAAAGTGCATATCCTTAAACTCTACTCCACGTCAGTAGAAGCTGTGCGTGCAACAGTAGATGCTTATGCCCGCCAGGTGAAAGATTATTTTGATACTAGTGACGTAGATACCATAATTGAAGAACGTGAGGCTGATAATATTACGAATACAACCCTCGAATATGCACGTGAAGTGGGAGCAAACCTCATATCTATCATGACTGAACAGGAAAAAACTACCCTGAACTGGTTCCTGGGAACATTCGCAAATCAGATGATCAACCACTCTGAAATCCCTGTCCTCAGCGTCCGTCCAAAAGAATTTATTCGTACCTTATCACGATAGCAGACACCCTATATATTTAACAGCCGTATAATCAGATGACTATACGGCTGTTTTTTTCGTCAGGGGCAGACACATGTGTCTGCCCTTATATCTTTCTGCCAATGAAATCAGGCTATTGGCCTGTTATCTTTCATCTCGTCAACAAAATGAGCATAGAAATGAGCTATTGTTTCAATGCCTTTGTAGAAGTTAAAGAGTGGGTAGTTTTCGTTTGGCGAATGGATAGCATCGGATTCCAAACCGAAGCCCATGAGTACAGATTTTGTTTCCAGAATATCGTTGAAACCGGCGATGATAGGTATTGATCCCCCACTGCGAACAGGAATAGGACGCTTTCCGAAGGTGTCAGTATAGGCTTTTTCTGCTGCACGGTATGCAGGAAGGTCGATAGGACAAACATAAGCCTGTCCACCATGGAGAGGTGTTACTTCCACCTTCACGCTCTTAGGTGCAATTGCCTCGAAATGCTTTTTAATCAATGTAGCGATCTTCTCGTGATTTTGATTAGGAACAAGGCGTGTAGAGACTTTAGCATAAGCCTTAGAGGGGAGTACTGTTTTTGCACCTTCTCCTGTATAACCACCCCAGATTCCACATACGTCGAATGACGGACGGATGCCGGTGCGTTCGTTGGTGCTGTATCCTGCCTCGCCCTGGAGCTCTTCCACGTCGATAGCTTTCTTATATTCTTCCATATCAAATGGCGCTTCTGCCATCAGTTTGCGCTCTTCATCAGTAACAAAAAGTACATCATCGTAAAAACCTGGGATGGTGATGTGGTTATTCTCGTCTGTCATCTGTGTGATAAGGTCGCAGAGTACGTTTATTGGGTTAGCAACGGCACCACCAAAAAGACCTGAGTGGAGGTCTCGGTTGGGGCCTGTAACCTCTACTTGTAAGTACGCAAGACCACGAAGACCGGTAGTGATAGAAGGAATGTCAGGGGCAATCATTCCGGTGTCAGAAACCAGAATAACATCGGATTTTAGAAGCTCCTTATTATCTTCACAAAACTTATAGAGGCTGGGCGAACCAATCTCTTCTTCACCTTCTATCATGAACTTAACGTTACATGGAAGATTGTCTGTCTTAACGAGAATTTCAAATGCTTTGGCATGCATGAAACCTTGACCTTTATCGTCGTCAGCACCACGCGCCCAAATCTTACCATCTTTTACAACAGGCTCAAAGGGTTCTGTTTTCCATAGCTCAATAGGGTCAACGGGCATCACGTCCATGTGACCGTACACCAGAACAGTAGGAAGAGAAGGGTCGATAATCTTCTCACCATAAGTAACAGGATTGCCTTCTGTCTCCATCACCACTGCTTTGTCTGCACCGGCTTCGAGTATCATCTTTTTCCAGTATTCAGCTGCCTTGTACATGTCGGGCTTATGCTCCGATAGCGAGCTGATAGACGGGATACGGATCAGGTCGAAGAGTTCGTCGAGGAAGCGATCTTTGTTGGCCTCAATGTAGTCATTGATAAAAGTCATAATGAATTGAATTTATGGGTTATTAATATGATATTTATTTTTAGCCCGTAAAGTTAATAAAATCTTAGAACCGGAATATTGAATCTGTTTAAAACTCTATCGGAGATAATACAAAGTGTTCATTATCTCCCGGCGTTTTGCAATAACTCCTTTAAATCCGCATTGAAGCTGTCTGCCTGAATCAAATCTTCCAAGTACTGTATCATCCTGTAGCGCCACAGATGTGTGGGGTTACTGGGCACATTGATGCGTTCCTTTTGTGTCTCATCCCATCGTATCTTGCCATCAATGGCCAGTAAGTCCTGAAGTGGAAAGATGGCTAAAATAGCAGGGGAGTAGAGATGTTGAACAATTATTTCGCGAGCCACCCATGGCTCACAGAAATATGGTGCAGCACCGAAATTTCCCAGTATGTTATTGAAGAAACGTTGTGTCTTACCACGATCCTCTTCCCACCATCCTCGGATGGTTGACATATCATGTGTTGACGGACTGGCCACCGAGAGGTAGGGATAGTCTGAGGGGTGGCTAAAATCTTTTTCCGGATCCTTGGGCATACGTTGTATCTCGAGACTCAGGATGCCCAATTCATCCATCAATCCCGGAACGCTGGCAGGTACCATGCCCAGATCTTCGCCGCACACAAGCATGTTGGTAGCGTTTACCAGAGCGGGTAGCTGCTTCATGGCATTGTTGCGCCAGAATTCATCATGACGGTGATAAAAGTAATCGTTATAGATGTTATTTATTATATCCTTACGATAGTCGTCGAGGGCTTGGTAGCTGTATGTATAATGCAATGAGATACGAGGATGGTAGGCTTCCACTTTGGAGTGTGGGTCGCGGATAAAAAGTACCTCAGCACAAAGACTCAGCAGTCCGTCACGGATGCGTTCCCACTTCTCATCAAGAGACTCACTTTCAAATTTTCTTTTAAAATGCTCAGCAATTTTTTGTTGACTACTGTACTCCTTCTTAAGACGGTACACCTCCCATTCAATAGGCTCCAGAAATTTGTCAATCACTTCGTCGGTGTATTCGCCAAAGACATTATTAAGGTACCACTGGTGGATGTAGGGATGTAGGAAGCGTTCGTCTTCCAGGTCGAGGCCGCGTTCGTGGAGCTCCAGACGTGTCAATGGCATGGCAGGGTTGAAATATCCCATCAAGCCCTGTGTTGATTCCATGGGTATTTCCCAGATACGAAAGAATCCCAGGATGTGATCGATGCGGTATGCATCGAAGTATTCTGCCATTTTACGGAGGCGTTTTTTCCACCAGGCGAAGTTGTTTTTTGCCATCTCATCCCATTTATAAGTGGGAAAACCCCAGTTCTGTCCGGCAACGGCAAAGTCATCCGGCGGCGCTCCCGCTTGGCCTTTGAGGTTGAAAAGCTTTGGATCTGTCCACGCATCAACGCTGTCACGAGAAATTCCAATAGGGATATCTCCCTTCATAGCTACGCCCTTATTATGAGCATAATCCACAGCATCTTTTAACTGTATATGCAAATGGTACTGAATGAAATAATGAACAGCCACATCGTCATAATCCTGTGACAGTGGATCTGCAAAAGCTTCAACGGCTTTTTTGTTATAGATGCTGTGTGAATCCCAAAGCCTGAAATCAGCTGTTTGATAGCGGTCGCGAAGGCAGGAGAAGACAGCATATGGCACCAGCCAATCCCGGTTATCGGAAAAGAACTTTTTGAATCTTACACTTTTTAGGAACTTGGATTTGTTCAGATCATAGAAATATTTGTAATACTTCGATTTAATCTCCATCATACGGGTATAGTCAACCGACTCGTTTGAATTGAGTTCCTCTTTAAGTGCTTTGTATTGCTTTTTGTCATTCTCAGTTTTAAAATCACCCAGCATTTCGATGTGGAGGTACATTGGATGTAGTGCAATAACGGAGATTGCTTTGTATGGGTACGAGTCGAGCCAGGAGTGTGAGGCAACGGTTTCATTTATGGGAAGGATCTGTATCATCTTCATCCCGGTTTTTTCGCACCAGTCGGCCATAGCTTTCAGATCGTTGAATTCTCCAACGCCGAAGCCATTTTTACTGCGCAGGGAAAATACTGGTATTGCTACACCGGCGCCTTTCCAGTTGTGACCGCAGCGGAACGGTGTGTCGTTGATCATAAAATACTGTGATTTATCCAGCTTTGTGAGGTTGGGGATAGTACGATCGCTACCCACTTCCCAACGCTCAATAAAATTATCCATTTTATGGTATAGACAATATTTGTATTGTAGAGGTTCTTCTATCTTTGAAAGGTCTATCTCTGCTTTCCAGATGCCGTTTCCGGCTGCTTTCATCAACAGTGGTGCAGATTGATTCCAGTTGCCGAGTTTTTTTTGGTTTCCGGCTATTGCCACAACATACCCATCCTGAACCACAGGTGCCATCACAGAGAGAAGTAGTGTTCCTGGTTTTGATTTGATGGTTGTTTCTTTTGCCTTTCGTGAGATGACATTGGTGAACAGTGCTGACTCCATGATGCCATTGATATCGCGTGGGCGCCAAAAATCACGTATTCGTATCTCCCCGGCATCGCTGTCGCTGAAGTGCAGGCATCTCATCTCCCCGGCTTCGGGAATGTGGTAGCCGGGTTTTTCAAAATGATATCGATAGTGTAGATTGCAGCTTTTGCCACGAGTGTTATATGATGCTGACCACTCGCCGTTGTCGCTGTATGTCATGGGAATGCGATGTTTTTCCTTGCTGCTGTCGAGGGTGGCATCGAGGATCTCCACCTCAAGGTGTTCTCCCCATTCTGTACAATAGTTGATATGGAAATATAGTCTCATAACGTTGTTTTTTTTATCTGTCCTAAAGAATTAATTGTTCTTTCTTATAGGTATAAAGGTAATGAAAATTTTTAAATGCAGACTGACTTCAACATTGTGAGTAGAGGCGTTTTTTTAATCCCATGCTAAAATTGTCACTACATCTCCACAACGGCAATTCGCTGTTTCCCATCCATCTTAATTTGCAAGGGTTTCCTGAACCTTACATGGTTGAAAAACTCCCTCTTCTCAATAATACGTTGTTTGTCTAAAGTATCCCATTTGATGTAGCTTTCACTCAGTTCCTGCTCGATACTAAAATAACCTACTTGCATGGTTGTCAGGTTGTGGAAGAAGTGTGAGCCCGAAGACGCGTCGAGAGGATATGCCTCTAACGATGTTTCCACAATAACTTTAGCGTTACTGATATTTGGCCAATCTACAGGTATACCTAGATCTCTGTCGCGAGTGCCCCAGCGCCCCGGACCTATTAGTATATATTGCCGACCTTCAGCAACCATCTTGTCATTCAAGACGTTGATCTCTTCTGCCATCTCCGGCGTTCTCGATTTGTCAAAACGCTCGATATCAATGTATATCACGTCAGTGATGTGATCGATCTTTCCGTTGCCCATAGCTTTTTCTGTGAAGAGGAGCGACTTCTCTTCATCTATATCTGCGCGATTAAACTCGTAATCATTGCTAATGCCTAGAAGAGGTTTTATCTGTAGTAGATAGAATGATGATTTATAGTCGGAATCTTTAGTGAGATCTACAGCAAATTCTATTTCCACAGGAGTGCCCAGTGCTTCTTCCACCAAATTTAGTAACACTTCGACGGTTTTTGCCAATGGTATATAGTTGTATTTCAGAATATCATCAAAATTCAGAATACGTGCTCCTGGATGTTGTAACCCAGAGATGATGCGCTTGCTTTCAGCATCGTAAACTGATGCCAGGTGATTCAACGTTCCATGTCGTTCGGCATCCATAATGCCCATTCGCTTCAATCCGCATGTATCTCCTTCTGGCAGATTAATGTCGCTGTTTTTTAAATCCAGTGCAAAAAACTCTGTTTGTGAATTCTTGTTTTGATCTTTTGGGCTCCTGGGTTCTATGTCGGGATATTTAGGACTGAAACGATAGCTTTTTCCGCCATCCATAACGTACTTTCCACATCCCAGTGCAATGATGGCAAAACCTTCCTCGGGTTTCATTTCACACACAGGGTAGTAGTTGTACGACTGCGCAACGCCTGAAATATGTGGATAGAATACGTCTTCGAATTTATTTCCTACAAATTCCTGAATCACAACTGCCATTTTTTCCTTTTCAATATTGTATTTTACACTTTTAGCATACTGTCGTGCCACATCAGAATATACTGAAGCGTAAACTAGTTTTACGGCATCCATAAGTTGTTGCAGACGTACATTATGGTCAGGATGATTGTTAGGGATGAAGAGAGTCTCAAATATTCCTGCAAAGGGCTGCGTCACGGAGTCTTCAAAGAGTCCGGATGAACGCACTACCAGTGGCGCGTTGATTTTCTTGAGAATATTTTTCAGTTTAGGTATTAGTGTTTTACTTAGGTTTCCCTCCAGGAACAGTTTTTTTACCTTTCCATAATCTCTTTCATGCATTACCCGTTCTGCGAGATCATTTCTGTTAAGGAAAAGTTCAAACTCATCCACCCCGATGATGAAGGTCTTGGGCATCCTGATATTGATGTGAGGGATAAGGTGTGAGAAATCCAGATTATTGATAAGTGTATTAATAAATGCCAAACCATAACCTTTGCCACCCGGCGAACCTTCCGCCAAACTGATGATATTTGTTTCGTCAATGGTGGCGTCCTCACTAAAAGGAATGACCATGCCTTTATCCTGTGTATTACGGAATTTATGAATCACATCAATAAGGAAGGATCGAATTTCTGCCGGGCTTTCAAAGTCTGTAACCTTTTGAGAGTTAAGGATTTTTGCTGTCTGTATTTCACCTCGCGCCATGAGCCACATGGAGAAGTGATTTTTGTTAGCATGATACATCAACGTTTCATCAGAAATACGTTTTAACTGTATCCCGAACTCCCTGAGTGTCTTGGCAACACCAATCTGACGACCGGTGTGATCACGATATACGAAATCCCCAAATCCTAGGTAGGTAGTAATAAAACTTTTTAATTCTCGTTTAAGGGTGTTAGAACTTTTATCAATAAAATAAGCCTGAATAGTCTCTGCAATTTTTGCATCATTATGATCTGATGATTGAATTACTATGGGCAGATCGCTTTTTATGCGTTTGGCATAATTGACCAAACGAAATCCGGCATGTTCATCCACATCACCACTGTATTTAAACTCCACATCAGAAAACAAACATAAAAGATAATCTTTATAGATATTGATGAAAGACCTGGCTTCTTCATAGTTGGTGACGAGAAGAATTTTTGGACGGGCACGAAGTCTTATAGCTTTGTATAACTCATCATTGCTGACATCATCTATCAGTAAGCGAGTCTGTCGCATTACCACATCATATAGCAATGGTAAATAACGCGAATAGTATGTAGGATTATCCTCCACAAGAAGCATTACCCGAACGAGGCCGATACGTGTGTCATTATCCACATTCATCCTATCCTCCACGTGCTTTATCATGGCAAAGAAGATATTTGGCTCACCATTCCATATAAAGACCTTATCAATGTTTTGTGTGATTAATGGTGTTTCTTTTATTAATGGTAGATCTTTACTGTTTTTAAGCAGAAGGTAAACGGGAATATAGGTATATTTTGTTTTTATATATTTAGAGATTTCCTGCAACCTGTAATTTTCCGCACCCATCATAATAATAACAAGATCAAAGTGTCTCTTTTCCATTTCATCCTTCGCCTCTTTCAGGGTTGACACAGCTGTTATTCTGGGTATGTAAGCCAGATTCCAGGTGTTGTAATCTCCCAAAACATATTCTGAAAATCGACCCTCCTTGCCAATGCTATAGGCATCATATAGTGTCGATACTAAAAGTATCTCTTTCACTTTGAACGCCATAAGGTCATGATAAATATCATGATCGTAATTGTTCTTATTGAGAAATTGTTGAAGTAGGTTTTTTGGTGATTCTTCCTGCTCCGGCACTGATTTGTCGGGGAGGTTATCATGCTCTTTTCCGGATATATGATAATTAGGCATATACGTTATATTTTCTATGCCACAAGATACGAAAAAAGAATCCAAACTATAGCATGATTTTTTTTCTTAGTACCAAATCTATAATTCTCCTAAATTCTTATGGTATAGATAACAAAAACACCAAAAAGGTAAAATTATGCCTTATTGTTGCTGATTACCATTAGAATGTTTCTATTGATATTCAATGGAAAGAGGGTATTTTTAATCTGCTCTTTTTACCTTTTATGAGATGCTCGTAAGGGATGACTTAAAGGCATCTATCAGCTTTTGTTTTGTTGCCCATGAGGTAACAAGCCTTACAGAGGAGTGGCTCTCATCAATCCTGCTCCAGATATAGAACGCAAACTCTTTTTCCAGCTCCGTTATCACCCTATCTGGAAAAATTACGAAGAGCTGATTGGACTCCGGCTCATTGAGGAATGAGTATCCACAATTCCGGATAATTGTGGTAAGTTTTGCTGCCATTTCATTGGCGTGAGAGGCATTGTGCAGAAATAAATCATTGCGGAACAGCTCGCGAAACTGGATGCCTGTCAATCGGCCTTTGGCCAGCAATGCCCCACGCTGTTTCATATTAAAACGGAAGTTCTCTTTCAGGGATTCATTATTGATGATGATGGCTTCGCCGATGAGCGCACCATTTTTTGTGCCACCAACATAGAAGATATCTGTGTATTTGGTCATATCTTCCGGTTTCAGTGCTTTCCTTGATGTTAATGCTACTCCCAGTCTGGCGCCATCCAGATAGAGATAAAATCCCAGTTCATCACACACACTTTTTATCGCTTTGATCTCCTCACCGGAATATACTGTTCCCAGCTCCGTAGAGTTGCTGATGAAAACCATACGCGGAAGTACCATGTGCTCATCGGTGTGTTGTGATACCACCTGTTTTATTCCTTCAGGAGATATCTTGCCATCGCTACTTTTTACGGTGCTTATGCGATGACCTGTGGCTTCAATAGCTCCCGCTTCATGGATAAAAATATGACCTGTATCGGCTGCTATCACCGACTCCCAAGGCTTTAGCATGGATGCTATGGAAAGCAGGTTTGCCTGTGTGCCTCCGGAAACAAAATGTATGTCAGAGTTTTTACATTTGAAAAAATGCTTTAACAAACTCTCCGCCTCCAGTGAATAACGATCCTCACCATATCCCTCTTCCTGGCTGTTGTTAGTCTCTATAAGAGCTTTCAGAATTTTTGAATGCGCCCCTTCGCTATAATCGTTCTTTAGACTGTACATGATTTGTTTTTTACAAAAATAGTTATTACAGGTTAATGTTTTGCAATTCTAAGCTAATGATAAGATAAAAAGTGCTTCCTTTTCCAGTTTTTATGAAGGGAAATGTGTAGCTATTCGGTATTAATGGAGAAAAATATATAGTTTATTATTACTGACAGGATCTGTTACGTCTTGCTTTGTATTTAACAACGTATGGACTGCTCTCCAACCAGAAGATACTATTCCAGAAGGCAAAGGTTACTATGCCTAATCGTCGCTCCAGAATAGACTCGAAGAACATGTGCATACATATTATTATTATAAATGAGAGATAGATGTAATTCTTGTTTCGTATTGCGAGCCAGCCGGAAACTGATATTAGCAAAATGAGTATAATTAAACCGGGAAGACCCAGTTCAAGCCATGTCTGGATATATTGATTGTGTGGATTTCTGTACCCATACTCCAGACCATGTTTTTCATAAGACTCTTTAAGATCATCCTGCACATTTCCCGGCCCTACACCAATGTATGGGTTATCCAAAATAAGATCCACAGCAGCCTGCCATCCTAACAACCTGGAATTAGTACTTGTATATTTGCTCTCATCGGTCTGGTTTTCGGAAGTTAGTTCCGTTAAAGAATCTGACAGATAAATAAACCGATTTGCCGTAAAAGAAAATAATATTGGAATTATGAGTATCGATACAAAGGTTAATAAAAGCAGTGTGATTCCTTTGTAATATAGTTTTCTGTAGAAGGCTCTTAAGGTATAGAGTAGTAAAATAACTGTTTGTATTATAATGCCTGCCTTAGAAGAGAGTAAGGTGTTGAATATTAATAACCATGTGATACCAATGAATATAATAACAGCTATGGGGCCTGTATATCGGAAAACCTTCATATACGTTCTGCCATCCAATAATATTGCTATGGCAAAAACAACAAAAATTGACATATATGAAGGATGAATACCGTCGCCAAGATTAATGTAATAGAATTCTGTGTTATCACCTGTTTTGAAAAACCTTATGCCAGCTAACAAAAAGAGAAGTAATGTGGAAATTACAGTACCTGCAACAGAGATGTTGAGGATAGTGTTTATCTGCCGGGAGTAATCCTTCCCGGAAGATAGCATTGTGAGCATTAAGGGGAATACGAGAATTGCCGTGAACTGATCCATCTGAGAATAGACAGCATCTTTATTATTAGCAGTAAAAAGATGGAAAAATGTAAGAATAAACAGTGAAATCCCCAGGATTGTAATTGTGCGCATTTCATTGCGTCGCTGGTTAAGTTGCTTCCTGTTTAAAGCAGTATATGTAATAAATATCGCTAATACAACATAGGTAAGGACATCACTGACAGAGCTAAAAAGAGGAATAAAAAATGCTATAGCCGCAAAAACAGGAAACAGATATTTCTCCGGTGTATTTTTGATTTTAAATAGAACTTTCTCCGCCCTTGACATTAAAATCTATTTTTTGAAGTACGAAAGCTTGCGTGATATTTTGTCAAAAACAAAATACTGTATTAAAAGAAGATAGGGTTCGTTATTTTTAACAGCATACATCCTGTCAATATCGTATGGAATATCTACACCAATATACTCCGTCTGGCCATCAAGCGCAGGCCTGCGGAATGTTTTTAAATGTGTTGATTCTCCATTTTTCCCCGTTAAAGTCATTAGGAAAAATGGATCCTGATTGATGATTGAATCGGTTTCATGAATTGAAAAGTGAGTGAGAAACGCTTCAAAGTTGATGTCATCGAATGAAGTCATAACATCAAGAATTCTCTCAGGATGAATATTCTCTACCCTCTCACCGGTAAAGAGTGATTTAACTTCGAAATCACGATCATTGATATTGGTAATAATATATGACTCTTCAGGTTCTGAAGGGAATTCTACTTGTAAGGATGCGATTTGAGGTAACCGTTTTTTGAAGATGATATGCTCTCTCCAGTCAATCTCTCTGGCATGATATCTTGAAGAGATAAAACCTCTGAAACCGGGAATATATGTTATGTATGGATTTTCAACTCCCTCCATTAACATGTATGTTCCAAGGTTATCCTGGGTGTGCGTTCCTACATAGTATGTCTTTGTCAATTTTTCGCGCGGAAAGAGCTTTAAAGAACCCAACGAGATACGATTTACAATTTGATATACCTCTACCTTTGTGGCACCGGAAGCGAGAAGCCTGATAATATTATTTCTGGCCGCATTTGATACGGGCTCCATAATATTAATATTTTGCATGGTCTTAAGCAGCATGCGCACATTATCTTCATGAGCTACGTACTTGCCGTTTAACTCCCAATATCCTGGCTTCTTTACCAGCTCAACAGTGCGATCCTGTTTGTCAGCAAGAAAAATTCTTGTTACAGTTGCGGTATCTGCTATGGCAAAATCAGTCTCTTTTTTGTTTAAAGAACTGCTGCTGTTGGTTAAGAACACTCCAATGGCCAAAATGATCAGTGCGACAATACCAATAATATAAATATTCTTCTTCTTCATGTTTTTTATCTGCTATATTTTCTTTTTCTTATCATAATTTTCAAAATCCCCGGAATCAGAATTAATAGTACCGGTAGTATAACGTTGATAATTTGAATTGTTGTCTTTGATTCTTTTATACGTGTTCTGTCAAGAAGCCTGAGTTTTATATCGCGTGAACGGACATTAATAAGCCCCGAGTCATCACACAGATAATTTATTGCATTGAGAATAAAGTCTCCGTTTCCAAAGCTCTGTCCTGTGTATTGGTCATATCCTGTAGGCAGTGGCATTCCATCCGACGAACGGAACTGATTCTTAAGGAGATCGCCATCAGAAACAAAAATCATCGATGTGGGCACACTCTCTTCTTTAAAATCAATGAGGCTAGAAGTCATGATTTCCGGCGTAAGGCGGTTTGTGTACAGAGAGGAGAACGTTCCTTCCATAAGAATGGCTACAGGTACCGGTTGGTGGCTGAAAAGCCTGGCATCAGGCTCTTCCCGTAACATTTCAAGACTGATATACACCGGAGAATTTGCCAGACGGCTGTATTCTGAGGTCTGTAATAATACCGTTGGCTTAATGCCATCAACCTCGATCGTATCTATTGGACTGACGAATTCTGTTCTGATAACATTAAGGTTCTTCGCGATGGGGTGTTGTGTCTGTGGAGTAAGAACAGGGAAATAATACCAGTTTAGAAATTCTACCTGAGGCTGTCCGCCAACGTTACCAGTGGTGATGGGTATAGGCATGCAGGAGAGATCCATCACAAGCTTTTTGTCGAAACGAACCCCATATCGGAAGAACATGTCATCCAGATTTAACTCAGCTGGAAGTCCTATGGTGTTGCCAGTGAATGCCAATGAATCTATATCCGTGAGGATTGGGTCAATAAGCCATAATATCTTGCCGCCACGCATAATGTATTGGTCGAGGATAAACTTATCCTTTTCACTAAAGGCTGTATCCGGGCGGGCGATAATGAGTGCTTTATATTTGTTTTTTACAATAATCCCCAGGCTGTCACTCTCCACCCTCTCTGTAATATTACTGATCTGACCATCAATGGTGACTCTCTCCACCTGATAATACTCTGAAAGAGCTGTGCCAATATCCCAGGTCTTATTACTTGCAAGCTCACCATGACCTTCTATAAACGCTATTGCCGGTTTACGGATTTCAATAAGTCGCGCAATAACGCTGGAAATATTGTACTCCAGATTTTGAATAGAGTTATTTAATGATTCATCCGGGTTGACATTCATCTGCGATTGTAGCAAATGTAGAGGTATCTCTTTTTGATGATATGAGACAATAGCTCCGGGGAAGATAATCTTTTGTGTGCTTCCGCTCTCTTCTCTAACATGAAGATCCGTGGGACTCAGTCCTTTACGCACCAATTCATCATATACCGCATTTACATTGTTGCCAATGGTTGTGGGGTCGATGAATTCAAATTGGATATTCCTGTTAACAGCATTAAACTGCCGGAGTATTTCTCTTGTTTCATTTCTTAAACGTTTGAATCCTGCTGGAAAATCACCTTCCAGGTAGATTTTAAAAAATACAATGTCTTCAAGATCTTCTATCATCTCCACCGTAGCCTCAGAAAGAGTATATCTCTTTTCAGCTGTCAGGTCAGCACGCCCATAAAATCTTGATCCAATTATATTTATAAGGATTATTACAACCACTCCTGCTGCAAATATGAGGAGGCTGCTTTCTCTTTTTCCTTTTCGATTATTTCCCTTTTTCATAATGCCTTCTCTAAACTGTTACCACTTTCTGCGTTCCATTACCAGTTTGGTGAGCATCAGGAATAGTGCAATGACACTCAGAAAATAGATCACATCTCTTGTGTCTATAACGCCTCTACTTATGGATGCATAGTGCGACTGTATTCCCAGAGAACGCACCAACAGATCCATAGAACCAAATAATGACAGGGTGTAGATAAATTCAAAACCCACATACATTAGCCCACAAAAAAATACTGCCAGAATGAAAGATATTACCTGGCTGTCGCTCAAGGAGCTGGCAAAAATACCAATTGAAACAAATGTTGCTCCTAAGAATAGTAACCCGATGTAGGAGCCCCATGCTGCGCCGGAATCCAGATTGCCTGGAGGTAATCCCAGGAGATATACTGAAATGTAATATACCAGCGTTGGGATTAATGCTATCACAACGAGTATTAATCCTGACAGGAATTTTGCGCCAAGAATTTGATAATCAGTGAGTGGCTTGGTGTACAGCAGCTCCATGGTTCCCGACTTGCGCTCATCGGCGAAGGATCGCATGGTTACCGCCGGAATCAGAAATAAAAATACCCACGGAGCGATAACGAACAGCCCGTTGATACTGGCATAACCATAATCCGGAATATTGAATTCTACAGGAAATACCCACAAAAAAAGCCCGGTAATAACCAAGAAGACCACCAGAACGATATATCCAATCAGAGAGTTAAGAAAACTGTTAATCTCTTTCTTAAAAAGTGTATACATATGAATACTGTTTCTACGGCAAAAGTAATACTTTTCCGTGGAGAGGGAAATAAAGGATGAAAATTGACTTATTTAGATGTTACGCAGAAACTCCACACGTACCATATCGTCGATATACATCCCTAACAAACTGGATGCTGTGCCCATGTTAATAGCTATTTCCAGAAATCCATGGGTTCCAAAAAGAGCAACAGGATCTCCGTCGTTTACATCAGAATAACTTGTAAAAAGCCGATTTATGGTGTATTGTGAGCCCCTGAGATCGATATGAAAGGAGTCTCCATTGCCAAATTCATGAAATTTTTTTACAGAAATATTGGTGATAAGATTTTCATAATTATCGATATATATAACCTTGCCTTTTAAAACATTGCCCTCAATTACAGGCATAAAAGAGAGGCACTGGTTAATATCTTCTTTGGCAACTCCAAGTTCTGACATGGGGTTGCCCTGTGCCAGATGCATCGCCACTTTGACAAAAAGATCTCTCGTGGAAAAGGTGAAGAATGGCGAATCTTGCATTAAGTCCAGCTCTATGATCTCTTCAGCTTTTTCATTATCCATGAGTAAATTAAAAATGCCATTGTCGGCACCAATGAAATATTGCCCTGCGAATTTCAGCACAGTATGTGGTGTCTCAATGGAGGCAATGGTATTTATTCCTATGATGTGGATAGTCCCTTCAGGAAAGTTTGTATATGCCTGCCTGAGTATGAATGAGGCCTGTGTAATATCAAAAGGATTTATATCGTGGCTCAGATCTACAATTAATAAATCCGGTATGCTGGAAACGAGTCGGCCTTTTACTGCCGCAAGATATGGATCCTTCGTGCCCCAATCACTTATTAGAGTTATTATATTCATATATATTGGTTAAATTACAAAGTTACAATATTAATGATAATTGCCTTAACTTTGCATATTCATCTTATTGATATGACCGAAAGAATTTTAAGCCTGGCTTCATATAGCCCCGTGGAAATATATGGCGTTAACGACGCCAACCTTAATATGCTAAGAGAACTGTTCCCCAAACTAAAAATCATTGCCCGTGGTGAAGTGATGAAAATTGTTGGTGGAGATGATGATATTGTTCGTTTTGAAACCTGTTTTGATAGACTTCTACATGCTTATGATACATATGGAAAAGTAGATTCCGGACTTATAAGCCGTGTGGTGTCTCCGGAGTATGAGCTGCAAAAGAGTGCCTCAGAAAAAACTGATAAAGAGAGTGTTCTGGTATATGGTAAAAATGGTATGATTATAAAACCACGTACCCCGAACCAGCGTAAGATGGTTTTGGAACTGGAAAAAAATGATATGCTTTTTGCTATCGGACCGGCAGGAACAGGGAAAACATATACTGCTGTGGCTTTGGCAGTTAGGGCTTTGAAAGCCCGGGAAGTGAGAAAAATTATTCTCACCCGACCGGCTGTAGAGGCAGGAGAAAACCTGGGATTCCTTCCGGGAGACCTCAAAGATAAACTGGATCCATACCTCAGACCACTTTATGATGCTCTGCGTGATATGTTGCCGTCGCAAAAACTTAATACTTATCTTGAAGACGGGACAATAGAGATCGCTCCACTGGCTTTTATGAGAGGACGTACTCTCAATGGTGTTTTTGCAATCCTTGATGAAGCACAGAATGCCACACCAAATCAGCTTAAAATGTTCCTCACAAGAATGGGACAATCAGCAAAATTTGTTATCACAGGTGATGTGACGCAAATAGACCTCCCGCCACGACAGGCCTCGGGATTAATCCAATCCTCAAAGATTTTAAATAATATTGAAGGAATAAGCTATGTTTATCTCAATGAAAAAGATGTTGTAAGGCATAAACTGGTGACAAAAATCATTGATGCCTACGCTAATAAATCGGAGAGTGATGAGAGAAAACAGAAAATGGAGAGCCCGGAAAACATGTCAAAAGAGAAGAATATTATAAAATAAAAAAATCATATAATGAAAAACGCTTTAATTGCAACTAACTTTGATCTTCCAAGGCAGGAAGGTGTTTACAAAGGAAAAGTGAGAGATGTGTATTACCTTGCCGATGACTATATGGTAATGGTTGTGAGCGACAGGATCTCAGCTTTTGATGTGGTGCTTCCTAAGGGTATTCCATACAAAGGACAGGTATTGAACCAAATAGCGGCAAAATTTCTCGATGCTACCGAGGATATTGTCCCAAACTGGAAAATCGCTACTCCCGACCCAATGGTGACTTTTGGCCGCTATTGTGAGCCTTACATGATAGAAATGGTGATACGTGGTTATCTGACAGGGCACGCCTGGCGTGAATATAAAGCAGGTAAACGTGTGATATGTGGTGTGCCTATGCCTGATGGGATGATAGAAAATCAAAGATTCCCCGAGCCAATTATTACTCCCACAACAAAAGCTCTGGAAGGGCATGATCAGGATATCTCTCGTGAGGAGATTATCAGTGAAGGCCTCGCGAGTGACGAGGAGTTAATAAAACTTGAAGAATATACTCGTGCACTCTTTAAAAGAGGTACTGAAATGGCAGGAGAAAAAGGACTTATCCTCGTGGATACCAAATATGAATTTGGAAAATATAATGGTCAGATATATCTGATAGATGAAATCCATACGCCAGACTCATCACGCTATTTTTACCTTGACGGATATGAAGATCGCCAGTATTACGGTGAGAAACAAAAACAACTTTCCAAAGAGTTTGTTCGTCAGTGGCTGATAGATAATGACTTCCAGGGTCTCAAAGATCAGAAAGCCCCTGAAATGGATGAAGCATTTGTGGAGAGCGTTTCTGACAGATATATCGAATTATTTGAAAATATTACAGGAGAAGGTTTTGAAAAAGCGGATATAGAAGATGTTACAAAGCGTGTTGAGAGTAATATCTTTACATTCCTGGATATCTATTTTAAAAGATAAGTGATGATAAATCCCGGGTTAGTTTAACGCTTTTGATAACTCTTTCAGCTCTTCAGCACGGGATACTTCTCCTTGAGCTTCATAAGCCAAAATAAGGTTTGTAATAAGCCTCTTTATTATTGTGATATTATCGCAGGGGAGAAAAAATCTCTTCTCCTGCTTGACGTTCATGTGTTTTAAAAAAGCTTCAATGTCAGCACGGCTAAAAATTTTTCCCTTGCGGAATGCATTGATATAGAATCTTATCTTGTGCTTCTCGACTGTAGTTTCCAAACCATCTTTTATCTCATTGGCATACCCAATAATGAAATGCTGAGGTAGATTAATGCCGTAGAGAGGTATCTTAAGGCTTTGTGCCACAAGAATATATATTATGCTCAAAGATAGAGGGTTCCCCATTCTGGTTTCTAAAACGGTATTGATATAATTATTAGATGGAGAACCTATCTTATCTAAATTGCCATCAAAACCATGAACATTGTAGAGGATGTGATTCAAAACTCTGACCTTAGCCAAAGCAGTGAGCTCTTTGTTGAGCTCCAGCCATACATCCTGTGAGAGCTGACCAATCTGTTGTGTGATCTCTGTCTCGTTAAGTTCCGGATACCGCGATTTGGAGATTAATATAAAACCAAGAAGAAGGTCTTCGCCTCCGGTTAAAAACCAATTCCTTAGTTCGGTGTATAGATTTTTGTATTGAAGGTTATGGATAACCTCTTCCAGTCGGTCATGTACTAAAGGGTTAAAAGAACTTTCCCGGAATTTCTCAAGATGTGAAACCACCTCAATACCGTAGCCGTTCAACTCCTCAGAAATTTTTTCATAAACATTTTCATCGGGGTCATCTAACAGGCTTATTAAAGCATTCAGCTTTTGAGTATCCTTTTCTTCTTTCATAACGCTATGCATCAGCATCTAAAACTATGCCACAGATACTTAATACAACCAAATAATAGGAGAATATTTTTTTATCCTACTAAAGTTAACTTTTCAAGTACTATCTCAATAAGCTCTCTTACCGATTTGTGATAATCGGCTGAAAAATCTCCCGTAGCCCTGTTAGCAATAGCAACGCATACTGTGAGCATATCATGACCCAGTGCGCCACCAAGGCCATATAGTGCCGATGTCTCCATTTCATAGTTACTCAGTTTTACTCCATTGAAACTGAAGGTTTGCATCAGGTCATTCATTTCCGGATACCGGAGTCCTAGTCTCATTACCCGACCCTGAGGACCGTAAAATCCTGGTGCTGTGGCTGTAATACCCTGGTAAAACTTAGGCCCTTCGAATTTGCTAATGAGACTCTGTGCTCCCTGAACTCCATAAACATGAGGAAGAAATTCACTCCAGCTTACATGCTTTCGGAACTGTGCTCCCAGATCTTCTATGATTACTCCTTCCGGAATGTCATAAAAATATAACAGACCATCTAATCCAAGAGCATAACGAGAAAGAACGAAAGAATTTACCGGGATGTCCGGTTGCAAAGCTCCTGAGGTGCCTAGTCGAATAATCCTGAGCTTTCCCGGATGCTCCTTTAAAACTCTGTTCTTGAGGTCAAAGCTTACAAGTGCATCCAACTCATTCATAACAATATCAATGTTATCTGTGCCCATTCCTGTGCTCATAGCTGTCAGTCTGACGCCATTGAGATATCCGGTATGAGATACAATCTCACGGTTGCTGCGTTTGATTTCTATCCTGTCGAAATAACCGCTGATCTGGGATACCCGACCCGGATCTCCTACAACAATTACCGTTTCCGCTAACTCTTCGGGATGAAGATTCAAATGGTATACACCTCCGTCGCTGTTCAATACCAATTCTGAAGATTTAAAAGTTTTCATATGATGAAGTTTAATTTAACAAAGGTAAATAAACAAAATCTGATTATCGACCTTATATTTGCATCTCATTAAGAGTTTTTATTATGAAAGTGGAAATAATCTCTATTGGAGATGAATTATTGATAGGACAGGTTGTGAATACCAACGCATCCTGGATGGGTGCTGAACTCACTGAAAAAGGGTTTGATGTGGTGAGGGTTTCAACAATCTCTGATAATGAAAAGGATATTATTGATGCACTGCACCAAGCCTCCGACCGTACTGATGTTATACTGATTACGGGTGGCCTTGGGCCAACAAACGACGATATAACGAAAACAGTTCTCTGCGATTATTTTGATACTAATCTAAAGCTTCATGAACCGACATTCAATAGGATAAAGGCTTTGTTTGCTCAACGAGGGTATAACTTTTCAGATATTAATCAACAACAGGCACTACTACCGCAAAATTGTGTTGTATTGACTAATACTATGGGTACGGCACCGGGAATGTGGTTTGAGAGTGAAGATACCATATATGTATCTATGCCGGGAGTTCCCTATGAGATGCAGGCTGTGATGACCGAGGAGGTTATTCCTAGACTGTTAAAGAAGAGTAATTCTCAGGCCATATTCCATCATACCGTCATAACGCATGGAGTAGGGGAGTCGTGGTTGGCAGAAAAAATTGCGCCTTGGGAAGAGTCTTTGCCTGAGAATATTAAGCTTGCATACCTGCCTCATCCTGGGATTGTGCGATTGCGTCTGACAGCATTTGGCCCAGATTATAGTTTGTTGCAAAAACAGGTTATGGACGAGATGTCGAAGCTTGAACTGATAATCCCTGATCTTATTGTTGGTGCAAATGAAGATACACTGGAATCAATAGTAATGGAGCTTTTGCTGCAGCAAAACAAGTCACTCTGCGTAGCAGAGAGTTGTACCGGTGGTTATATATCGCATATCCTGACCTCTTTGGCAGGAGTTTCCCAATGCTTTAAAGGTGGTGTTGTTGCCTATGACAATATGTTAAAAGAGGGGTTTTTAGGTGTTGAAAATCAGGATTTGGCAGAGCATGGTGCCGTGAGCAAGGAGGTAGTAACGCAGATGGTTAGAGGCATTATGAATTCTACCAATAGTGATTATGGCATTGCCACCTCCGGAATCACCGGGCCGGGGGGAGGAACAGATGAAAAACCTGTGGGTACGGTGTGGATTGCTGTCGCTGATACAAATGCTGTGGTAACAGAGAAATTCTTCTTTGGAGGAAGCAGAGATCGTGTGATAAAACAATCCGCTATGAAGGCTCTTTATCAATTGAGGAAACTGCTTATTATCAATGGGTAGTGTTTTGAGGCTGGTTTTGTGAAAAAAATTATTGTACTTTTGTTTTTGTGAAAAATAATGACGTATTTTGCACTCCATTTTAGAAAAACGATTTAATATAAATAGCGATGTCACGTATTTGTCAGATAACAGGAAAGAAAGTGATTACAGGAAATAATGTTTCTCACTCGCATATTCGTACCAAGAGGAAATTCTATCCAAACCTCCAGACTAAGAAATTTTATATTCCTGAAGAGGACAAGTGGATCACTTTGAAGGTTTCAACAGCTGCTATTCGTACTATCAATAAGAATGGCATCTCAGCAGTGCTTAAAGAAGCAAGAGCTAAAGGACACCTCAAATAGAAATACCAAAGATAATCTCAGATATGGCTTTCGCTTTTGGCGAAGGCCTTTTTTTGTTTACCCGAAGGTGTTTCGTAGCCAATAATTTGTTCTTGTTTTAAGGGCTTTTGTTAAATATACCATAATGAGAATGTTAACGTTTTTTAGTAATGTTTTTTCAGGATAATACAATACTTTTGTACCTGTATGATAAAGAAGCAGTTTTATACAACTATTTTTGTGGCACTTATGAGTGTGTGCAATGTTGTGCTGGGGCAATCAACAAATCGTGAAAATATTGATGATGATGATCTGGTTCAGTTCTCCGGTGTGATTGTTACTGCCGACAGCCTGAACCCAATTCCTTTTACCACTATAATAATTACCAATACAGGTCGGGGCACCATCGCCGATTTCTATGGATTCTTCTCCTTTGTAGCTGTGAAAAATGATACCGTGAGGTTCTCTGCCGTCGGATTTAAAGAGGTTGATTTTGTTATTCCTGATACCATTACAGAAAATCGGTACTCTTTAATACAAGTTATGTCGTCGGATACAATATTATTACAGGAGACCGTTATATATCCATGGCCTTCCAAAGAGCAGTTTCGTGAGGCTTTTGTCAACCTCGATATTCCCGATGATGACTATGAAATCGCACGGAAAAATCTTGAACAGGCCGAGCTTCTGGTGCGGGCTGATAAATATCAAATGGACGGTAGTATGAACTACAGAAATTATATTGATCAGAAAACCAGTAAATTGTATTATGCAGGGCAGGTTCAACCCATTAGTCTTCTTAACCCTTTTGCCTGGGCTCAGTTTGTGAGAGCATGGAAAAACGGTGACTTTAAAAGAAAATCGGATAAATACGACGATATGAAAAAGACGGATAAATGGGAAGAGTGGGAACAACCCGACGAATGGATGGAAAAATAACTCATGAAGCAGGCTTTATCACTCTTTTTACTTCTTACCACTCTTTTGTCGTACGCACAGAAAGCTACCATTTATGGTGAGGTAAAAGATGCCAATGGAGCACCATTGGAACTCGTTAATGTATCAGTAATAGGGCAACCCGAAGGTTCGTCCACCAACGAAAAAGGAAAATTCCAATTTCAGGTGCCGGCAAATCAAACCATAAATATTGTAGCCTCTTTTATTGGTTTCGCTCAATCACAATTTACCGTGAAGCTCTCTCCCGGAGAAGAAAAGAGACTCGATTTTACCCTCTACCCTGAAATGCAAACCCTGCCCAATGTTGTAATTGAAGATAAACAGATACGACACTCTACTCTGGAACGTATCAGCCCTAAAAATGTAAAGGTTATCCCCAGCGTTACTGGATCGGTAGAGTCTATGGTTAAAACTATGCCCGGTGTCTCTTCCAATAACGAACTCAGCTCTCAGTACTCCGTTCGCGGTGGTAATTTTGATGAGAACCTGGTGTATGTTAATGATATTGAGATTTATCGACCTTTTCTTGTGAGCTCAGGCCAACAGGAAGGCCTCTCTTTTCTTAACCCATCTTTGGTGTCATTAATAAGTTTCTCGGCGGGAGGATTTGATGCTAAATATGGCGATAAAATGTCCTCAGTACTGGATATAACGTATAAAAGACCAACAGAATTTGCCGCATCTCTAGATATGAGCCTTATGGGTGGATCGGCACATGTGGAAGGCGTTTCAAAAGATAAACGATTCTCATACCTTCTTGGAGTAAGACAGAAATCAAATCAATATATTCTGAAAGGCTTAGACACAAAAGGTGATTATAAACCTGTATTTACAGATGTACAGGGTGTTCTCTCTTATCAGGTCTCTAACCAATGGAACCTCTCTGTTCTGGGAAACTACTCGCGAAATAAGTATCGCTTTGTACCTACTGTCAGGGAAACGGATTACGGAAATATTACCGAAGCATATCGACTCACAATCTATTACGAGGGCCAGGAAGTTGATTCATATATTAACGGCATGGGAGCCTTAACAGCTACTTACCAGCCTCATGAAGATCTGAAACTTAAATTTATCGCCTCGGCATACAACTCTGTGGAGAGCGAAACATACGACCTCAAAGGACAATACTGGATAGGCCTTCTGGATAATGACCTGGGAGCTTCTGATGACGAGTTTGATGAAGTGGTACAAACTATCGGGGTGGGAACGTTCCTGGAGCATGCCAGAAATTATCTCTCTATTACGGTAATGTCGTTTCAACATCGTGGAACTGCAATCCTGGATAAACATGCTGTTTCATGGGGAACTAATTTTCAACATGAATATATCGATGATTATCTCAGTGAATGGGATCTGATAGATTCAACAGGATATACGCTGCCACGCCCTGCCGACTCCATAGGATACACCAATCCTCACCTTCAACCATATAATCCCTTGGAAATGGATGTGAGCGTTAAAGGTCATAACACCATTAACTCTAATCGTTTTACTGCCTTTGTCCAGGATAGCTGGGAGATCTATTCCCGGGGTAATTCTCACATGGCTATTACATATGGCGTGAGAGCACATTATTGGGACTTTAATAAGGAATTCCTTCTTAGCCCCAGAGCCACACTGTCATATAAGCCTGATTGGGAAAAGGATATCGTCCTCCGCTTATCTTCAGGGTTATACTACCAACCACCCTTCTATCGTGAAATGCGTGATATGTATGGCAGTATTAACCCAAATATAGAAGCACAACGCTCTATACACTTTGTGGCAGGCTCCGACTGGAACTTCCTTGCTTGGAACAGACCATTTAAGTTTATTACAGAAGTCTATTATAAGAAACTTGATAACCTTATACCTTATAAGGTTGATAATGTAAGAATTCGATATTATGCTGATAATATTGCACATGGCTACAGTACGGGAATCGATTTTAAGGTCATGGGTGAGTTTGTTAAAGGTGTTGATTCCTGGATGACTCTCTCGTTGATGAAAACAGCTGAAGATATTGAAGGAGACTTCTATATTGATGATGATGGTAAACGTGTTGAACCGGGTTATATACCACGACCCACAGACCAGCGTGTCAACGTAAGTATCTTTTTCCAGGACTATATTCCTAAACATCCAACCTGGAAGATGCAGCTTAACCTGCTTTTTGGTACAGGCCTGCCATTTGGCCCTTCCAAATCGGAACGTTATCAGGATGTCCTGAGAATGTCACCATACCGCCGGGTGGATATTGGATTCTCAAAGATGGTTAAGGGTACTAATACCATTATGAAAAATGGATTCCTGAATGCCTTCGATGAAATATGGGTTACCGCAGAGGTGCTGAACCTGCTGCAAGTCAGCAATACTATCAGTTATCTCTGGGTAAGTGATGTTAGTGGTCGTCAGTGGGCTGTGCCAAACTATCTTACTCCGATAACACCTAATATTAAGCTGATAATGAGTTTTTAATACCCCAGTGCTCTGCCTTCCATCTTTGTCATATGGATACGGAAAACCTTCACATTATGCAGCGCCGGGGCATTAAAGGTGAAGTCGTCCTTGCCGTGTGCATATTTTTTCATAAAGAGATTAAGACATCGTGCCTTTTCATCTAAATCTGTTATGTAGTCAACCTCTCCATACACAATAACACTCTTGTATCTCATGCTCCAGCTACACGCCACCTCCTTATGTACATAGGCGATATCATAACCTGTACTGAATGAAATACATACCTTGTTGTTTTTATCAAGAAACTCGGATTTTTTGCCGCTATGATCGCTGTGTATGTAGAGATAATCTCCATCCAAAGCAAAATTCATTGTCACTAAATATGGCTCATTATCATTTGCCATGGCCACATTGCACACTTCACAATCATCAATAATCTTAATAAGATCTTCTCTCCTGTATATTTTTCTATGTCCCATATTAATCTTTTTTCTCTTTTAATATTACTCCTAAGTTTTTTTTCCCATCAATCATTACCACAACCGGATTTTCAAACCTAATATGGCGCAGGAACTTATTCTCATACACTCCCGGAACACTATTCAAATAATCAAGGTCATAACTGCCATCATTAATAAATGGGTTGATGGTAAAATATCCTACTCTGAAGGATGTTAAATTCTGGAAAAAGTGTGTTCCCTGGCTGGGGTCAATACGGTACTCTTTGAGTCCTGATTCAACGATGACTCTGGCTGCACTTATCTGAGGCCATTTAACAGGGATTCCAAGCCATGGGTCGCTACTTCCCCAACGCCCCGGTCCGATGAGAATGTAATTATTGCCGTCGCGCAGAAACGTCTCGTTAATTTTATTAACCTCTTCCGCAATTTCAGCGTTTTTTGATGGATCGAAAGATTCAGGTTTTACGTATATAATATCATGAAGGTTGTTTATAATACCATTTCCTAGTGCCGATTCGCATGTTATAATAGCATCTTTAGGATCTGTTTCAGTGATATCTTCATTAAGTGTCTCTTTGTTATCTACAATAGGGCGGATCTGAAGAAGGTTGAAGATTATCTTATTATTTACATCTGGGGTTATCTCTGCGGCAAACTCTATTTCTATGGGCTTATTCATCTCCCTCTGACCAATCTCAAGAGAGGTTTTTATTATATCTGCCAGAGGGAAAAGGTTGTGAGTAAGGATATTTGAGAATGTTACTAATAACTTGCCATCGTTGTGCTTGCCGGAACGCAGCATGTGACTGTGATAGTCGTATGTGGAGACGATATGATTCAGGGATTTGTTATCCTCAGCTTCTTTTATTTTTAGATGAGAAATATTCACGCCATCATCTGTTGAAGTGATGAATTTTTTAGGATCCATCTCCAGGGCTGCAAACTGTCTCTGTGTCCCTCTTAATGCCAGATCCGGTGTAGAGACCTGCAATATTTTTTTTGGATATGCAGGAGAGAAGCGTATTGTTTGTCCGCCATCTACAATGTACTTTCCCAGTCCAAAAGCTATGTTGGCAATACCATCTTCCGGTTTTTCCGGTTCTATGGGGTAGAAATTAATGGATCGTGCCACTCCTGATAGTGAAGGATAGAAGTGCTCTCCGTATCTCTTTCCACATACCTCCTGCAGAACAATTGCCATCTTCTCTTCATCAATCACATTGGAGGTAGCCATCATATACGCTTTACTGGCTTTGAAGAATGCAGAAGCATAAACACTCTTAATGGCGTTACTGATATGTTCTATCATAAGCCTTTCATCCTCAATACATGGAACCATATAGGTGTTGTAAATTCCGGCAAAAGGCTGGTAATGCGAATCTTCCAGAAGTGAAGAGCTACGTATTGCTACAGGTTTATTTATTACGCTGATAAAGGAATATAGATCTTCATGAATGCGAAATGGCAAACGAGCCCTGATAAAGCTATTGAGGATTTCTATATCGCTGCTCTCTGACAGTGCTATTGAATATAGATCATTCTCTTCCATAAATTGGTCAAAAATATCAGTACACAGTACAACGGTACGCGGAATGGTGACAGTGACACCTTCAAAGGATTGAAAAACAGTATTTCTTTTAATAAAAGTATCAAGGAATGCTAAACCACGTGCTTTACCTCCAATACTTCCTTCCCCAATTCTGGAAAAGGTGAGATATTCGTCGAAATGATCGCTGCTAAATTGTGCAATCACACCTTTTGCTCTGTTGTACCTGTATGCCGCAATGGCATCGAACATAAACTTGCGCACCTCGTCGAGGTTTTCAAAATCTTCCGGTACAAGATCCTTGTAAAGTGTAGCTATGGGAAACAAAGCTCTGGCATTAAGCCATTTAGAGAAGTGGTTTCTGGTGATGTGGTACTGTAGTACCTCATCAGGAATTGTAAATAGTTTCTGCTGTAGTGTTTTGAGGTTTGCTGCTCTGGCGATAGGTTTTTGTGTCTGCGAATCCATGAAAACAAAATCTCCAAAGGCAAAATATTTATTCATAAAGTTACGCAAATCAATAGAGAGGGTCTTGCTGTTTTTATTGAGAAAACCTGCCTTTAAATGTTTTGCTATGGCTTCATTTTTCACCTCTGACGATTGCATAAGAATGGGCATGTATTTGTCGTCAGATTTTACTTTCTCCACCAGTTTAATACCGGCTTCACTATCCAGCTCACCAAAGCGTTTATATCGTACATCCGTGATTATACCCAGCATATTATGTTTATAGCGCTCGTAATACTCAATGGCATCGTCATAATTGGTAGCAAGAATAATCTTGGGTCGTCCTCTCATCCTGATCATCCTCTGGTGCTCATTTAGTCCCTCTGTCATAAAAGCCAGCGACTGTTTAAAGATGATTTTGTACATATTCGGGAGATACGCGGAGTAGAAACGAACGGAGTCTTCCACCAACAAAATAGTCTGAACACCGATTTCATTTACATCATGCTCCAGGTTCATCTTGTCCTCTATAAGCTTAATAATAGCAAGTAAAAGATCCGAATTACCCAACCAGGAGAAAACATAGTCGATAAGGCTTAAATCCTTTTGATTGACCTTCATAAGCACTTCCCTGCTAAAAGGAGTGAGCACCACCATTGGTTTTTCAGGATACTTGCGCTTGATTTTTTCTGCCATAGCAAAGTTATCCTTCTCTCCGGCACTATACATGGTGATGATAAGGTCTATCTGTTGTTCGGCAAGTATTTTAAATGATTTTGTTTCAGATGACGTTTGAATAAACTGAGGTGGATAACGCAGGTTAAGAGCGACATATTCGTTGAAGATTTGTTCGTCGATTCTGCCATCACCTTCAAGCATAAATGCATCATACTTACTGGCAATAAGCAACACATGATATATGCGTTTGCGCATTAATGAGTGGAATGCAGTATCAGTAAAATCCACCTTAATATTATTAATGGTATTATGAATTAAACTCATAGTAAGCTGTTTTATGTGCTGCAATATAATAAAAAAGCCACCTCGAAGGGTGGCTTATAGTATATTTTATGGATACTTTTACAGTTCAAGTTTCTTTTTCACCATAGGCATAATGTCGTCTGCAGGCTCAGCATAAAGGAGTAATCCTTCGGTGCTGTTAAAGATATAAGTATAACCATTTTCTTTGGCTACAGCCTCAACAGCTTTTCTAGCTCTTTCGATCAGCGGAGAAGTCAGCTCAGCTTCTTTGTTGGCGAGTTTTTCCTGCGCACTGTACTGGAATGCTTCTATTCTACTTTGAAGATCAAGAATTTCTTTCTCTTTGGTTTCGCGGATAATGTCCGACATGGTAGCTGAATTCTGCTGGTAGTCCATCAGTTTGTTTTCATATTCACCCTGCATTGCTGCAAACTGGTTCTGAATACCTTTAGCATAGGATTCATAAACAACTTTTACTGTGTCTTGACCGGGAACCATAGAATAGAGCTCGGAAAAGTCTACATGACCAAATTTTGCTTTATTCTGTGCTTCTGCATTGAAGGAACCCACAAGAACAAGGGCTACAACAACAAAAATTTTTACAACGTTTCTCATTTCTTTGATTTGTTTATAAGTCGGACAAAATTAATTAAAATTTTGTTTAAATTACTATAGTTGTAATTCTTTAACAATTAATAAGAGTAGCCCAATTCGTCGAGTATCTGATCGCTGATATCATAGCGGGCATTAACATACATTATCGTTGTGCTGCCGGCTTTATCGAAGATCATACCATAGTTATTGGAAGTAGAGATCTCCTCAATTGCGTTATATATTTTTTCTTGAATTGGTTTTACCAGCTCCTGGCGTTTCTTGAAGAGTTCGCCTTCCTGTCCAAAATATTTTTTCTGGAGCTCTTTAGCATCTTTTTCCATCTGGATAATCTCCTCTTCTCTTTTACGCTTCATGTCTTCGGGGAGAAGAACTGCGTCGGCCTGGTACTTTTTGTATGCGGCGTCAATATCGGCGAATTTTTTTTCAATCTCTTTTTGCCACTGTGCAGCAAGATCGTCAACTTCTGCCTGCGCGTCATTGTAGTCCGGAATATTTTTCAGAATGTAATCGGTGTCTACATACGCAAATTTCTGAGCGTTTGTTATGCCTATGGTTCCTATAACCAAGGCAATCATAAGGATGATTTTTTTCATATTTTTTCCTCCATTGTTTTTGTTCACGAAGCAGGAGATTCCAAATTTCATACCAAAGTGTTCTAATCGATAGAACCGTTGATAGAGAAGTGGAACTGTCCCTTGTTGGCTGATGGTATTCCTGGAACATCATCAAAACCATAACCCCAGTCAAGACCCAACACCCCAAACATAGGCAGAAAGATACGTACACCAAAACCTGCTGAACGGTACAGTTTAAAAGGATCAAACTCTGAGAACTTCAGCCAGGAATTTCCTGCTTCCAGGAAGGTGAGAGCGTAAATTGTCGCCGATGGATTTAGAGTTAATGGATATCGTATTTCTAAGGTGTTCTTATTGTAAATCGTTCCTCCAAGGTTTTCATTATAATAATATAATGGCGTAAGAGCTTCGTTTGAGTAGCCGCGCATACCAACTACCTGACGGCCATCAAAATTACTGTAGCTGCTGAGCCCGTCGCCACCCAGATAATAACGCTGGAATGGCGTAACACCAATGTCTTGATTATATGTTCCCAGAAAACCGTATTTCATGCGTGCCATAACAACCAAATCGCCGACAATCTTCTGATAAAAGGCGGCCTTGAAATCCCACTTATGGAATTCAATCCACTTGTACTTATCAATGTCCTCCATCGATGAGTAGTTCTTTTGGTTGAAAATGGAATATGGAGGGGTAACCTCTAACCCTACGCTGATTTCTGAACCGCGACGGGGATATATTGGTGCGTCAATTGAGTTACGACTTAAATTTATGCCATAACTGATACTGTTGTAATCTCCATTACCATCACCGAAGGCGAAAATTCCGGAATAGTTATCCAGACTATAGCGCATAAGGTTGATATTTTGATACAACGTGAAGAAATCATCGGGCCATTGTAGTCTGCGACCAAGTCCAAACGACAAGCTGTTTATATTTAATCCTCGATAATTTTCGTGACTTCTGGATAAGCTATTAGAAAATAGAGAATAATAATATGTAACGCTAAAGGCGTTAGGTCTTTTTCCTCCCAGCCAGGGCTCGGTAAATGATGTCGTAAAACTAATATACCCTGTTCCGTACGACTGTGCACGAATGCTCAGCTTCTGACCATCACCGGTGGGGATAGGACGCCAGGCTTTCTTTTTGAACATATTCTTAACAGAGAAGTTGTTGAAAGAAACACCTATGGTACCGATGATTTTTCCATATCCCCAACCGCCCGAAAGTTCTACCTGGTCGGAGCTGGTCTCCTCAACACCATAGCTGATATCTACTGTCCCGTCAGCGGGGTTTGGCTGTGGATTGGGCGAAATAGTCTCGGCGTTGAAGTAATTTAACTGCGACAGCTCTCTGGTAGTTCTGATGATATTTGAACGAGAGAAAAGATCTCCGGGGCGGGTTCTGATCTCACGAATAATGACATGATCATTTGTGCGGGTGTTACCCTGAATAGTTACATCATTGACAGTAGCTTGTTTACCCTCACGCACCTGAAGCTCCAGGTCGATGCTGTCATTTTCAACTCTTACCTCCACAGGCGTCACACTAAAAAACAGGTATCCATCATCCATGTACAGTGAGGAAATATCCATCCCACTAGGGTTGAAACTCAGGTTTGCGTCTAGCTCTTCCTGATTGTAAACATCGCCCTTTTTGATCTTTAGAATGGAGTTAAGCATGTCGTTATCATACTTTGTGTTACCAACCCAGTCGATATTTCTGAAATAGTACTTTGTTCCTTCATCAACAGCAATATCAAGCTCAATGGTGTTTGCATCGTGAGCGTAAACAGTGTCGCTTAGTATTTTGAAATCACGGAATCCCAGGGAGTTGTATTTCCTTACCAGAAGCTGCTTATCCTCTTTATAATTCTCTTCGATAAATTTCGATCCTTTGAAAATTCTCAGGCGAATATTGTCCGTTGCATAAGTAGAAAAAACAGAGAGTATTCTTCCCATATCAAAAGAAGGAGCGGCCTTAACGGTAGCAATGAAGAGAGTGTCTAAATATGTTAATGGAGTGAAATGACTCTTCTCTTTGGTCTCTTTAAATACTGCTTTGGCTTTATTATCTCTCAGGTTCTCATTGCCTTCAAAATTGATGCTATGAATACGTACTTTTTTCTTTTTATTTACATGTATATTTAAAATGGCTGAGTTGATTTCTGTGGTATCCCTGATTTGAGTTATGTCAATCTCTGCATTTAGGAATCCCTTTTTAGTGTAATAGTTCTCTATTTGGTTTTTCGCCCGCACCATCAGATTATCGGTAATTACATCTCCACGAACCACTTTTATCTCGTCTCGCAGATTATCGGCTTCAGATTTTTTTACTCCTTTGATGGAGTATTTTGACAGTCGTGGCCTCTCAAGCAATTCAACATTCAGGAATATCTGATCTTCAGCAATGTTTGTTGCTGTTATTTTGATATCCTCAAAAAGTCCTTGTTTCCATAGATTCTCCACAGCACGAGTAATGTCTTCTCCTGGAACTTGTAGCTCCATGCCCACAGTTAGTCCTGAGACCATTTTTAGTACGTTTTCATCCAGGTATTGTATGCCACTAACAGTGATTCCTCCAAGGATGTATTTCTTTGGCGACATATAATCGATCTCGTTGAGGTCGTCACTGAGAGTTATCTGTCCAAATAACAGTGCCGGACCGTAAAGTAAAACGGCGAGAAGTATTAAAATGCGATATTTCATGAATTGTTTTTTACTATCTGTTCACTGGTTTTTCCAAATCTTCTTTCTCTGTTTTGGAAATTTATAATGGCCTCATAAAGATCTTTTTTTCTGAATTCGGGCCATAATACTGGGGTGAAGTACAGCTCGGTATAGGCTATCTGCCACAGTAAAAAATTACTGATACGCTGCTCTCCACTTGTTCTTATCAAAAGCTCAGGGTCAGGGATATCTTTTGTTTCCAGATATTGATTTATGATTTGTTCTTCAATATCTTCGGATTTTAAAACTCCGCCGGCAATGTCTTTTGATATATTTTTTATCGCTTTTGTGATCTCCTGACGCGAGCTGTATGAAAGCGCAAGTATTAATGTGAGCCCTGTATTGCCGGAAGTAGCTTCAATGGCCTTTTTGAGTTTTTTTAATGGACTTTCTCCAAGACTTTCTATATCTCCAATGGTAATCAAACGGATATTGTTTTTTTGAAGTGTGGTTACCTCCTTGTTGATAGTTTCCACCAAAAGCTCCATCAATGCCATTACCTCATCTTTAGGTCGATTCCAGTTTTCTGTTGAAAAGGCATATAAAGTAAGGTATTTTATCCCCAGCTCAGCGGCAGCTTCAGAGCTCTCTTTAACAGGTTTTACACCGTGCTCATGACCAAAACTTCTCGATTGACCCTGCTGCATAGCCCATCTGCCATTACCATCCATAATGATGGCAACATGCTTCGGCAATATCGTAAAGTCAATCTGTTCTTTTAAATCCATGAGACTTATGTTGATGTTTTAATAATCGTTTTTGTTTTGAAAATCAGTACAACGTTTAGGATCTTCTAGTCGTAGTGAATAAGTAATGGTGATGCCGGCAAAGGAGTACCAATCATTATTTTGGGAGTTGCTAAGAAGCGGACCGTTATCTCCCAACATATGTGGCAAGTTGTCAATATTATCTGACATGGTTTTTCTGTAGCCCCATTCTCCACCGATACAAAAACGTTTATTCAAACTATATTTGAATCCCATTCCAAAAGGCATAGAAGGTACGAGGATCTTATATGGCCCGATGTTGCTTGTACCATTACCAAACAATAATGCTGCGCCGGTGAAAAGATAAGGTGAGAAATAATTATGCGTTCCGCCGGTGATATATGGCAGCATGTTAAGCTCTACCTGAGCAGATAATTCATTAACCTTACTGCTAAAAACCCATCCCCTTTCGGGAGTATTTCCGGCGATAAAGTCACTGTTACTCAATTCTCCTCTGATGAGAGCAACTTTGCACGTCCAGCGTTGGGTGAAGTTGTAGCGGTAAAGAGCTCCATAGGCAATCTTAGTAGATGAAAAAGGCATGCCCGGATTAATATCTCCCACGTAATATGTCGTTCCTATTATTGGTCCGAACTCTCCACGCTGTGCCAGTGCCGGAAGGCTAATAATTATTACGGCAAATAAAATAAGTAATCTCTTCATAGTTCAGGGTGTAAAAGTACGCTATTTTTTACAAACACCATTACTGTTAATTTCGTATATCCAGACCCCACATCAATTTTTCACGAATCGTTTTGAAAAACTCCTCGCTGTCGGGTTTTACTATGTTAAAAGTGAAGGACTCTTTCCTAATGGTAAAATTAATTGACCCTTCAAATTCTGCCCTTCGGCTGTCAAGACCAACAAAATACTTCTTCTCCCGCCCGGAAACGCGAATCAGGACAACGCTGTCGTCAGGAATAACGATAGGACGTACCGGTAAATTGTGTGATGCTATAGAGGTGATAACAAAACAATGACTCTCCGGCGTGATTATCGGGCCGCCGCAGCTTAGTGAGTATGCAGTGGAGCCAGTTGGAGTTGCTACAAGAAGCCCATCGGCCCAATACGTGTTTAGATATTTCCCGTTTATAAATACCTCGATGTTGAGCATGGATAATGGCTCACTCTTGCTGATACTTAGTTCGTTGAGAGCGTAACTGACATCTCCAAAAGGATTATCTTCACAATCAAGCCTTATCAGTGTTCTTTTGTCTAGAGAATATCCTCCGGAGAGTATCTCGTCAAGGGCATTATTGATGCTGTTTTTTGGAACAGAAGAGAGAAATCCCAATCGACCCAGGTTTATTCCCAATACAGGTATTCCCCTATCGTGTATCAATTTTACTGTGCCAAGCATAGTGCCATCACCACCAACACTAAATATAAATTTCATATCCGATGGAATGTCCTCTTTTTTATAGAATAATCCTGGTTGATGTAAAAATGTAATTTGCCGATACAGGATATCATAAAGCGGACGATAAATATACAACTCAGCACCTGCTGCCTCCAGCCTTGAAATCAGCTGTTGGATGTAGTATGTATCCTGTTTCTCAACTCTGGTTCCGAAAAGTGCAATGTTCATGGTAGTGTTGCTTTGTGATGCAATTTTACAAAATACCTCTTTGCCGGGAGCTACTTTAACATAAATTATGACCTTTTTATATGTTAATAAAGCGCATTAATGCCTGATAACGCTCCTGAAGACCGTCATCATATTCATTCTCCCCGTATGAAGCTTTGATAGTGTAATTGTATCGGTTTAAGGTTTGAAGAATACTTCCTGCATCAAGTTTGTTGATCTTTATGGTTACCTCCATAAGCATGTTGTCCGGCGAACTGGTGATAGAAGAGCTTAGTATCTTGGCATCATTAGACTCTACAATATGAGCCAGCTCCTCCATGGAGTAATCGCGCTGCCCCACCTCCAGTACTATTACGGTTCCGGGATTGGCGACAGACATGCTGTCCGCAAATTTGTGTACCAGGTCGTTAATGGTAATAACACCGAGGTAACGCTTCTCATCTGTCACTACGGGTAGTATGGAGAGATTAAAACCGGCAACAAGTTTTAGGGCATCATAGCTGTGCTGAGATTCATAAACGAAATGTGTCTCAAGCTGATGCATCAATGTCTCTATTCTCTGACTATCATCTCCAATAGCATACAGAGTGGCTTCAGTTATCATACCCAGGTATTTGTGCCCATCCACAACAGGTATATGTGATACCTTGTTGTCTTCCATCATATGTATCGCAAGACGGATATCGTCACTGGGCTTCAAAGGCTCTATTTTATCTGTTATCAGTTCTTTTACCATTAATATCTTTTTTTTGTAAAAATAAACAAAGCTTAGCATTATCAGCTCATAATATGGAAAATATATAACTATATTACTAATTATTTAACCGCATTGCAATAATCACTATTTTTACACTTTGAATAATATGGATCTTTACTACAGAAAATATGGCAAAGGAAAACCGGTGATCATTATTCACGGTTTGTTTGGGTTATCAGATAATTGGGCGTGGTTTGGAAAAAAATTGGGTCAACAAAATGCTGTTTATACTATCGATCTCCGAAATCATGGCCTGTCGCCGCATGATGCAGTGATGAATTATCATGCCATGGCTTCCGACCTGGAGGAATTTATTGAGATGCACAATCTTGTCAATCCTGTAATAGTTGGTCACAGTATGGGCGGTAAAGTGGTGATGCAGTTTTTAAAGAATAACCCTGGTATTGCGGGCGGAGCAATGATTTTAGATATTAGCCCGGCACAATACAAGACACGTAAGACGCATCTGGACATCCTTATGGCTATGAAATCGGTGGATATGGCTGCTTTCTCATCCCGTAAGGAGATAATGAAAGTAATAGAAGAGAAGATTGCCGACAAGCAGTTGCAGCAGTTTGTGATGAAAAACCTTAAGCGTTCAGGTAAGAATCTTTTTAGCTGGAAGCCTAATATTGATGTGATTCTGGAATCGTTGGAGGATATTTTTTCTGGTATTGATGCACCTGAAGAGAAACCTCAGATTCCGGTGCAATTCCTTCGGGGGGGAAGTTCTGATTATATTCGTGATGGTGATATTGATGTGATAGAGGAGAAATGGAGCAGTATGCCAATAATAACTGTTCCCGACGCCTCTCACTGGCTTCATGTGGATGCTTCGCTGACGGTTCTCTCATCTATTTTAACATTCTTAAATAGAATATAAAAAAAGACGCACTGAGAGTGCCTTTTAGGAGTATATTTAAATCGTGCTTAGTATCTGTCAACATTGAAACTGCTGATTGCCGCTTCAAGGTCAACGTATATCTTTTTCTCAGAAGTATTAAAGTTTTTTGTTTTATAGTATCCTTTGGAGATTTTCTCGAAGCCTTCCAATGATTTTCCTATCATAAAAGATTCCGTATTTAGCTCACAGCCGGTATCTTTTGGTATGTGTAGTGTGATGGAAGCAGCACCCGCATCAATCTCTATATTTACTTTATCGGCTCTCTCTCCGAGGGTTAGCTCTACTGCTGAAGCACCGCCGTCAAGAGAGATTTTGCGAACGTTGAAAGGCCGAAGATCCATGTTAAGATCAGCAGCGCCAACATCCATATCCAGAGTCCATTCCGGCGATTGGTTCATTCGGATAATGACATCGTTGTTTATTTCTCTGCCTTTCCACTCCATATCCTTCATCTCCAGATTTACAATGGCACGGTTGTTTATGGTCTTGGAGCTGAGTTGATACAAATCTTTCTTTGTAAATTCACATATTATCAATTTATCAGATGTCCCAATGAGATCGAATTCTCCTGCTCCAACCTCCAGATTCAACTCAGCGTAATCAATCTCTTCGTTCATAGATTCATGCAAAGAGCCTTTGTTTTCACCGGAGTTGAGGTATGCTTTGTCTTCAATATCATCGTCGTCATCATTGTGGTAGTTGAAATATGCACCGTTATCTCTCCATTTGAATACCGACTCACGGCTGCCATACTGATGTATCAGTATAATGCCAAAAACAATGGCGGCAAGAGAGAACAGCAAACGATATAATGCTTTTATTGGAAGGAGAGAAACGCCCCAGATGATAATAAATATCGGCCAAAACTGCCATATATCACGCCAGCTAAACCACAAGATACCCAAGTTTCTCAGTATGAAGAGGGTACCGACAACTATTAGTATCATCCCCCAGAATAATTTTTTATAACTCATAGTTTTATTTTTTTACAGGCTTATCCTTATAGTTTTCATAAATAAGGATAACACCAATTGCCACGAGGATCAGCGGCCAGAGGTCTCCAAAGTTAATACCGGGAATAAAGTTGTCAATCAGGAACATACATCCCAGAACAATGAGCATGATACCTGCGATCAGGGCACCGTTATTTTTATCATGATTTTTCTGTGGTGCGTTATCGTTTTTTTTATTGATATCTGAATGCGGGTTATCATTACCCATCTCTTCAAAATTTACATTTTCTGCATTCATGTTTTCTGTGTTATAAGGGTTTGGATCGGTTTGAGAATGGTGGTTTTTTTTTGAGCTCTGTGTGTTTCTTCCAAATAAAACAGGCTCTTCGGGAACGAGAATCCATAATATTATGTATATGAGAACACCGCCGCCACCGGCAAAGGCAAGGATGAAAAAAATAACCCGCATGATAACGGGATCGATGCCAAAATAATTGCCTAAGCCGCCACACACTCCGCCTATAATGCGGTGCTGGTTGCTTCTGTAGAATCTTTTATCTTCCATAATTGAACATTTCAGCGTACGACGTGAAAAGTATGCAAGGGTTACAAAAGTTCTTTATTAGTTAATTCTCCCGATTCTTATATACCCGCTTGGAAATAACAATACTCGCCTCATAAAGTACATACAATGGAATCGCCACCATAATCATACTGAAAATATCCGCAGGTGTAATTACTGCTGCAACACTGAGAATGACGACCAGTGAAACTTTTCTTCCTCTCTTCATGAGCTCCGGCGTCAGCACACCGATACGTGTGAGGAAAAAAACCACTATGGGAAGCTCGAATACCAAACCAACAGCAAAGGATAATGAGATTACTGTGTTTACATAACTGCGCAAACCAATAGTGTTCTCCACCATGCTGCTTACCGAATAATTTCCGAGAAAATTTATGGTAAGGGGGACAATGAGAAAATAACTGAACAACACACCAAAATAGAATAGTAAAGTGGCGATAAAAACAGCCCCTCGCGAATTGGTCTTCTCCACAGGAAGCAGCGCAGGTTTAACAAAACGCCAGATCTCCCACAACACATAGGGAAAAGCTATCACCAGACCGAACATAAGGCTCATATACATATGCATCACAAACTGCCCCGAAAGGGTGAGGTTGATGATTTTAATGTTGAGGTTATCCATACACAAGCCCGGGGAGTTAATAACATCAGCTAATTTACACAGCAGACGGTTAACGATAAAATCCGGAGTGGAAGGGGCGAGAAGAATGTCGTCGAAGAGGATAGTGCGGCAAAAGAAGGCTGCTATCGTAAATATCATTATTGCGATGACACTCCTGAAAATATTCCATCTTAACTCTTCCAGGTGCTCCCAAAAGGTCATTTCCCCTTTTTCTCTCTCTTTTGCCATTACCGCAAAGGTAAGAATTTGATTTATTTTTCCGGAAAAAAGAGACAGCTGTCACCAAAGCTCAGAAAACGAAAATCTTCCTTCATTGCAAAATCATAGGCGCTCTTCCAACGCTCACCGATAAATGAAGATACAAGTAGAAGGAGTGTGCTTTTAGGTTGATGGAAGTTAGTAATCAGTGCATCCGCAAAATGCCATCTGTATCCCGGTGCAATAAGAAGCCTGGTCGCTCCCTTCAGGTAATCCATATTATGCTCTTCCATCATCTGCAAAATTGCCTTCAGGCTATCCTCGGTGCTTACGTTGTTGTACTCTTCTTCGTAAGGATCCCACTGCGCTACTTCCAGGTATTGCGACGCTGTAACTGCCAGATGTAATTTTGCACCATACCAGAAGATACTCTCCAGTGTCCGGGCTGTGGTAGTGCCCACAGGAATGATACTTCTCCTCTCTTTTGATAACAGCGCCTTAATGGTTTCTTTCGCCACCATCACCTGCTCGGTGTGCATCTCATGGCTGCCGATGGTTTCCGACGAAACGGGTTTAAATGTGCCGGTGCCGACATGTAAGGTGACTCTCTCCTGCCTGATCCCTTTTCTCTTCAGGTTTTCAAGAATTGCATCAGTGAAGTGCAAACCTGCTGTTGGTGCTGCCACAGAGCCGTCGTTTCGGGCATATACGGTCTGGTATCTGCTTTTATCATTCTCTTCTGCCTCGCGATGTATATATGGTGGCAGGGGAGTAGCACCTACCTGCTCCATCACCCTGGCGAAGACTATAGTACCGTCGTCCCAATGAAACTCTACCTCGGAATGTCCATCATGTTGTGCTGTTCGTAGCGCTGTTATCGTAATATCTTTTCCGTTTAACGGGATGGTAGTGCTCAACTCTCCCGATTTCCATCGGCGTGAGTTGCCCACAAGACATTTCCACGTTACAGGAGGTCGCTGTGCAAAAGCTGTCTGTACTTCCGATACCGGTTTTATGGGCTCAAGACAGAAAATCTCGATCTTTGCTCCTGAGGATTTGTGAAAGACCATTCTGGCTTGAACAACCTTTGTCTCATTGAATATCAACAGGGCTTTATCCGGAAGGAAATTTTCAATATCTGAAAAATATGCCTGTGAATTTTTCTCAACGGTGCTGATAAGTAATTTTGATCCGTCACGTTTTTCGGCAGGATACCAAGCAATTCGTTCTGGTAGTAAGGGATAGTCATATTCCGCGATATTAATTTCACGTATCTTTTGTGCTCTGCTATTTTTCATTTAATAAACAAATCAGATATATCAATATTCTTTTCGTAATGATGAAATACATCCTCCATCTCAACGCGTTGTATCTTATCGATGGTGTTTGAGTTTTGACGATACCATACCTCAACCCAAAAACCACTGACATCATACAGCTTGATAAGATAATATACAAAGATGCGTGAACTTACTTCCACTCCTTCATCAAAGATAATCGCCAGACGATCTACATTATCAGCAAGATCAAAGTCATTTTTATTCACCATAAAGCGTGCAAAATTAATATATACGGTTATCTAAACAATTATTGGCGGTTCATGTTTGCATAAAAGTGTATTTTTGCACTATACCGATTTTCAAAATAATGAAAAAACATGTTCCCAACTTCCTGACATTAATGAACCTTTTGTCAGGAGTGACAGCCATAATTTTTCTTGCCTCGGGAAATATTATATGGGCTTCATATATGGTAATTATCGCTCTGGTCTTCGATCTCTTTGATGGAACTTCAGCTCGTTTACTAAAGGTGTCATCACCCGTGGGAATAGAGCTTGATTCGCTTGCTGACCTGGTGTCGTTTGGTGTTGTGCCGGGATTAATGGTATATGCAATTATCAATGAAGGACTCTCGTTTCCGGTGAATAACTATTTCGCTTTAAGCGGTTTTTTGATCCCGTTTTTTGCCACGGTCCGCCTGGCGAAGTTTAATCTGAGTTTCCATAGCCAGAAGGATTTTTTCTCCGGTATTCCCGTTCCTTTAGCCGCATGTTTTTTTGTCTCAATACCATTAATAGTAAATGAATATGGACTACTGTGGCTTTATAATGATATCTTTCTTGCTTCGGCAGCTATTGTTTTTGGGCTGCTTATGGTAAGCAAAGTGCCTGTGGTATCACTGAAATTCCCGAATTTCTCTTTTAAGGATAACAGGCTTCGTTATTTTTTATTCGTTTCAGCTGTTGTGGCAGGTTTGTTTATACATTTTGCCGCTGTTCCCGTCATCGTACTGCTAACACTTTTTTGTTCTTTTTTTGTAATAAACAGATAACAATAGAATCCGGACAACGTTAATATATTTGTGATGTCTATAGTCTGAATGAATCACTTGAAAAAGATGCATTATATTTGTAAACCTAAAACTCCATAAGATAAATTTTCTAACATGAAGAATCGCTATTATTTGCTTATCGCCCTGGGTGTTATTATTGTATTAATAATATGGCTCTCGGGAGGCACTGGAAAGTCTGATGTGGTTGATATTAAGGTCGCTGTTGAACGTGGTGATTTTTCCATTGATGTTACAACAACGGGAGAGCTGGAAGCACGAAGCTCAGAGAAAATATATGGTCCTTCCGGTGTCAGGGATTTTCGTATCTGGAACCTCAAGATCGAAGATATTATCCCCGATGGAACAGTTGTCGATAGTGGCCAGTATATTGCACGCCTCGATCGCTCCGAACTGGGAAACAGAGTCAAGGACGAACAGAATGAGTTGGAAAAACTGGAATCGCAGTATATAAAAACCAAACTTGACACCTCCATGACGCTGCGTGCCGCTCGTGATGAACTTATTAACCTGGAGTTTGCCCTTGAAGAGAGAAAGATTAAACTGCAACAATCCATCTACGAACCTCCGGCCACCATACGTCAATATGAGATAGAACTTGATAAGGGTGAACGTGCTTACCAACAGGCTAAAAAGAATTATCTGCTTAAAAAGCAAAAAGCCGAAGCAGAGATGCAGGAGGTCTCGGCATCATTAAATCAAAGTAAAAGAAAATATGATCAAATGATGACCTTAATGGAAGAGTTTACTATCATAGCTCCCAAGGCTGGAATGGTGATTTATAAGCGTGACTGGGACGGAAGCAAATTGGGTGTCGGAGCTTCTGTTGGCTCCTGGGATCCGGTTGTTGCTGAGCTCCCCGATCTGACGAAAATGATATCTAAAACTTACGTTAATGAAATTGATATCAGTAAAATTAAGGCCGGCCAAAAGGTGGAAGTAGGCGTTGATGCTTTTCCCGAAAAGCAGTTTACCGGTGAAGTAACTGAAGTGGCTAACATTGGTGAACAGATGAAAAACTCCAATACAAAGGTTTTTGAGGTGAAGGTTATTGTAAATGAATTTGACTCTATCCTCAGACCGGCCATGACAACAAAGAATATTATTAATACAGACCTTATGGAAGATGTACTTTTTCTGCCTCTGGAAGCAATTCATAGTAATGACTCTGTTACATTTGTTTACCGTACCAACAGCACCCGTCAGCAGATAATTGTAGGAAAAAGCAATGAAAACGAGGTGATTGTCTTGGAAGGATTGAAAGAGGGTGATGAGGTGCTACTATCCATCCCTGAAGATAGGGATAAGTACAAATTGATAACATTATAACCAGCCATGAATTATCAACGTTATTTATATAACCTGAACATGGCTATGGAAGCTGTTATGGCCAACAAGTTCCGTTCGATACTCACCGCTCTGGGGATTATCTTCGGGGTAGCGGCGGTGATAGCGATGCTGGCAATAGGTAACGGCGCCCAAAAGGAGATCCTTGATCAAATGAAGCTTGTGGGGGTTAACAATATTGTTATACAACCTGTGGATGCCGATGCAATGGAGGATAGTGATAGCCAGGATGGGGGAAAATCAATAAGTAAAAAATACTCCCCGGGACTTACTCTTAAAGATGCGCAGAGTATAAAAGCTATAATACCTACGGTGGAAACGGTAAGCCCGGAGGTGATTTATGAAACATTTATTATTAAAGATGGAAAACGAAGCCCCGCCAAACTTAATGGTGTAACACCGGAGTTTTTTAAGGTCTTTAACCTGAAAGTGGAACGGGGTAACATGTTTGACTCTTCGCAACTGGAGGAGGGTAAAGCTGTATGTATTATCGGGCCATCACTAAAATTTAAATTTTTCTCCAATGAAGATCCCATTGGAAAGTATATAAAATGTGGTAATATCTGGCTTAAAGTTATAGGAGTGCTGGAAAGGGTTCAGGTCGGTGGATCATCATCAGAAGATATGGGTATATCCAATTATAACGAGAATATTTATGCACCCATACAGACTGTACTCTTACGTTATAACGACAGATCCATGATCTCAGGAGCATTATTGCATGGAGGCGGAAGCTCTACTGTTTCTGTAGGTGGGGGGATGAGTGTTTTTCGCAGTAGCAGTGGTGGTGCTGCCGTGAGCGACAACCAGCTCAACAGAATTGTTGTTCAGGTGAAGGTGAGCTCCCAGCTCACAGAAACATCGTCGATTCTTAAGCGTATGATTGGTCGCCGCCACATGGGCAAAGAGGATTTTGAAGTGAAAGTGCCCGAATTGCTCCTAAAACAGGAACAAAGAACAAAGGATATCTTTAATATAGTTCTTGGCGCTATCGCCAGCATCTCGCTGATTGTTGGTGGTATCGGGATCATGAATATCATGCTTGCAACGGTGATGGAACGTATAAAGGAAATCGGTACACGTCGCGCTATTGGCGCTACGAAAAAGGATATTGTATTCCAATTTCTTGCTGAAGCTACCATTATATCCATAACAGGAGGACTTATCGGTATAGCTATGGGTATTGCTCTGGCAAGAGTTATTATGGAGGTCACAGATATCTTAACAATAGTCTCCTGGTCGTCAATACTTATATCCTTCGGTGTTTCCGCAACAGTAGGTATTGTGTTTGGATATATGCCTGCACGCAAGGCCGCCACTCAGGATCCAGTAGAATCACTGCGTCACGATTAATATTTTTTGATAATGAAAAGACTTATAACATATTATGTTTTACTGTGTATCTCAGCCTCTGTTCCTGCTTTGGCACAGAACGAAAACACTACTTTTCTAAAACTTGAAGATGTGGTAATGATAGCTCAGCAGCGATCACCGGAAGCACTCATAGCAACGCATCGTTATCGCTCCAGCTACTGGCAGTACAGATATTTCAAGGCGGATTATAAACCGCAACTGGATCTTTCCGGTGCACCCGTATCTTTCACAAATGCTTATACTTATGTGCAAACTCAGGGCGGTGGTGTGTTTGCTCCATATTTTCAGATGTCCTCTAACCTGGGATTGTCGCTAAAGCAGAAAATTGGATTAACCGGTGGTGATATCTCCCTCTCCAGCTCGCTCAGATCACTGATATTTTTTGATGATGGAGAGATGGAATTTATCTCCAATCCCATTGGCATAACTCTTAATCAGCCATTGTTTGGTTATAATAGCTTTAAGTGGGAGCGTAAAGTAGAGCCTATGATGTTCAATGAGGCTCGACAGAATTATCTCGAAAATATGGAAAATGTAGCTATCAGTGCTACAAATTATTTCTTTTACCTTTTGCTGGCGCAGATAAATGTGAAAATTCAGGAAACCAACCTGGCAAATAATGACACTTTGTATCAAATTGCCCGCGGACGCTTTAATATGGGCACTATCGCCGAGAATGAGGTTCTTAACATGGAACTCAATTATCTTAACTCCAAGTCACAGCTGGAAGAGGCAAAACTTAATATGCAAATGAGAATGTTCGACCTGAGATCATATCTGCGCATACAGGATGATACTGAGATAGTGTTGGTGCCTCCAACGGAGACTCCGGAACTTATTGTTAATGTAAATGAAGCGATACAGTATGCTACTGCCCATCGTGCTGATGCGATTTCGTTTGAACGACGGCGACTGGAGGCCAATGCAGTTGTGGATAAGGCAAAAAAAGATGCCAGATTCAGTGCCAACCTCTCTGTGACCTATGGTCTTAATAACCAGGCTCCTGTACTCCAGGATGTATATACTAACCCACGCGATCAACAATCCGTTTATCTGGGGATTCAAATCCCGATTCTGGATTGGGGCAGAGCACGTGGAAAAATCAATATGGCTGAATCGCAACAGGAACTGGTGAGAACTTCCATAGAACAGGAGAAGGTAGATTTTGATCAGGAGGTGTTTCTAAAAGTGATGCAGTTTAATATGCAAAATAATCAACTTACCATTGCTGCAAAAAGTGATACAGTGGCAGAACGCCGCTACGATTTTACAAAACAGCGTTACCTTATCGGAACCATCGATATTACAGAGCTTAACAGCTCAATGACCGACAAAGACTCCCGAAAGAAAGGTTATATCTCAGCGCTGCATAGCTACTGGCTTAATTTCTATGAGATCAGGAAACTTACCCTTTACGATTTTATGAAAAATCAACCTATAGAGGCCGATTTCGATATGTTACTTAACTAATGTATAATTAATTATATTTGAATGATATATAATTCAAGGTATATGTTAGTAAACAATTTATCATTCAGAGTGTTGAGTTTTTTTAGTGTATGATGTAATTAAAATTTAATTAGAGATCAAAATATGGCTGTTTTAACAGGAAAAAAGGCTCCATTATTCGAAGCCGACGCCGTTATCAACGGTGGTGAATTTGTAGAGAAATTTTCTCTACACCAGTATCTGGGAAAAAAATACGTGGTGTTCTTTTTCTACCCTCTGGATTTTACTTTTGTTTGTCCAACAGAAATTCTGGCATTCCAGGAAAAACTGGCAGAGTTCGAAGCAAGGAATTGTGCTGTTGTAGGCTGTTCTGTAGATTCTAAATTCTCGCATTGGGCGTGGCTCAATACTGAGCTTAAAGATGGTGGAATAAAGGGCGTTAAGTTTCCGCTGGTTTCCGACCTTTCAAAGGTGATAGCGCAGAACTTTGATGTGCTTGCCGGAGAATATGTTTACAACTCAGAAGATGATGAGATCGATTTCGACGGAGAAGCAGTGGCTTACCGTGGTTTATTCCTTATCGATAAACAGGGAGTGGTAAGGCATCAGATTGTTAACGACCTTCCATTGGGCCGCAGCGTTGATGAAGCATTGCGTATGGTTGACGCCCTTCAGTGTTATGAGGAGAATGGTGAAGTTTGCCCAGCAAACTGGCAGCCCGGTGATGAGACTATACAAGAGACTCACGAAAGCATTTCGGGTTATTTAGGTAAGAAATAGATACGGTGCCCTTGGTTACTCTCGGGCACTTACGATGGATCTGTCTGCTTCGACTCCTGCCAGATAGCTTCCATCTCGGTGAGTGTCATCTCGTGTAACACCCTGCCTTGCTCACGCGCTTTGTCTTCGAGGTACGTGAAACGACGGATGAACTTTTTGTTGGTGTGCTCCAATGCATCATCCGGGTTGATGTAAAGGAAGCGAGCATAGTTTACAAGAGCAAAAAGAAGATCACCGAACTCCGCTTCAACTTTTTTTGGGTCAGAACCATTGGCAAGCTCATGCTGGAGCTCCATCTTCTCTTCCTCAACCTTATCCCACACCTGACCGATATTATCCCAGTCGAAACCAACACCGCTGGCTTTCTCCTGCATGCGATATGCCTTAACCATCGCCGGCATTGACTTAGGGACGCCTGACAAAACAGATTTACGACCCTCTGTCATCTTGATTTTTTCCCAATTTTCGCTGACAGTTTTTTCATCATTAGCTACCACATCACTAAAGATATGAGGATGGCGGCGGATAAGTTTTTCATTGATGCCTTCCAGCACATCTGCTATGTCAAAAGCACTTTTCTCCTCTCCTATCTTAGAATAAAAGACCAAGTGAAGCATAATATCTCCAAGCTCCTTTTTTATCTCTTGCAGATCACCTTCCAGGATAGCGTCAGAAAGCTCATATGTTTCCTCTATTGTAAGGTATCGCAAACTCTCCAATGTCTGTTTCTTATCCCATGGACACTTTGCCCTGAGCTCGTCCATAATATCCAGCAATGCTTTAAAAGCCTCAATTCTTCTGTCCATTTTGTAAATTTTCAGCAAAGATAAGCATTAGCGAACTCTTTATTCCTATTTTTGCTCATAATAACAACCCCGGAACAGAATTGTGAATAAACTTAAGAATAGTATTTGTATAATAATCCTGATGTCTATTTCGGTGTGTTTTTCTTATGGCTATTCCCAGTCGGGGTGGTTGGAGAAAATTCCTGACAATTACTATCTTGAGGTTCGTACCGGATATGGCTTTATTGTTCCGCATCATCTGGAGCTGTATGAACTGCAAACCCATTTTATGAGCACCGAAGTATCGTTGGGGTATCTCTCTTTTGGAAAACAGAAATGGGAGTACGTATATGATTTCCCCCGGGTGGGTATCTCTTTTTGGTATTCCGATTTTAACAACTCTAATATAATAGGTAAGGCCTATGCCTTGCATCCTTATATCTGCTTCCCTTGGTATGGAACTCCGAATTCACGATTGGTATTTCGCCTCGGCGTTGGTGTCGGTTATCTTACAAAACCATATCACCCTATAATGAATTATAAAAATATTGCTATTGGATCCCATATTAATGCTGCTATCAATCTAAAACTTGAATACCACCATAAAGTTAATGAAAGACTTATCGTGAATGGGGGGGTTGATTTCCAGCATTTTAGCAACGGGTCTTTCAAAACTCCTAACTTTGGACTTAACAGTCCGTCGGTGAGTTTGGGGCTTATGTATCATCCATTACTGCCTAACCGTTTCAACAGGCAAAAAGTCTTGCCGGAGCTTTATATGCATGAGTTCGACGGGAAGAAATTTGCATATACGGCGTTTACATATTATATGGGACTTAAAGATCAGTCGTTTTCCGACAAAGACCGTCTGTTGGCAACAGCTGTTAGTGCAGAGATTATGAAACCGATGAACTTTAAGCACAGTCTGGGTGTTGGTGTTGATGTTGCACACTATACGCCACTGGGAGGAAATCTTCAGGATAACCATGTCACCAAATACGGAATTTGTGGAGCATGGCACATGAAACTATGGGTTGTCTCTTTTGACTTTGCTGTTGGCGTAGAGCTTTTTAAACCAAACGACATTCTTCTTGGTTCTATGTACGAGAAGGCTGCGTTTAAATATCATTTTGAAAATGGTATGTACAGTTATTTTGGCCTGAAGGCTCTTTACGGGCGTGCCGATTTTATTGCGTTTGGGATGGGATATGATTTAAAAATGATCTATTACTAATGATTAAATATCAGCACATAATAGTTTTTTTCATTGCTTTTCTCCTTACAGGATGTGAAAAGCCGCCCCAGGCTTTTAAACCTGCAGGAAGGATTGAAAAGCAGGTACGTTCTGTTATTCCCGAAGGAAAGATCTTCCTGACCGATGATGTTGATTTGGTTTTTTGTGATTCTGTCCCTGTTGATGAGGTGTGGGTGGTGGCAGGAAAATATCTTCTCGACTGGGTTGTAGTAGAAAAACAAAATGACAGCTTATTTATTGGAAATGATAATAGTGCCAACTGGCTTCGTAGCTATAATAAACGCCCGATGGTAAAGGTTAATCCCTCAATGTACCATCACCTTGAATATGATGCTGCAGGACATGTTATATGCCAAAGCACTGTTATGGGAGATTTATTCACTGTTTATGTTAATGGGGGCGGAGGAACAATTAATTTGAATGTAAACGTGTCGAAGTTAAATATTTCTAACAATGCAGGAACTGTTGATATTCATGTTGAAGGTTACTCTGCTCTCACCTATTTATATGGTTGTTCTCATGGGCCTATATTCTGTAATGATTTAAAATCACTTCAGGTGTATATGACAAATAGTGGATTTAATGATATTCACAGCAGGGCTGAAAAAGTGTTTGTGGGTCGAATAAACAGTGGTGGTAACGTATATATATACGGCGATCCGGAGACGACTGATATAGCCTGCTCCGGATCGGGGCATTTTATTGAAGTTAAATAATAATCTTTAATAAGATAATGCAAAAACAACGCGCTGTTTGGAAGGATTTCCTGAATAGATACATTTTCCCTCTTCCCTCTCACCATCAAAAGGTATCAGGCGAATAGTAGCCTTTGTCTCTTCTTTGATTTTTTGTTCGGTCTCAGCAGTTCCATCCCAATGTGCAAGGATAAAACCTTTTTCATTTTCAAGAATATCTTTGAATTCGTCCCATGTGTCAGCTTTTCTTATATTCGCAGCTCTGTAATCAAATGCCTTTTGATAAAGATTTTTCTGGATATCCTCAAGTAGTTGTTCTATATGCTCTTGAATACCTTCAATTGGTATAATTTTTTTCTCAAGCGTGTCACGGCGGGCTATTTCAATAGTACCATTTTCCATGTCACGTGGACCCATGGCTAGCCTTACTGGAACACCTTTGAATTCGTATTCATTGAATTTCCATCCCGGCTTATAGGTGTCGCGGTCATCATATTTTACTGATATACCCTTAGCCTTCAGTGCTTCTATTACAGGTTTTAGTTTTCCTGATATTGCCTCAAGCTGCTCTTCTTTTTTGTATATGGGAATTATGGCAACCTGAATAGGAGCGAGGTTTGGCGGTAACACCAAACCGTTATCATCAGAGTGAGTCATGATAAGAGCACCCATAAGACGTGTCGAGACGCCCCATGATGTGGACCATACATAGGTTAGTTTATTCTCTTTACTCAGATACTGAACGTCGAATGCTTTTGCGAAATTCTGACCCAGGAAGTGTGATGTACCGGCTTGCAGAGCTTTGCCATCCTGCATTAATGCTTCTATACAATATGTTTCAAGAGCACCAGCAAATCTTTCGTTAGGTGATTTTACGCCTTTTAATACCGGCATCGCCATAAAGTTTTCCGCAAATTTACCGTAAACATTCATCATCTGAATTGTTTCATCTATCGCTTCCTGCTCGGTAGCATGGGCCGTGTGGCCTTCTTGCCATAAAAACTCTGTTGTGCGCAGAAAAATCCTTGTTCTCATCTCCCAACGAACAACATTAGCCCACTGGTTAACTAATATTGGAAGATCTCGGTACGACTGTATCCAATTCTTGTAGGTGTCCCAGATGATTGTTTCTGATGTAGGACGAACAATAAGCTCTTCCTCAAGTTTTGCATCCTCATCAACGATAATACCCTTTCCATCAGGGTCGTTTTTCAGTCTGTAATGAGTAACTACAGCACACTCTTTAGCGAATCCTTCTACATGGCTGGCTTCGCGGCTGAAGAATGATTTGGGTATAAACAGAGGGAAGTATGCATTGCTGTGACCGGTATCCTTGAACATCTTATCAAGATTAGCCTGCATCTTTTCCCATATTGCATATCCGTATGGTTTGATAACCATACATCCGCGAACTGCCGAATTCTCAGCCAGATCGGCCTTTACCACTAACTCATTGTACCATTGAGAGTAGTTTTCTTCCCGTGTTGTAAAATTTTTCGCCATTTTCTATTTGTGGTATAGTATTTGTTTCTTTTCGCATGATTTAAACCTTGCAAAAGTAAATAATAATTTGACAATAATCAGTATAGCGATAACATTCAACTCATAGGAGGACATATTATGAAAAATCTGGCACTTATCTTGACACTCATCTCAGCTCTGGCGTTAACAGGCTGCTCTACAGGCTCCTACACAACTGCCGGATATTATGACGACATCTACTATTCCGGTCCTAAAGAAACTGTTACTACTAATGATTACATATCAGAGTATCAGTACCCTTCAACGGAAGAACCAGCTGAATATATCCCCCAAACAGAAGAAGGAATTTCCCCCGCTCCCGCATATTCTTCAACAGAAACAATGACTGATGATGGTAATACCTACATCACCAACAATAATTATTATGGAGATGGCTATGAATATGATGATTATTACGATTATGAATACTCTTCACGTATCCGTCGTTTCCATAAATCTTATCATTTTAATAGTTATTATAATGATTATTATACCAATATGTATTATTATAACTATGATCCTTTCTATTGGGGAACAAGCATTTATTACGGCTATCCTTACAGCGGCTTTTCAATAAGTTACGGCTATCCTTATTACAGCTATTATCGTCCATATCGATACAGTTACTACGGCTATGGTTGGTATAACCCATTCTATTACAGACCATATTACTCATCCTATTCACATGGTTATCATAATGGTTTCTGGGATGGTTACTGGTATGGATACAATGATGGTCATTATTACAACAATCATAATTCCTGGAATGATCCTTACCAATCATCAAATAATTATTATGGACAGCGTCGTGGCCGTGGTGGTAGCGATGGAACAGTAAGCAACCCCGCAGGTGTTGGCTCCAGCTCATCAAGAGTTAATGCAGCCACAGGTGGTACTTCAGGTATCAGCTCTTCCGCTGAAGGAAAGGTTACTCCTACACCAACAGTATCAGGTCGTGTATCTGCTGCTACCGGTAACGGTCAGACCTCTGCAGACACTCCTTCTGTGCGTGCAAATAATGGAACAACTTATACTCCCGGAACTACTCCTCGCAGTGGTGCGGAACGTAATAATGGTGTAAATGCTGTCAACACAATTCCAGGACGTAGCGGTATTAACAGTGGTACATCATCAACAGGAAGTGTATCCCGTGATAATAATACAACACGTATCACTCCCGGTGCATCAGGAACATCAGTAAAAGAAACCAATACTCCTCGTACAGGTGCTGTCAATGTTAATACTAACAAACCTTCAGCAACAAATACGAACCGTATAAAACCGGCATCGAATTATACTCGTCCACAGACTACAACTCGCACCCAGGTGAATCCAGGAAATGCTGCTCGCACAAATCCAGCTGCTAATCAGCGTTATAGCAAACCCAGCAGTTATGAAAACCGCGGTTCAGCAACGCCAAAGTCATACGAATCTCCTACATATAACAGACCCAAGTCGAGCAACGATTATTCAAGGCCTAACACACGTACTACAACTCCATCAAGTCAAAATAGAAATAGTACAGCTAGTCCTTCAAGTAGCTCTAACACTTCACGCTCGAACAAGACTTACAGTACGCCTTCAAGGAGTAACAATAACACACGTACCTACAGCTCGCCAGCACGCAGTAATAGAAGCAGTAATCGTACCTACAGCACACCTTCACGAAGTAACAACTCGTCAACGAGAAGCAGTAATGTAAGGTCTTCTACTCCTAGTCGTCCTTCTTCGAGCTCAAGCAGAAGCATCAGCTCACCATCAAGTAGTAGCAGCCGCAGCTTTAGTTCTCCTTCCAGTAGTAGCTCTTCTTCACGAAGCAGCTCCACTACCAGAAGTAGTAGCTCCAGCTCCAGAAGTTCTTCATCACGTTCTTCAGGTGGTAGAAAATAAGATTTTGATTAACAGAATTTAAACTCAATTATATTATCATGAAAAAGCTGTTTTTATTAACCGCAATACTCTTGGCATTTGGGATGTTAGTGCAAGCACAGACTGCCGAAGACGCTCTCAGATACTCAAATCTTACTTTCGGTGGTACAGCCAGAAGTGTTTCCATGGGTGGAGCCTTTGGTGCCCTTGGTGCTGACTTCTCAACCCTTTCAACCAACCCGGCAGGTATTGGCGTATATAAGAAATCTATTATGAGCGTTACTCCTTCGGTTTATGCCGGAGAGACTACCTCCAGTTATCAAGGAGTGGAATCGTACGATAATAAGTACAATTTTAACTTGGGCAATGCCGGGTTCGTAATTGTTGGTAATACCAGAGAGAGATCTGTATTTAAAAACTTCCAGTTTGGATTCGGTGTGAATAGAACTAATAACTTCAATAACCGCTTGATGGTGGAAGGTTTCAACACCGGAAATTCTATCCGCACCATGTGGACAGATTATGCAAACTCTGAAGGGTCGCTTAATCCATTTGATACTGAAATAGCATTTAACAGTGGCGCAATATTCTATGACACCATAACAGAGCAATATCTAAATGATGTTACGCGTAACGGCCTGGAAGAGGGTTATGTTCATCAGCGGAAAAACGTTGTTACAAAAGGCTCCATGAATGAACTTGTATTCTCAGGAGGAACAAATATTAACGATGTATTATACCTTGGGGCAACAATAGGGCTACCTTATCTAAACTATACATACCATTCCATATTTATTGAAAGCGACGCCCGCGACAGTATTCCATATTTTTCTTCCCTGAAGTACACTGAACGTTTATCTACTTCCGGTTCCGGTTTTAACTTTAAGTTAGGTTTTATCCTTAAACCTGTGTACTGGCTCCGTATTGGTGGTGCTGTTCATACCCCTACATTCTTCAATGATATGTATGATGAGTGGTCTTCTGAAATTGAAACACGATTTGATAATAATCAGAACGAAGTAAGTGATGGTAATGCTTCTTCTCCTGATGGATATTTTAACTACGCATTGGAAACTCCAATGAAACTTCTTGGTAGTGTGGCCGTTGTGGTAGGGAAAGTGGGAATTATAAGTGCGGAATATGAATATTCTGATTACTCAAAGGCTAAATTCCGTAGTGATGAAGATGATTTCTATAATGTGAATAATACAATTACCAACAGTTATAGCCAAGGCCATAACCTGAAATTCGGTACCGAGTGGATGGTTGCTCCAATGTTGAAAGTTAGAGGTGGTTATACTTTATACAGCTCTCCATATAAAGATGCTGTTAATGAGGGTGGTGTACGGCAGTCAGTATCATTTGGTGGCGGTATCCGCGATAAGAATTTCTTCGTTGACCTTGGCTTCGTGCATAGTTTTGCTGATCAGGATTATTACATGTACAGCAGTGAGTATATGTTACCTGCTCAAAACACATATATCTCCAATCAGGTTTTAATGACATTAGGATTTCGTTTCTAGTGTAACTATTAAAAACGAAAAAACGCCGGAATGATTATTCATTGCCGGCGTTTTTTGTTTGTATCTGTTCAGTTAATCACTAACAATTTTATCTACAGATTCTGCAATATCATCATCAATAAGTATACGTCCACAATATTCGCAAACTATAATTTTCTTATGGATACGGATATCTAGTTGGCGTTGAGGTGGAATTTTGTTGAAGCAACCACCACATGCATCACGTTCTACTTTAACAACAGCAAGTCCGTTACGGGCATTCTTGCGTATTCTTTTATATGCCAACAGGAGACGATCTTCGATGAATTTTTGTTGTTCGACAGATGTCTTTTCGAGAAACTGTTCTTCTTTTTTAGTTTCTGCCACTATCGTGTCGAGTTCACTTTTTTTCACCTCGAGGTCTTTTTGCAGTTCTATGAGTATACCTTTAGCCTTTTCAACCTCTTCATCTTTGAGCTTGATGGCGACAGTATATTCCTTAATTCTTTTCTCCGAGAGCTCAATTTCGAGCGCCTGAAATTCTATTTCCTTCGACAGAGAGTCGTATTCACGGTTGTTACGCACATTCATCTGCTGCTCTTCATATTTTTTAATCATAGTTTGAGCTTCGCTGATGGTGTTTTTCTTTTCTGTGATTTGATCTTTCAGGCTGTTATTTTCGTCATTATAGTTTGAGATACGAGTCTCAAGACCGATAATTTCGTCTTCCAGATCCTGAACTTCAAGTGGTAATTCACCGCGAACTATTCTAATTCTATCGATTTTAGAATCGATTTTTTGAAGGCTATACAGGGCAATGAGTTTCTGCTCAATGGTTACTTCTGCTTCATTGATTTTTGCTTTCGCAGGAGCTGTATTCTGTTGTTCTACACTTTCCGGTGCCTTCTGTTCATTTTTTTTTGCCATGTCAGAATGTGTTATATATCTGTTTTACAAGTACTTAATGGGATTCGTATTTATTTTTGAAATAGAGAGTGCAAAGGTAGGAATTTTTTCTTTAAGAACCTCAAACAGAAGTTCTTTAGTATACTGTTCACTTTCATAATGTCCTATGTCGGCTACTATCATTTGTTTTTTTGCGTTGAAGTATTCGTGGTATTTAATGTCTCCGGTAAGGAATATATCAGCATTTGCTCTACGTGCGTTTCTCATTAAGAAGGATCCGGCACCACCGCACAGGGCAACTTTTTTCACCTTTCTTTTAATATCTCCAGTGTATTTTATGCACGGTAAACTAAGTTTTTCTTTAATCGTATTAAAGAATTCTTCAACTTGGGTTTCTTTTTCTAGTTCTCCGATCATCCCTGATCCTACTCCGGGATGCCTGTTTTCCAACGAGAATAAATCATATGCAACCTCTTGGTAAGGGTGCGCTAAAACAAGTGCTCGAACTATTTTTTTTGTGAGGTGTGAAGGGAACAATGTTTCGATACGAATCTCTTTTTCAGTGTGAAGACGCCCCGGCTCTCCGATGTATGGGGTTGTGTTTTTCCCAGCTCTGAAAGTACCTTCTCCTACACTGTTAAACGAGCAATTGTCGTAATTGCCAATATTCCCCGCCCCGGCATTGAACAGTGCTACACGAATAACCTCTGCTTGTGCTTCGGGGACAAATGTCACCAGTTTGGTGAGTTCGCCATTACCGGGAGCAAGTATTTCAACATTTAATATACCCAGGACATCACATAATTTGCTGTTTACTCCACCCATAACATTATCCAGATTGGTATGAATAGCATAAATGGTAATGTCATTTTTTATTGCTTTGATAAGTGGGTCAGAGACTGCATTGCCCGGTATAATTTTTTTTAACCCGTGGAAGATTAATGGGTGGTGTGCAATGATGAGATTTGCATTGATTTCTATAGCTTCATCAACGATAGCATCAGTAACATCAAGTGTCATCAGAGCACCAGTGCATTCTGCATTGTATGTTCCTGTGATAATGCCTGCATTATCATACTCTTCCTGGTATGCCAGAGGTGCCACACTCTCCAATATTTTAAATATATCTGCGTGTTTCATTATGTTGTTTTTAGCAAAAATAATGATGTTTATGTTAACAGTAGTGAAAGATATCCATTTTTATGAGTAATATGGACTGAAGATGACGAATAATAATGATGATATTGCTCTGTTGCAATGCATTTAATATGTTTACAAATGTAGTTTTGTATAATATATATGGAGTGTTTTCATCACCAGCTCTGTCTGTGTTTCAAAAAAAACATTATATTTGTGAAAATGAAAGGTTGAGGATTAATCTTTTTGCTATTGGGTGAATTACTTTTATAAGGAATAATAATAACTAACCGATGGGAACATTGCTACGTGTACTTGCATTTCCTTTGGCTTTGTGTTACGGATTAGCAGTTCGTATACGCAACAGATGTTTTGATTTGGGTTTTTTTTGTAAATCCATAAGCTATCCTATCCCTGTTATTTCTATTGGTAATCTTTCTGCAGGAGGCACTGGTAAAACACCTCATATTGAATATCTTATCCGTTTTTTAAAAAATGATTATAGCGTTGCTACTCTGAGTCGTGGTTACGGTCGTACAACACGCGGATACCGACTTGCCGGCGAGGGTGATAATTCGGCTACCATCGGCGATGAGCCCATGCAATATCTCTATAAGTTTAAAAATCTTTTGGTTTCCGTATCAGAATCACGCCGTAAAGGTATAGAGAAACTTATGACTCTACCACATCGCCCTGATGTTATTCTTATGGACGACGGTTACCAGCATCGTTGGGTGAAGCCTGGATTGTCAATCCTTTTGACAGATTTTCATAAATTGTATATTGAGGATCATCTGTTGCCTACGGGAACATTGCGGGAGCATGCTGCAGGAGCTGGCAGAGCTGATATTATCATAGTAACGAAATCCGGTAAAGTGCTCTCCCCGATTACACGCCGCAATATCACCGAAAAATTGCTTCTGAAGCCACACCAAAAACTCTTTTTCTCACACATTACATATGAAGAATTATCTCCACTTCCGGGAATCGATTGTCCTCCTCCGGCAGAATTCTACTCTTCATTGTTGGTGTTTTCCGGAATAGTGAATACTTATCCTTTTAAATTTTATCTAAAAAGATATTGTAGAGAGATGGAATCTGTTGACTTCCCTGATCACTACAGTTATAAACAAAAGGATATCCAAAAAATTAAGGCGCAGTTTGAAGATATATTTACCAAGAGAAAGGCTCTTGTTACAACAGAAAAGGATGCCATGCGCCTGCAGCATCCTTCAATACTCTCACTTTTAAAAGGTATGCCCGTATATTATTTACCTATTAGAGTAGCTTTTCATAATAGTGACGGGGAGAAATTTAATAAAGAGGTAGAGGATTGTATTTCCCGATATTAGTTTTGCCGGAGGGTCGCCCCGGAAACATAAAACTATTGATAATCTTCGTACACCAAAGCTTTTACTTTCCATTTTTTGCCATCTGTTTTTATTGTTTTCACCGTAAACAGTTTGCTAAAAAAAGATGAAGCGAATAGCCCGCCGGTGATGAATAGTGTTTTAATGGGAATGACAGGAGCTCTTTTCGTGAGAAGGCCATTGATGCCATCCACAGCGAAATAACCCACTCCGGCTTTCCATCCTACCTCGGATAAAATTGCAAAAAACTGGCGTTTAATATAGACCTCCCGGATAGAGTTCAATGGTATCTTTTCAGTTTCGTTGATGACAATAGTGCTGTCGGTAATGGTACATATTATGCCTCTTGAAGATACTACACTGTCATTTATTTCGTACATCAGTGAGATTTTATCTCCCGCTACAAATTTGTAATTCTTTACTGTGGCCGCTTTTTCAACAATAAAATAGTCAGTTTGAGCATTAGTGTATTGTGGGAATATGATTATGCATAAGGAGAGTATATAAATAATCTGAAGCATATATTTTATACGAAATACCATAACTCTGTTTTTTTTGTTACATTTTTGTTGTTGTGCTAAGTTAAGACTTTTTACAGCTATATTCCAAAAAACCATTACTTTTGATATCCATGAGAGAAGCCGTAAATGCAATTTTAATAATTATTGTGATGAGCCTGCTTGTAGTAGGCTGTGGAAGAGATGATAGATTGATAACCGTAGAAGGAAATATCGAAGGTATTGATGTTCGGAGCGTCACACTTTTTGCGCTAGATGTTTATGATAGTAAGGAGATTGGCACGCAACGTCTGAATTCGAAGGGTACATTTAGCTTTGAAACAGAAAGCGGGGAGACAAGTTTTTATTATCTCTCTGCAGATAACAATGACTACGTGGTGCTTATAGCATCTCCTGGAGAGGATATTACAATTAGCGCTGAGGGATGGAGCCTATCGCAAAGCTATTCTGTAAGTGGCTCGCCAGAATCAGAGTTGCTGCGCGAATATCGCAAAGGATATTATACAAATCTTAATGCGGTAGCTGAGGCAAACAGAGCAATGGTGCAGAGTAGGGGCGATGATAATTATGCTGAGACTCATGCTGCTCTGAGTCAAAAGATGGAGGATTTATTTACCCGGCAGAAGGAATCTGCAGAGTCATTCATTAGAAAGAATACTACGTCACTTGCCTCACTCATTATCTTGAATGACCGGTTTGGGCAGAAACGCCTGTTTACCGATGAAGAAGACTTTGAGATTCTTGAGGTTCTTGACAAGGGTCTTATGCAGTCATATCCTGGTAATAAACATAGTCTTGAGCATCACCAGAGGGTGGAGAAGGCTCGAGAAGGTCGAATGCTGACTATAGAATAACCTAATAAAACCATATCGTATGGCCGGAAAGCTATATTTTGCATCAGATTTTCATTTGGGAATTCCTTGTCACGCTTCAAGCCTGTTGCGGGAGAAGCTGCTGGTAAGATGGCTGGACGAGATACGCCATGATGCTGAAGCTATTTATTTGATGGGCGATGTTTTTGATTTCTGGTTTGAGTATAAGACTGTTGTCCCCAAAGGTTTCTCTCGGCTTCTTGGGAAGTTATCAGAGATTACAGACTCTGGTGTTCCGGTACATCTTTACAGAGGTAATCATGATATCTGGGCGTTTAATTATTTGAATCAGGAGTGTGGCGTGATATTACACCGTGAAGCAGACGTTATTATCTTTGATGATAAGAGTTTTTATCTGGTACATGGTGATGGCAAGGGTCCCGGCGACAGAGGTTACAAGTTTCTGAAGAGCGTTTTTGAGTGTAGGTTTAACCAATGGCTTTTTAATTGGCTTCATCCGGATTTTGGGACAAGAATGGGACTCTACTTCAGTCGCCGCTCTCGTTATGCCAATGTTGTGAAAGAGAATAAGCTTAAAGCGCCTGAACCCATTGAAGAATCAATGTTATATCAATACGCTGACAACATCTCCCGGCAATATTCGGAGATCGATTATTTTATTTTTGGCCATCATCACCGTCCGGTGGTAACAACTCTTGCCAATGGTAAAACCTTTGTCTTACTGGGCGATTGGCTGGTAAATTTCACTTATGGAGTTTATTCTAACGGGGAGTTTTTGTTGAAAAAATATAACCCGTAACAGTAATATTACTTCCAGGATTGAATACCTCTTCTGCCAATGGTCGAAGCTTTCCCTGGTGTTGTCATTAGAGATTTTGTGATTATGATATATTCTTTACCGAGATTGTTTTTCTGTTAAGTATTTATCAATTGCTATTGCCGCTCTTTTTCCTGCTCCCATGGCTTCAATTACTGTTGCGGCGCCACTAACTACGTCGCCACCGGCATATACGCCGGGTTTGCTGGTTTCTCCCTTCTGATAATCAACCGCAATACAGTTATTGTTCTTCATCTCTATATTTGGTGCTGCCAGCGAAATAAGTGGGTTGGGGTTCGTACCTATAGATACTATTACCGAACCTGTTTCAATGATAAATTCGCTGCCGGGAATTTCTATAGGTCTTCTTCTTTCCGATTTATCCGGTTCGCCAAGTTTCATTTTAACACATTTTATACCAACAACACTTCCTTCTTCGTTGCCTATTATTTCGATAGGATTGGTAAGCAGATTGAATATTATACCTTCCTCTATGGCGTGGTGCACTTCTTCTTGTCGTGCCGGTAACTCTTCCATGCTGCGCCGATAAACTAGTGTCACCTCTGATCCCATTCTAAGTGCTGTTCTTGCCGAGTCCATTGCGACATTTCCTCCACCTATTACCACTACTTTTTCTGTTGTGTATGATGGAGTGTCGTAATCGTTACGATATGCTTTCATTAGATTTATGCGAGTGAGAAATTCGTTGGCAGAATAAACACCATTGTAATTCTCTCCGGGGATATTAAGAAATCGTGGTAGTCCGGCTCCGGTGCCAATAAATACTGCATCAAAACCACTCTCCAGCAGTTGATCTACATTCCCAACTTTTCCCACCACGTAGTCGGTGTTAAATTCTACGCCCAGCTCATATAGTTTGTTGATTTCAGGTTCTACGACGGTGCTTTTTGGGAGTCGGAATTCCGGGATACCATATTGTAATACTCCTCCGGGTTTCTGGAGGGCTTCAAACACAGAGATCTGATACCCCATTTTTCTCAAATCACCGGCACAGGTTAACCCTGCGGGGCCGGAGCCAATAACGGCAATGCTGTTTAGTTTTTCATTTTTAATTGTAGGGCCCTCTTTTATGTTATCTCTGGCCCAATCGGCCACAAAGCGTTCTAGTTTACCGATGGCTATGGGTTCGTTTTTAATCCCCATGATACATTTTTCTTCACATTGAACTTCTTGTGGGCATACCCTTCCGCATATTGCGGGCAGGTTGGTACTTTCACTAAGTATCTCGAAAGCTTTCCTGAAGTTCTCGTTATGTATTTCATGAATAAATGCCGGAATATTTATGTTTACAGGGCAGCCATCCATACATAATGGTTTTTTGCACTGTATGCACCTGCTTGCTTCCTTAACGGCCTCTTCTGCATTATATCCAAAACTAACTTCATTAAAGTTAGTTATCCTAATCTCCGGTGCTTGTTCTCTTACGGGTGTTCTTTTCTTGCGATCAAAAGGAATATTGGTGATTTTTTGTGTCTCTTCTACTTTTAAATCGATGTTGCATACATGATTGGTTTTGAATTTTTGTTTGTTTTGCTGTCGCATCAGGGCTTCATCAAAATCTACCAAATGGCCGTCAAATTCAGGCCCGTCGACACATGTGAATTTCGTTTCATTATTTATGGTAACACGGCAAGCGCCGCACATTCCTGTTCCATCAATCATTAGGGTATTTAGCGATACTATGCACGGCAGATTCAACTCTTGAGTGGTTTTTTCGACAAACTTCATCATGATTAACGGTCCGATAGCCACAACCTGATCGTAGTGTTTGTGTTTTTCCACAACCAAATGGTTGAGTAATTGCGTTACATTACCTTTAAAGCCATAGGTGCCATCATCTGTACAAATATGTAAGGTAGTTCCGGTGCTGTGAAATTCTTCTTCCAGGATAATAAGCTCCTTGGTACGAGCGCCAAGAATTACCTCTGTTTTTACACCCATTGCTTGAAGTGTTTTTACCTGTGGAAATACCGGTGCAGCACCTATTCCACCGGCAATAAACAATACAGTCTGTTCACGAATATTTTCTCGTTCCAACAACTCAGATGCATTACCCAAAGGGCCTACAATGTCGGCGTAAGATTCACCCGGCATTTTGTTCACGATTTTACGTGTGGATCTTCCAATTGCATGAACTATTATGGCAACAGTTCCCGCAAGTACGTCGTTATCATAAATTGTTAGCGGAATACGTTCCGCTTGTTTGTCATTGATGATTATTATAAATTGACCCGGTAATGATGCCTTAGCAATTACCGGAGCATAGACATCTATCCTGAAAATATCCGGAGCGATTTCTTTTTTCTGCAAAATTTCAAAATTATTCATTTTGTGTTGTTTTTTGCGGGATGTTTTACATAGTTATTTGTTTTAACCCCTGATATCCTAGAGTATTATTCTATTTTTTAATATTTCTATTTA
>CAYYSU010000006.1:0-80906 GCA_964474455.1 uncultured Bacteroidales bacterium
ACCATAATAAATATCTGTTGTGTTGTTGTAGTACTATTAGCGATGTTTGTACCATAACAGTATAAAAGCCAGAAATTTATGTGGTGGTGTGGTGTAAAGTGTTGTTTTATAGTTGTTTATGTTGTTTTGCCAAGGTGTTGCAATTCAGGGTGTGATATTTTGTAGTGTTGTTTTTTAGGTGCGAAACCGCACAGTTGTAGGGAGTTGATTTTATGTTGCTTTTAGTATTTTGATATTGTGTTTTTTAAGCCTTCGCACCAGTGCGTCACGAGATATTCCCAAAATTTGGGACGCGCTGTTCTGATTGTAGTTGGTTCGTTCCAATGCCATGATAATAAGCCTCTTCTCGTTGTTATCGAGATTGAGATTTATGTCTGTATGCTCCAGTTGAGTCTCCATACTATCTTTTAAAGGAAAGTCTGCGGTGGTGAGTTCATTACCTTTTTGAAAAATCATGGCTCGCTCAATCATATTTCTCAGCTCTCTGACGTTTCCGGGGAAGTCGTAGGAAGAGAGGTGATCTATAAGTGGCGATTTGTATGTGGGGAGAGGTTTATTCATCTTCCCGGAGAACTCCTTCATAAAAAATTCAAGGAGTAATGGAATATCTTCTTTCCGCTGACGCAGAGGTGGTATGTTAATCTCAACGGTATTGAGTCGGTGTAGGAGGTCGAGGCGGAATTTTTTTTGCTCTACCAGGTCATGTACGATGTGGTTTGTGGCAGCGATTATCCTTAGTTCAACGTTTATTTCTTCCGAGCTACCTATACGCACAATTTTTTTCTCTTCCAACGCTCTCAGCAGTTTTGCCTGCAAGTTAAAGGGCATATCAGCGATTTCATCCAGGAAAAGCGATCCATTATTGGCTGCTTCGAAGAATCCGCTCTTTTCGTTTATAGCGCCAGTAAAGGAGCCCTTTTTATGACCGAAGAATTCACTTTCAAGTAGGGTCTCGGGTACAGCTGAGCTATTCACTGCAATAAAACCATTTTCTTTATTTTGAGAGCTGTAGTGAATAATCCGGGCTACATTTTCTTTTCCTGTGCCACTCTCTCCGGTGATAAGCACATTAGTATAGGGATGCTGTGCGGCGGTCAGAGCCAGGTCAAGTACATCTTTTATCTTCTTGCTTTCGCCGATGAAATTACGTTGAATTCGTTGTTCCAGATCCAGGGAGATGAGAGAATTCCTGTTTTTCATCTCCTTGTATTTATGAAATAGGGTTAGATATTTTTGTGTTCTCTCAATGGCGATTTGTATATCCAGATGTCTGAAAGGTTTTCTGAGATAATCTATGGCTCCATTTCTCATGGCAGAAATCACTGTGTCCATATCCCCATGACCACTTACAATAATAACTTCCATGTCGGGGTATGTCTGTTTTACCTCTTTAAGAATTTCGATGCCACTCATGCCCGGCAGCCTTACGTCAAGTATCAAAAGATCTATTTCATGAGCCTGCAGTATTTTGAAGCCACGGGCAGGAGCGTTAGCTGTAAAGGCTTTAAAATCTTTGATCTCAAGATACTCCTGAAGTTCTTCAGTGAAGTTTACCTCGTCATCAAGAATGAGAACGGTCATTTTTTTGTTTTCCATAGCTATCTTTACACCTGTTAGTTATTAGATGGTAATGAAATTTTTACGTTGGTGCCTTTTCCCTCGGTGCTTGAGATATCAATCGTTCCTTTCATATCTTTGATAATCCCAAATGCGATGGATAGCCCCAGGCCGGTTCCTTTGCCCTCCTCTTTGGTAGTGAAAAATGGTTGCATTATTTTATCTATAATATGATCTGCAATTCCACTTCCATTATCCTTTACTTCAACAATTATATGTTCATTTTGTTGATATGTTACTATATTAATTCTACCAACATATGATGTGTCCTCCATCTCTTTGCGACTCTCCACGGCGTGCATGGCATTTGACAGAAAGTTTAAAATAACCTCTTCAAATTTGTAAGTATTACCAGTAGTCACGGGGAGATTCTCGGCAAATGTTGACTCCAGCATTACTCCATGATTGATGTATTGTTCCGAAACCATGCTTAAGGCATTATCAATGGATTCATTAATGCTGAATTCCGAATTAATATAATCATCCTGATCGCGAGAGAACGTTCTCACATGGTCTATTATGGATCTGGTTCTCTCTATACTCTCATGGATTTTTTTTGTCTTCTTATGGAGATATTCATCGGTAGCTTTACCCGCTTTAATAGCCAAAAGGATATTGTCAAGCCCCAGTGATATAATATTTAAAGGCTGATTGAGTTCGTGTGCTATTCCTGTTGCGATCTCTCCGATACCCGCCAGCCTCTCTTTATGTTGAAGTTTTTTATGTACTTCCATTCGTTCCAATGCGCTGGATATTAAATCAGTAAAAATTTCAACACTTTGGTATTTGTCAAAAAACCTTAAAGCATATTCTCTATTGAAAAATATCAGTACAACCTGCAGTTCACCAAACACATGAATTGGCAACATTAGATAGTCTGTTGTGGGAGCGAGTATTTGAGCAGCATTCTTTACCAGTTTTTTCTGCCGTAACTCATTATATGATTCTTCTATATTGTTAACGAATAACTTATCCAGGTTTTCGTCAATAGTAATATCTGCGTTTATTCTCCATACCAGCTGTTGCTCGAATTTGTTTTGAACCGGTTTGAAATCGTACATTACTGCACCTGAGGCCTTAATGTATTCGCTTATTATCTTCATAGTCTCTTTTATGGAATCATTTAGTTCAAAATTGCCCACAAAAATCGAAGAGATTTTTGAATATGCCTGCTCAAGTTTCAACTGCTCGGAGATGGTGTTTTGAGCAATCATCTGATCTTTAAAAAGCTCGTCCAGTTTTTCCGATTGCTCTATCATTTCATTTTGTTGACGCGCTATATCAGTAAAAATCTTTACCTTGCTAATGAGGATATCCCGTTTTAGAGGTTTGGTAATATAATCAACAGCACCTGAATGGTAGCCCATGGAGACACTTAAATCATCAAGGTTGTTGGCTGTTACAAAGATAATTGGTAGAAGATTATGATTGTCGTTTTGATGAATTTTCTCTGCCAGCTCAAATCCATTCATTTCAGGCATATGAACATCAAGCAATGCAAGAGAAAATGTGTGGTGTTCAATGGCTTTTAGTGCAGCTTTACCACTATCAGCTTTCACAATTCTAACATCACTACCCTTCAATATCGCCTCTAAAAGAATTAAGTTCTGAGGGAGATCATCAACGATTAATATTTTTGGAATATATGGTTCCATGCTTACTTGGTTTTAATATGATGCTAAAGCTTTACTCTATAGATTTTTCTTCCGAGAGCTGAGTATATTACACTATTTTCCTGATGATAAACATAGTGTTCCTCACATGGTATCTTTTCGTTCTGTTTGCTGCCGTTTTTTGTGAATATGTTTAGCTCTGAATTATTACTATCAATGATGCAGATAGCATTGTGATCATTGATTTTTATGATGCTTGGTTTGATCATAACATTATATTTGAGCTCCCGGGTAAAAATGACCTTTTTGAATCTGTTGAAGACAGAAATTATATTTTTATCAACATAGATAAAGTCATTATTACCATCGCCATCAAAATCCTTATAGTGGAAAAAATGGTTTGATGAGAATGTGCCGAAAACAGTCTTTGCCACTGCTCCCTTTTTTGGTATATATATCAGTGTACCTGTGTTATCTGTTGTGATAAGATTTCCTTTGCTATTGGTTTCGTTAAAATAGAAATCAGAAAGGGAGTTGTTTGTGAATGAATTTTTTATGCGAAGCCTCACATCACCGGTTTTGTTTAGCATTAATACTTCGCCGTTATCACCTGCCACAATTACATAGTGGTCGGAACCGGAATTCAGGTATTTTATAGGCTCAGAGACGTTAAAATTAGTTTTTGTAACCTTCCACTCCGGAACCAAGGTAGGAGTAAGGTTGACGTTCAAAACCTTTCCTTCGCTGTTTATTAGCAGAATATTCGGGTACGTATATCCTTTAAAGTGAACCAGTGATACCCCTTTGGTTGTTTTGCCCGGGATAATAAAAGGATAGCCATCAACCTCGTTGCCATTGATATCTATGAGATGAATTTTCTCCTGCGAATTCCAAATAAACTGATGCCTGCCATTATTGAATTTATCTACCTGCTCGACATTACCGACAATATCATCAGGGAATTGCTTTTGCCATTGCAGTTCTCCTTTGTCATTGAAGAGGTACATTGTATTATCAATATCGAAAGCGATGATACTTTTTGATCCTGTTTTGTGATTATCCACCAGGAAAGGCCCTCTTTTTATTTGGTTTTGCAATAATGCAAATGCATCTGTATTGTCGTTGTATGCTAGCACCTCTGTGGTAGCATGTATTTCTGATATTGCGTCTGAGGAGAGTATAATTGAAATTAGCAGATCTTCTCCGGCATTGTTGTAGCGATAATAGCAGTTGTTATTCCCTGATAGAGGTTTTTGTTTCGACAGACCGCCGGAAACCGGGATGCTTTTTTCAATGCTCTGCGATGGTTTGTCATGCATTCCGCTAAGGAATAATTGGTTATTATATTCATTAACATTAAAAATCATTGTTTCATTTTCATTAAATTCCGGTATCGCCGCAGTGATTTTTTTTGTAAAGATTTTGTTCCCGGAATATTTGTTAGGATTCTGTCTCCCCTGATGAATCTCCTGGCCTTTAGGAATCATTTCACTAAAAAATGATAGCGCATCTTTATCTTCGGAAAAGAGAGTGAAGCGACCAACAATGGAGCAGTACCAACTGTTATTGCCTATGGTAAAAGAACCGTCATTACCAGATGCGGAGTTATTAGAGATACCTTTATTTTTAGCTTTAGGATGAATTTTTCCTGATACCAGCACTGCAAAGTTGTTATTGGCGACATCTTCATATAGCCACACAACACTTTTTATGTGGTAATCGGCGAGAAGCTTATCAATAAGTGGTTTTGTCGATACGATTTGTTTTTGTGGGAGGAGACTCGGGATATCGCTGTATGGTTCCAGCAATGCGGGAAATGATTCCGGCTCGTCAGAAAAAACAACAACCGGGACATTTTCTGCTATTGCTCCGGGGTTTATTCCGGGTGTTCGGTCAACAGATTTAAAAAATATTAAAATCAATATAGCAATGAGTAATGCAGGGATGATAATCCGAGCAAAAAGCCTTGAGAATTTTTTCATGATATAGTCGTATTTCCTTTACCAAAGGTATAAAAACTATTGCAAAGGAAGAATAGTAAAAGGTATTTGAAGGTATATGTAGAATCAGAACCTGAGTTTTAATTGTCTGTGAAGTTGAAAAGATTTTCTGTGCCAGGGTGTTTGTCCCAGTTTTGTCATGGCTTCGATATGTTTTTTTGTGGCATAACCCTTATTGTTAAGCCAATCATATTGGGGATATTCCTGATGAAGAGTTGCCATAAATTCGTCACGCGCTGTTTTGGCAAGGATACTTGCGGCGGCGATACTTTGGTATTTGCCATCACCTTTAATGATACATGTGTGGCTGATGTTTTGATATTTGTGGAATCTGTTGCCGTCGACGATAATATGCTTGAAGGGTACTGATAATTGATCCAATGCCAGATGCATGGCCATAATGGATGCGTTAAGAATGTTTATGGCATCAATTTTTTCCGGCGCTACCATGGCAACAGCCCATGATAATGCTTCCTCTTTTATCTTTGGAGCCAGGATTTCTCTCTTTTTTGCTGTGAGCTTTTTACTGTCGTTTAGTTCAGCAAGGGGCTTTTGCGGATCCAGGATTACAGCTGCTGCCGTAACCGGACCTGCCATGCATCCCCTTCCGGCCTCATCACACCCGGCTTCAACAAGGCCTTCATGTAAATATAGCTTAAGCATAAAGTACTACTTTGAATATGATGATAATTGCTATCAGGAGAAGAAGGAAAATATCGGCTGTTTTTTTCCTTTTTAGCTCAGCGATATACTTGCCGATGATGATTGTTGCTACCGGAACAACTGCTGCGATCCCATCAATAAATGGATCGGTACTAAAGCTGATACCTGCAATAAGCCCGATAGTCATAAACATCAGAAATATTATTTTTCTTCTTGTGGCAATAACCATTTCAAAGATGGACATCAGAAGCTTTGCAATAGCAATTATAAGTATCATACTAAGAATTCCGACAGTGATATATTCGAAAGTATGATTTTCAGAGGGGAAGTTTAAGAACGCATCAAAAATATTGAGATAGTGTTGGCTCATCTCTTGCAGCGTATCTGTCATAAAATAACTGAAAGCAAGTAAATAGTATGGCAATATGACACCTCCAAGAAATATTAATTCCACTTTAGCGCGGCGGTTGTCAATTACAGGGATGAGTAATATTAATATTGGTAGTAAAAAAATTATGGGGAAGTATATCATTGATGCCACACTAAGGTACATCCCCATTCCTACCACCGACTGGAAGCCGCTCTGTTCCTCATTAGAATTAAAAAGATTATAGATAATAAATATCAGGAATAGATTAGAAAACAGGGTGGGATGTATTGTTAACCCGGCGGGATGTAAACTCATCAATAATACATAAAGCAGAGCAGGAAAACAGGTTGTTTTGCTGATGATATTAAACTTGTTTACGATTTTGTTTAGAAAAAATGCTTCAAAGAGAATTATTACTATAGCAATAATAGTATTAATGATGGTATTACTGAAGATGTTGCTCCGGATAAGCAGGTTGTAAAATGGTTGTAAATTGTTGAGTGTCAGGTTAGGCTCAACGGGCTTTAAAAATGCAGGTATCCATAACGTCACCATGGTTAGAATAATTATGGCGATCTGTGCCGGATATGTATTTTTAAATAATCTGACAATCATTATTTACAGTATTTCATAAGGTCTTTTCCCAGGTCACTACGGTATGTCTTGCCTTCAAAATCGATGGTGTTGACGTGAGCATAAGCATTTGTGAGCGCTTCTTTTATGTCATTACCATAAGCTGTAACAGATAAAACACGCCCGCCATTGGATAAAACGTTATTGTCCCTCTTTTTTGTGCCTGCATGAAAAACTACGCCATCAAAGTCCTTATTTTCAAAGGTTATTATTTTTCCTTTTTCATAGCTCTCGGGATATCCTTTTGATACCAGCATTACTGATATGGCAAAACGTTCGTCAAAAACAGCCTTATATGTTGGGATATTGCCTGTGGCACAAGCTTTTAATGCAGCCAGAAAATCAGATTTGAAGCGTGGAATAACCGATTCTGTCTCCGGATCACCCATTCTGACATTATACTCAATGACATAAGGGTCATCGCCACAAACCATCAACCCGAAGAATATAAACCCGACATAAGGAATATCTTCTTTTTGGAGCCCTTTAATGGTAGGGGAGATAATATCATGTTTAATTTTTTTCATGAGTTTCTCGTTGGCGAAAGGAACTGGGGAGATAGAACCCATGCCGCCTGTATTTAGCCCGGTGTCACCGTCACCAATGCGTTTATAATCTTTTGCCTCAGGTAGAAGGATATACTCTTTTCCGTCAGTGAGAATAAAAACAGACATCTCTATTCCATTGAGAAACTCCTCTATCACTACCTTGCTTCCTGCGCTACCAAATTTCTCGTTTTTGAGGATGTCGTCGATGGTGTTAATGGCCGTTTGTTTTTCATCACAAATAATAACACCTTTGCCTGCTGCCAGTCCATCTGCTTTAATAACATAAGGTGGTTGTAGTGTTTCGAGAAAGGCGTAAGATTTCTCTATGGTGTGGGGAGTAAATGTTTTGTATGCGGCAGTGGGTATTCCATTACGTTGCATAAACGCTTTGGCAAAATCTTTGGATCCTTCCAGCATGGCACCGGTTTTTTTGGGGCCTATAATCAAAAGATCTTCGAACTTTTTCTTCGATGCCAACCTATCGTGCAGCCCTTCCACGAGAGGAGCCTCCGGACCCACAACAACCATCTGGATATTATTATCACAAATAAACTTCTCAATAGAATCAAAATCACCTACGCTGATATTGATATTCTTGCCGCATTTTGATGTTCCGGCATTCCCGGGAGCGATATATAGGTTGTTTAGAAGTTGGCTTTGAGATATTTTCCACGCCAAAGCATGTTCGCGGCCTCCTGATCCTAATAGAAGTACATTCATTATTATTATGTTATATTTATTGTTTTTTCCATCGATGCCCATAGCAGGTCTGCTGTTCTTTGCCACGAGAATTTGGTTTTTCTTATATTTCCTTTTTCTATGAGCTGTTTTTTTAAAGGCTCGTTATTGAATATTTCCAGTAGCTTTTCTGCAATGGATTCAGGATCTTGCGGGTCTGCAAAAAGTGCTGCATCACCGGCTATTTCAGGCATGGAAGTGACATTAGAGGTTATCAAAGGAACTTCGGCATGGAATGCCTCCACGATAGGAAGTCCAAAGCCCTCAAATTTACTGACATAAGTCATTGCCTCGGAACCTCCAATCAGTGCGTTGAGATCTTCATCCGAGACCCGACCCGTAAGAATAACCTCACTCCTATACTCCATATTATCGTAGGCACTCTTCAGAATGTCCGTCCACCATTTCTTTTGACCCACTACAACCAGTCGTGCTTCTTTACCACTCTTTTTCCGGAAAATATCATAAGCCTTAAAGAGGTTGTGGAGATTTTTTCTTGGATGTAGCGACCCCACAAAAATGAAATATGGTTTTCCTTCAGCAAACTGTGCTACAGCTCTTTGTTTCTCTTCATTAGAGACTTTTTTTCTCACTGTGTTAATGCCTGAATAGACAACATCGATCTTATCTTTATCAATATTATAAAGATTAACGATATCGGATTTTGAATACTCTGAGACAGTGCATATCCGGTCTGCTTTATGAGCGAATTTCGGGAAGAATTTCTTGTAGAAATCAGTATCAATTTTAGGCAGATATTCGGGAAAGTGTTCCCAGTTGAGGTCATGGAACACCGTGAGACACTTGGTTTTAGTTTTTAATGGCAAATATCCATCCGGAGAAACGAAGAGATCCGGTTTTAATCGTTTAAGATACAGCCTTATGGAGTGCTGAAACCATATATGATATAACACAGGATGTCTGGCTTGCGGCGGTAATATTACGGGATGTACATTCTTACCAAAAATAAAATCTATGTGATACTTTCTGTCGAAGATGAAGTAGAACTGATGCTCAGGGTGTTGTTGCGTAATGCGGCTGAGGTTTTCATACTCAAAAGAACCAATCCCTTCCAGCTTATCTTTCTGAAGTAATCGTGTATTAATGGCTATTTTCAAACTACTTATGTGTTTTTATTTGTTCTGAACCTGTAACAATGCAGAAAGTTATCTGCAATGTGGCAAATATCCGAAAAAATGCTGAATATTGCAGAATTATTCACTGACGGAGGGAATGCCCGTTTTATATGCAGCGAAAATTTATTACCAACCTGATTTTATTGCTTTTCCTGAATTTGTTGGTAAAACCATTTTGGATCTTTGGTATCGACAGGGTTGTGCAAAATACTGTCGGGGCATCAGAGTATGGTTTCTATTCGGCTGTGTTTAGCTTCACCTTCCTTTTCAATATTCTTCTTGACTTTGGGATGACGAATTTCAACAACAGGAATATTGCACAAAACAACCAACTTCTGAATAAGCATTTTTCCAGTATCATTGTTATGAAACTTATGCTGGGGCTGGGATATCTTGTTTTGGCTTTTGGTGTGGGTATGATAATCGGTTATACTGAGCCACGACACCTTATGTTCATAGGTTTTATGGCTTTGAATCAGTTTCTTATATCCTTTATTCTCTATTTGCGATCAAATATTTCCGGACTTATGATGTTCAAAACTGATAGTTTGATATCAGTTCTTGACAGGGTGTTAATGATTCTTTTCTGTGGTGTTCTTCTTTGGGGTGGCATAACAAAAACAACCTTTAAAATAGAGTGGTTTATATATTCGCAAACAGCGGCCTATATTGTTACTGCTCTCATTGCTTTTCTGGTGGTGGTTAAAAAATCGTCTTTCCGTCGGTTTCACTGGAACAGAATCTTTTTTATTATGATTCTCAAGCAGAGTCTTCCTTTTGCATTATTAACATTTTTGATGAGTTTTTATAACCGCATCGATTCTGTAATGCTGGAGCGTATGCTGCCTGAAGGCTTTGGCGCTTTACAGGCAGGAATTTATGCTCACTCTTTCCGGCTTTTAGATGCAGGTAATATGATACCGTACCTGTTCTCTGTGCTGTTATTACCTATTTTTAGTAGAATGACAAAGCAGGGCGATAATGTTGCCAAGCTTATAAGGCTCTCTTTTACATTACTTACTATTATCAGTGTTACGGTTGTGGTATGCTGTTTCTTCTTTAACTATGAGTTGATGGATCTACTCTATACGTCTCATATTGAGGAGTCGGCAGGGATCTTCCAGGTCTTGATGATAGGATTTATAGCCATCTCCTCAACATATGTTTTTGGCACACTCCTTACGGCAAACGGAAGCCTGAAAGAGCTGAATATCATTGCCGGCTCGGGGATGGCTCTGAACCTGGTTCTGAATCTTATATTAATACCAAAGTATTATGCTTTGGGGTCTGCCTATGCAAGTGTTATTACACAGTTTTTGATTGTCTTTTTCCAGATTATCGTGGTAACACGTAAATTCCATCTTAAGGCTGATTTTTCATTCCTCTCCCGAATGGTATTATATATTCTTTTAGTTATTATTGTGGGATGGTTTGCCTCCACGCTTGATTATGGTTGGTACTTTGGTTTTGCGGGCACGGCAATAGTATCAGTAGTTTTGGCCGCAGCGCTGAAGTTACTCCATGTTAAAGGACTGATAACTCTCATTAAAGAAAAACCATAGTCATTTCATGCAATTGCGTTATGACTGTTGTATGCATTGGAATATTTTCTACTTTTGAGCTTGCAAATTTATACTGTTTCTTATGACTCAGAAAATACAGCCTGACAGGGTTTTCAACTCTACTAATCTGCTAGCCTTTTTATTTAAATGGAGGCGCCCGATACAGATTATGACGGGTATAGCATTTCTATTATCAGTGATTTTCTCCGGTCCGGCATTTATCACACCCAAGTTTCGCTCATCAGTAATACTTTTCCCTACATCATCGAATTCCGTGTCAAAGGCTCTTTTAACAGATCGTGTTGATGCCAAACAAGATATTCTTCAGTTCGGTGAGGATGAACAAGTAGAACAAATGCTGCAGATTCTTTCTTCAAATCGTATCCGTGACAGGATTGTGGAGAAGTATGACCTGTTTAATCATTATGGTATTAAGCCCAATGAAAAATACAGAGTTACCAAGCTGAACAGAGAGTATGAAAGCAATATAAAATTTCGCCGCACTGAATACATGGGGGTAATGATTCAGGTTCTGGATAAAGAACCTGATACTGCTGCTTTAATCGCTAATGACATTGCCGATCTTCTGGATAGCACAAAGAGTGAGATGCAACACCTGCGTGCCAGAAAAGCTCTGCAAATTGTAGAGCAGGAATATATGAAATTGGTAGAAGAGGTTCAGGTGATGGAAGACTCTTTAACGGTTTTGCGTCATTTGGGTGTCCATGACTATGAAACCCAGGCGGAGATGATTAACCAGCAGTTGGCCATAGAGATTGCCAGAGGCAATGCCCCCGGTGTCAACGCTCTTGAAACCAAGCTGGAAACGTTGGCGAAATATGGAGGACCTTACGTATCCCTGCGAGATCAACTTGAACATGAGAAAAAGCAGTTAAGCCTTATAAAATCAAAATACGAGGAAGCAAAAGTTGATGCCCAAGAGGTATTACCACAAAAGTTTGTCGTCAGCAGAGCATTTGAAGCAGAAAGAAAAGTTTACCCCGTGCGCTGGCTCATAGTATTACTGGCTACTGCGGGAACATTCTTCCTGACGATAATCGTTATACTGATTATTGACAATGTTGAACAGCTTCAGGATGAAAAAAAAAAGACTATAGAATATCCTCTCAAAAAAAATGAGGAAAAAATAGAGGATACAGGCATGGTAACTGATACACCCGAAAGTGAAAAACCACCTGAAAAACCTTTATTATCAAAGAAACAAAAAACAGCATCAACATCAATACCTGCATTAAAAGAAAACAAAAACGAAAAGCAAAATTCACGGTTGGTATTATCAAAAAGTCAAAATCAAATGGAGAACTATTTTAGTAACTTAAAGCTGTTGAAACTGATTATTAAGTGGAAATTCCACCTGATAGTCATTCTACTGGTAGCTCTGGTGGCATCGGCATTTATTTCAGGCCCGACATTTATCAAACCCAGATTTAAATCTGTAGCTATTGTTTATCCTTCAAACATCTCTTCTTATTCCGATGAGAGTGAGACGGAGCAGATGCTGCAATGGTTTAATTCTCAGGATATCAAAGATGAAATAATAGACATTTTTGAACTGGATAAAAACTGGAGCATAGATAAAAATTATAAGTACTATTACTCTACAATTATGTACGAGTATGGTAAGAATATTAAGGTTTCTAAAACTATGTATGAGTCTGTAATGATTGAAGTTACTGACTACGATCCTCAAAGAGCCTGCGATATTGCAAATACTTTAATAGATCTGTATAATACTAAAATCCGTAGAATTCATCGTGCTAAATACTCTGAGGTTGTTGATGCTTATGATAAGATGTTGAGCTGGAAGATGGCTCAGATTGACTCCGTTGAGAATGTATTGCTTGAATTGCGCTCGGAGTATGGTATTGTTGATTATGGTAACCAAACTCGTGAAGTAGCAAGAGGTTATTTACGCACTGTGGATGGCTCTGGTAATCTCAATATTAATACAAAAGCTATCAACCAGTTGAAGAAGAACATAGAGATCCATGGTGGCGAATTCATCCTTGCCAATATGCGGTACTACGATCTTATCGCGGAGTATAATACAATGGCTACAGAGTACAGCATCGCCAAGAAAGAGAATGAAAAGGAGTTTACCTACACTAATATTGTTTCTCACCCCTATGCGGCTGATAAAAAGAGCTCTCCTATCCGTTGGCTTATTGTATTGGTTTCTCTTGTTGCTACATTCCTGGTGTCTCTGTTTGTAATTAGTCTTGTGGAAAACCATAAGCTGCGTGAAGAATTAAAGAAATCACTCTAGTATGAGCTTTTTCAACAGAAAAATAGATATCTCTGACGAGAAGCGTAAGCTGCTATGGGTTTATGGTGTTAGCGCATTATTTATTCTGTTTTGCATGGCATTGATCTTGAAGCAGTTTTTCTGGCTTCCTATTGCCGTTCCATTGGCTTTGGGTATGCTGTTGATGTACATTTTTGCCCTTGATAAGGTTATTCTGTTGATTGTTTTTCTTACTCCATTAGCTGTTAATATTCAGAATTTTGACTTAAATGTGGGTGTTTCGTTGCCCACAGAACCCATGCTCATGGCAGTTTTGGGCCTTGCTTTATTACGATTGCTTTTTAAACACTACAGCTATGATAACAAGGTTCTCCGTCATCCGGTGACCATAACAGTTATCATATATTTGTTGTGGATGCTGATGACATGCATCACCAGTGAAATGCCAATGGTTTCTTTTAAATTCCTGCTTGCCAAGCTGTGGTTTATTGTTCCTTTCTACTTTATGGGAACACAACTTTTCCGTGACTTTAGAAATATCCGCCGATTTAATTGGCTATATATTATTCCTCTGATTATTGTTATAGGTTATACAACGGTTCATCATGCTATGAACGGCTTCACCGAGCAGGCCGGGCATTGGGTGATGAAGCCATTTTATAATGATCATACTGCGTATGGTGCTATCCTGGCATTCTTTTTACCGGTGTTAACGGGTTTCTCTTTCAGCCGTAAATTTACTCCCACAAGCCGTTGGCTTTCAATGCTGGCATTGGCTGTTTTGGTCGTGGCGATCTTTCTTAGCTACTCCCGTGCTGCGTGGGTCAGTGTTGCTGCCTCTATAATGGTATATCTGGTGATGAAATTTAAAATAAAATTTCGCTACCTGCTCATTACTTTCGGATTATTATTAGCATTGTTCTTTACTTTTCGTTGGCAGATTATCGATGCTCTTGAAGATAATAAGCAGGATAGCTCACAGGATTTTATTGAACATGTGCAGTCTATAGCAAACATCTCATCGGATGCCTCTAATCTTGAGCGTATTAACCGTTGGCAGAGTGCAGTGCGTCTGTTTAATGAAAAACCATTTTTTGGCTGGGGACCCGGAACATATCAGTTTGTATATGCCCCCTACCAACGATCAAAAGAGAAAACTCTAATAAGTACTAATGCCGGAGATCTTGGTGCAGCACATAGCGAATACCTGGGGCCACTGGCTGAGTCCGGTGTTCTTGGAATGCTGACATTTCTGGCTATCGTGGTGGCTGTTCTTGTTACGGGTATCCGCCTTTACACAAAGTCCAAAGACCCCAAGGTGAAAGTTACGGCGCTGTGTATTATCCTGGGACTGGTTACGTTTTTCGTTCATGGATTATTGAATAATTTCAGTGAGACCGATAAAGCCTCTGTTCCTTTGTGGGGCTATATTGCAATGATTGTTGCCATGGATCTGTATCATACTAAAAATGAAAAATCCTCCGACTCTGCCACATTGGAAGAGGTGAAGGATATATCAGAAGAGCCTTTATAGATATCTTAATCTATTTATTATCTCCATAGTTATATTCACGAACTATTCTGCGCAATGTTGCCAGCTCACGCCAGGCAACAGATTTTTCCTGTGCCGGACTACCATAATACTCTTTTCCGTCACCATCAACACTCTTGTCGATAGCAGATGTTGCAAGGATAACAGCGCCTTTCTTAACAATGATATCTTTGTTAATGGATACTCTGGCCCATAGCACAACATCATCTTCTATGGTTGTAACGCCGGCAATGGCGGAGTGAGATCCTATGAGACAGTTTTTTCCAATAACGGTGTCATGGCCAACCTGGACATGATTGTCGAACTTGGTGCCGTCGCCGATTGTAGTGTCGGAAGTGACACCTTTGTCGATAGCACATAGAGCTCCAATTTCAACATCATTTCCAATAATAACCCTACCTACGGAAGTGAATTTGCGGTGTTTGCCATCCCTTTTTTGGAAATAATATCCATCAGCGCCGAGAATAACTCCCGAATGGATGATGGTGTTATCACCTATTTGCGTATAATCGTATATGCTTGCATTGGCATGGATAATACAGTTCTTGCCTATCTTAACATGATTTCCCACAAACGCTCCTGGTTGGATAATAGTACCTTCACCAATCATTGCTGTGGGGCTTACTGATGCTGTGGCAGGAATAAAAGATCTGTATCTCTCTATAAACCAGACGAAATCACGGAATGGATCTTCCGATACAAGTAACCCCTTGCCTTCAGGACACCTTACATCATTGGTATTGATGATTATAGTTGATGCTTTACTGTTTAATGCTCTGTCATAGTATTTTTGGTGATCTACAAAGGTAGCATCTCCGGGTTGTACGACATGTATTTCATTAAAACCTTCTACCAAATGATTAGGTGAGCCAATGAAGGAACATTTTAGCATCTCAGCAGCTTCTTTAAGGGTAAGTGGGGTGATTAGTCTCATAGGTGATCTTTATAGTAAAAAACCCGTAACATAATCCACCTTTTGAATTGTGCTACGGGTTTTATAAATATATATGTATAGTTTTATGCTTTTACTCGCTCTGAATATTCTCCCGTACGTGTATCAACCTTTATCGTTTCTCCTTCGTCGATGAATAGTGGGATACGCACATTAGCACCTGTTTCAACGGTAGCATCTTTGAGAGTATTTGTTGCTGTATTTCCTTTTTCTCCCGGTTCAGTATATGTGATTTTAAGAGTAACAAATGGAGGCAGCTCACAGTAGAGAGGTGTTTCAGTATCCGCGTGGATAACGATATCCGCTTCTTGCCCGTCTTTCAGAAACTGGGGAGCGTTGATAAGTTCTTCCTGAATCACTGTTTCTTCCCAATTCTCAGTATTTATAAAATGATAACCAAGATCATCTTTATAAGAAAACTGAAAATTCCGGCGTTCAACTCGCGCGATATCAATTTTTACTCCTGCGCTAAAAGTGTTCGGGATAACTTTACCCGTTTTTATGTTTTTTAATTTTGTTCTTACAAATGCAGAACCTTTGCCAGGTTTTACATGCTGGAATTCAACAATAGTATATAGATCGTTATTATAATAGATACATAATCCGTTTCTAAAATCCGATGTATTAGCCATAAAGATAATTGTTAGCGTAAATAATGTTGCAAAAATAGCAAAAAGAATGAATTATAATACATTAATGTGTTGAAGTGCATTTATTTAAAAGCGTTTGTCGTCTTTGTTCTTGCTATATCCCTTCATAATACCTCTGCTGGAGTTGTTAATGAAAAATAGTATCTCGTCGCGTTCTTGTGATGCGGGGATCTCTGCTTCAATGATAGAAACTGCCTTTGAAACGTTATGACCATTAACATAAAGAATACGATATATATCCTGAATATGATTGATTTGCTCGTTAGTATATCCGCGTCTTCTGAGGCCAATGGAGTTAACACCGACATACGAAAGTGGCTCGCGTGCAGCTTTCGTAAATGGGGGTACATCCTTACGTACCAGACTGCCTCCTGAGATCATAACATGTGGGCCAATATGCACAAACTGATGTACTGCCACCAGACCACCGACAATGGCCCAGTCACCAACGGTAATATGCCCTGCCAGGGTGGCGCAATTCGCAAGAATTACATGATCGCCAATGATACAGTCGTGAGCAACATGACAATACGCCATCAAAAGGCAGTTCTTACCAACACGGGTTTCATTGTTTGCTTTTGTGCCCCTGTTAACGGTAACAAATTCTCTAATAATTGTGTTGTCGCCAATGTGAACTGTTGTCTCTTCATTATCAAATTTAAGGTCCTGAGGTATTGCCGATATTACAGCACCGGGAAATATCCTCACATTTTTTCCTATTCTTGCTCCCTCCATAATAGTTACATTGGAGCCTACCCATGATCCTTCTCCTATTATTACATTTTTTTCTATGTTTGCGAAAGGCTCAATAACAACATTTTTTGCTACTTTGGCTTGCGGATGTACGTATGCTAAAGGTTGATTCATAATTTAGTTTGCTTGATTCTTAATAATTTGAGCATAGAGATCACCTTCTGTGGCGACTTTTCCACCAACGAAAACCTGACCTTTCATATGGCATATTCCCCTTCTGATAGGCTCCACGAGAACCAGTTTAAGTATCATTGTATCTCCGGGAACTACTTTTCTTCTAAATTTTATATCCTCCAGTTTGAGGAAATAAGTCACATAATTTTCCGGATCTGGGACTGTGCTTAAAACAAGAATTCCACCTGCCTGAGCCATGGCTTCAACCTGAAGAACGCCGGGCATCACAGGTTCTTCCGGGAAGTGACCCACGAAGAAAGCTTCGTTCATGGTTACATTCTTAATGCCCAGTACATGGGTCTCGCTAACCTCGAAAATTTTGTCCACCAAAAGAAACGGTGGGCGGTGAGGGAGCATTCGTTTTATATCGTTGATGTCGTATTGAGGGGGTTTTGTAAAGTCAATTTGGGGAATCTTGGAGTTCTGCTTGTCAATCTTCATTTGTTTGCGCAGAATGCGTGCAAACTCTGTGTTGGCAGCATGTCCCGGGCGTGTGGCTATGATATGACCTTTTATGGGTTTGCCAATTAGGAAAGTGTCACCTATCACATCAAGTAACTTATGACGAGCAGGTTCATTACCAAAATATAAATCCACATTATTTAAAATGCCTTCCTGCTTAATTTCAACAGAGGGTTTGTTGAACAGGAATGCCAAGCGATCGAGCTCTTCCTGTTTTACTTTCTTGTTAACAAAAACGATGGCATTACTCAAGTCGCCGCCTTTGATAAGGTTGTTTTTGAGAAGATATTCCAGCTCATGGAGAAATACAAATGTGCGACATGGCGATATCTCATTTTCAAAATCCTCGATCTTTGTTAACTCAGCATTCTGTGTTCCAAGCACTTTGGTGTTGAAGTCAATCATGACAGAGACCTTAAAACCATCATAAGGGAGTGCTATTATCTCTGTTTTTCGTTCTTCATCATAATACCGCTGAACGGTTTTTATCTCATAATACTCCCGTGGTGCATCAAGTTCTTTGGTACCGGCTTCTTTAAGAGCCTGAATAAAGTATTTGGAACTGCCATCCATGATAGGGGTCTCTTCGGCATCGATTTCAATGAGTATATTGTCGATGTCCAGGCCTCTGATAGCCGCGAGAGTATGCTCAATGGTCATGAGCGAAACACCATTTTTGCTGATGGTTGTTCCTCTGGAGGTATCAATAACATAGTCAATATCTGCTTTTAGGATGGGTTTCTCTTTAATATCCACCCGGCAGAACGAAACGCCATAGTCGGCCGGCGCCGGTATAAATTTCATTGTTACTGTTTTGCCGGTGTGTAATCCGACACCGGTAAGTGTTACCTCATGATCTATAGTGTGTTGCTTATCAGTCATTTTCATTGTACTTCTAATTATATATTCTTTTCTTTTCTTTCTAGTGTTTCAAGCCTTTTTACCAGCTGCGGCAGTCTTCTGAAAAAGACATAAGACTTCTTATAATCTCCCGCATAAAATGCCGGAGAGCCCATTACTACCTCATGATCTTTAACGTTATTTCCAATTCCTGCTTGCGCAGCTATCTTTACGTTATTGCCTATCGTAAGGTGTCCTGCCATTCCAACCTGCCCGCCAATCATACAGTTAGCGCCAATTATTGTTGAGCCGGAAATACCTGTTTGGCTTGCGATAACAGTGTTTTCGCCGATCTCCACATTATGAGCTACCTGAATAAGGTTGTCCAGCTTAACACCCTTGCGGATTATTGTTGAACCTAAAGTAGCTCTGTCCACAGTAGTATTTGCGCCTATCTCTACGCTATTCTCAATAATGACATTGCCGATTTGGGCTATCTTCTTATACTCTTCTTCTGTCTGTGGAGCAAAACCAAAACCATCAGCGCCAATAACAGCACCGCTGTGCAGTGTTACATCATCACCGATTACGCAACTATGGTATATGTTAACGCCGGAGTAAAAGAGGCAGTTGGATCCTATAGTCACATTGTTATCAATGTTTGTATTGGCATATATTTGGCAACCGTTGCCGATAATAACATTATCACCTATTACGACATGATCGCCGATAAAGACGTTACTGCCTATGCTAACCTCGCTGCCAAGGATGGCCGTTTTTGATATCCCTGTTTTATTTTTTAGTGATTTGGTGTAGAGCTCCAAAAGCGATGCAAAGGCCACATAAGGATCATCTACCCTAATCAATGTTGCTTGTACTGGTTCTTGGGTTTTGAACTCCTTGTTTACAAGAATAATAGATGATTTTGAGTCATAAATATAATGTGAATATTTTGGATTTGCTATAAAGCTAACAGTACCAGGTCTTCCCTCCTCAATTTTGGAGAATGAAGAAACCAGTACTGCCGGATCGCCCTCCAGGGTTCCTTTAAGAATTTTCGAAAGATCTTCTGCTGAATACTGCATCAGGTAATATTTTTCTCAATAAAAAAACGAGTGCAAATGTATTATATTTTGTTAACAACAAATTAATATAGAACTTCTTTTGAAACCTGAATGACCTTTGGGAAACAGAGAAATTGTTTCCGGCTGTCGGTAGAAAGAAGCTCCGCTTTCAACTGTTCGGAAAGAGAGGTTATCTCCTCTATCTCTCCACTTTTCCTTTGAATCCGTATTTGTGGACTCATTGGGTTATAGGCGCTATTAAACACTTCTGATGAAGTAACAAGGTATTTGGTTGCTCCGGCGTCAATATTAAAATGTCTCATTACTTTCTCATTAACCTCCATAAGCACCTCTTCGCTGAAAGACTGTGGTCTCATGATAATCCTGAAAAGCCTTCTGTCAGTAAGCGAGCGGCAGAGGAAACTCAAAACAATGTCGTCATGCTGCTGCCATAATTTTATTGATGAAAAGACATCAAAATCATCCAGACTCATGAATCTTTTTATTACTTCAGGGTTATTTATGAAGTCATCTTTAATAAATGTGTTTTTTAGGAAGAAAATTAAATCAGGACTTCCCGGCAGCGGGAATCCTTCATTGATAAGATATCTGGCGCGTGCAATGGTATTTGCAAGCATAGTCTCTGCTGCAAGAACGGTTTTGTGCAGATAGACCTGCCAGTACATAAGCCTTCTGGAAAGAATAAAATTTTCTATGCTGTAAATACCTTTTTCTTCAACCACAATATTCCCATTGGCAATGTTGAGCATTTTAAGGATTCTTTCCACACTGATGATTCCCTCGGAGACTCCAGTATAGAAGCTGTCCCGTCTAAGATAATCAAGCCTGTCGAGGTCCAGTTGCCCGGAAACCAACTGACTAAGCCACGGCTTAGGGTATGTTTTTTTATAGATTTCTATTCCCGGATCCAGCTTTCCTTTGAAGAGTTTGTTGAGATGCATCATAGCTATAAGGGAGATATCCTCATGGCTCACATTGGGTAGAAGGATGCCTTCCAGGTTGTGAGAATATGGCCCATGCCCTACATCATGCAACAGCATTGCAATACATAGGCCTGTGAGCTCTTCATCGGGGATGTCATGATCTTTTATCCTAAGGCTCTGGACTGCGTTAGCAGCAAGATGCATAGAGCCAATGCTATGATGAAAGCGCGTGTGAAGCGCTCCGGGGTATATTAGATGTGATAAACCCATCTGTTTGATCCTGCGTAGTCGCTGAAACCAAGGGTGCTCTATGATGTCGAAGATTATGTCGTCAGTGATATTGATAAATCCGTATACGGGATCATTAAGAATCTTTTTTTTGTTCTGATATACAGCACTCATTAATCTACCTTTGTATAAATAATGTTAACGATACAATAATTCTCAATATTACAACATTATACTCTTAATATCAAAAGTGTTAATATTGAATATACTTAGAAAGGACATATATGGATAGTGCCAATATTCTATGGGTTGATGACGAAATAGATCTGTTAAAACCGCATATCATATTTTTAGAAACCAAAGGTTATAATGTGAATACATGTAACAACGGTGTTGAAGCAATTGATATGGTACAGGAGAAAGAGTATGATATTGTTTTTTTGGATGAACAGATGCCTGGTTTATCAGGTATAGAAACCCTGGCAAAGATAAAGGGATTATACTCTAACCTTCCAGTGGTGATGATCACTAAAAGTGAAGAAGAGAGTATTATGGAAGATGCTATTGGTTCGAATATCGCCGACTATCTGATCAAACCGGTGAACCCTAATCAGATACTACTTTGTTTGAAAAAAAATCTTGAAAACAAGAAACTTATCAGTGATAAGACGACTTTCGACTACCAGCAGGAGTTTCGTAATATTAGTATGGAGATTAGCGGAAACCTGGATTTTGAACATTGGGCTGAGATTTATAAGAAACTATCTGGGTGGGATATCAAACTTGGGAAATCAGAAGATTCCGGTATGCAGGATATACTGGCAATGCAAAAAGATGAAGCTAATCAAGCATTCTGTAAATATATTAGTAAGAACTACCCTGATTGGCTGAATACCGATAGAGATGAAAAGCCGGTAATGTCTCATACTTTATTAAAGCAAAAAGTCTTTCCTCTCTTAGAAGATGATATGACCACATTCCTTGTGGTTATTGATAACATCCGCTTCGACCAGTGGAAGGTTCTACAGCCTGTTCTGGAAGAGCTGTTTAGAGTGAAGGAAGAGAGTATTTACTCCTCTATTCTGCCTACAACAACGATGTATGCCCGAAATGCTATGTTTGCAGGTCTAATGCCTTCAGAGATTAAGAAAAAGTATCCTAAACTATGGCTTGACGAAGATGCTGAAGGCTCTAAAAATCAGTATGAAGCCAAGCTTTTGGAAGAAAATATGAAGCGTCATGGCAAGAACGTTATGCACTCTTATCACAAAATATTGAACCTTACCAGTGCAAAAAAACTTCTTGACAATATGCCGAACCTGATGAAAAACAAGTTCAATGTTATTGTTTATAACTTTGTGGATATGCTCTCACATGCACGCACCGAGATGGAGATGATCCGCGAGTTGGCATCTGATGAGCCGGCATACCGCTCTATCACCTTATCATGGTTTAAATATTCACCCCTATTTGAGATGATAAAATATATGGCCGAGAAAGGGGCGCGGTTGATTATTACAACAGATCATGGTTCTGTACGCGTGAAAGACCCTGTAAAAGTTATTGGGGATAAGAACACAAACACCAATCTTAGATATAAAATAGGGAAAAGCCTGAATTTTAATCCCAAAGAGGTGTTTTTTGTTAAAAATCCTGACGATATTTTCCTACCACGTATAAACGTCTCAAGCTCTTATATCTTTAGCTATAACACTGATTTTTTGGCATATCCAAATAATTATAATTATTATGCTAATTATTACCGGAATACATTCCAGCATGGAGGCATAAGCCTTGAAGAGATGCTAATACCTTTTATTATCATGACTCCTAAATAGGCGTATTGGTAGCAGATTTGAATATGTGTTGTAAATAATTGAAAACCGGTGAGTGAGCCTTGGCTTGTTCGCCGGTTTTGTGATATCTTTGTGTCTTAGGTAAAATGTTATTATGGAATTGAAACTTACAATATCCGGGGAATCAGAGTTGAAAGATGTTGCAATGAAGGTTCTTGAAACCTTCCCCCACGAGAGGGTGTTTTTACTCTATGGCGCCATGGGTGCCGGGAAGACAACTTTTGTGAAAGTTGTGGGTGAATTACTTCAGGTGAAAGATGTTGTTAACAGCCCAACCTTTGCTCTTGTTAATGAGTATGAAACAGAAGAAGCAGATGTTATATATCACTTTGATTTGTATAGAATTAAAAAGGTTGAAGAGTTGTATGATATAGGATATGAGGAGTATCTGTATAGTGGAAAATACTGTTTTATAGAGTGGCCGGAAAAAATGGCGGAACTTTTACCCAAATCTTACGTATATATCAGCATTGAGGAGCAGGACGATGGCTTCCGGCATTTTGAAGTAAAAAAAATCCAATAACATGTTGAACGAAAAAAGTAAGCCATATTTTGATGACGGCAGAGCAGGACAGAGCCTTATGCCACAGGAGATCCTAGAAGAGCGCAAGGCAGGGGGAAAGGTCATATCCTTTGGGCTTCCCAAGGAGATCCATCACCATGAAAACAGGATCTTGTTTACTCCTTATGATGCAGGGTTATTAGTGAGCCATGGGCACAAAGTGTTATTGCAGAGTGGCGCCGGAGATGCGGCGCGTTTTTCCAATGAAGAGTATGCTTCGCAGGGTATTATAATCACCGATAGTGCAAAAGAAGTATTCCAGGCTGATGTTATTATGAAGGTTATGCCTCCATCGTTAGAGGAGATTGCCATGATGAAAAACAGGCAAACTCTCTTCTCCACACTGAATTTTGTTGATGATGATAAGAGATATTTTCAGGAATTGATGCGTAAAAAGACAACGGCGATTAGCCTGGAGAGTATCCGTGATGATGATGGCAGCTACCCTGTAATCCGTGCCATGAGCGAGATTGCAGGAAATGCTTGCATATACCTTGCTTCGCGGTACCTTAGTGACCCCACGATGGGACAGTCAAGAATGCTGGGAGGATTCTCGGGAGTGGATCCTGTGGAAATCATCATTTTGGGCGCCGGAACAGTGGCAGAGTATGCCACACGTTCTGCCCTGGGAATGGGAGCACAGGTGAAAATATTTGATACCTCGTTACGTAAAATCCGTCGTTTGCAATCGTTGCTACATGAGAGAGTTTATACCAACCTCCTTACTTCAGATACTCTATCCAGAGCCTTGCCATCAGCAGATGTGGTGATATGTTCCATGTATTCTCACGAGAGAGTTACTCCGTGTTATCTTACCGAAGAGATGGTTGAAACAATGAAAAAAGGCTCTGTTCTTATTGATATTTCAATAGATCGTGGTGGATGCTCTGAAACTTCAAGGGTGACATCGCTCCATAAGCCTGTATACCAGAAACATGGAGTGATTCATTATTGTGTTCCTAATTTGTTATCACGTTTTTCCAATACCTCAAGTATTGCATTAAGTAATTATTTCTATAGTTTCTTTGAAGAGGCTACCCACCTCGGCGGGGTACAACAGATGCTGAGACGCTATTTCGGCCTTCGTAATGCTGCTTATCTCTATCATGGTGTATTAACGAAGCGTTCTATATCACAAAAAACCGGGCTTTCATATAAAGATATTCATCTGCTCATCTCTTCGATGAATCAATAAATCCTGTTGCTTACGAAGTTGTGATTGTCAGGATCTTCTTCTTCGTTTAATCTCTTTAGATATCAATGATAACTCACGACCTGTCTGTCCTTTGACAGAGGTGTTCTCCTGTGCCCGGCGGCTGAGGTATGGCAGAACTTTATTCACCGAACCGTAGGGGACATATTTGGTGACATTATAACCATTCACTGATAACTGTGAAGTAATATGGTCACTCATGCCATAGAGTTGAGCAAACCAAATTCCCGGGTGGTCTTTTTTAATGCCCTTTTCTATCATAACTCCTGCAAGAAAAGATGAACTGAACTCATTATGGGTGCCATTAAAGATCTCCAGGGTTGAGAGGTTCTCAACGCAGAACTCCAGAGCACTGTTATATGAATTGTCGGTGGACTCCTTGTCGCAATGAATGGGTGAAGGGTATCCGCCTTTTATTGCCCTTTCACGTTCTTTCTCCATATAGGCACCCCGAACGAGTTTTACACCAACGGTAAAATTCTCTTCTTGTGCTTTCTGTACAGTGCATTTTAAATGATCCAGCCTATCATGGCGGTACATCTGCCATGTATTGAAGATGATAGGGTTTTTACGATTAAATTCCGACATAAGATCAAATACCACATCGTCGATAGCCTTTTGATACCAGAAGTCTTCTGCGTCCACAAGTAAACGGATCTTTGCTTGCGCCGCAGTTTGTGCAAGCTTATGCATTCTGGTTTTAAAATGTGTAAACTCACGTATTTCATCATTGGACAGAGCTTCAGCGAACGAAACTTTTTTTAAAACCTCTGTGTTTCCTATGGTTGTGGGCTTGAAGACGGCAAAAGGTATAGAGTCATGCTCCTTTGCGAAGGAAATAGATTTTATCGTCTCTTCCACAACAGAATCGTATTCAGTGTTTTTTGAGCCTGCTTCAGCAGAATAATCGAGTATGGAGTAGGTGTTTCTGGATTTAAGATCAATGAGAACAGGAATACACTCTTCAAGGGTTTCGCCCCCAACAAATTGTCGGTATAAAGTTGGCTTTACAGCCCAGGCCACAGGGATTCCTATGTTAACCATATTCATCGCCAGACTATTCGCAATAGTGACTAAACGAGGGTTACCCATTAAGCGAAAAAGAAAGGCGCTTTTTCTTAATTGAAAGTTTGTTTTGTGTGCAAATGTTTGCTGCGTATCAGCATAGTTTAATCCGGCTTTGGAAGCCAGCATTTTATGATCTGTCATTTTTCTATTGGTATTATTATTACTTCATAATTATAGGAAGTAATCTCATTGAATAACACAACGTTTTCAACTTTAACAGAGAATGTGTTGTCATCGTCATTATTAATACAAATACTCGGAATCCAATTGATGGAATTATCTCCAATGATTGGATCTCCCGGGCCGGAAGTATGCGTTATTTCACACTGAACTTCATTTCCATTTTGATCTTTCATTACAACAGAAGCATCATGAAAGTTTGCATTAGGAACCGATAAGGACCAGAATTTATATATTAAAGGTATAGGAGTATACCCCGGAGGCGGGTATGCGATGAAGTCGGGGAGGTCTTCAGGCTGCGGATTTCCATTGTTTCCTCCAACCCAGATGGCATTAGCCTGAGAAGTGGATCCATGTCCCATGGTCTTAGCCCTGGAAAAGAGTAACCAACGTCTGTGTCCAAGGGTTAAATTACCTGAATTTTCGTCCTGAATATATTTGTCAACAGCGTTAGTAGTATGAATGGGCGAATGCTCTGTTCCAAAACCAATGTTGCTGTTTTTTGCTGCTTCATGACCATCGATAGTCCAGCAGTGCCAGTTTGTTGGTGGATCGTGGGAGAGACTACTATTGGCATGAAACATTAGTGCCGCTTGCTGACATTTTTCGTTAAGATCATCATCAAAAACCACATCTCCTGAAAGACCACAAATCACACGGTAGAAGTTTATCCTTGCAAGAACTTTGTTGTGAACACTTTCGGGTAAGGTACCCGCATTGCAATCCTGCCACGACCCATCCCATTGTGGGTCAGTTATTTCTGTTGCAAGATAGATGTTTTCCCAGGCCAACAGAACCTCATCACGTGATAAGACGGGATGTCCGGTAATGTTATTAACTTCTGGTGTTTCATTATTAGGATCACATGAAACGAGGATTAATAACAGAAAAATTATAAATTTACATTTTTGAAGAGCTATTTTCATGAGCATAGTATTTAATTAACAAAGATAATTATATTTATTTCAGTTTATGTCGAATAACGTTTTACCGGAAGAGATAATAATTACCGATTCTAAAAATCTTGCAGATAGCATTAATGTTAGCATCTACGATAAGGTTTTTGTTTTGGTGGATACCAATACGGAGAAATATTGCCTTCCTGTGCTGGAAGAGTCTGCTGTTTTACCTGAATCTCGTATCGAGATATGTGTTCCGGCAGGAGAGGAGTATAAATCCCTTTCGTACTGCGAGCATATCTGGGATGTGATGATACAACATGAAGCCAGCAGGAGTTCGTGTTTAGTAATTGTTGGCGGCGGCGTAGTTTGTGACATGGGTGCTCTGGCTGCTTCACTGCTTAAAAGAGGTATGGATTATTATCTCTTCCCCACAACACTTCTTGCTCAGGTTGATGCTTCCGTGGGTGGTAAAGCAGCAGTGAACTATAAGGGATATAAAAATCAAATAGGGTGTTTTAGCAGCCCTAAAGAGGTGATAATAAATCCTGATTTCCTTAAAACGTTACCCCAACGACACCTGAATTCAGGGTTTTTTGAAATGTTGAAGCATGGTATTATTTCCGATGATAATCATTTTGCAGATCTTCTGGCAGTTAAGCCCATTAATGCCAATACCATATCCCCTTTTATATGGCCCTCGCTTCAATTAAAAATCGCTGTTGTTCAGGATGATCCATACGAACACAACCTTCGTAAAGCGCTGAATTTTGGGCATACCATAGGTCATGCCTTGGAGGCTTTTTCTTTAAAAAATAATTCGGAAAATTATCTCTTGCATGGCGAAGCTGTTGCTTTAGGAATGATAGCAGAGATGTTTATAGCGGAAAAAATCTTTGATATCAGTAATAATATCCGGGAGAAACTACAGGCGAAAACAGCTACTATGTTTGAGTGGAAATTTTCAACTGACCATATCCCGGAGATATTGAGATTTATAGCTCAAGATAAGAAAAATCGCAATGGAATCGTGATGATGTCACTTCCGGTAAATGATGAAATCGCCCTTAATGTTGCGGTGGAAGAACGACTTATCACTGAATCAATGGAATATCTTTTAAAATGGCTTAATAAATAGGTGGTTATGAATACAAGTATAAGAGTAATAGCTCCCCGGCGCCCCATAAAAGGTGATGTGTATCTTCCGGTAAGTAAGAGTATGGCCAACAGAGTTCTTATGTTAAAGGCCTATGCCGGAGAGATGATTCATGACCCCTGTGAAGGCGATGCCGGAGATACCTATCTGTTGAAAAAGCATCTGGCAAAAATATCAGCCTGCCCAAAAGGAGAAGGTTTGATTTTGGATTGTGAAAATGCCGGTACTACGTTGCGTTTCCTGACCTCTTTTTTGGCCGCCAGAGAGGGGCAGTGGATCATTACCGGCTCCAAAAGAATGAAGGAGCGCCCTGTGGAACCTCTTGTGGCCGCTCTGAGAAAAATGGATGCCGATATAGAATATCTGGAGAGAGATGGTTTCCCGCCATTAAAAATAAAGGGTAAAAAATTATCGTCAAAAAAAGTTGTTGTTGATACCTCTGTGAGCTCACAATTTGTCTCCTCTTTACTGATGCTGGCACCAGTATTGGAAAACGGCCTTGTGCTGGAGCGTTCCGGAGAAAATGTGTCGGCGTCATATACCACCATGACCATAAAACTTCTTGAGCAGGCCTCCATAAAAGTAACTCAAAACGATAATATAATAAATGTTACCAATGGTAATATAGAAACAGAAAGTTTTATGGCTGAACGCGACTGGTCTTCAGCAGCTTTCTGGTATTCTCTTGTTGCATTATCACAGAAAGGAACGTTGCTGATAAATGACCTTGGAGACCCCCGTAACTCCATACAAGGTGATGCTATTGTAGCTGATATTTTCAGGAGTCTGGGTGTTTCAACAAATATTGTTGAGCAGGGGATTCTCTTGCGAAAGCAAATCCATGTCCCTGCCATGACACGATTCAGGATAAATATGAAATCTACCCCAGACCTTGTTCTTCCCGTGGTAACAGCATTATCAGGATTGGGTTATGGCGCTTTGATCTCCGGTATTGACCATCTTAAATATAAAGAATCAGACAGAATTAGAGCTGTTATTGCTGAACTGCGTGCACTTAGCGGTAATATCGACTACACTAACAATATGATTGTAATTCATCCATCAGATTTGCGAGTGCTACGGCCTGTCAATGTTTATGATGATCATCGCATGGCCATGGCTTTCGCTCCCCTGGCAATGGTGTCAGGAGCAATAGAAATACGGGATCCTCAGGTTGTGGATAAATCGTATCCAGCATTTTGGGACATGTTGGGGCGTTTGGGTTTTGTTATGAATATAAAATAGCTTTGAGCCATTAGTGGATTATTCTTATTTTTGCAAAAATTATTCTAATGACCGTCAATATCTTTATCCCTTGCCTGATAGATCAGTTCTATCCTCAAACAGGATTGAACATGGTGAAAGTTTTGGCTAAAACAGGTGTCAAGGTAAATTATAGTTCGCAGCAAACATGCTGTGGGCAAAGTGCTTTTCTGAATGGATTCTGGGACGATGCCAAGAATACCGGGGAGAAATTTATTGCTGCTTTTAAAGATGAAAACTATATCGTAGGTCCTTCCACCTCATGCGTGGCCTTTGTTCGTAATCATTATGATAAGCTGTTTTATAACTCAGGGCTTCATCTGGAATTCAAAAAAATGAAAAACAGAATATACGATTTTTCTGATTTTGTGATTAACATCATGAAGATTGAAGATTTCGGTGCTTTTTTAGAGGAAAAAGCAGTGCTGCACTGCAACTGTTCCGGAGCAAACAGGTATGGAATATCTGGTCAACCTATGCGACTTCTTAAGAATGTTTCAGGCCTGGAACTTTTCTCTATTACTGATGGCGATGGCTGCTGTGGTTATCAGGGCATGGGACCCGGACAGTTGGATGAGATTACTGAACGACTGCTTAAGAGTTATTGTCACAGAGTGATGGATGCAGGAGCCGATACCATAATCGTTCTCGATGGTTCTTGTATGCTCAACTTTAACACTTATATCCAGAAACAGAAACTTCCGCTTAAAGTATTGCATATTGTGGATGTATTGGCCTCAGGCTATTGATTTTTTATCATTAGTTGTTTATTTCTGTTACTTTTGCACTCTTTTTTGATGTTTCAGTGTCATATAATTTATAATTGTTTTTCTATCTTTATAGATTAATGAACAATATTTTTTTAATAACTTCATTGAGATACTAGTTGAAAAAAGAATAGATTATCTATTTTTACAATGCATAAATGGAATCAGTTTATTATGGTGAGGCAAATTTCAATATTTGTATTTTTTTCTTTTTTTCTGTTTAGTGTTGTTCCGGCATCAGGTCAGATAAGTGCCGGTGATGATAAGCAGATATGCTCCGGTGAAACGGTGTGGCTGGCAGCCACAGTAGAAGAGACCTTTGCCACACATATAGTCTTTGGTGATGATACCGTTGCCGGTCCTTATCCCATTGGTTTTGAGTTTGAGTTTTATGGTGAAGAGTACACTGAGTTTTACATTAGTGATAATGGCTGGATATCTTTCTCTTTGCCTTCACCAAACAATAACAGTTGGAATGGTGGGCAGAGCCCGCGAGTGTTACCCGATGACTCCGATTTTGTTCCAAAAAATTGTATCATGGGCGCTTGGCAGGACTGGTCGCCGGCTTTTAGTGGCAGGGTAGGTTATGAGTTAAAAGGAACGAAACCCCAACGAAAAATGATAGTTAGTTATTGCCAGGTCGCTGCTTATCATTGTTTCGAGATGACAGGTACTTTCCAAATCGTTCTCTATGAGGGCTCTAATTATATAGATGTGAACCTTAACACCAAGCCATACTGCCCAGCATGGTACGACGGAAAAGCAGTACTGGGTATTCACAATATCGATGGCACTGAGGCCTGCGTTGCTGAAGATCGTAATGCTACACAATGGACTGCCAGTGAGGAATCGTGGCGATTCAAACCCTCTGAAGATAGCTATGACCTGGTACAATTATCAAATTATATCCCGGTTTTAAGTGGTACCCTCAGCCCTGTTGCATGGTATTTTGATGATGTGGCTCCAGAAAATTATATCGGCACTGCCGACTCCATCAGAGTCTCCCCATCTAACACTACTGTTTATGTGGCATCGGTAACCTTATGTGGCGATATGGTGTTTAAAGATGACGTGGAGGTTACTGTCCGACCTCTGCCAATTGCCGATGCAGGACGAGATACCACGATTTTTGCTAAAACTCAAGCATACCTGGATGGCTCTGCCAGTCAGTGCCTTAATGGCGGATGTACATACTCATGGACACCAGTGGATAAAATCGATGATGACCCTTATCTGAAAAAGCCAACTACTATCCCTCTCTCTTTTACTACAGCTTATTATCTTACCCTGGAAGACCAATATGGCTGCATGAGCGACTCGGATCGCGTAGTTGTTAATGTGATTAATGGGCCTTTAAGTATTCTGACAATTGCCGACCCCGCCGCTATATGCCGTGGGGAAAGTGTTACCATTACCGCAATTGGAGGTGGGGGTCAACGCCCTTACTATTATGCCTGGTCGTCAGAGCCTACCGGAACAAACTCTTCCGATAGCTCTATTGTTGTCTCGCCTGAGGATACAACAAAATATTATATTACACTTACTGCAGATGATGGAGAAACGGTGAGTGATTCTATCGTTGTTGAGGTACTTAATCCTGAACCTCTTGTTACGGGGCAGAATATTGTATGCGAAAATGAGAACGATATCCTCTATTCCTCACCGATACATGGTGAAAACACATATTCCTGGAGCGTTGAAGGTGGGTCTATAATAAATTCAAATACTGATAATATTGTTTATGTTACATGGAGAAATTCAGGAACAGGGAAGGTGACTCTTCAGGAAACCCTGCCTCCTCCACATAGCTGTGTCTCATTTGCTACCATGGAGGTGCAAATTCTGGAAAGACCCAAGCCTTTGGTAACAGGTCGGGAGATAGTATGCGAAAACGAGAAGAGTGTGGTATATAGTACCGACGAGTTTAGTGATAGAGATTATAACTGGATTGCAGATGGCGGAGTGATTAATGGTGCCACCCCATATTTATCGCAAATCTCTATCGACTGGGGAGCTGCAGGAGAAGGAGGAGTTAGTGTGACAGAACAATTAACCATTCACCCTGCTTGCAAGTCGTCCAGAACCCTTGATGTGAGTATCTTGCCTGGGCCACACCCCCAGATATCAGGTCCACAGGAAGCGTGTGCAGGTGATAGTGAAATCACCTACACAGCAAACGCTGAAACCGGAATTACCAATAGGTGGGGTACATTAAGTAATGGAAGAATAACCGGAAGTACAGATCCTAATAATGTGTATGTTACATGGGATATTGCAGGAAAAGGAAATCTATTTCTTGAACAGACAGTAAACTATTCAGGATGCAGCGCCGTATCCGATACATTTCGGGTAGAGATACACCCCAGGCCTGTATTATCCATTTCCCCTGAGAATCTTTCGGTATGTGAGTTTGAGGAGGTTGAACTGGAGGTCTCAGGTTCTGATACCCTCCTGTGGTATCCTTCTGACGGGTTGTTGTCAAATGATGAAAAAATTATTTCATTTATCGCCAACGAAGACATAGTTTATCATGTAATAGGTACAAATGGGTATGGCTGCAAGGATACCACTGAGGCTGCCGTTTCAGTGACTCCGGTCCCTGTGGTTGACCTTGGCGGTGACAGATATATCAGAGAAAATGAATCGGTTGTACTGACAGCCGGATCGGGTGGTGACTATTATCAATGGCAGGATGGATCTACAGGTGTTCAATTTACAGCATACTCTGGTGGCGAATATTATGTAACTGTTGAAAAAAATGGCTGCTTTGCAGCAGATACTGTTGTCATATCCCCAACAATGGGGGCTATACCTATCCCCTCAGCTTTTACTCCCAACAACGACGGACTAAATGATGTATTCTGCCTTTTCGGACAGCTGGATAAGGTGGCGCAATTCTCCATGCGCATCTTCGCCAGAAACGGACAACTTGTTTACTCCTCAAATGATGTTTATGAAGGGTGGAATGGTGATGATCTTAATGGTAACCCACTTCCTGCCGGTACCTATATCTACTCTGTTGAACTTTTAGAACAAGGGGATCCTTTCGGTCAGGGTATCATTGTAAAAAAAGGAACAGTGACTCTTCTTAGATAATTCCTTATTTTTTACAAACGATTGTTATTATCATACTTGCGCTGTTTTTACTCCTGAAATGATTTACTATGTTGAGGGAATATTGAGACAATTATTACCAGTTGTTGAAATTTTTTCTATCTTCACGCACCGAAGTATACAGGGTTAAAATTCGGTTATTATGAGCATTATGAAGTACATTTTTTCGATTTTACTATTTACTCTTTCATCCATGTTTATGTCAGCACAGATTATATCACAGCAATCTGTTGATGGCCTTGATATTCAGTCTTGTAAGTCTGAGTATGTGTATGAAGGAAGTGAGACAACAAATCAGTTTTTTGAGGTATTGGTATCATTGGAGCCGGTATCTCAGTATTATGAACAGACTTTTTTCCTAAATCGTTTGCTTAAAGCAGAAGGATTCTATTTTCAAGAGTTTAAGGAAGATGATTTGGTGTCATTCTACGTCTCCAGAGAGCTGTTTTCTCAGATTCCTGTGGTACTGGTGCATGAATTTTTTGATGAGGCCAATGCTAACCAGATTTTTCTGACTCTGGAGCAGAAGAATGAATTTCTCTCCATGTTTAACCTTAGCCTTCCCGGCAAAGACTGGTCTCGTGTGTCAGGATATCGTGTCGTTCAGGGGCCAACAGATAATGCCCTTTGTGAAGATGCTATACCCTTTTGTACAGGTACAAACTATACTTTTCCCGCCGGTGTTAACTCAGGAAACGGTCAAACAGGCCCATACTACGACTGTCTTGGCTCTACTCCAAACCCGGCATGGTATTACATGAAAATTCTCGATCCCGGTAGTATTAATATTTATATGTATAGTACGCCCTCCAAAGATATCGATTTTTGTTGCTGGGGTCCTTTTGACGACCCCTACGATGCCTGTTCTCAATTGACAGCTAGTAAGGTTGTTTCTTGTAGCTACTCCCCGAGTTCATCAGAAACCTGTAACATCCCCAATGGCCAGACCGGGGAGTACTATATCCTTATTATTACAAACTATAGTAACAAAGCATGTAATATTAACTTCTCACAAACCGGAGGAACAGGAACTACTGACTGTACTATTCTTCCTCCCGAAGCCAGCAGTAACAGCCCCGTTTGTGAAGGTGATAACATAGAACTTTATGCCGCATCACAGAATGGTGCTTCTTACCATTGGATCGGGCCTCAGGGCTTCAACTCCACTGAGCAAAATCCTGTTATTGAAAATGTAACACAGCAAAATTCCGGACCATATACCCTCACTATTACCCAGGCTGCAGGATCCAGTGATACTACCATTATGGTTTATGTAAAACAACACCCCACAGGGAATATTTATGGTAACGACGAAATATGTAAGGGCGACGAAGCATATCTCTTCTTTGATCTTACCGGAGCTACTCCATGGAATATAAAATATACCGACGGGCAGAATATATATGAGGAGACAACATTTCTTAATGAATATTCCATTAAAGTATCTCCAGCCACAAGCTCTACATTTACCCTTGTGGAGGTAAAAGATAAATTTTGTTATGCCGAAGAGATGACTGGTGAGGCCGTGGTGGATATACATCCTGAAATAACAACTTTTAATCTGGAAGCAATATGTAACGAGGCTTTTACTCACTATACCGTCTCCTTCCTGCTTTCAGGTGGAACCCAGGGGACGTATCAAGTGACTCCTCCAGGCACAATTACTCCCGGCGCCACGGCAGATATCTTTACAAGTGACCCCATTGAAGAAGGAACTCCTTTTAGCTTCTCTATCGTTGATGATTTCGACTGTGATCCTGTAATTGTAAGTGGTGTTAAAGCGTGCGACTGCCCGGCATACGGCTCCATAGTGGGTGAAGATACTATTTGTAGCGGCCAGAGTACGGATATTGTGATCGACCTTGCAGGAGACGCTCCATGGACTGTTAAATATACTGCCAATGGTGGCGAACCTGTTATTATTGATAATATTACAGAAACACCATATTATCTTACGGTTAACCCTTTAGAAACTACTGAGTATAAACTTACTTATGTGGGTGATATCTACTGTGATGGTACTGCCGTGGGGAGCGCTACTGTCTATGTGTTTCCGCAGCCGACATCAATATATTCTTATGAAGGTATATGTGAATCTGAGGAAACGACATTCCTGAATGATGCTTCAATTCCTAATCCGGGAAATATTATTTCATACCATTGGGATTTTGATGATAATGGAGCCTCCAGCACAGAAGAAAACCCCATCTATACTTTCTCTGCTTATGGTGATTTTGATGTCTCCCTCTCCGTAACAAGTGATGAGGGATGTGTTGATACATACACCGAAACGATCTCTGTGGCGCAACGTGTGGAGCCCGATGCAGGAGAAGATCAGTTGATTACCTATGGTACTGTTACTACTCTTGAAGGCTCTGTCTCCGGTGGTAGTGGCGACTACTCATATCAGTGGCAGCCTTCATACCTGGTGATTGATCCCAATAACCTATCTACCCAGACAGAAAATCTTTACGATGAACAAACCTTCTTTTTAATTGCTACCGATAATGTGTCAGGTTGTGTGGGTGAGAATGGTGTACATATTGAACTGGATGGATATCCTCTGAGTTCTGAACCGGAATCAAACCCTCCCCAGGCATGTTATGGCCAGGGAATTCAACTCAAGGCCAATGCCTTCGGTGGAACAGAGTCGTACACTTATAGCTGGACTTCTGATCCGCAAGGATATAACTTTGAAATCGCTGACCCCGCAATACCTTCACTTACGCAGTCAACCACGTTTACATTAACTGTAAACGATGGTTTTAATGATTTTCAGAAATCCATTTATGTGCCGGTGAATCCTAACCCAGTGATCTCTGCCGGTGAGGACTTTGCTATTGACCATGGTTATGTGGCAGAATTGCACTGTGAGACAATAGATGGTGGATCTTCATTTAATTTCTACTGGGATCCGGAAGAAAAAATTGCCACTAGCCCCTACATGCAATCTCCAACCACAACAAACCTGAATGAGAGTACCAATTTTAAGGTTACGGCAACAAACGAATTTGGTTGTGCTACTGATGATAATATCTTTGTTACAGTAGAGGGAGGTCCGTTATCCGTGTCACCTTATTTCGAGGCAGATAAGATTTGTCATTTGGATTCCATTATTTTATATAGTGCTGCCGGTGGTGGCGGAGGAGTATATGAGTTCTTATGGACGGTAGATCCGGGAACATGGACTTCCACAGAACAAAATCCCGAATTTTTTATGGCCGAAAGTGGTGACTTTACCTTTACCGTTGAGGTTAAAGATGATTATAATAGCATAACAGATACATTTAATCTCACCATTAATGCTCTTCCTGAGGTAAACCTCGCTGCACCGTTTGATTCACTGGTATCTGAAGGTGTTGTGGCAGTGTGTGTATATGATTCTGTTTATCTTGATGCAACACGCGAAAATGCTGAATATCTCTGGAGTAATGGGGGCACTGGTAGTGGTATACACGTTGGAACTACTGGTGTCGGTGCCAGCCAACAAGACTATAATGTTTTAATAACGGATAAGAATACAAGATGTAGCTATAACGCTGAAATATCCATAATATACTCCTTTGCCATGTGCTCTTACTTTATTGAGGAGTTGAACAGCCAGATACTGGAGGTGGAAATTTATCCTAATCCTGTAACCGATAAAGTAACTATATCTGTTAATGGTGTTAAGGAGGAAACAAGGATTGTGATTAATGATCTTGTCGGAAGAAAGCAAGTTTATGAAGCTACCATTGAGGCGAACGAAACCTCTTTCAATGATGTTATTAATATATCATCGTACCCGGCAGGCGTATATGTGGTGACCTTTATCTCAGGTGATGCCTCACATTCTCAGAAGATAATAAAAACAGTAACTGAATAATATTAAAAGGTTCTAATGAAACGATTAAGCATAATTTCCGTATTTTTATTGATATCTATTGTGGCTTTTAGCCAGCAGGAAGCCAATAACTGGATATTTACCACTAACACTGGATTACGATTTGATACTGAACCTCCAACAGTACTTAATAACACCCCTATTTCATTCTCGTTCGGATCTTCATGTTATAGCGATTCAGATGGTAAACTACTCATCTCCACCGACGGAAATTCCATCTGGAATGGTAGTGGTAATACAATAATGAACGGTGTTGGTATTGGTGGTGATGCGGGTAGTATTCAATCTTCACTTATTGTACCTGATCCCAGCCGTGATAATTCGCTATATGTTTTTGCTGTGGATAAATATTATGGCGATACTGAAAACAGATGTTTCACCTATTCAAGAGTAAACCTTGCTGGCGACAACGGTAATGCCTCTGTAAGCGAAAAAAACAACCTTTTGCTTAGTGAAACACCGGAATATGTTACCGCAGTGAAACATGCAAACGGAATAGACTTCTGGGTAGTAACGCACGAATATGGTAACAATCTTTTTTATGTATATCCAATCACAAAAGATAAAGGATTGCATGCTGATAATCCAAAAATTATCCCTGTCGGTAGAGCTCACGAGGGGAATATAAGTACTCAGGGTGTGCTGAAGCTCTCTCCCGACGGAAAATACCTTGCCAGCGTACAGAGTGATGGTTTTTTGGAACTATTCTCGTTTAACAATGAAACCGGCAATATCATAAGTCTCGCTTCTGCTGAATTGGATCATGTGTTTAGCGCTGAATTTGATGCAGAGAGCCGATTTCTTTATGTAAATATTAATAGTAATAGTTCGCCCATTTCGCAAATTCTTCAGTACGACCTTTCGCAACAGGAGTATTTAGAAAATGAATATGTGGTTAATACCGCTGAAGGTGATACTGTGTTTGGTGTCCTACAGTTGGGGCCGAACAGAAAGATCTATTGTACGAAATATGTTAGGGTTGCACCAAATCTCCGCGGTAACCATCTGGCGATAATACATAACCCTTCACGCCCCGGCGCTGCCTGTAACTTTAATAGAGTCGATTATCAGGATTACCCTGGTCTATATGTTGGTGAAAAAAAACTTGTTGCCGGGTTACCAAATTTCGTTACCAGCTTCCTGAATATCCCATTCTTTACTTATGACAGCATTTGTTATGGAAATGAGGTTACCTTTGATCTGGTAAACAAGGACAATATTGAATCTGTCTCCTGGAGCTTTGATGACCCGGACTCCGGTGCAAATACTTCCACCGATGAATCTCCGACGCATGTGTTCTCTCAACCCGGTGAATATGATGTATCTGTTACAGTAAAGTTTAATGGAGAATCATATGATTATTCTGAAAAGGTAGTTGTCAACCCACTTCCTGAGATAGATTTTGGCAGTGATACTATTTATCTCTACCCGGGAGCAATAGCACCTCTTGAAGTTGAAGACATCTATTTCTCATATTTGTGGAATGATGGCAATACTAATAATATCTACCTGGCTGGTGATCCCGGTGAATACACCGTAACTGTCACTGATGATATAGGTTGTTGGGATCGTAAAACAGTAACGATATTACCCGCTAATATTTACTTTCCCAATGCTTTTACACCAAATGGTGATGGATTGAACGACGTTTTTGGCCCCAAAGGTGCTAATAGCGGACTCTTTAATATCCGAATGTTTGTTTATAACCGTATGGGACAATTGATGTATGAATCACCTGTTCTGGATGTTCTTGGCGACGACACCGGCTCTTTTGCCTGGGATGGCACTAAAGGCGGTGAACTCATGCCCGTGGGAACCTATGTTTGGGTTGTGAAATTTGATGTTGAGAAGAAAAAAGGAGAATTTGATACCGAACAATACTCCGGCAGCGTTACTTTACTGCGTTAGTGATAAATGATTCAGCCTTTTAGCTGAATTATTATTTTTGGTCGTTTTTATTGCATCTCTTTTGGAAATGTAGTAACTTGAGGCGCTGTACATGGTCAATTATATAATATTAATAATGGTATGATGCGCACTCACATAAATAGAATTATCGTCTCTTTTGTATTGCTGGTATCTCCCGTAATACTGCTTTCCCAAACGCCTACAATTCAGGATTGCCTTGGGGCTATCCCTGTTTGTCAGGAATCATATACTCAAACAAATGTATATAGTGGTTATGGCACTTTCAACGAAATACCCACCACCGGCTCATGTCCTAATAACTGTATGGATGGTGAAAAAAATAGTGTTTGGTATATCATAACCGTTCAGAGTAACGGTATGATGAGTTTTGAAATCAATCCTATTAAACAATCGGATGATTACGACTGGGCCGTATATAATCTTACCGAGGCCGCTTGTGAAGAAATTTATGGTAACCCCTCTCTACAGGTTGCATGTAATGCCGCCGGAGGATCCGGTTTTCATGGTAGCACAGGTGCGTGGTCTGCTATGGGTGGTAACAGCGCTTGCGAAGGCGGTGGAAATACTAATAAATGGTGCGCCGATGTGCCGGTACTCGAAGGTGAAACATATGTCGTTTGTGTTAGTAACTGGACTCAATCTACCGAAGGATATACCATCGACTTCTCCCCATCAACAGCTAATATTTATGATAACGTAAAGCCATTTATTAGTTGGGTGCAGGAGTCATTTGGATGTATTGGTGAAACAGAATTATATTTCGACTTCTCCGAATTTATGCTGTGTGAAACAGTAGCAGCAACAGACTTTTCTCTCCTTGACCCCAATGGTGAAGAACTCATAATACTTGATATTGTTGGTGATGCTTGTGAAAGCGGTGGTACTCAGGAAGTGAGCTTTAAACTTGTGCTGGATCCTTCAACTCCTATCGTTGAAACCGGAATGCACAGCCTGATAATTGAAGGCCCCGTGGCAGACCTTTGTCAGAACTATGCTAACCTGGAATCCTTTGATTTTATGGTTGTTACTGACGCCCCCTATGTGGACTTTAACGGCCTCCCCGCCAATGCATGTATCACAGATAGTCCTAAATTACTTACCGCAAATAAAGATGAAGGAACCTTTTCCATTGATCCCGACTGTGGCGATTGCCTTACTGATAATGGCGACGGAACTGCAACTTTAACTCCCTCCCTAATGGATGTGGGAGTATATAATGTCAACTTCTATTACGACGACGGCCTTTGTGATAATGATACTACCCAGATCATTCTTATGAATTCGCTGCCGGCAGTTTTTACACTTAATGATGGCGGTACTTTCTGTGAAGGTGATCAGGGCGTGGAAGTAATCCTTGATGGTACTGAAAGCATGGTTTGGTATGACCTTAAATGTAATGGCCAGTATCTGGAATCACGACTGGGAACGGGTAGCCAATTAAGTTTTGGCTACCAGGATATTCCAGGAACATACTCCGTAGAGGCATCCAGCTTTTGTGGTACTTCGTCAATGTCAGGTAACTGTGTCATTGAAGAGGTTCCGGCTCCCGCAATTTTTGATATCTCCGGACCGAACTTCTACTGTGATAATACTGACGGGGCTGTGATAACTGTCAATGATAGTGAATCCGGCGTTACATACGAACTCCTGTTAAATGGAAATCCCCTCTCTCCTCCGTTAACACTTCTTGGCGTTGGAGGCGTAATAAGCTTCCCGCCGCAAACCGCAGAAGGAGTTTACACGGTATATGCACAGGAGAGTGGATGTGATAATATGATGAATGGCTCTGTTAACGTGTCTGCCAGGCCAACACCCGAAGCGGAGTTCTCTTATAGTGGCGTGTGTCAGTTCGTTCCAACAGAATTTAGTGACCAATCAAATATCTCCTCCGGATCCATCGAAAACTACTTGTGGGATTTTGATGATAGTGGCAATACTTCAACAGAGGAAAATCCGGAACACACCTTTTCCAATTATGGCGACTTTAATGTCTCTCTAACGGTATCTTCCGATTATGGATGCGAAGATGTTATTACCGAAACAGTGACAATAATAGAAGGAATAAATGCTGATGCCGGGGAAGACCATGAGATAAACTATGGTACTACAACAACACTGCAAGGAAGTGCTACTGGTGGAAGCAATACCTTTACCTATCTGTGGGAGCCACAAGATCGCGTTGTGAATCCAACAGCGGCAACAACTGAAACGGAGATACTTATTGACGAGACTAATTTTACACTTAAGGTTAATGACAGTGGCAGTGAGTGTTATGGCCAGGCTGAAGTAATGATTACCCTGAAAGGAGGTCCATTGCGCGCTGAACCTTATGCCAGTGCAGAATATGTTTGCTCCGGTGAAGGTGTTTCCTTGTATGCCAATCCTAATGGTGGCTCTGAAGAATATGAGATTTCATGGGTCGATGATCATGGCAATAGCTATCCTGTTGTTAATCCGGTAATCAATGCATTGTTAGAATCCACAACCTTCACTGTAACTATTGATGATGATTATACAATCATAGAAGAAGATGTTTATGTGGAAGTGAAAGACAACCCCGATGTTTATGCAGGAACTGACCAGATAATCCCTCATAACTATTTTACTTCTTTAGAATGTCAAGCTGTTGGTGAAAACATGGAGTATCAGTGGACACCGGAAGAGTTTATTGATGGTAGCAACACCATATATAATCCTACAACCATTCCTCTTACTGAAAATGTTCGATTTATAGTGTACGTTACAAATGAATGGGGCTGCTCGTCGAATGATGATATGGACGTTAGTGTGGAAGGTGGCCCACTGGGAACAAGTGCTTATGCTGCCGATACAATCTTATGTCAATACGATTCACTATATCTGTTCTCGAGCCCTTATGGTGGCGGAAAACCATGGAACTACGCCTGGTCTGTATCTACCGATACATGGACTTCAGATGAAGAAAATCCTGTTATATATGCCGACGACACAGGTGAATTTACCTATTACCTTGTATTAACAGATCAGCAGAATAGGGTGGATACAAGCATTGTTGTTACTGTTCACCCACGGCCTGTTCTCGATCTTATATATGACAATAATTTTGACTCCATCGTAAATGAAGATAGCAGACAAGTGGCGGTGTGTGTTTATGATTCCGTAGCTCTTGATGCCGGAAACCCCGGATTCTCATATATCTGGAGCACCGGAGCCACGGATCAGGTTATACAGGTGGGAACCACAGGTGTTGGCTCTCCAACACAACGTTATTTCGTGGATGTGCTTGACACGGTGACAGGATGTGCCAGCAGTGATACCATCAATATTATCTACTCCTTTGCAATGTGTTCATACTCCATCGATGAACTTAACGGTCAGAAACTTGATGTGACACTATTCCCCAATCCGGTGAATAATAACCTTAACGTCTTTGTTTCCGGAATTCAAAAGCATACAGAGGTCTATATCACTGATATAATCGGTAAACGTATATTATATCATGTTACCATTCCGGAAAACAGTGATGCTTGGAACCATGAATTTGACTTCTCTGCTATTCCTGCCGGTACTTACCTTATAACATTCTCCTCAGGAGAGGCTATACATACTGAGAAAATTATTAAAGGCGATTTTAGATACTAGTGGATATAACTAATTTTTTAAATGGGCATTTTATTCTTTATGGAGATATAAAATGCCCATTTTGATTTTGTATTTTTGTTTTTATGAAACAGAAAGAATATTATGTTAAGATAGCCCTGGAGTTAAATATCCAGGCTCACCAGGTTAAGAATACCATGCTGCTGCTTGATGAAGGCGCCACAGTGCCTTTTATAGCCCGCTACAGAAAAGAGATGACAGGCAGCCTTGATGAGGTTCAGGTTATGGCGATTCGTGACCGCGTGGCGCAGCTCAGAGATCTGGATAAGCGGCGAGAGTCGATTATGGAGTCTCTGAAAGAACAGGGTAACCTCTGCGAAGAGCTCGAAAAGAAAATCCTGGAGGCTGACACCATGTCGTCGCTGGAAGATCTCTATCTTCCTTTCCGACCCAAAAGACGTACACGCGCTACAATAGCACGCGAAAAAGGCCTTGAACCACTGGCAAAGATTATTATGTCACAACCTTTTGATGATATCTATGCCCGTGCCGACAGATTTGTGGATCCGTCCAAAGAGGTGACTAATGCCCAAGAGGCTGTAAAAGGTGCACAGGATATCATCAGCGAATGGATCTCTGAACATGCTTACACCAGAAAAAGAGTGCGCAGCCTTTTTGAGCGTGATGCCATGATGGAGTCCAAAGTGGCTAAAGGAAAAGAGTCTGAAGGGGAGAAGTACCGGACATATTATGAGCATAATGAGAAAGTTAACAAGGCTCCTTCGCATCGCATCTTAGCGATGTTCAGAGGCGAGAAAGAGGGGTTCCTGAAAATAAATATCAGACCCCATGAGGAAAAGGCTCTGGATATTCTACACCAAATTTGGATAAGAAATGATAGTGAAGCAGCTGCGCTGATACGTGGGTCAATAAAGGATGCGTATAAAAGGCTGCTGGCACCATCCATAGAGACGGAAATACGCCATGCGGTAAAAGAGAAAGCCGATGAAGTAGCTATCAGTGTCTTTACAGAAAATCTGCGTCAGCTGCTAATGGCACCGCCACTGGGAGGCAAAAGCGTCCTGGCCATAGATCCGGGATTCAGAACAGGATGTAAGGTTGTTTGCCTGGATAAATACGGTAACCTGCTTCATAATGAAACCATATACCCACACCCGCCGGAGCGACAATTAAAACAATCGATCAATAAACTGGTGAACCTGGTTGATACCTACGATATCGAAGCGGTGGCTATTGGCAACGGTACCGCAGGACGCGAAACAGAGTCGTTTGTAAAACGTATCCGGTTCAACAGAGAGCTGGTTGCCGTGGTGGTGAATGAGAGCGGCGCCTCCATATATTCCGCCTCAAAGATCGCCCGGGACGAGTTCCCTGATTACGACGTAACAGTGCGTGGAGCTGTATCCATAGGACGCCGCCTGATGGATCCCCTGGCAGAGCTGGTAAAGATAGATCCAAAGTCCATTGGTGTGGGTCAGTACCAGCACGATGTTAACCAAAACGCCCTCCAGCAAAGCCTCGACGATGTGGTGGTGAGCTGTGTTAACAATGTGGGCGTAGCGGTAAATACTTCCAGCAAGCAACTGCTGACTTATGTCTCCGGTCTGGGACCTGTTTTGGCGCAAAATATCATCGACTACCGCACCGACAATGGTTCTTTCAAATCCAGAGAAGAGCTGAAAAAAGTGGCCCGATTCGGAGCAAAAGCCTTTGAACAATCTGCCGGATTCCTGCGTATCAGAGGTGCTGAAAATCCACTCGACGAAAGCGCTGTGCACCCCGAAAGCTATTACGTGGTTAAGAAGTTTGCTAAGAAACTTAACTGCTCTGTCGACGACCTCATTGGCATGAAGGATTTGCAGAGCAAGTTGTCGCTGGAGGAGTTTACTGATGATAATGTGGGAATACCAACACTAAAAGATATCATCTCCGAGCTGGCGAAGCCGGGACGTGACCCCAGGAAAGATATAAAGATGTTTGAATTTGACCCCAATGTGCGTAATGTCGACGACCTGAACCCCGGAATGGTGCTGCCCGGTATCGTTACCAATATAACAGCTTTTGGGGCATTTGTGGATGTCGGAGTGCATCAGGATGGCCTGGTACACGTTAGTCAAATGGCTGATGCATATATATCTGATCCTAACGATGTTGTGCGACTGAATCAGCATGTGCAAGTGAAAGTCCTGGAGGTGGATATGCGTAGAAAAAGAATTCAGCTCTCCATGAAAGGTGTTTCGCAATAAATTTAAACACTAATGCTATCTTTGTGGCGTTATTATTCTTCAATAACTGTTATCTTTAGTATGAAAAGTGGGATTATGAGAAAATGGATTCTTCTGGCAGTAATGATTATTGCAATCTCCCGGGGAGTGTCGGGGCAGATTATTCAGGGTGCATTGATATTTGGAGGTAATTTGTCGCAGGTGGACGGCGATGAGGTATATGGTTTTAATAACCTGGGCTTTAATGCCGGTGCGGCAGCTATTATGCCCTTTGGTAACAACTGGTCCATGACCATTGAAGCGCTCTATTCTCAAAAAGGAGCTCATAGAAAAAAGCAGTTTAATGTGGACGATGAAACACGCAATGGCTCATACGATTATGACCTCTCTTATGGTGAAATACCGGTTTTAATACAGTATACCGATAAAGATGTAATGACATTCGGTGCCGGGTTAAGTTATGGCAGATTAATCGATTACCAGGAGATCGATCATCGCGACCCGGGTTATGTTGTTGTGGAATATGATTCGCCCCCATCAATACATAATGTTGAGGTTTTGGGTGATATCCGTTTCCGCGTGTACGAGAAGTTGAAAATGAATTTTCGCTATTCATACTCGTTGTTCTCCTTCCGTGATGCGGAGTTTAACTGGACTGGATCCGATCATCCGGAAGAGCGACAACAGTATCACAGCGTTATTACATGGCGTATGATATGGGTTATTAACGAGCGTCAGTCAAAGAGAACACAAAAAGAGACGGAGATATATAACCGATAACCATGAACGACGCTGATGCATATATCCTAAAGCATAAAATGAAACCACATCCCGAGGGTGGATACTACAAGCGTTTGCATACTTCTCTGTTTTTATTCGCCTCCCACCACGAGAGAAAGGCCTCCAGCTCTGTTCTGTATCTCTTGAAACCGAAACAGAAATCCCTCTTTCATCGTATTGATGCTGAGGAGGTCTGGTATCATGATGCAGGGTGTGAGATGCTTTTGGTGCTGCTCTATCCCGACGGCTCTTCTGAGGATTTTATTATTGGCGATGCAGGAGAGAAAAGTATCTGCGTCTCTCCGGGAACATGGATGGCCGCACGGCCTCATATCTACAACGAGTTCTCTTCTGTAATATGCCATGTAACGCCGGAGTTTAACTTTGATGGATTTCAAATGGCTGAAAGAACTGCTCTTCTGACAAGATATCCCGATAAAAAAGATTTAATTATATGTTATACTAATCCTTCTGTATGACGGATGTAAAAACATATCGCTTTGGGATTCTGTGTTCCGGATTCTCATTCCCTCTCTGGCAGGCCGAGGTAATACTCCACCTTGTCAATGATGGTCATGAACCGGTAATCCTTATTATGGATGATTCCGAAGAGAAAGATCGCTCCTTTTGGCAGAAAATTTCACGATATACAGGGAGCAATGCCGTCTATAATATGTTTGAGCGTTTTCGCATGCATATTCCCCAAAAGGAGTTAACAGATCTTTCTGCCATGCTGAGAAATGCTGCTGTAGTGAAAACAATCCCTGAAAAGCGTGGTTATGGAGAATATTTTAATGATAATCTGATATCTGAAATAGGCGAATGTAAGCCCGATTTTTTATTGCGTTTCGGTTTTAATATCATTCGTGGTGAGATATTAACGGCAGCTCCTATGGGGGTGTGGTCATATCATCATGGTGATGAAATGAAATACCGTGGCGGACCGCCGGCCTTTTGGGAGATTGCACATAACGACCCCGTGACAGGCGTTATTTTGCAACGACTTACAGATCGCCTTGATGGAGGTGTAATCCTAAAAAAGGGCTTTTTTAAAACCATAGATCACAGTTACTCGGGAAATATTAACAGGGTGCTTCAGCAGGCAGAAAAATGGCCGGCAGAGATATGCCGTATGTTGTCGGAAGAGGTGTTTGAAATGCCGGAAGAGGCATCTGTCTCCACGGCACCGATACTCAAACGCCCGGGAAATATGGACATGATAAAATTTCTGTTTAAAAAAGCAGTTAACAGATATTATTTTCATATCAATGAACTCTTTAAAGCTGAAAAATGGAATATTCTGCTTCTTAAAAGAGAGGCTAACAACGGGCTTTTTGCTCCACGAGGGACAAGAATACCATTGCCAGCTCCTCCCAAAAATCATTTCTATGCTGATCCATTTCTCATAAAAGATAAGAATAATCTGCATATTGTTTTTGAAGATTATGATTACAAAAATGAAAAAGGAGTTATTGGGTATCTGAGGTATGATGTAAAAGAACAACGAGTAACACAGCGCTCAACGGCTCTGGAGCTGGATATTCATCTGGCATATCCATTCCTGATAAAGCATGAAGATCACATCTATTGTGTTCCCGAGACGGCTCAATCGGGGGTTGTGATGCTATATGAACTCAACAGGGATAATGGCAATCTTCGCTGTATTTCTGAATTACTCGAGTTTCCCGGCGTGGACAACACCCTTGTGTTTTATGATGGCTATTGGTGGCTCTTCTGCACCCATGCTGATGCATCTAATGAAGAGCTATATATATTCTATTCTGACAGTATAGAAGGCCCCTATTTTGCTCACAAAGCAAATCCTGTAAAAACAGATATCAACGGCGCTCGTCCGGGAGGAAAGATGTTTTATGACAACGGCAGATTATTCAGACCGGCACAGAAAAACTCACAGAAATATGGTGCTGCCATGGTGATACATGAAGTTCTGAGCCTTACACCGGAGTGTTTTGAAGAGATAAAACGATATGATATGTCGCCATTAGATGAAAAAGGTTTTACCAAAGGTATCCATACCTGGTGCCACGACGATGAGTATCTTATTATAGATGGAAAAGAGTACGGCTGGAACAGATACTTTTTTACATCGAATTTAAAAAGAAAATTAACACGATAAGGATATAATTATGATTAGAAAAGTACTTGGTACTGCCGGATCACGGATTCTGATTTCTGTATTAAGTTTGTTACTGGTACTGATTTATGGCAGAACACTGGGGCCGGAAGGTGCAGGAACAATAGGCCTTGTGGTTCTTGGTATTACAATAGTATTACTGTTGAGCAATTTCGTCTCAGGTGGTGCTTTAGTATATCTTACACCTCGAGAGAAGACCTTCTTGTTGTTTGTTCCGGCGTATTTCTGGGGCTTTTTCTCTTCCATACTGGTGTCATATACCCTCAATCACTTTCATCTCATTCCCGATGGTATGTTATATCATGTACTCTTCCTCTCCATGCTATTCTCCTGGCATACGGCAAACCTGAATATTCTTCTGGGAAAGGAGCGTATAAAGGCTTTTAATGTTGTATCTGTTCTTCAGGTAATAATGCTCTTTGGTTCCTTTATGTTTTTTATCCTTATTAAAGATGATGTATCTGTAATGTCTTATGTTAAAGCTCTTTATATCTCTTATATGAGCGCATTTCTTGTGAGCCTGGCAATGATAATCAAAGAGCTGAAGTACGTAGATATTTCTGAGATGGGAGATGTCATCCTTAAGATTTTTCGGTATGGCTCTTTTGTGCAGTTCGCCAATACATTACAACTGCTGAATTATCGTCTTGGATATTATATCATTGAATCATATTTAGGAAAGGCGCGACTGGGGGTGTTCCAGATTGGAAATCAGCTAAGTGAAGGGTTGTGGATTGCCGGAAAGAGCCTTGCATTGGTACAATACTCGCGAATCTCCAATGAGCCAAATGCTGACTACGCAAAAACTCTCTCTGTGCGTTTTCTCAAATTAACGGTATTACTTACCACCGTGATGCTTGCTCTCTTCTGGATTCTTCCTGAGTCTTTTTATCTGTGGATCCTTACCCATAAGTATGAGGGTATAAAAAATGTAATATGGGCTCTTTCGCCTGGTATCATTGCCATATCAGCAAATGTGATATTCAGCCATTTCTTTAGTGGAACGGGACGCCATCACCATAATGCCATAAGCTCAGGCATAGGACTGGCTTTCACACTTACATTTGGACTCCTACTTATCCCACGTATCGGAATTGTAGGTGCAGGAATTACAGCTTCAATCTCGTACACAGTTACTACACTGTATCAGGCAATCATTTTTACTCGTATTACCGGTCTTAAAGTGAGGGAGTTATCGATATCTGCTGAAGATTTTCGCTTTATCATACGCGAGTTTAAGAGTATGCTTAGAAAAGATAATAAATAAGATTTTCTCATAATAGCTGAACTAAAAAACCTGGCGCGGCCATTCCGGCTGCTATATTTTCATATGTAATTAATGAATAAAATCTATACATTTGCCTATATGATACACCTGTCGAGAATTGCATTTTTTCTTTCAATATTAGCTTTGTTACTCTCGTGCAATCCGGGAGATAATAACAATCCGAATCCAAACCCTGAAATTAATGAAGGCACTCCGGAGAACATCGTGTTATTTATTGGCGACGGAATGGGGGTAGCACAAATAAATGCTGCACAGACCGTTAACGACGGCAGCCTTAACATGACCTCTCTTAATACATCAGGACTTATGACCACCCATGGTGCAGATCGTGCTGTTACTGAGTCTGCCGCCGCTGTAACGGCTTTGGCTTGCGGCACAAAAACTAACTATAAAATGTTGGGTGTAAATGCTGAAGGTGAAACGGTCAGGAATCTCTTTGAATATCTTCATGAGCTTGGATATGCCACAGGTGTTATAACTACGGCAAGTTTACAGGATGCCACCCCGGCAGGGTTCTACGCTCATGTTGAAAATCGTGACCTTAAAGAGGAGATAGCTTACCAGATGGCGTATTCAAATGTTGATATCCTCGTGGGTGGAGGATCTTTTTATCTCAATGAAAGAGAAGATGGCAAAAATCTTATGGATACCATGATGACCCGTGGTTATGCGTATTATGATTTTATTGATGATGTGCCTGATAATGAGCAAGGTAAGCTTTTGGTGGTGCAGGCACAATACCGCCTGCCAGGAATAGAAGAAGAACGAGGTGACTTCCTGCAAAAAGCTGTTTCTGTGGCCATATCGCGCCTCGACAAGACAGGGAAACCCTGGTTTCTGATGGTGGAAAATGAACATATCGACCTACGTGCTCATGATAATATGCAGGATGAGATGTTGGCTGAAGTTATTGATCTGGACCTGGCCGTGGGACAAACTCAGAGTTATGCCACGGTAAACAAAGAGACCCTGATAGTTGTAACTGCAGACCATGAATGCGGTGGGTATTCCATTATCGGTGGGAATGTTTTTGAAGGAACTGTCATAGGTGATTTCCAAGCCGATAATCATACCGGTGTCATGGTCCCTGTTTTTGCATTCGGACCGGGTGAAAATATCTTTACCGGGGTATATGACAATACAACCCTGTTTGAGAAATTCGCCTCTTTATTGAATATAAATGTGGATTAATGAATGTGTGTAAATACATAACGCGTTTTTTTATAACCTATCTGTCCAAGGGCACAGCCTTACGCCTCTTTCAATCCCTGTTTTTGTTTCTGATTGTTACCATCGGCGCGGATGCACAGATTGTTATCAATGAAGCCTCTTCTGCTAACCTGTATACTGTTTATGATGAAGATTCTGATGCCGAAGATTGGATAGAGTTATACAATAAAAGTAACGACACATTATCTTTAAAGGGGTTTTTCCTGTCGGACAAAAAAAGTGAACCCCGGATGTGGGAGATCCCTGATGTTGAGATATATCCGGACTCCTTTGCTCTTTTCTTTGCCTCAGGAAAAAATCGCCGGAACGTTATTGACCACTGGGAAACAGCTGTCTACTGCGATAGCCTGTGGCGTTATCTAAATCCTGATTATGAACCTGACGCACAATGGGAATGGCCCGCTTTTTCCGATACCTCTTGGAATGAGGGACGCGGTGGTTTTGGCTTTGGTGATGACGATGACACTACGGTGACCTGCGATACTCTCAGAACAATATATCTCAGAAAAACATTTTTTGTTCAGGATACAGCTGCGATAATTAATGCCATCATGCATGTGGATTATGATGATGGCTTTGTCGTATATCTTAATGGAAGGGAACTCCTTAGGGAGAATATTCAACCCGATGGCAAGACGCCTCATTATCTGCAAACTGCAATGTGGCCTACAGAGGCACAGATGTATCAGGGTGGACTCCCGGGCATGTTTGTGATAAATGAACCTTTGTTAAAAAGATATCTTAAGAATGGTGAGAACACTTTAGCCATCCAATGCCATAACTTTTGGGATGATGATGATATGACCATAAAACCATGGCTCTCACTTGCCATGAGAGATACATGTGGTCAGTTTGGAATGGTGCCGGAATGGTTCTTTGCTGAAGAGATTCCACTGCATACAAATTTTGGTATCCGCAGTAGTGGTGAAAAAATATATCTTTTCAACCCTTTTGGAATGCTGATCGATGAGGTGGACGTGAAAGCTCTGGCTGTTGATAATAGCTACGGCCGTATGGAGGATGGCAGTGACTCTTTGGTATATTTCTCTACGCCTACTCCAGGATATTCTAACGACACGTCTTATGCAATGGCTTTTGCGATAGATGTTGTGCCGGAGATATCTCCGGCTACCGGTTACTTTAACGATTCTGTTTTAATAAACATAATATCTCCCGATACCTGTCTCCTTATTCGCTATTCTTTGGATGGCAGTGTCCCGACAAATGTTTCTCCCTTATTCACTGTTCCTTTCTATCTCGACACCACTGTTGTTGTGCGTGCCCGACTGTTTAAAGAGGGGTATATGCCATCAAAAACCACCACGCAAACACTGTTTGTTGATGACTCTACCACCTTGCGGATAGTTTCCGTTGCCACAAATCCTAATATGCTATGGGATGAAGATTATGGTATCTATGTTTTGGGAACACAGTATTTAAACGACAGGCCATTTTTTGGGGCTAACTTCTGGGACGACACAGAAATTCCTGTGAATATTGAACTGTATGACCCTGCTGCCGAGACACATTTTATTCAGGATTGTGGATTGAAAATTCATGGCGGCTGGACTCGCTCCATACCTCAGAAATCAATACGTCCAATGGCAAAAGGTAAATATGGAGAGGATTACTTCCGCGAGAAACTGTTTTCCCATAAACCCATTAAACAATATAAGCGTTTTGTGCTGCGCAATGCCGGTAATGATTATTACTCCTGCTTTTTCAGAGATGCTTTTATGCATAAACTTGTGCAGAATAAGCTCTGGGTGGATATACAAGAGTACGAGCCTGTGATTGTATATATAAACGGACAGTACTGGGGTTTGCATAATATGCGGGAGAAAATTGATCGCTATTATCTGGAATCAAATTATGGAGTGGATCCCGAGAGGGTAGATATCCTTGAAGAACAGGCAGAAGTGATCTCAGGTGAAAATGCCGATTTCCTTCAAATGATGGAGTTCGTGAACCACAATGACCTCGCGATACAGGATAACTTTGATAGGGTCATGGAAGAATTGAATATGGCCTCGTACACTGATCTTATCCTTACAAACATATTCTTCATTAATACCGATTGGCCGCATAATAATATGAAATGGTGGCGGGAATATGGTGGTAAATGGAATTATTTCCTTATGGATCTGGATATGACCAGCTCTATCTTTACTTCCAATAAACCATCTGTAAATCAGATTGAAAGAGTGTTTAATGATTCTGTTACTGTGAACACAGTCCTCTTACGTGGGATGATTGAAAATTCCGGCTACAGAAACTATTTTATCAATCGTTATGCTGATTTGATGAATGCTGTTTTTACTCAAAACAGAATGTATGCATTGACAGACACTATTGTTAACAGGCTTCGTCCCGAGATGGTGCGTCACAAAAGACGCTGGGGAAACCAGTCTGCAGCGGCATGGGAGACGTATTACGTTGAAAATCTCTTCAAGGGATTTATCCGTGATCGTCATGAGCATGCCCGGGAACATCTGCTGGAATATTTTTCGCTTGAAAACCAGGTTGTAATGCATATTGATGCATATCCGGACAAATCCTGTGATCTACATATTAACACCCTCTACACAGACACAATGCCCTTTGAAGGTGTATATTTTAATCCCGTCCCAATAACTATAGAAGCTCTGCCGGCGCCGGGATATGAGTTCTCTTACTGGAAAAATATTGATAGCACCTGGTACTCCTACGACAGAATATATGAAGGCATATTTGCAGCCGATGATACATTGATAGCTGTTTGTACCGGCGCCCCGGATACCACTAACATTGTTATTTCTGAGCTTATGCACTCACCACATCCCGACGTGGATTGTGGCCACTGGCTTGAGATATACTCTGATGACCATAAAACAACAGACCTCTCCGGATGGAAGCTAATGATAAACAATAACCTCTCTGGGGAGATTCCTGATGGAACACTCCTGGAACCGGGAACATTCCTGATCCTGGCAGCGGATACCATAGCTTTTTATGATATCTATCCCGACTCTTTGGATGTTGTTTTTCTTCAGGACTTTTCATTTTTTGATTATCAAACAGAGATAACACTCCTGGATAATTACCATAACGCAATCTCTGTTGCCGCATATGGCGATGCTATGCCCTGGCCGGAGAACACCTTTTTTACCGGAAGAGCCAATGAGCTTATGGATCCGTCACTCGATCCCGCCGTTGCTGAAAACTGGATGGCAGGGTGCCTTGGTGGCTCACCGGGACGGCTGCCCTCTGATTGCCACGACTACCCTGCAATAATATTTACCGAATATAACAATAACTCATCCCATAGCCACGACACCGGTGACTGGGTGGAGATCTTTAACAATGATACAATTGATGTGGATATGACCGGTTGGATATTTCGTGATGCAGGTGATGACCATGCATACTCTTTCCCGACTGGTTTTTCTCTACCATCAGGTGAATACAGGGTTATTGCAAGGGATCCGGTGAAATTCTATGAGGTTCATCCCGAGATAAATACTTTGTCGCCCTTTAATTTTGGGCTGGGAGAGAGTGATAGTCTGTTGCTTTTCAACAGGTATGGCTATGAAGTCGTGGGCATTGGATATGACTCTGATACGCTGTGGCCCAATGATATTAATGGCACCGGACGTACCGCTGAATTGATTCACCCGGATTCACTATGTGGCAATTCTTCATCATGGAAAAATGGTTGCTATGGCGGAACACCCATGGCAGGCCCGGAAAGTTGCAGAGATAATCCGGATATTGTCGTTACGGAGATACAGTATCACCCTCATGAAGAGTATGATGGCGGCACTTACTTCGAGATTTTTAACCATGACACCCTTGCCATAGCATTACAAAATTGGGCGGTTTTGAATAGCGACAGTATAGTAAGTATGACCATGGAGGAGTATCCTACCATTGAGCCCGGCGAGTATCTTGTTTTTGCTCAGAATCCCACAAAATTGATTACGATATTTCCCCAGGCCAATATATATCAATATTCCACAGGAATTACGCTAAGCCCAGGCAGAAACGCCTTCGCAATGCAGGATAAATTTGGCATTACCCGCTTATGGATGGTCTATGATGTTGTGGAACCATGGCCTGTAATCGAGGACTCTACCGGAAAAGCCCTGGAATTATTGGATTATGACCGTCCCTATTCCGATCCGGAAAACTGGTTTGCAGGTTGTAAGGAAGGATCCCCGGGTCATGAATTCCGACCCTGCGACACCACCTCAATAAAGGAATATTACCACGGCTTTAGCATCACCCCTAATCCATGCTCACATAAATTTACTATTAACAATTCAACGCAGAATTTTATCAAAACAATAAGAGTAATAAGTACCGACGGCGATGTGATAATGAATCGCCATATCATAACAAGAGCCATCTCAACACCCGTTGATATCTCTGCCCTCCCTTACGGGATTTATATCCTTGAGATTACCACGGAGAAAGAGATCGTTTACACGAAAATAATAAAAAACCCATAGCGCCGATTACTGAATCGGCGGAACGTTATTTTTGGGGAGGAATTGATAGAGGAATAATATGTTACAAAGAATAAGAGTATTAATAATATTGATGGTTGCTTTTCAAACTTCTGGTTTTGCCCAGACTCATTTTGAAACACTTTGCCTGTCGCAACAGGAGCTGGATGTCGCTACACAGATAAATGCTTTCCGAGTTAAGCATAATCTTGCTAAAATTCCCATATCCCGATCGTTATGTTATGTGGCGGATGTGCATGCTAAAGATCTCTATCTCTTTTATGATGAAAATGCTGGAGGAAGTATGCACTCCTGGTCTGACCAAGGGCGGTGGAATGAATGCCTCTATGTAAATCCCAAAACCGATGGCCGGTGTATGCATAACAAGCCTTCAGAACTAACAGAATATCAGGGTCTTGGGTTTGAATTAGTGTATTGGGATAATACCAGAAAAGAGGATGCTAACGCAATGAAGATATGGCTTGAAAACGGTACTTCCAAACAGATGATTTTAAATGAGGGTAAATATGTCGCCTTCGATTGGAATGCAATGGGTGTAAAGATTTTTAATGGATATGTAGTCGTGTGGTTTGGCACAACGACAGACTTTTCATTTCCGATATATTTATGTACAAAAGTTCCTGAGATTTCTTTGGATTCCATTTCAAAAACCACTTCTCCCGACAATCACAAGACCTATTATGTTGTGGTGGCCAGTTATTTCACACGAAGAGATGCGGAACTTGACAAGATTCGATGGGAGAAGCGCTTCTTTGAACCATTGAAGATTGTTGAAAACGATGGAAAGTATCGCCTTGCTGTTGGTGCTTATAATGATAATGCTGCCGCAGAAAAGTCACTTAAAAACATAAAAAAAGCGGTTAAAGATGCCTGGATTATTTCGCTTTAATGAAAATCATATCTGTAGATATAGTAAAGACTCTCTATAGTCGTGACGGAAATACTTGAATATATCGATATGAATTTTGTATCCCAATAGTTTATTTTGCTTTCTCTTTTTTTACGGCTTCAATAAATGCTTCTCCAATCCTTAACGAAAATGGATTTTGCTCGTAATTGAGCCTTTCGGGATGCCACTGTACGCCCAAAAGCCAACTTTTGTCTGTGGTGTCGGCCCATTGAATCACCTCCACAAATCCATCATGGCTTCTTCCTGTTATAAGCAGGGGAGGAGCGAGCTTTTCGACGCCCTGATGATGGTTGGTATTTACAACGCCAATTTTCGCTTCCGTGATACTGTGTAATAGGCTGTTTTCCGTGAGATATACTGCATGGAAACAGGAGTCAGGATTGTCACAACGGTGTGTTTCAGGAACTGGATATTGTATTGGGATATCAGCATATAATGTTCCGCCCAGCGCCACATTAATCATCTGCTCTCCGCGACAGATGCCCAAAACAGGAATGCCTCTCTCAATGGCGGTCATAAGTGCCTTGTATTCAAGAGTATCTCTTCTGCGGTCTATGTAGCCACATAGAGCAGTATCTTGCTCTTTACCATACCATCCGGGGTAGATATCCGGTCCGCCGCATATCAAAAGTCCATCACAATCTTCAAACAGCATCAATCCACTGTCTGTAGTAGTATGATACAAATCCACAAGCTCCACTGTGCTGTCGGCGGCAAGAATAAACTTGCCGTAGTTGCTGTAGTGTCCCTCTGTAGATAGTTTTGTAATACCAATCTTGATGGTCTCAGAGTCTTGCTCCCTGGTACATGCTGATACTGCCAGGATTAACAATAAAACATAAAATATATTTCTATGCATACGGTTGTGATTTATATGAAAAAACTCCGGCGATGGGAGTGACCACCTGCCGGAGCTGCAATGATCTTAGCAAATGTAATACAAAGATCAGGGGTTAAAACAAGGGGTTTTCAAGATTTTTTATAAGTGCTACTTGCTATCGCCAAGAATCAGTGGTAATCCATCTTTACTGTTGCCGATGATGACCACTTTACTGTTATCTGATTCTGAAAGCGTAACTGTTGCTTCAATACCTTTTTCACGAAGAATCTTGTCGGTGAGCGATGCGTTAATGATATCGTTGGCGCGGGCTTTACCTTCTGCTTCAATAATCTGACGTTCAGCTTCTTTTGTAGCTTTCTGTAAACGGAATTCATACTCCAGAGACTCCTGCTCCTGCTTGAGTTTTGTTTCAATGGCATTTTTTATTACCGTGGGGAGAGTTACTGAACGGATAAGAATTCTGTTTAGTTGTATATACTTATCATCAAGGATGAGTTTTGTTTCTTCATATATTTCATCCTGTATAGCATCACGTTCTGTGGAGTAAATCTGCTCAGGAGTGTATCTTCCGATAACACTTCTTACCGATGAACGTAGCGACGGTTTTACCACCCTGTTAAGATAGTCAGTTCCAATATTGCTGTGAAGCTTTGGCATATCATTTTCAATAGGTTCATACCATGCAGAAACATCTGTTGCGATCTCCAATCCGTTGCTGGATAAAACATTCATGGTTTCTGCCACCTCCTGCTGACGTGTCTCATAAACAATCATCTTATTCCATGGAGCAATGATGTGGAATCCCTCACTAAAAATCTTATCCTGATCTACACCTCCTGCGAAAGTACGGAAAACCACTCCGCCGTGACCCGCCTGGATAGTCACAAACATCCTACTGCCGGAGGCAAGTAAAATTATTCCCAGCACAACTATTACTGCAATGCTAATTGCTTTTTTTCTGTTTACTTCTACATAATCTGCCATAATACTTTGTTTATTGTTTTTCTTTTTATAAAGATAGAAAAATTACCGTCAATTGGATCAAATAATGGGAGAGAGGTTACAAAAAAATTGTTTACTCTCTTTCACAGGACTAAACAGGTTCTATGCAAAATAGTTTTGTGTTTAGAATAAAAAGGAGATGCCTCCCATGATATGCGTTCCGGCCTGAGGAAAGAAACCATCCATGCTATACTCTTCTCCGCCATAATAATATCTATAAATCCAGGCATTGGTTTCATACTGCTCATTGAAAATATTATTTACACTAAGATTAAAATAAATCTCTTTAAAGAGCTTGCTGCCTTTAATGGTGTAGTCGATGCTCACATCATTAACAAAATAGGGATCTAAAATATAATTTTCATTTGATGAGTTATCGAGATACTGCTTGCTGACATACTTGGAGATGATATTTATATTCATATTCTCAAGGAAAGAAATAGTAAATGTATTGTTACCAGTAACTGCAGGCGAGAAGGATATATCAGTGCTCTCCGTATGCATGCTGTATTGATAGGGTTCCACTTCAGGATTATTCCAGTAGTCCCAGTTGTCTATATACGTAGTATAGTCAAGAATTTTGTTTTGACTCAGGGTGAGGTTAGCATTCCATGACAGAAAATCGGTGATGATGGCGCGACCCATGAGCTCAAAACCTGCCCGGTAGCTGTTTGGTGCATTCTCCATGATAGGCTCACCGACGTTATTGATCTCACCTGTTAGCACCAACTGATCGCGGTATTTCATATGATAAAAGTTTATGCCGACAGTAGCCTTCATGCCCTGGAATTCATACCCGACCTCCAGGTTTTTAAGATGCTCAGGATTGGGTGTCATCTGCTGATCTGTATCAGTGAAGTTGTCGCGCGACGGCTCACGGTTGGATATTGCAAAACTGGCATAGGTTTTATGATGACTGTTGATGCGATACATAACACCGGCCTTAGGGTTTAAGAAGTTATAGGTGTGCTGCTGCGAAATATCTGTCAGGTCATCACGCAAACCATCGATGGTGTAGTTGATATTTCTGTATTGAAGATCACCATAAATGCTAAATCCGTTATCAAGTGTGTAAATTGCCTTGGCAAAGGTGCTGAGATCTGTTTTGTAACCATTGGACTCATACCAGTTTTTTTCCGGATCCACAACATCGGCAACCTCGGCCCATATCACCTTCCCGAAGTGATCACCATCATAAATGTTATACGCTGAGCCGTAACTTATGTCCCAGTTGCCGGGATTGTAATTCAATGACATTGTCCCGCCATAAAAATCGTTATCGAGCCATTTTCGGCGTATGAGATTGGTGCTTGAATTGAGAGAATCTTTACGAAAGATAACACCGTATTCATTTTGGTAACCGCTGTATTTCTGGTTGTTCTTGTAAGATTCATAGTATCCGGCTCCTTTTGTATAATGAAGTGCCGCGTTGAGGTTCAGATCTTTATTGAATTCGTAACTGTAGTGAAGCTGATAGTGATCCTGCTTATAGTTGTCGGTCTGGTTGTCGTAGAACCCTATCACTTCGCCATCGCTGTTTTCTATCTCTCCCGAAGGATTGTATCTCCTCTGATCACTGTTAAGCATATACGACGGTACACCGCTCCATGACTGGTAAGTGGTCTCTGTGCCTGCAAATGTGATGAATTTTAGTAATGACTTCTTACCATAATAAGCTCCTGCTACGTAGTATGAACTTAGGTCTGACCACCCCCGGTTTACATAACCATCGGAAGAAATTTTTGACATTCTTGCGTCGAAAGCCCAGCGATCGTTCACAAGGCCTGTTCCTACTGCAACGTTGGCACGCATGGTGTTGAACGACCCGCCACTGACATCGGTCTTTGCATAGGCCTTCTCATTAACATTGCTTGTAAGAACATTTACGGTGGCTCCAAAAGCGGCGGCGCCATTTGAAGAAGTACCTACCCCGCGCTGGATCTGCATATTATTAACCGATGATGAGATGTCTGGCATATTAACCCAGAAGACATTCTGAGACTCCCCGTCATTCACAGGGATGCCATTCATGGTGATGTTGATGCGCGTCATGTCAGTGCCACGAATACGAAAGCTTGTGTATCCTATACCGGCACCAGCATCGGAGTTGATGATAAGTGATGGAGTGTTGGTGAGCAACATGGGCAGATCTTTGCCGAGATTCATTCTTTTTATCTCCTCACCGGTAATATTCTGATATGTTACAGGAGTGTTTCCCGAAGCTCTGGTAGCACGGATAATAACTCCTTCCTCAAGAATAGATGATGGCGTAAGCTGCACATCGATCTTGTAATTGCCGTTGACAGATATCTTTTTGGTAAACGTTTTATAGCCAATGTGGCTTACGCTAATAGTGTACTCTCCATTTTTTACATTATCAAATGAAAAGTTCCCACCCTCGCCCGAAACAGCGACGAAAAGATTGTTGTTGAGGATAACATGTGCCATGGACAACGGATCTCCGGTCAACTGGTCTGTGATAATCCCATTTACGGGATTCTGGCTGAAGCCTGCAAAGGCCAGCATCAAAAAAATTACTACTGTTGTTAATTTGTACATCATTAAATCATTTAGTGTTAAACATCCAAATGACCGTTTAGAAGATTGTACAAGATCAGAAATTCTCATTTTCCTATACGGCATTACCCGCACCAGGTTCAATGGGTGTGATCTCAGCCCGTAATATTAGGGCACCCCTTCTTTTTAAGGTCTTTGTGCAAAATTATTACTTTATTTCTTAATAATGCAAAAAATAAGCAAGTAATAATATATTGTGTTGAAATGCACTGATATATAAACAGATCTCCCTTTTCGTGGTTTTTTTATACTTTTACAAAAAAACAAATCGATGCAACTTATCATTATTAACGGTCCCAACCTGAACCTTACCGGAAAACGGGAAAAGGATATTTATGGATCACAGAATTTTGATTCTTTAATGGAGAAATTACATAATGAGTATCCCGATCATAAGATTGATTATTTCCAGAGTAATGTGGAAGGTGAGATTATTGATAAACTGCATGAAACAGGATTTTCTTTTGATGGAATAATTCTCAACGCAGGCGGTTATACGCATACTTCTGTTGCCATTGGCGATGCCGTGAAATCCATTGACACCCCGGTAATAGAAGTTCACATGTCAAATGTTTTTTCTCGCGAAGAGTATCGCCATAAGAGTTTTATCTCACCGGGAGCAAGGGGAGTAATATGTGGCTTTGGGATTGGGAGTTACCGCCTGGCCATAGAGTCATTTTTAGGATAATTTATCGGGGTTCAGATCCCTGAAAGTTTTCTTGCCCTTGATAAAGTGTTCCACAACAATAGTCCCGTAATACATCCCTGAGACACGATCTTTGTGATTAAGATTTTTTCTTTTATACAGATTTTTTCTAATGCGTCTGATAAAGCTGAACTGTGCTCTTATAACGGCGAGGAAATCATTAAAGCCACCATCAAAAAGAAATTTTACCGATGCAATTAAGTCGAGACAAAACCGGAAAGTAATAACCGGAATAATCCTTCTTCGCGGAAGGTTCTTATACAGCATCACAATGTTGTTGCGCATGTTGAGGTAAGTTTTGTATGAGGATTGTTTTGGCAATGTGCCTCCTCCCACATGATACACTGTGCTCGCAGGTGTGTACATGATTTTATAGCCACTGTTTTTCAATCTCCAGCAGAAGTCAATCTCTTCCATGTGAGCAAAGAAATCCTCATCTAAGCCGTCATATTTATGGTACAGGTCGGCACGTACAAACATACATGCCCCCGTGGCCCAGAAGACCTCGGAAACTTCATCGTATTGTCCCTCATCTTTTTCTATCTCCTGAAACAACCTACCCTTGCAGTAAGGGTATCCCCACTTGTCGATATAGCCACCTGCGGCACCTGCGTATTCAAAATGATCTCGCTGATAATATGAACGCAGCTTGGGTTGACATGCCGCAATCATGTGATCCGATTCCATTAGGTTCACAACAGGTTTTATCCAGTTTGGTGTTACCTCAATATCAGAGTTAAGGAGCACGTAGTAATCTGCTTTTACCTCTTTCAGAGCATCATTATAGCCTTTTGCGAATCCGCCGTTGGTGATATTCTGAATTACACGTACATTGGGAAACTCTTTCTCCATGAATTCGATGGAGCTGTCGGTGGAGCCATTATCAGCAACAATAACTTCAGCATCTCTTCCGGTATTTTTGATCACCCCGGGGAGGAATTTCTCCAGGAATAATCTTCCGTTCCAGTTTAAAATTACTACTGCTGTCTTTGCCAAGGTGATGCTCTTTGAGATGATTGTTTAACGATAATAATGCCGGTGTAAAGATAACAAAAATGTTTAGTTAATGAGCTTTTCGCCCTCCCGCATCTGGTGTTTCCATCTTTTATGTGACCATAACCAAATCTCAGGATTCTCTTTTATATGATCTTCAAGCATATGTATATGTCGTAGGGTTATTTCATACTCTTTTGTTTGTTTTGGATTGTTGGTGATGATCTCAAAATCCAATTCATACAATCCTTGTTTGGGCTTGTACGAACGCATGAATACCACCGGCATATCAAGCGTTTTTGCTATCTTCTCGGTGCCGAGGAAAAAGGGAGTATCCTGGTTTAAAAATGTCGTCCAGAAATTTATCTCTCCACGGGCAGGAGTCTGATCACCAAGTATCAAACTATATGAAAAATTTTTTCTGTTTTTTATCAGATGACGAAATGCATCTTTGTATGGTATTATAGAACCTGAAATCTTGCGCAGACGAAGGGTGTTGGTCATATAGTTCTCGAAGAATTTGTCTTTTAGAGGTTTTGTCAGAACAATACCGCAGTCAGGGTATGCGATGCTGATACGTTTTCCTATCCACTCCCAGTTTCCCAGATGTCCTGTTACTATTAAAAAGCTTCTTTTCTCTGTGAAGAATGGCTCCAGCACCTGAGGATTTTTAAGTATCACGTGTTTTTCCAGTTTACCCGGGGAGAGGTGTCTGAATTTTATTGTTTCATGGATGATATCCGCCAGGTTCAGATAAAACCGTTTTGCAATAATGTGGCGCTCCTTACTGCTTTTCTCGGGGAATGCATGGCGGAGATTCTCGTCAACGACATCTCTTCTATATTTTATAATATTAAAGAGAGCAAACCTCAGCGGATAGGATAAAGCATATAGGATAAAAACAGGAAGTGCTGCAATAATCCACAGCACTCCGGTAATAAAATGTTTATGAATACTATTCATCAGATCTAATAGGGCGAGTTATACTCATCCATTATTTGGTTGCCGTAATATTGCATGTTTTCGCCGAATTCATTGTCGTAGTTTGAGTCACCTTTTGTTGGCCAGCGATACAGGCGTTCAAGCCAGTGTGGGTTCTGAACCTCTTCATGACAGTTGCTGTGCAGCAGCTCATAAGTGTTAGTGGCAATATCATGGGAGTAGAAAACAAACTTAACGTCGCGCTGACTTCCTATATCGTAGTAATGCCATATTTGATAAGGATAAATAGTGGAGTTGAGGACATTCCCGACAACATGATCGGGTTGGCCATATTTGCAGATGTAGTAACCTCTGGCGGTTTCATAACCACGGTTTTTACCATTGCTAAACTTTTTCTGGGCGTGTTGAACCAGTTTGTAGTACTCATTCCATTCATATGCTGCGTTTGATCCGGCTCTTTGTATCCAAAATTCAACAAAAAACCTCTCTAAAGATTCTCTATCTGTCGTTGGGGCTTTATGTTTTATAAACATCGCCTCCGAATTACTACTCCTTGGAATTAGTGAACGAGCCGCTTCTCTCAGACTGTCAAGAGTTGTTGTATTCTGAACAAAAGAACTTTCGGTAGAAAAGCTGTTAACACCGTCAACAACTATATCGCGACGCGGATTGCTGCGCTGGATCAACTTTTTTTGACTTGTAATAAGTTCATTGTTTCGGTTGCGGACTTCCACAACTATATTGAAGTTTCCTGATGGTATATTGGCGAGATCGAATTTTTTGAGAATCATAGAGGCACTTTGTGCTGTTTTTTTATTCATCGAAGCCAGATTTTCCATCCTCATTCCCGACTCCTTGTTTTCAACAAATGTTGAAACAACATATTGTGCATCAGCACCAAGCACTTTATCAGTATTGTATATCTCTGCAAAGAAAATCAGTTCGTTACGCGTGTCAGGGTAGAAGTTAAATACTCCGGGGATGATATTGTAGCCGCCGCGCGTGAGCATCGTGATTTCTGTGGCTTCCGAGTAGCTGTCCACAAGCATGATGTCGGAAATCATAACCTCTTTGTCGTTGTAGTTGATTGCTATTTTCTGACTGGTTTTGAGAGGCTTTTTGTCGGTGTGTTTATCTGACACCTCGTACTCCATAATATATTCACCATTGGGAAGCATATATCGCTGCTGATCCATGAAGTTAATCATCCTGTGAACGTTGCTCAGGGTATCGGTGAGCTCAGGGCTGTTAAATTCGTATTTGTTGAATTCGATTATTTTATCCCCTTGTTTAAAAAGCACCAGTACCTCTATGGTAGCCTGGTATTTATTATTTTTATTTTTGATAAAAGTGGCGCCATTGCCTTCCACCATCATATAGGTTTCTATGTATGGACTTTCGCCCGGTATGTTGAAGGTAGAGAAATTGATATGAGCCCTAATGCCTTCTGCCTGTGCAGAAAAAAGCGCCAGGAATAATAATGCAGATAGTAAGTATAATTTTTTCATCGTTTCATTATTTAGATTACAAAGATACTACAAAACCCTGAGAGGCGGTGAAGCATCTATATTGGAATAACCAATTTTGACCTATAATGTTGTTAAAAAAATGAAAAAGGAGGCCTTTGATATTTTCATTTTAGGTTAGTGAGGCGATATCAAAAAAGAACATATTATACATACAGGATGTTTTTTTGTGATTCTCAGGGCTTTGGCATCAAGGGGGTAATTTTTTTTTCTTGAAAGTTTGCAGAAACGAAAAAAATACTACTTTTGCCGACGGAGAATTGGCAGAGTGGTCGAATGCGGCGGTCTTGAAAACCGTTGTACCGCAAGGTACCGGGGGTTCGAATCCCTCATTCTCCGCGAAAGACCCGAAACGAACTGAATTACAGTTTGTTCCGGGTCTTGACCGTTTTAAATGGACGCGAACCGGACAAGACTTAGTCAGGAAATTGGACACTTTTTACCTCTTCTGGTAAAAAAAATGCACACTACTTCAAAAAAAACAAGGGACCTTATAATAGAATATATCCCTGCAGTGTATCGTAATAGAAAAGATGCATACGTAGAGTTTTATGCACTGGATCCTAATACCAATGAGCTTAGAAGAAAGCGATATAGATTGAATAGGATCAAGTCTCCTGCTTCAAGGAAAAAGTATGCAATGGAATTGTGTAAAAAAATCAACCGCAAATTAGAGAACGGGTGGACTCCCTTTGTAGATCCTGAAACTCCAAAGGGAGCAGGGAAGCTTGTTGATGCTTGTGATGCTTTCCTGAAAATGAAGGAAAAAGATGGAAGAAGAGCTGATACAATGAGATCATATTCCTCTTTTGTTAAAAATCTGAAAGAGTATTTGGAGCATGAATTGGAAAATGTTGATTTACCAGTTTATGGATTTAGAGCTAAAGATGCGGTGGAATTTCTTGATCACCGCTATATTGAATCAGATCTGAAGCCAACCACTTATAACAATAACACAAGGTTTTATCGTTTAATGTGGAATTGGTTCATAAAGAAAAAATACGTGAAGGTGAATCCTTTCAAGGATATCGAGGTTAAGAAAGAATTTGAAAAGGAGCGTATTATTATCGATATGGATAATCGAAAGGTAATAAGTGATTACTTACTGGAAAATGATCCTCATTTTTACATCATATGTATGCTTTGCTATCATTGTCTTATGCGCCCAAAAGAGATCGCACAGACCAGGATTCGTTATATAGATACGGAAAGAAGCATAATACGATTACCATCTACCGTAACGAAGAATGGGAAAGCCAGGATTGTTACAGTACCACACCATGCTTAATGAGTCAATAAAGCAATTGGGGCTTCATTCTTATTATCCAGCTGATTATTTTGCATTTGCCTCATATAAGATGCCTGGAGAAAAACACATCAATACTCGAAAGATAGACAAGTGGTGGGATCGTATGAGGGTAAAACTTGGTTTGCCTAAAAATATTCAGTTTTACAGTCTCAAGGATACCGGAATTGTTCAGCTCCTGGAGGATGGTGTTTCTCTGAAGGACGTTAAGGATTTGGCCGATCATGTAAACGTGGCCACAACTTCAAAGTACCTTTCCTATGTTAGTCAGGATGGGATACTTGCTATTAAAAACAATAAAAGTAGATTTTAAAAGTCTGCAAGACTATTCAAATCATCCATCTCCTTTTGAGCTTTTGTCATTGTATCGTATGTCATGTACGCCTGGCGGTTGGCCGGATCACTCAGGTACTGAATCAGTTTTTGTTGGTTTGCCTTCATTTCCCTTACTTCCTGGAGGAGGCTGTTAAAAGAATCAGAATGAGTTTCGTTTTCGTGGTAAACATGATCTACTCGAGTAGAGCTTGTTGAGTCAGGGTTGTATCCACCGGAAGAGAATGCTTTTACTGCTGCAGTACTCATGGATTGATAGTCAGGTGCGACAGGCATTGATATAGCAGTCTTCTGCAGTTTACCAGTTCTTACCATTTCCAGGTCGTTTATTATTGAGCCGGTAACAGGATCTTCAAGCATCCAGTTCGGTGAGATCCACTCACGACCTTTTTCAGATACACGAATAACAGATTCTTTCTCTGGTGTCATACCACCGTCTTCATAGGCACTTTCAATTTTGGCGATCTCGAGAGCTCCCATGGTACCTACTAAAGCCGCAAGAGCGAGACCGGCAGGAGGAGCAATGGTTAAGGCTTTTGTTATACCAAGAGCTGTATTTACAATAGCACCCATTAGAGCAGAGTTCTTTTCTCTTCTGTCAGCTTCATCCTGAAGTTTTTCTTCTTTCGCTGCCAGGCTGTTATCAAGTTTTTCAACACCGGTGTTATATTCAGACTGGGAGATAAGTCCTTTGTCAAGTCGTTGCTTAAAATCAGCTTTCTTCTCTTCATTTTTAGCTTTATAATCTTCCAGTTCCTTTTCTTCCAGGTTGGTTTGGATTTCGTTGAAAGTGGAGAAAACGTTTAGCATTGCGTTTGCTGCCATTTCAATATCTTCAACTCCTAGCTTCGCATTTGTAAGGTTATCAAAAAGAACCTGCCAATCGTCACTTGAATATCCCAGAATATCAAAGCTTTGCTGTTCTGTAGATTCAAGTTCAGCCATTGTCAGACCAAGCGCTGAGAATGACGCTTTTAAATCCTCGAGACGCTTTTCAATAGCGGCCTTTTGCTCAGGAGTTAAAAGTTTATCATCCAATTGAATTCCTTCCCACTGACCCGTTGATAGTGCATCCTGAAAGAGATTCATTAATTCTTCCAGGTGTTCCTGTTGTCTCTCTATCTCTTCTTTTTCAAATTGTTCCTGAAGTTTCTTTTGTTCCAATTTGTTTCCCTGGAGAGCAGTCATCTGCTTATTGAATTTCGTCTTCCGCATTATGGTTTCCTGCTTGAAAGACTGTTCAATATTAGCTATGTCAGTATCAATGTACTTTTGCTTTTTTGCGGTTAGTGATTTGAGTTTCTTTTCCTCCTGATCATCCATTTTCTTTTGCACATCTTCACCATGTTTCTTCTGGATTTCTTTAGAATCTTTGTTGAATTTGGTAATTATGGCTTTTCGTCTGGAGGAATAGACTTCTTCAGAGAATGCACCTTTGTCAAATTTATTTTTCAGAAGTGTGAGCTCAGCTTCTTTTGCTGCCTCTAATTTTGCATAGAGTTGCTCATATTTCTGGTCTATTTGACGAAGTTCCTTTTCATCGGCAGATAAGCGGAATCTATCTAATGAATCATAATAGTCCTCAATGGCTTTTTGAAGGTCTTCAATTTTCTTTTTTGCTTCTTCGGCACCTTTTACATCGGTTTCTATTTCAATATCCTTGCTTTTCAGATCATTTATGAGGCCTTGAACGCTTTTGATTTTTCCCTGAAGACGTTTGAATTCTTCAGACCCAATTTTTGCATGTTTAAGGGCAAGATTATACTTAGCAAGTTTTTCTTCAAGTTGAGCCATTGTTCCGTAACAATTTCATCCCCTTGTTTTTCAGCCTGCATTATATTGTTGAGATCAGTCCCTTTTTGTTCCAAATTTGTAACAAGATCTAATAATACCTGTAGCTCAGGACTTAATTCTTCTGCGGCAGACATACCATTTTTAACGGCGTCTTCTGCGTTTTTGAAAGCCATAACCTGCGCATTACCTCCGGATATGAGTGCGTTTTTAAACTTTTGCCATAAATTTGTTCGTGTATTATCTTCTTCGACTTGTTGTTGTTTGGCTTGAAGTAGAATTAGTTCTGCCTTTGCTTGTTTAATTGTGAGATCTGTTTTCTCCTTTAGATTTTTTTCTCTTCAACAGAAAGTAGGTTTAAGTTGCTTATGCTGCTATGTATATGCTCATATTTACTATTCAGTTTCTCCGTTGCTTCTTGGATATCTTCAATAGCACCGATTTTTTCCTCTTCCAGCTGACGGCTTTTCGCGTTATACTTGTCATAAAGTTTAATAGCTGCCACAAGTGCTGTTATAGCTGCAATGACTAATCCTATAGGGTTGGCTTTCATTGCCGCGTTCAAAGCTTTTTGTTGCACAATCAGGCGTTTCTGCGCTATGGTTGCTTTTCCTGTCAATGCTATTTGAATCTTTGCAGCTACTGCTTTAGCATTGATTGTAACGATTTGCAGTTTGTCCGCTGCTATTGACAATAGTTTTACAGCACGATCTTTTAACTGCAGAGCAATGGACTCAATAATCCTTGCATTCAAAGCCATGATAGCTCCTGCCAAAGCAATGATTAAGATTTGATTCTGTTTCCAGAATTCAGGGGCTGCCATAATAGCTTTGATCAAATAGCTGAAACTATTTGTTGAAAATGTCATTGCCGGTGCAAGTTTTTGCCCCAGTTCAATTGTTATAAGTTGAAATTTATTTCGCGCCTGCGCAAGCTTAGAAGCATTATTGTCTGTGTTGATAGATGCCTGTTCAATGGCGGTATTCGTTCCTGTTACCGCTTCTGTGTATCGGTTGTATTCTGATTGCCCTTGCATCAGAACATCAATCATTTTTGCGTGTTCAGCACCAAATATTTTTGTTGCGGATTCACCATTTTGGAAACGTACACTGAGTTCATCCAGGGCATAATTCATATCGAATACACCATCTTTATATCCGATCTGCTTATCCTTCATTTTCAGAAGTACTTTATCCAGGCTATTACCGGCAGTCCTGGCTTCTTTGAATTTCGGTGCAACTGTTTCGATAAGACCCACACCTTGTTCAATGCTTCCACCCATTGATGCGAATGTGGTACCGAATTTTTCTACTGCACTTGTAATATATGGGATATCACCGGCACCAGCTTTAGATCCGGCAGCAATGGCATTAATATGCCTGGTGGAGTCTTGAGCTTCATCATTGAATTGGTTTAGTGTAGTTGCCAGAGCTGCTGTTGCCGGCTCGAGTTCCAATTTACCAGCTTCGGAAAGAATGATGGCTTTTTCAGTTACTTCGGCCAGGGCTTCTTTGTTTTTGAGAAGCTCAGGACGTTGAGATCCCATCTTTGTATAGGCATCGACAATATCAGAAGCAGATTGCTTGATTCTAACGCCACCTTCAACCTGGCTAACGGATGATTCTTTTGCTTTTTCACTTAACCAGTCAAGCTCTTTGCCTGCAAGACCGGTAAGTGCGGAAAGGTTATATACTCTCTCTTCAAATTCATTGGCTGTGTCAATTGCTTTACGAAATCCCATTACCACCCCTGTAAGGGATGCTACTCCAGCAGCAACCAGACCGAAGTAATTATTAAAACCATCGGCCATTTTCTTGAGGCTGAAAACACTGTTTTTTGTTTTCTTGAGGTTAGCTCTGTGTTTTTGTAGGATTCCATCAAGGTGCTGTATTTTCTTTGTGTGACGGACGTATTCATCAGAGCCAATGGTCATTTTGCGTTGCTCTGCTGTGAGCTTACGCATTTCATTCTGAATACCATTTACATCATTCTTGATTTGTTTTCCGTCGATATATAGATATATGCCTCTTTTGATTTTCTTATCGGCCATGGAGATTATTTTTCCATGAAAGTATTATCGGAAAGGGGTGAAGAAAAGGACATAAAAAAGCCCCGGGAGTCCGGGGCTTGATACTTAATTGGTAACTTTAACGGATGTAACTGATAGATTATCAATATACCAGATCATCTGTGTGGTGTGAACCTCTTCGAAGTGGTTACGTGCTGCCCATAAGGCAGCTGCGTCAATTTCAGAAGGATTCAGATCAGCAATAAGAAAACCATCATGATTGGGACTGTTCTCATTAATTAACTCGGCAAGAGCTTCAGGAATGTCATGCTTCAGCGAGAAATTGTATTTGATGATATATTCTCTCATGACTCAGCTCCTTCCTGAACTTGTGTTACCTGGTTGAATGCATCTCGTGTTTCGTAGAGCATAAACATGATTTCCGCCATTTTTGGATAAACGAGTTGGATATCAGGACTAGTGACCAGCTCACGAATCATTTCATCATAGCGTTTTTCGAGATCCTGAAAGTTTCCCGCGGTACGGTCATTCGCCAGGCGAAGGATCGGTTCAATGTTAATAGTAGAGTTGTTGAAGCTGTTTTTTTACCGGAACTACCGGAGTTGTTGTGGTTTTTGAATCATTCATTTTAGATTACCTCCAAAGAAAAACCCGCAGGTTTGTTAAGGCTATTACGGCCCTCCGTGCCTCGCGACAACGGAAACCTACGGGTTTTCCCCATATATAGAGTGTATGTAATCATTAGTATGTAATATTTTAACACTACAAATGTACGGAAAAAATATTGAAGGTGTGCAAGGAAGTGTTAGCGGGTGGGATAAATGGGCACCAAATGGTACCCATTTAACGATTTTTATAAACCGGGAATTCCCGGTTTATAAACACACATTGATGAAGTTTAGAGCGCTTTGATTTAGTGTGGGTTTTAGTTTACCCCATTTGGGGGCATCTAAATTTATTTGCCCCCCATTTGGGTGGCGTTTAGCAACCTCAAACCTTCCACCAAATGGTGGAAGCTAAAACTCAATTTGTGTCTGTGAACGATCTTGATTTATAAGCTGTGTGAGCTCTGTTGTACGCTTTTCAATCTTCTTTTTCTTCTCGTTAATCTTTTTCTGGAGCTCTTCTTTATCATTTTTCAGAGAAATAATAGTATCTGATAAAGTTTTCAAGTTAAAGTTGTAGTTTTTTTCTTGCTCTATAGTGTACTTTCCAGCTTTTCGGATAGATGGCAGGATTTCATGTGTAACCCACCTTTTAAACTCCTTAGCTTCTGGTTTAGTGGATGATAGTATCAAAGAGTATAAACCAAACTCATTGATAGTCCAGGTCTTTCTTTTCTGACCTGAACTATCTGTGAGATATTCCAGCTTTTTCTCATCATCATCCAGTTTCTTTTCAAGAATGTCTGTAACATTCTGATAGTCTAATGATTTGCATACATCTACACCAGCAAACCAAACTTGTTCGTTTTCATCAGTAATTGTCCTGATTGTTTGTTTTTGATAAGCAAATTGTAATTCCATAATTTAATAATACAGATTTAGGTTAAACAGCTGTATGTCAGAGAATAAACCCTTTATTCTTTAACATACGAAATATTATACAAATATGCAATGGCAATTCATGATAGGGTAGGGTATTCCGAGATAGGGAGGTTATTTGTCGGACAGATGGTGTTTTGATCCTTGATTTTGCCGTTTTTTGATACCTGCATTGGCTGTTTAGCCAATACAAGTCCTAATATTGGGTCATTTTTCAAGGTTTTTATAGACCTGTTCCTAGCTAAAGAACATAAAAAAATCCCGAGGGAAGGTGACCCCGGGATTTTTTCACAATTTTGATATCATTACTTAATTGATTGATAATATTGCTTCATCAAGCATTTCTTCATTAACTTCCCATGTCATTTCCAATATTTCTCCTCGGTACGTAAGAATATTGGATGTGAATCTTTTCCCAATATCGGGGTTAAAAAGTTCAGAAATATAAAGTTTTGTATTAGAGGTTCTTGAATTACTATATTTTGGATCTATTAAAAAAATTGGATGAGATATTGCATCAATATTTTCCTTTACTGAGTTTAAACTATAATCGTCATTAATTATAATAAAATTTACTTTGTCTTTATATTTTTGGTATAGTAGGGTTTCTGATTTGACTGTTTTCTTGCAATCAATATGAACAAAAAGAAGCCATGTGATTTTTGAAGTATCCTGAAAATAACAATTCTTAATATCACTAGCTTTAATAATTACCAAGGAATCAATGTTGCTATAATTTGTTGAGCAATTGAAATCGATGAATTGGTTTTTGCATGTTTTGTTGTACATAGTTGACCAACCTGGTGTCGAAGCGCAACTTGCCAATATTAAAGGTATGGTAAAAATAAAAATGTAAAGCAAATTCTTTTTCATATTTATGTTGTATAGTAGAGTTGAGAACGGGCAAACTCAACTCTGATTTTAGTTAATTTGTATAAGGGATCTCAATATAGTAATTATTTGTTGAATTATCATACTGAAAATAATATGTTCCCTGAACAAGTGATAAGTTGGATATGTCGATATTTTGATTACTGAAATATGTTATTACTGCAGAATCAATAGTGATATCTTCATCACCTGATTCAATCTCAATATAGTTTTGACCTCCATATGATCCTATGTCGATTGAGTTTTCGAATTCAATGATAATAGTATTATGATCACTGACACCAAAATTGATTTGGGTGTGGTGAGTTGTATTGTCCCAAGCGAATTGAACAAAGACTGCATTGATTCGACAAACACCAAACCCACGAAGACAGTCATATTTTGCTCTCCAGAGATCTATTCCAATTCCCAATTGCCATGTAACAGTTGGGATTATATCTTTCTGTTGTACTTCTACTTGTGTGACGTCATTATTAGAAGTGACTTTTTCTTTTTTGTCACAAGAAATTAGGATGAATGAGGCTAGAAATATTATTCCACAAATGATTAGATTTTTCATAATTGTTTTCTTTTGATTTTGTATTTAGGTCCTGTTTTTATTTCTAAGGAATTGTAAATATATATATATAAGTTTTGGATTATGAGCTATAATAGTTACAATATTTGATTCATGATGCAAATGTTTTTTGGAATAATCAGGATGTGTTTTGTTTTATCTATTTATTTTCATTCTATCAAACTTGGCAAAGAAATCATCGCCATGGTGATGGGCCAGGACGTCACCAAGTGAATCAATACTCTTTTCATAAATTGTATCGAACTATTCTTTTGGTTGGCGTTTGATAGCTGCATTCCCTGCAGTAAGTACTTTTCCGGCATGGCGATTTTTTCTGGCAGCAAGTGTTTTTTTCAAACTTGGAGGCATTTCTTCCCCGGAGAACTTTACCTCCTTCTCTGATATATTCACGTCCAACTGGATATCCACATTTCGGGCAAACAACTCAGGTGTAGTCAGGAATAACCTTAGTTAAATAATAATCATTCACGATTTATAGCGGCTCGGGACTTGATTTAAACCTCGGATTTGAATTCAGTATTGACGCTTCAATTTCTTTACTCCCGGCTGTTGTAGCCTCGTCTCTGCCAATTAAAACGTGCTCTTTATACTCTTTTGAGTTGTATTGTTCAACCAGTGAGAGGGTAATGCTGAACGCCGGTTGTTCACCAAATGCAAAATCTTCGGATTCTGAAAAAGGTAAAGAGAATTTGCCGCTTTCAAGCTCACCCAAACGCTTATAATAGTAATGCTCGGCTTCGGCCTTACATAATCTTAAGCTCTCTCCCTTAAAAGTCTTTTCGCCGTCAAAGTGTCTGTTTTTCCCTTTGTCCACTTCAAAAGTGGCAACAAACTCCCGTACCCTGTAAAAGTATTCCGGTTTGCTTTTTCCAGTATTTGTATATGAAGATTTAGTCATTATAATTCAATCCGTTAGGGTAATGATTTCCTGTTTTTCTCATTTGTCAACAGCTATTTTCCGATACAAAACTCCCCAAATATTGTTCCCAGTATCTCCTCTGTGGTCACTTCGCCGGTGATGCTGCCGAGGTAATGCAGCGCGCGGCGGATGTCTATGGCTATAAGATCTGAGGGTACCTGCATCTCGAAGGCGCGCTCCACCTCTTCAATGGCTTCCAGGGCGCTCATAAGGGCTTCGTAGTGCCGCGTGTTGCTCACGATCGTGCGGTCGGAGATGGATTCCTTCTCAACCATCCGGCTTAGCATGTCGGTTATCATGCTGATGTTCTCTTTTCGCTTGGCGCAGACAAATACGGTCTCTAACTCCACAAGGTCTTTGAACATGGTGGGTGTGCTCTCCAGCATGTCGGTTTTGTTGGCTACCAGTATCCATCTTCTGCTCTTGTCTTCCAGATGCTCGCGAAACTCCTCTATCTCTTGTTGTAACTCTTGGGAGTTTGTCTCGCTGATATCGAAGATGTGCAGGATTACCTCTGCCTGGCGGATCTTCTCTACAGTGCGCTCGATACCCATGCTCTCGATGGTGTCGCCGGTGTCGTGCAGGCCTGCTGTGTCGATAAAGCGGAAGCTGAAGCCGTTGATGTTGATGGTGTCTTCTATGACGTCGCGTGTGGTGCCGGGGATCTCACTGACGATGGCGCGCTCCTCATTGAGTATGGCATTTAGCAGTGTCGATTTCCCCACATTGGGTTTCCCTATGATGGCCACGGGAATACCTGTCTTCATCACGTTACCTTTGGAGAATGAAGATGCGAGGGTGATAATCTCGTCTTTGAGTTCATCCAGTAGCGTTGCCAGCTGCCTTCTGTCGGCGAACTCCACATCCTCTTCGCTAAAATCCAGTTCCAACTCTATGAGCGAGGCGAAGTGCACCAGCTTGTTCCTGAGGGATTGTATCTTGGAGCTGTATCCGCCTCTCATCTGCATAAGCGCCAGGTCGCGGGATGCATTGCTATCTGCGGCGATAAGGTCTGCCACCGCTTCCGCCTGCGCCAGGTCGAATTTTCCGTTCCTGAAGGCGCGCAGTGTGAACTCGCCGCCCTGGGCAATACGGGCACCGTTCTCTACAAGCAGGGTGATAATCTGTTGCTGTATTAACGACGACCCATGGCATGAGATCTCGGCGCTATCTTCTCCGGTGTAGCCGGCGTCACCGCTGAACAGGGTGCATAGAACCTCGTCGATAATACCTTCCTCGCAGATGATCTCTCCAAAATTGACGTAGCGTGGCTCCAGATCAGAGAAGGGCTTATTGTTGTGCGGTCTGAAAATGCGTTCAACGATTCTCATCGTGTCCGGTCCTGAGAGACGGATCACGGAGATGGCTCCCACACCCGGAGGTGTGGCCACAGCGCATATTGTATCTGTTAAATTTGGCAGCATATCACGTAGCATTTATTGTGTAAAGGTAATACAGGATAAAACATTATGCAACGATGCTACTGAAATTCATACGCACCGGCGTCGGGACCTTCATCGCTGGTGCGGCTTACCCCTTCAATGTCTTCCGAGATGTCGATCAGACTGGTGTTGATAACATCCATGGAGCCAATATTTACTAAAGAGGAAATAATGGTGTCGGGATAAAAATTCTCCGTGGAGTCGGCAAAGTATGGGTTTTCATTGGCAAGACAATGGGCAAAACGCTCTTCTGTCGCCAGATCCCGTTCTGTTTTTATCAGGCAGTTGTCAAACTGATACTCTGACATTGCCAGATCCACAAAATCGAGTTCCAGCTCATCTTTGGCATTACCAAAAATAACGCAGTTGCCGAAATAGGCATTTATGAGATCCACGGGAACAGGGTTTTGATCCTGATCTATAGTGTAGTTATTGAGCAATAGCGCCGGCGTGGTGCGGGAGTTATATCCATAGAATGTGGCAAAGGTGCAGTGCCTGAAATCATAATCCCCGCCAAAAGTTAGGGCGGCAGTATAAGCGCCGCAGTTGCCAAAGACACTATTGGCAGCCCGTACACGATACGCCTTGGTGTAGAGACCCATGCCGTTCATGTTGAGGATCTTTGTGTTGTTGATAAAAAGGGTGTTACCGGTGTACTCCCTTAGCGGCTCGGCCTGGATGCCTATAAATGCGTTCTTGATAATGGCGTAATTGAAATAGTTGTCTGTGGGTCCCTCGTTGATAATGATACGATCCCACTGCCCGGGAAGGTTGTCATAACCCTCTTCAAGTCTGTCGCCCTGGAAGGTGACAGGTTCGTCGGCGGTGCCGTTTACAGCTATGGATCCGCCACGATACACCCACATGCCGCCGCCGGAATGAAAATGAATACGCACCCCGGGATCTATCTCCAACATGCCGGCAGAGTCAATAACGGCGTATCCGTAGATGACGTATGGCTTGTCATTCTGCCAGCGTACATATTCGTTCTCGCCCGCAACGATTTTATATGGTGGCAAGCCCTGAACATGATGATCCGCAAGGATATAGTGCGCATCCTGACCCCACGATACCAGTTTTACCTTTTGCTCGTTGCCATTGGTGTAAAACAGGATGCTGTCGTTGATAATCAGAGGGTTGTTCTGATTTGCCGGATCCAGTGTTACCCGAACAAAGAGGAAGAGGCTGTCGCCACCGGGGATCTCCACATCCTTGAAAGATGTTCCGGCAACACCATCAAGGTTGATGGTGTACGGACTATCTACGCCGCCGGCGAGGGTGATCTCATCGATATTCAATGTGTTTGTATGTCGGTTGTATAACATCAGCTCCTTTGTGGTAGAGCCTATGGTGGTGAAGACGGTATCGAAAATTACTGTGTCTGCCGAGAATTCAAGCTTTCGACCCGGGTCATCATCTATGATATTCGGTTTATTGCACGAAGCTATCACCAGGAGAGTTAAGATAGCTGCTGAGAGAGCTGTAAGCGTATGTTTAAGAGTGTATTTCATATAAAAGTTTGAGCGCAAAAGTGCTATTCTCTATCAAATACGAATGAAACAATGATATATTGTGTATTTAAAACCCACATCGATGAATTATTGCTGATCTTCAATCTCAAAACCTTTTTCTATGCCCTTTTTCATCGCCGGAACACCTTTTGTCATCCATATCGGTGCCGGTTGATCTTTCAGGTAGTGATCAAAGAACTGCATCATCCTTTTATCCAGATCCATCCTGTCGGGCCAGCGGCTGAGGTTATGAGGTGCTCCGTTATATACCAGCATCCATACCGGCTTTTGCAGTCTCCTTAAAGCGCTGAAATATTCGATACTCTGATACCACGGCACGGCGCCATCTTCATCATTATGCATTATTAATAACGGAGTGTTTACCTGATCAGCAAAAAATACCGGTGAGTTTTCTATATATAGCTCCGGGGCGTCCCACAGCGTTTCACCAATGCGGCTTTGAGTCTTCTCATACTGAAAGGCGCGGCTCATCCCTGAGCTCCAGCGTATTCCACCGTATGCGCTGGTCATATTGCTTACAGGAGCTCCTGCCATGGCGCATCTGTACATATCCGTTTGTGTAACAAGATGTGCGATCTGATATCCGCCCCAACTCTGTCCCTGAAGCCCCATTCTCTCTTTGTCGATGAACTCAAACTGCTCGCACATTGCCAGCGTGCCGCTCACAACAGCGTCGTAGCAGTCCTTACCCGGGTGGCCGATGCCATAAGTGATGTCCGGAACAAATACCACATATCCGTTACTGGTGCAGTATGTCGGGTTGATAATCGACCTGCTGGGAGCCGGGATTCTGTGGCGATGAAGGTTGTTGGCATTCCTCTCGTAGAAATATATTAGCAGCGGGTGCTTTTTATTGACATCCAGGTTCTCGGGCGTGTACAACAACCCTTCCAGACGCTCTCCTTTGGCGGAGATCCATGATACCTGCTGCACCTCGCCCCACATATATGTGTTTTGCTGCGGATTGACATCAGAGATCCGCTTTATCTTCTTGAAATTCATGTTGCTGACGTAATAATCCGGGAAATCTTTGAATGTCTCCTTTGACCAGATAATTGTGTTGTCATACTTTGCTTTCTGAGCGGTGCCAAAGCTTACATCGTCTTCAATCAGTAATTCAGGATCCTTATTATCATTATAAATATAGTATCCTGAGCCTTTGGTTATATCGTTGAAAGCCTTCAGCAGCATCGATTCAGCATCCGTTTTCAGGTAGTTCTGCTCTTTGAGAAGATTTACTACAGAGAATCTGATTTTGTTATTCCTGCCATAGCCATTTGTCATATTTACGGGCCCGTTTTTACCTGCCGGATCCAGCAGCCACAGGTCATAATAGTCTGAAACGATAACCCCTTTGTCATCCTCAATCCATCCTGCAACTCTGTAGGGAGAGGGCAAACTCGGCATGTCGTGTATCTCGTTATAGAAATTTATGCTCAAGCCGCCGGTCAGGTTGACCGTTTCTTTTGTCTTCACGTCATAGCTGTACCAACAGCTGTCACCCTTGTTCCAGAATAGCAGATACTGCTCTCCCGGCGACAAAGAGGCATGGCCGGAGTGCTGTTCCAGTATTTTCTCTTTCTCCCCTGAAAGCGCATTGATGATGTAAACATCATTATACCATCCTCCCCATGACGTCTGATGCTGGTAGGGTAGGGAAGAGGTGGCGAGAAGATAGTTTCCTGCCTGGCGTTTCCTCGCCCTGACATTTGGCAGTGAGCTGTCCGCAAGTTGCAAAAAGGAGCGTGTTTTTATGTCAAAAACAGCAAGATAGCCGCGGTTTAACTCCTTTTTTTTGTTTTTTAACTGCTGAGGTTGCAGCAGAGGATCCCTCCAGTTCCATATATCCACGCTGCATTTCTCCTCTTCAAGAAGTGTATCTTCCTCTTCCGGCTCGGGAATGGGAGCAGTATAAAAATATAGTTTTGTCTCATCCTCATTGAAAAAGGGTGTGTGCTCCGCGTTTGTCGCCCATGATCTCTTCATCCCGGAGGTGGTTGAATCAATGGAAAAAAAGTTCTGCGGATCTGATAATGATACTATATGTGTAGCATAGACCTTGTTTTTGGACGTATCGTCTGTGGAAAAGAAGGAGCAATAGTTGCCATAGTCTCCAATCTGCAGCCCTTTAATGATCCCTTCATTCTGAAATATTGTATCAGTGATACTCTCATTTGTATTTATATGGATGATAAAACTCGAAGTAATTGAGTCTCCCGTATTTCCACAAACAACAATATTTTCTCCATATCTGTCCATTACATAATCTGATACCTCCTTTATTTTTATGCTATCGCCGGTGTTAGGATTGAAAGCTATAAACTGAGTTGTTTCGGGGATGTCTTTGTCTTTTTTGTTATTCTTTTTCTTGTTTTCTTTTTTTTCTGGGTTTTTCTCTACCTGTGTTGTGTCAGCTTCAGTTGTATCTGCCACAGTCGGTATTTCTTTAAAATGAACAGATATCCAATCGCCTCCTTTATCAGGACAATAGTAGCTTTTTAGGTGCCTGAGGTCTGTGATAAGTTTTGTTTTTAAATCAGTGATTCTTAGAGTATCATGTGGGAATTTATCCTTTTTGATCTTAGCTTTTTTGAGCTTTCTAATAGTGTCCTGATTGGGCTTAATAGTTATAAAAGCAAAAGATTCATTGAAATTTAGGTTTACCAAAGCCCCGTTTTTAATTCTAATATCTTTCCCGTTTTTATTATTATGAATGATAATTGTCGGATCATTTTTCAGCGGAGCTATTTTATAAGTTGTGTACGTCCCGGAGTTGGATATTTTGGGGCTTTTTATTGTATTCCAATTTTTATAATCGTTTTGTGAAAGGGTGTTTTTCTGTGCAAAACACTGAATGGATAGTGCTATGAGGATAGCCGAAAAGAGGAGTGTTTTTGTCATCTTTTGCAATTTTTTTGCAAATATGGTGATAAATAATTAAACAAATAACATAAATATCCAAAATTATACATATTTGCAAGTTTATTCATGTAATTATAGTTAGTGTATTATGTTATAGTCGATATCCTTGTGTAGTGATCTTTTTTATGATATCTATTAAATTATAATTTTTTTTGATATAAAAAGCAAAATGTATTATTAGTGTCCAACTATATCTTGTTATCTTAAATGTTTTTATATGTTATGTTTATTGCTTTGTTTTGATATAATGCGATAGTTTTTAGGTTTTAATTTTATGAAGAGTGTAAAATTATTTTGTTTTATTGTTCTTCATTTTACTTAAGTAGCACAGTTTGTCCTTTGAATCTATAGTTGTTTGGGAATTAATTTTTATATAGCAAAATAGCACATTTGAGCGGTATTCTGCTTAAAAAATTGATGTTAGATTCTTAGTTTGAATAGCATAAAAAATATCTAATATTTCTTTTATCTGTTTTGTCCTCTAATGAATTGAGTGTTAGTGTGTAAGAATAGGATTTGCTTTTTTGTCGCGTTTTTTATGTTCCTAACCTAAATTTAAGAATGATATTTGACCATTAACCGAGTGTGAATATGTGAGTAATGGGGTTTAGTTTTTATTTATCTTAATGTAACTAAACTAACTGATTTTAAGTAAAAGTAATTTTAGGATAATATTATGATAATTATTTATCCGAATATTATATAAACGCATTTAATGACTTTGATGAAATTTACACTCAAATACTGTGTAATTTTTTTTCTTGCTTTTTCCTTCTTTATAATAGGTATAGCAAAAGGTTTTTGTGTACCCCCAATTTCGGTTTTTGATAACGATAAATACTGCTCAAATCCTGAACTATTCTTAGAAATTGTTTTATTAGATTTTTGCAAAAACATTACTCTGTGTTATTCGTTTGAGCTCGTTGTTGATCAGAATGAATTTGTAAATGAACAAAACTATATTCTTTCGGATACTCATGAGAACATTTGGGTAAATGGTTTTAATACCATTTCTCCTGACACTCCCCCTATCCACCAAGAACTCTTTGACTTACCTGAGGAAATCGTCAAAAGGCGTGACGGTACAATTTCTTTAACTGCCAGTGTTACTGATGTTACCTGCAACGGGAATAACAATGGAGCAATAAATATAACAGTAAACGGAACTTCACCCCCTTACACGTATTCCTGGTCAGGCCCCGGCACCTTTAGTTCTACAAATGAGGATATAAGTGAGTTAGCACCAGGCATATATGAAGTAACTGTCCAAGATAGTGACGGAGCAATAGAATCTGATAGCTATACAGTAACTGAACCTTTTGTTTTATCTGCCGCAGCATCCTCTAATAGTCCTATTTGCCAAGGCTCCACTTTAAATCTGATTGCAACCCCCGCTGGAGGAACAACACCATACTCCTCCTATAGCTGGACTGGATCCTCTTCCTTTACTTCAACCGCGCAAAATCCTTCAATTACGAATGCACAACCAAGTGCTTCAGGTACCTATACCGTTGTTATAACAGATGCAAACAATTGTACCGTCAGTGAAACTGAAACTGTAATAGTTAATCCAACGCCTACAGTGGTAAATCCGGGTAATCAGAATGTTTGTAATAACGAATCAACAGCAGCCATAGAATTTACGGGCTCTGTCAGCGGCACTACTTATAACTGGATCAATG
>CAYYSU010000007.1:0-80451 GCA_964474455.1 uncultured Bacteroidales bacterium
CCGGCCAACATCGTTGTTGAGTGCCAGGAGACACGTTCTCAGCAACAAAACAGAGAGAAAGCTATACGTATGCTCAAATCACAGCTATACGAAATAGAACTAAGAAAAAAACAGGAAGCACAGTCTGAAATAGAAGACAATAAGAAAAAAATCGAATGGGGATCGCAAATACGATCTTATGTTATGCATCCATACAAAATGGTCAAAGATCACAGAACATCGCACGAAACAAGTAATGTACAGGCCGTAATGGATGGCGACATTGATGACTTCCTAAAGACTTACCTCATGGAGTTTGGCGGAGAGTTATTATAAAGACAACAATTATTACTATGTACGAATATATAGAAGGAAAACTGATAACACTAAACCCCGATCACGCAATAGTGGAGACTGGTGGTATTGGATATTTTATCAACATTTCTCTTAATACATTTTCTGCTCTCAAAAATCTACCTCAATGCAGACTTTTTATTCATTTTGTTGTAAGAGAGGATGCACAGATATTTTATGGCTTTGACACAACAGAGGAGCGATTGATATTCCGTGCTCTCATCTCTGTGAGTGGTATTGGTGCTAACACTGCCAGACTGGTGCTGAGCAGCATGTCACCGGGAGAATTTGTAATGGCTATCTCCACAGAAGATGTGGAGGCGCTGAAAAAAATTAAGGGCATTGGTGCTAAGTCAGCTCAGAGAATGATTGTTGAATTGAAGGACAAAGTAGTAAAACTGGAAATTACAAGTGAAAATGTATCTACAGTGCACAATACCAGTCAAAATGAAGCGTTATCAGCATTGACAGCACTGGGATTTAATAAAACAGTAGCAGAAAAAGCTGTCCAACGCGTATTAAAAGTTACAGATAGTAGTGCTTCAGTGGGAGTTATTGTCAAGGAAGCACTTAAAATACTGTAACAAAACTAAAAAGCCGTGGCAGCGATTTCGGGAAATACATTATCTTTGCCCGCTGAATTTATTATTATGTGTTGGAAAAGGCTTTACATCATTGTGTTGTGTAAGCTTTTAATTAGTAACAAAAAAAACATCTGACAGCAATTTGAAGGGGCGAAAAAAATATATCTGTCTGTTTAGTCTTATTATATCAGTATCTTCACTGGTATTATCTAAAAACATGGCATATGCTGCCAAAGAGTTTATCCCGTTTATTCCTCAGGCATCGCCTGATAGTACATACACACCAGATTCCACATTAATTTTCCCTTTTGGTGATGAGTGGGGCTATCCAACTATACCCAAAGATGAGAGTGGACTTTACCTTAAAGATCCTCCCAACATCACCAGTGATGTGGAGTATGATCCGGAGACCAACCAATACATACTTCACCGCAGAGTAGGAAATATGGAATACCGAAATCCTGTGAAGATGGATTTTGAAGAGTATTTGGAATATAATGAGCGGCAGTCTGTTCATAAATATTGGCGGGAGCGCTCGGCACAGAGCGGCCAGGATATGCGTACCGGATTGATTCCGGAATTCCGTATTAGTGGTGAAGCCTTTGACAGAATCTTCGGTAGTAACACCATCGAGGTAAGGCCTCAGGGCTCTGCAGAGCTGATATTCGGGGTGCTCTCAAACAGACGCGACGATCCTGCTCTTGATGTACGACAACGACGTACCACTAACTTCGACTTCCAGATGAAGATACAAATGTCGGTGATGGCGAAAATTGGTGATAAAATAGAGTTTAATACCAACTATAACACAGAAGCAACATTTGATTTTGAGAATAAACTCAAACTGGCTTATGAAGGTAAAGAGGATGAAATCATCCAGCTTATCGAAGCCGGTGATGTGACACTGCCCCTTAACAGTACACTCATAACAGGTAGTCAAAGCCTTTTTGGTATAAAAACCAAGCTACGCTTTGGCCGCGCCACAGTAACAGCAGTCTTTTCGGAACAGGAGAGTGAAACGCAAAACATCAGCGTTCAGGGTGGAGCTCAAACCACTGAATATAGCCTAAAAGCTGATGATTATGAAGAGAATAAACACTTCTTCCTGTCGCAATATTTCCGTGATAATTATGAAAAAGCTCTCTCCACACTTCCTATCATATCATCAAATGTAAATATTACCAAGATAGAAGTATGGGTGACTAATATTGGTGCTGCAAACACTGAAAACCGTAATATTATTGCTTTTTCCGACATTGGTGAGTACAATGCATATAACACCAACATCTTATCCAACGGCAATAACCGTTTCCCTGATAATGAATCCAACTCTATGCTTTTTGACTTGGACACCAACCAAATCAGAAATATAAATACTGCATATAATTATCTTTTAAACAACAGCCTTGATTTCACACAGGGAATAGATTTTGAAAAAGTTGAGAATGCAAGAAAGCTCTCGCCATCAGAATTCACCTTCAACTCATCACTTGGTTTTATCTCACTTAATACCTCGCTAAACTCCGACCAGGTGCTTGCTGTTGCTTATCAATACACTGTAAATGATGCCATTTACCAGGTTGGTGAATTCTCCGATCAGGGTATTATAAGCCCTAACACACTGATGGTAAAACTACTACGAAGCACCACTATCAACACAAAAATTCCCATGTGGGATTTGATGATGAAAAATGTGTATTCTATTGGTGCTTACCAGGTTAACAGAGAAGATTTTATCCTTAATATCTTATACGCCGGAAACAATAATGGCGTGCCCACAGGTTATCTTACTGAAGGCCCGGAAGATGTACAAGGAGTACCCCTATTAAGGGTTCTGAATCTTGACAACCTCGACCAACAGCTTAACCCGCCTCATGACGGAGCGTTTGACTTCATCGACAATGCAGCCACCAACGGTGGTACAATAAACTCCGCCAATGGACGAATATTCTTTACTGTCCTGGAGCCATTCGGGTCATATCTCAGATCAAAACTCACCGATGATATTGCAAATAAATATTGTTACGACTCGCTTTACTCGCTTACCAAAACCGGGGCACGACAATATCCTGACAAAAACAAGTTTTATATTGAGGGGATGTACAAATCCTCCAGCGGATCGGAAATCAACCTCAATGCATTTAATATCCCTCAAGGATCTGTAAAAGTAACAGCAGGTGGCACCCAGCTTACCGAAAACGTACAATATACTGTTGATTATACTCTTGGCCGTGTAACAATTATTGACGAGGGGATTCTGAATTCAGGTACTCCTATCAATATCTCTTTGGAGAATAACAGTATGTTTGCCATTCAAACACAGACACTGGCAGGTTTCCATGTTGATTACAATGTTAACGACAACATGAACCTTGGTGCCACCCTTCTCAACCTGCATGAGCATCCCATCACACAAAAAACAAACTACGGCGACGAGCCAATCTCAAATACTATCTGGGGTATCGACCTTCAATACCAGAAGGAATCACCTTTCATAACCAAGATGGTGGATCTTCTTCCATTCTATAGCACAAAAGTACCTTCCATGGTTAGTGTGGATGGTGAATTTGCACACTTCATCCCGGGTCACAGCAAGGCCATTGGCAGCAGCGGAACATCATATATAGATGATTTTGAAGGTAGTAAATCTACCATCGATCTGAAAAATATTGGAACATGGTTTCTTGCAAGTACTCCTGCCAACAGACCCGAGTATTCCTCCGGAACCCTGGAGTATGGTTTTAACAGGGCAAAGCTCGCATGGTATATTATTGATCCTCTATTTTATCAGAAGCAAGGCAACCTGAAGCCTCCCAACATAAGCAACGAGGAGCTTTCCAACCATTACGTTCGTATGGTTAGAGAGAAAGAGGTGTTCCCAAATGCCCAGGCACCAAACGGTCAGCAGATGAACCTGGCGGTATTTAATCTGGCATATTATCCGGATGAACGCGGGCCATACAACTTCACTGTTGACGGACTAGACACCGATGGCTCACTGTTGAACCCGCGTGAGAACTGGGGTGGCGCAATGAGAAAAATTGAAACCACTGACTTTGAGGCCACGAACGTTGAATACCTCGAGTTTTGGCTTATGGATCCCTTTGCCGACCCCGATGGTGACGGACCGCTGGAACCTATCAATAGCACTGGTGGTAAGCTCATGATCAACCTTGGTGATATCTCAGAAGATATCCTTAAGGATTCAAGAAAATCATTTGAAAACGGCCTACCACTTAACGCAACAGATATTACTGATGTAGATACAACCATCTGGGGACGGGTTTCCACACTCCAGAACCTGGTAAACTCCTTTGATAACGATCCTAATGCCCGTCCTTTTCAGGATGTGGGATACGACGGACTGAGAAACGAAGATGAGCGTACATTCTTTGAAGAGTCATATATCAATAAACTTATTGATAGATTCGGAACCGTTGGCGCTCCAGCAGTACAGGCTGCTTATGAAGATCCTTCGGGTGATGATTACCACTATTTCCGTGGATTCGATTATGATGCAGATGACAAGTACTCTTCTATTTTAGAGCGATACAAGCAGTTCAATGGCACTGACGGCAACTCCCCTACCCCTGAATCAACGGAAGAGCCTTATCCAACACTTGCTACAACAATTCCGAACATGGAAGATATCAACAAGGATAACACTCTCAGTGAATCAAATAACTATTACGAATATGAAATCGATCTGCGTCCTGAGAATATGGAGATAGGTGAAAACTATATCTCTGATATTTATACTGCAAATGGTATAGTTCTGGATAATGGCACCCGTGGTTCGGTCAATTGGTATCAGTTTAAAGTACCTGTCTCCAACCCGACACGTGTAATAGGTTCTATCCAGGATTTCACATCTATTCGTTTTATCAGGCTCTTTATGACAGATTTCTCAGAGATGTGCGTGCTTCGTTTTGGAACCCTGGAGCTGGTTCGTGGAGAGTGGAGAAGATACAATTATGATCTTCTCTCTCCGGGAGAATACATCCCAAATGATATCACTAACGACACCCGACTTGATGTAAGCACAGTAAGTATTGAAGAAAATGGTGGCGCTACCGACCGTGTTCCTTATGTGCTGCCTCCCGGAATCCTGCGCGAAAAAAACATTAATACTACAAACCTTCAGGAAGAGAATGAGCAGTCTATGTCGATGACTATTTATGATCTTATCGATGGCGATGCCAGGGCGGCATACAAAAACACAGATTTCGACTTCAGGCAATTCAAGACGATGAAGATGTTCATCCATGCTCAGGCTCTCTCCAGGGAAGATGATGCCCGTTATAGCGGAATTTCCGGTGCCTTAACAGTATTTCTACGCCTTGGAGCCGACTTCACAGAAAACTACTACGAATATGAGATTCCTATTGAGTTTACTCCATGGGGAACATCATCTGTTAATGATGAAATTATCTGGCCGGAGTCAAATATGATGGAGCTAAGTCTGGAGAGATTGGTAGAGGTAAAACAGAATCGCAATTCAAACATCAGTAATCCTGATGCCAACGTATCTTACAACACCCCATATTGGGAAAATGACGGTAAAAACAAGATCACTGTTGTGGGCACACCAAGCCTTAGCGACGTTCGTGTGATAATGCTGGGTGTGCGTAACCCTAAAAAGCAGCTTATTTCTGACCCTGATGACGGACTCCCTATGAGTGCGGAGATATGGATTAATGAACTTCGTATGACCGACTTCGATGAGTCCGGAGGATGGGCCGCCACAGCGCGTATGAATGCCAACCTTGCGGATCTTGGTAACGTCTCAGTGTCGGGTTTATATAGCACTCCCGGATTTGGGTCTATAGAGAAAAAAGTTAATGAAAGAGCGCAGGAAACAACAATAAACTGGGACTTCGCCACTAACGTAGAGCTTGGAAAATTCTTCAAGGAAGAGTCAGGGATAAAGATACCTATGCACTTCGATATCTCCGAATCGCGACTATCACCGGAATATAATCCCTTGGATCCTGATATCTATCTTAAAGATGACCTGGCACTCCTTGAACCGGCAGGACGCGACTCGCTGAAGAAAATGACTCAGGATTACACCATGCGTAAGAACATAAACTTTGTGAATGTTCGTAAGGATAGATCGGGTGGTATGAGAGAAGATGGTACCATGAGGGCTCCAATGCCCTGGGATGTCTCCAACTTCGACTTTACATACTCATATTCAGAAATATATCACAGAAACATTGATATTGAATATGATATAAGAAAACAGTACCGCGGTGGTGTAGGTTATAATTTCAGCACCCAGCCCAAACAGATAAAACCTTTTGGAAACATTAAATTCCTAAATAAAAAAGCCTTCGCCCTGATACGGGATTTCAACTTCTATCTACTGCCTAAGATGTTCTCTTTCAGAACTGATGTGGATAGACAGTTTACAGAGAAGAAACTTAGAAATAAAAGCCGTGGTGACATCATCATCGATCCGACATATATGAAGGATTTCGACTGGACAAGGCTTTATAACCTGAAGTACGATGTGGCTCAATCCATAAAACTGGATTATTCTGCAAGTGCATTATCATACATTGATGAACCACCGGGATTACCTCAAAGAGACAGCATCTATGATCAGATGAAGGGCTTAGGTACTATGAATAACTATAATCAAAATTTCAGCGTTAACTGGAATGTACCGATAAACAAGATTCCTTTGATGAACTGGGTTGGGTTAACCACTCGTTATGATGCAACATACCGCTGGACGGCATCACCCCAATCAGTACAGTCTGTGTTAGGTAATACTGTTGAGAATTCACGTAATGCTACTGTTAATACTAATATCCGGCTCTCTTCTCTATACAAGAACATCCCTTACGTGAAGAACCTGGGAAATAAAAAAACCAGCAGAACCACCAAGGATCCCAGAAACAGCAGAACGCAAAGAACAAATCCTGATGATACGCCGCAAGCTGATTCACTAAAAAAAGATAAGCCACGAATAAACTTCGTAAAAGAGGGTTTTGATGGTCTTTTAATGATGATATTCGGTGTTAAAGATGCCTCGCTGGCATATACTCGAAACAGTGGTAACCGCATGCCGGGCTTTATGCCAGAACCCAGTATTTTAGGCAATCGTACCACTGATTGGTCACCGGGAATGGATTATGTATTTGGGTTTAATCAGGATATAAGAGATCGCTCCGTAGCAAATGGATGGCTATCACAAGATACACTCAACAACAATCAATTTATAAATAACTTTTCTGAAAATATAAGCTATCGGGTAAACTATGAGCCATTCAAGAACTTCAGGTTTGAAATTACCGGTACCAAGCGGACATCAGAGAACTACAGCGAGATTTTCAAAGCCGACCCATACGGCCAATATCAGTCATACTCTGCAGCACGTAACGGATCGTACTCTGTCTCCATTATTACCTGGAACACAGCATTTGGCAACGATGAGTTGGAAGATAATATGTCGGCGAATTTCGAAAAGATGAAATCCAGCCGCCTGGAAATAGCAACACGCATGGCCGAGCAGAATCCCAACTGGGTAAATGCCGGCAAACCGATGATGCAGGATAGTATCTCCGGACAAATGTACCCCGTAGGTTATGGCCCCACAAAACAGGATGTTCTTATCCCGGCATTCCTTGCAGCATATACCGGAACAGAAACATCTAGAATTGGAATGACATCATTCCCTGTCATTCCTATGCCTAACTGGCGACTTACATGGAATGGACTTACTCAGATACCATGGATAAAGCAGTACTTTAGAAATATCAATATTTCACATAGTTATAAATCAACTTATAACATTGGGTCGTATCAAACAAACCTCTTATATGAAGAGCTATTTGGATATCCCGTAGCCATCGATGATGCAGGGAATTATATCTCTGAAAACCTGATGAATGTGGTCACTATATCCGAACAATTTGCTCCTCTTATCAACTTTGATATCACGATGGTAAACAGCCTTTTAGCGCGTTTTGAGATTAAGAAATCAAGAAATCTTACTATGAGTTTTGCTAATAACCAGCTCACAGAAATTAAGAGTAGTGAATATATTGTTGGTTTGGGATACCGCTTTCAGGATGTGGAATTCACCATACGGACTGTTGGTGGCACGGGCAAAAAAAGCCGTGTTAAAAGCGACCTCAATCTGAAGATTGACTTTTCTATGAGGGATAACAAAACAATGCTACGCCGCTTGGATGAAGAGGTAAACCAGGCTTCTTCCGGCCAAAGGATCTTCTCTATTAATACATCGGCAGATTATCAGATGAACAGAAACCTTACTCTGCGGCTCTTCTACGATCAAACATTAACAAAACCACATATTGCAAGTCAGTATCCAAACTCTACGATCAATTCAGGTCTAAGTGTTAGGTTTACTCTTGCTCAATAGCAGGAACATTTATATTTGATTGTGATAAAAAAAATGTACTTTTGACGTCATATTAATTTTAAATACTAATACCATGAACGTACCTGATAATCTTAAATTCACAAAAGATCACGAATGGCTGAAAATTGAAGGCCACGAAGCTTTAATCGGTGTAACAGATTTTGCACAAAGCCAATTAGGTGATATCGTTTTCGTTGATGTTGATACTGAAGGCGAAACGCTGGAAAAAGAAGAAACTCTCGGCACAATAGAAGCTGTAAAAACAGTTACTGATGTTTATATGCCTATTGCTGGTAAAATACTTGAATTCAACAGCAAACTGGAAGAAGAAGCTGAGCTTATCAATAAAGATCCTTATGGTGAAGGTTGGATTGTAAAAATCAAAATCACCAACCCAGCAGATTTGGAAGAGCTCATCTCTGCTGAAGCTTATAAAGAACTTATCAGCGCATAACACAATATTAAAAAACAGGTATCTATTAACAGGTACCTGTTTTTGCAATATCTAAATACAGATCAACGTTATTATATAAGAAACAGAGGTATTCTTAAATTATTTATTCTGTTAAATTTTACTATAGGGATTCCTTTCTATCAAAAAAAATAGTAATTTAGCATCGATTATGAGTAATTAGATAATACTTAACATTAAAAATATTATGGAAGCTAAAAAGTCTCCTAAAGCAGACCTGGAAAATAAGCGCATACTATTTCTCGAAATTGGTATGATAATTACGCTGGCAGTAGTTTTACTGGCTTTCGAATGGAGAAAATACGATGTTACAGTCGTTGAGATGGGAGCCCGTGAAGCTGTTGAGCAGGTTGAAGAGATTATTATCAACACCAAGCAGGAAGTTAAGCCACCGCCACCAAAACCTCCTCCAACCACTACCGTTCTGAACATTGTGGAAGATGATGTGGAGATTGAAAATGAGCTTATCATTGACGTGGAAGCTGACGAAGAGATGGAGATAGAAGAATACGTGCCCATTGAAGTAGAAGAAGAAGAGGTTGAGGAAGAAGAGATTTTCCTGGTAGTTGAGCAGCAGCCTGAATTCCCCGGCGGAGAAAAGGCTCGTTTAACGTATCTTTCTAATAACATTAATTACCCGCAGATGGCTCGCGAAAGCAATATACAGGGAACTGTTTATGTCTCTTTTGTTGTAGAACCTAATGGTAGTATTTCCAACGTAGCTATTATGAGACCTATCGGTGGTGGTTGTGACGAAGAAGCTATGCGCGTAGTACAAGAGATGCCTTCATGGATTCCCGGCAAACAGCGTGGTCGTGCTGTAAGGGTTCGTTTTACCATGCCTATTAAATTTACACTCCAATAGCAATATCTATTTTTATATAATACTCAAGCCGTCACAATATGACGGCTTTTTTTATTCCCTTGAAAAATAATCGACAAGCTTTTTTGCCTTCGATTTCCCTATCACGCCGGCCAGTGTATCTTCATTGGTTTCTTTTATCTTTTTCAATGACTTGAATCTCTTGAGTAATAACGTTGCCGTAGCATCACCTATTCCGGGAATATCCGTCAGGGAAGTCTTTATGGTTCCTTTATCACGTTGGTTTCTGTGAAACGCAATACCAAAGCGGTGAGCTTCATAACGCAAACGCTGCAGTATCTTCAGGGTTTCAGATTTTTTATCCAAATACAAAGGAAGAGAATCTCCAGGGTAATAGAGCTCTTCCAGACGCTCGGCAATACCAATAATTGCAATCTTTCCTCTCAACTCCAATCTCTCCAGACTCTTCAATGCAGCACTCAACTGCCCCTTTCCTCCATCAACAAGTATCAGCTGCGGCAGTGTTTCCTTTTCACGTAAAAGCCGACTGTATCTGCGGTATATAATCTCCTCCATAGAGGCAAAATCATCAGGTCCTTCAACAGTTTTAATATGATAATGCCGATACTCCTTTTTAGAGGGTTTACCATCACGGAAACATACCATTGCCGCAACGGGATAAGATCCATGGAAGTTACTATTATCAAAGCACTCTATATGCCGGGGTTCCTCCGTCAAACGAAGATCTTTCTTCATGGTTCCCATGATACGCCGCGAGTGACGATCAGGATCCACAAGATCTTTACGTTTTTGCTTCTCCAATCTGTAAAACTTAACATTACGCATCGAAAGATCCAGCAGTGATCTCTTGTCTCCTCTTTGCGGCACGGTATATTTAACACCTTCCAACTCAATCTCAGGAACAAAAGGCACTACAATCTCAGCCGAATTACTCTTGAAACGCTCTCGTAATTCAGAGACAGCAAAGATCAAAAGCTCTTCATCACTCTCATCGAGTTTCTTCTTTAGCTCCACAGTGTGTGTCTGAACAATGGCTCCATTCACAACCTTTAGGAAATTAACATACCCTGATTTTTCATCCGACTGCAATGAAACCACATCCACATTATGGATAGAAGAACTTACAATGGTAGATTTACTTTTATAAGACTCCAGCATGATAAGTTTCTCTTTCACTGTCTGGGCTTTTTCGAACTCCATATTTGCAGCATACTCAGCCATAATCTTTTTCAACTGCATGATAACTTCACCGATATTACCTTTTATTATTGAGCGAATGTGGGATATGGACTCATTGTACTCCTCCTCTGTTTGCAATCCCTCACATGGAGCCAAACAATTTTTAATATGATATTGCAGACAGAGAGAGAATTTCTCTGCATCAATATTTTGCTGCGAAAGGTTATACTTGCAGGTTCTTAATTGGTAGAGTTGCCTAACAAGTTCCAGCAGGGTATTCATAAGTTTTACAGATGCAAAAGGACCATAATACTCGGATCCGTCTTTCACGGGATTTCGTGTGGAAAAAACCCTTGGGAAGCGTTCCTTTTTTATACATATCCAGGGGAAAGTTTTATCGTCCTTCAAAAGTATGTTATACCTGGGCTGATACTTCTTAATGAGGTTGTTCTCCAGAAGCAGGGCATCAGTCTCAGTATCTACTACCGTGGTTTTAATATCGTGGATATGCGACACCAGTATCCGCACCTTTCCCGGACGTGAAGCTTCCTTGTTAAAATATGAGGCCACGCGCTTTCGCAGGCTTTTAGCCTTCCCGACATAGATAATAACATTCTCTTCATTATAATAGCGGTACACTCCCGGGCTGTCGGGCAGCGACCTGACAATAATATTCAGTTTTTCCAAACGGGAGAGTTCAGCCATACTTAGTCTTTCTTCAAATGATTCCAACCCTGTGCCTGAACAGGAACAGATACGTTGTCGTGCGAAACAATATTAACTCCGGCCTCCTTATCAGTAATATGACCAATAACAGTAATCTGCTTAAGGGCTTCAATTTTTGAAAAATCGTTCTGGCTAATGGTAAAAAGCAACTCATAATCCTCTCCACCATTCATCGCTGCGGTAACAGGATTGATGTTAAACTCCTGTGCCATTAGCGAAGTTGCAGCATCAATGGGCAATTTTTCTTCATAAAGAGTACATCCTTTATCCGATTTAGTACATATATGAAGTATCTCAGAAGCCACTCCATCAGATACATCTATCATTGAAGTAGGATTAATATCATTATCATTCAGAATCTTAACAATATCCAGGCGTGGTTCCGGTTTAAGATGCCTTTCAAGGATGTAATCATGTCCCTCAAGGTCAGGCTGCATATTCGGGTTTGCTTTCCAGGTCTGTTTTTCACGCTGAAGCAACAAAAGACCCATATAAGAAGCGCCAACATCACCCGAAAGACAAACCAAATCGCCACGTTGAGCCGTAGAGCGAAGAACATATTTATCTTCCCGGGCATAACCTATTGCGGTGATGGAAATCATAAGCCCTGATTGGCTTGTAGAGGTATCGCCACCAATAAGATCCACACCATACCGCTTACAACAAAGATTTATGCCGGCATAAATCTCCTCCACGGCTTCAATGGAATATTTCGAGCTCAAAGCAAAACTCACTGTTATCTGTTCCGGCGTACCCATCATAGAAGCAATATCCGATAGATTTATCGATACAGCCTTATAACCCAAATGTTTAAGTGGTGTATAACTAAGATCAAAGTGTATGTCTTCAATAAAAAGATCCGTAGTAACCAACATTTTCTTGCCTTTGCTATTGATAACGGCACAGTCATCGCCAACACCAATTTCTGTGGAGTCATTAATTAGTTTTATCTCTTTGGTAAGATGATCTATTAGCCCAAACTCACCGAGTTCAGACATATCTGTTTTTGATACTCTTTTTTCAAACATTTCTACAATTTTTTTGCAAAAGTACGAAAACCACATCAATCATTTTGAGCTTTACTTTGTTATAGACAATTAACAAAGCATAAAAAGGTTAATGAGGTCAATATTTTGTAAATTTGTAACCTTATTTTTAAACGACAACAAAAAATAATATAATGGGTAAAGAAAACCAACAGGATAAGATTCTGCAGGATGTAACGCAAAACGAATACAAGTACGGTTTTGTTACTGATGTGGAGATGGAGATGGCTCCTGTAGGGCTTACAGATGACACCATTCGGTATATTTCCAATAAGAAGAACGAGCCGGATTGGATGTTGGAGTTCCGGTTGAAAGCCTTCCATAAATGGCAAACCATGGAGATGCCTGACTGGGCTCACCTGGACATACCGCCAATTGATTATCAAGCCATAAGCTACTATGCTGCTCCTAAAGACATGGCGAAGTACGAAAGCCTCGACGAAGTGGATCCGGAGCTTCTGAAGACCTTCAACAAGCTGGGTATTTCACTTGAGGAGCAAAAGCGTTTATCAGGTGTCGCTGTCGATGCCGTCTTTGATTCTGTATCAGTAAAAACAACCTTCCAGGACACCCTTGAGAAGCATGGTATTATCTTCTGTTCCTTCTCGGAAGCAGTGCATAATCATCCTGAGTTGGTGAAAAAATATATGGGATCTGTAGTTCCGTCTCACGACAACTATTTTGCTGCCCTAAACTCAGCGGTATTCAGCGATGGCTCTTTCTGTTATATTCCTGAAGGCGTGCGGTGCCCTGTGGAACTTTCCACTTACTTCCGTATCAACACCGCAGGAACAGGCCAGTTCGAGAGAACATTGATAATCGCTGATGAGAACTCATTCGTGTCTTACATGGAAGGGTGTACTGCACCGCAACGCGATGAAAATCAGCTTCATGCCGCAATAGTAGAGATCGTGGCAATGAAGGATGCAGAGGTAAAATACAGCACAGTACAGAACTGGTATCCCGGCAATAAAGAAGGCAAAGGCGGGATATATAACTTCGTCACCAAGCGTGGTATTTGTAAAGGCAACAATGCCAAGATCTCCTGGACTCAGGTAGAGACAGGGTCGGCAAAAACATGGAAATATCCCAGTTGTATCCTGCTCGGTGACAACTCGGTGGGAGAATTCTACTCTGTGGCAGTTACCAATAACTACCAGCAGGCTGACACCGGATCAAAGATGATCCATCTGGGAAGAAATACCAAGAGTACCATCATCTCAAAAGGTATCTCCGCCGGGCATAGCGAAAACAGCTATCGGGGCCTGGTGAAAATGGTAAAGAAAGCCTCCAACTCAAGAAATTACAGCCAGTGTGACTCCCTTCTGCTGGGTGATAAGTGTGGTGCTCACACTTATCCCTATATAAAAGCTGAAAACAAATCTTCCATGATAGAACATGAAGCTACCACCTCAAAAATTTCTGAGGATCAGCTTTTCTACTGTAACCAGAGAGGTATCTCCACGGAAAGTGCCATAGGACTTATCGTAAATGGCTACGCAAAAGAGGTACTTAAAAAGTTACCCATGGAATTTGCCGTAGAGGCACAAAAATTACTCTCCATAAGCCTTGAAGGCAGTGTGGGTTAATATTTAAAAAACAATAATAATATAATATTATGCTTAGCATTAAAGATCTTAAAGTTTCCATCGATAATAAACAGATTATAAAGGGATTAAATCTCCAGGTAAACAAAGGTGAAGTCCATGCGATAATGGGACCCAATGGTACCGGGAAAAGCACCCTAGCAAATGTTATTGCAGGAAAAGACTCTTACAATATTGAAACCGGCTCGATAACCTACCAAGGCAAAAATCTTTTTGATATGGAAGTGGATGAGCGTGCCAATGAAGGCATCTTTTTAGGATTCCAGTATCCGGTAGAGATTCCGGGAGTTAGCATGGTGAATTTTATGCGCACTGCCATAAACGAAAAGCGTGCATATCATGGGCAGGATCCTATGCCCGGGGCTGAATTTCTTCAAAAAATGGAAGAGAAAAAGAAACTCGTGGAGATTCATGATAAACTGACAAACAGATCTGTTAACGAAGGATTCTCGGGTGGAGAGAAAAAGAAAAATGAAATCTTCCAGATGGCTATGCTTGAGCCTTCCCTGGCTATACTAGACGAAACGGACTCAGGATTAGATATTGATGCTCTACGTATTGTGGCCAACGGTGTTAACAAGCTCCGCAGCGAAGACAACGCATTCATCGTTATTACCCACTATCAACGCCTGCTTGATTATATCGTTCCTGATGTAGTTCATGTTCTTTATGAAGGAAGCATTGTGAAATCGGGCGGTAAAGAGTTGGCATTGGAGCTGGAACAAAAAGGTTATGAATGGCTAAAGACAGCCTTTTAAGGAGTACAACATGCAATTAAAAGATACAACAATAAAAGATCGCATCTTTCACTACTTTGACAGCCATGTGGATGAGTTGTTCCAAAACGACCCGCCAAAAGTTGCCAAAGTACGCAAAGATGCAGTGAAAGCGTTCAAGGTACAAGGTATCCCTGACAGAAAACTGGAGTCATGGAAAAACACTAATATCTCCACCATTCTTGATCAGGAGTTCCATTGCAGCCCGGAACCGAAATCCAAAAAGGTTAATGTAGCATCATTTTTCAAATGCAATATGCACAACCTCGACACGTTGATGGTCACAACCCTTAACGGGTATTATGTATATCATAAAGATCCTATGCGTGTGCTCGACAACGGTGTCATTATAGGTAGTTTTGAAGAAGCTAAAATCCGTTACCCTGAAATCATAGAGCAATATTTCGGATCAGCAGCATCCAACGATATCGACGGAATGATATCTATGAATACAGCACTGGCAAGAGATGGTGTTTTCATTTATGTTCCCGACAATGTGGTGATGGAAGAGGCAATACAGATCGTAAACCTCAATAACAGCGACGAACGTTTGCTCTCAAATATCCGAAACCTGGTGGTAACAGGTGAGAACAGTAAGCTTACCATAGTTCATTGTGATGACTCCTACTCTACACAGGCTGCATTTTGTAATACTGTAAGTGAGATTATTGTTGGCCAGAATGCCTCGGTAGAACACTACAAGCTGCAAAACCTCAATAACAATACCTCACTTGTTAATCAGGCCTTTTTCGTACAGAAAGCAAATAGCAAGGTTATCAACAACAGCATAACTCTAAACGGCGGATTGGTTCGCAACTATACAAATGCAGCACTTACAGAGCCGGGATGTGAATGCGACGTTATGGGTCTATACCTGGTAGACAAAACACAACATGTTGATAACCAAGTATTAATCAACCACGACGCACCTAATTGCTATAGTAACGAGTTATTCAAAGGACTTATCGACGATCGGGCAAAGGCCGTTTTCAATGGTCATATAGTTGTAAAAAAGGATGCCCAACAGACATTAGCATTTCAGAAAAACAGAAACCTATTACTATCAGACAAGGCACGTGCTATTTCCAAGCCATTTCTGGAAATCTATGCCGATGATGTGAAGTGTAGCCATGGCGCCACTGTAGGTCAACTGGATAATGAATCACTGTTCTATCTGCGCGCAAGAGGTATTGGTGAGGCAAATGCCAGAATGCTACTTCAATATGCATTTGCTGCAGAGGTAATAAACGAAATAAAAATCGATGAGCTTAGAAATCAGATAGACGATATGGTCAAAAAACGCCTTCATGGAGAGCTGGATATCTGCGAGACATGCGTTCTGCACTGCAAAACAAAAGAGAGGCAGTTGGAGTTCCCCATCGATGTAAGTAAAATATAAAAAATATATACTTTGGATCTTCAGGAAATACGTTCGCAATTCCCCATTCTTAAACGCACGGTTTACAACAAACCGCTGGTATATCTTGATAATGCTGCTACGAACCAAAAGCCGGAGCGTGTAATTAAGGCTCTCGAAAATTACTATAACACTCAAAACAGTAATATTCACCGCGGCGTGCATCACCTGAGTCAAGAAGCTACAGCAGCTTACGAAGAGGTACGCTCCCGGGTGCAGCAGTTTATTAATGCCGGAAACACGCATGAGATAATCTTCACCAAAGGCACCACAGAAGCCATAAACCTGGTTGCCCGCAGTTTCTGCAAACGATATGTCTCAAAAGGCGACGAAATAGTTGTTTCAGCAATGGAGCACCACAGCAACATTGTGCCATGGCAAATGGCATGTGAAGAACAGGGCGCAAAATTAAAAGTGATACCCATGAACCTCAATGGTGAACTTATTATTGAGATGTTGCCTTATCTTCTTACAAAAAAAGTAAAACTGATCGCTGTGGCACATGTTTCCAATGCTCTGGGAACCATCAACCCCATAGAAAAAATCATTGAGAAAGCTCATGAGATGAATATCCCCGTGCTTATCGATGGCGCCCAGGCTGTAGCACATCTGGATGTGGATGTTCAGAAACTGGATTGTGATTTCTATTGCTTTTCAGGTCATAAAATGTACGGCCCCATGGGCGTTGGGGTATTATACGGCAAGGAAGAGTACCTCAACGAGATGCCTCCCTACCAGGGAGGTGGCGAGATGATTAATGAGGTGACATTTGAAAAGACAACATTCAATGAATTACCGTTTAAATTTGAAGCCGGGACTCCCAATGTGGCAGATGTAATTGGCCTTGGTGAGGCTATGAGTTTTATTCAGGATACAGGCATTGAAAATATAGCACAAGCGGGAGAAGAATTGGTGAAATATTGTGAAAATAAACTGCTGGAAGAGGGTGGGATAACACTTGTGGGAACGGCAGAAAAAAAAGCCGGGGTAGTATCGTTTCTCATTGATAATGTGCACCCTTACGATGCCGGGACTATCATCGACAGGCTTGGTGTTGCTGTAAGAACAGGACACCATTGTGCGCAGCCGGTGATGGATTTCTTTAAGATCCCGGGCACAATAAGAGCATCTTTCTCCGTTTATAATAACAAAGAAGAAATAGACACACTTATTAAGGCCATCCAACAGGTGAAGGCCATGTTTTGTTAGGTGACATTATGATACAGGAAAAAGCAAATCAATTAATCGCTGAGTTTAGCATGTTCGATGACTGGATGGATAAGTATAATTATCTTATTGAGATGGGAAAGACTCTCCCTTCCATGGAAGAGGAGCATAAAACCGACGATAATATTATTAAAGGGTGCCAATCGAGGGTATGGTTGCATGCCGATTTTGATGATAACAAGATAACATTTACCGGAGACAGTGATGCCATTATCACAAAAGGTATTGCAGCACTTCTTCTGAGGATCTTTAATAATGAAACGCCGCAGAATATCACCACGGCGGAGCTTGGATGGGTTGATGAGTTGGGATTGAAAGAGCACCTCTCTCCCACCCGTTCCAACGGTCTCCTATCCATGATAAAGCAGATACGTTTTTACGCACTGGCCTTTCAGGCTAAATCATGATATCATGAAAGATAAAGAAGCACTAAAAAATGAAGTAATAAGAAACCTGAAAATAATCTATGACCCGGAGATTCCGGTAAACATTTATGATTTGGGTTTGATATATAATATTGATATTGATAATGATGGTAATGTCGCTATTTTGATGACACTTACCACTCCCAACTGCCCTGTGGCGGAGTCCATGCCTCAGGAGGTTCATGATATGATTGCACAGATAGAGGGAGTTGAGACGGTCGGTATCGAGCTTACTTTTGAGCCGGCATGGGATCCTGAGGGCATCTCTGATGAAGCTAAACTAGCGCTGGGAATGTTATAAAAATATATTTATGGTACCCCGAAAAGGAACAATATTAAGTGAAATAGAATCACCTTCGGATATCCGTAAGGTGCCAATGGAGAAGCTACCACAGCTATGCCGGGAGGTACGTGAGTTTATCATTGATATCATCTCTGAAAACCCCGGCCATCTGGGTGCAAGCCTGGGAGTGGTAGAGCTTACCATAGCACTGCATTATGTCTTCGATACGCCATCGGATTTACTGGTTTGGGACGTAGGGCATCAGGCATATGCCCATAAGATTCTCACCGGGCGTAAAAACTCCTTCCATTCCAACAGAACATACAGAGGCATCAGTGGTTTCCCCAAACGATCAGAGAGCGAATACGACACATTCGGAACAGGACACTCGTCAACAGCGATATCAGCGGCGCTGGGAATGGCCATGGCTAGCAAAATTGCCGGTGACACAAAAAAACAGCATGTTGCAGTGGTAGGTGACGCATCTATTGTTAACGGACTATCCATGGAAGGAATGAATAATGCAGGAGTCTCGGGAACAAACCTTCTGATTATCCTTAACGACAATAATATCGCCATCGATCAAAGCGTTGGGGCTATTAAAGAGTATTTCACCGATATCCGCACATCCAAAACATATAACAAAATACGGAATTCCATTTGGCATCTACTGGGAGGAAATGGTAAATACGGAAAAAATGGGCGTAATGTGGTTAGGCAGATAAAAAACTCTGTGCGTAACACCATCTTCGACAAGGGCAATCTCTTTGAATCATTAAAGATAAGATACTTCGGTCCTGTGGACGGGCATGATATCACACACCTCATAAAGTTGCTAGAGGAGCTGAAATCCATTCCCGGGCCCAAAATCCTGCACACTCTAACCATAAAAGGTAAAGGATTTCAGGCAGCTGAAAAAAATCAAACCGTATTCCATGCTCCCGGTCCTTTTGACAAGAGAACAGGGGAACAGAAGAGTACTGTTTGCGGAAAAATGCCGCCAAAATACCAAATTGTTTTTGGTAGAACAATCGTTGAGCTGGCAGAGAAAAACAAGAAAATTGTAGGTATCACACCTGCCATGCCAACAGGGTGCTCCATGAACCTTATGATGGAGAAAATGCCGGAACGCAGTTTTGACGTAGGCATAGCTGAAGAGCACGCTGTTACCTTCGCTGCAGGACTGGCGACACAGGGATATATTCCCTTTTGTAACATCTACTCCACATTTATGCAACGTGCATACGACGAAGTGATCCATGATGTAGCACTGCAAAAATTGCATGTGATATTCTGCCTCGATAGAGGCGGACTTGTGGGTGAAGATGGCCCTACGCATCATGGTGTTTTCGATCTGGCGTACTTCAGGGTAATCCCCAATATTATCGTCTCCGCTCCGATGGATGAAATTGAGTTGCGGAACATGATGTACACGGCACAGAAAAAAAATCACGGCCCTTTCTCCATCCGTTACCCACGAGGAAGAGGAGTGAACACAGATTGGAGAAAACCCTTCGAAGAGATTGCTATTGGAAAAGGGCGTAAACTCTCTACAGGAAAAAATATTGCATTAGTTACAATCGGACATCCCGGAAACTTTGCTAAAAATGCCATCGAGCGCCTGAATAAAGAGGATATCTCTATTTCCCATTATGATATGAGATTCCTTAAACCCCTTGATACGGAGCTACTGCATGAGGTTTGCAAAAATCATAAGAAGATTATTACCGTGGAAGACGGCACAATCATTGGCGGCCTGGGCTCTGCTGTTCAGGAGTTTGCCAACGACCACAAGTACTACACTGAGGTCATCAAATTAGGTACTCCTGACAGATTTATCGATCATGGCTCATTGGAGGAGTTGTATGAAGAGTGCGGGTTTGATGAAGATGCTATTTATAGTACTACTAAAAATCTCTCATAGCATAACACCCGAAGTGCGATATACCCATGCAACAAAATCTATTAAATTAATAGTAAGTGACCATCCCTAAATATGGTTTACTGCTCATAAATATTTTTCATATTTAAAAATTACATGGTAATGTAAAGATATGAAATAAGGATTTCACGGTAAAGTTTTATATTTTTACGGGCATACGTAGTTTCATCAAAAACCTGACTATGAAAAAACGCGCCTTAAAAATTACGCTCCTCATAATTACCACCCTGGCTGTTGCGTATTTTTGCTTACCTCAGTATGCTCAAAAAGCCCTGATTTACTGGCATGTGGGCATCGACGATTATCCGATATTCGATAATCGTATCGTAGAGGCTAAAGACCCATCAGCCTGGAGTCACCACACCGAATACAACACTTTGCAAATCCCTTCCGAATTACTTGACTCGGTGTTGAACAATAAGCCTATCGCATTCACAATTATTAAGGACTCCATGCTTCTGCATGAAGAGTATTGGGATGGATATAGTGAAGAGAGCCTGACAAATCCTTTCTCAGCAAGTAAAAGCATTGTGGGCATTCTTACTGGTATTGCCATTGACAAGGGCTTTATAGGCAGCGTCAACGACAAGGTTGTGGATTATCTTCCCGATTTTAATCATAATGGTAATGATGCCATGACCATAAAAGACGTACTTGAGATGTCCAGTGGCTCTGGCTGGAAGGAGGAATACTCCGGGCTGTTTACACCTACCACCGCAGCGTATTATGGAAAGGATCTCGAAAAACTCATGATGAAACAGACAACGGAGATTGAACCGGGAAAGGTCTTTCGTTATCAAAGTGGTAACACTCAGCTTCTGGCACTAATAATAAGTAAAAGTAGCGGCATGACCCTCAGCGAGTTTGCATCGGAATATCTCTGGACACCCATTCAGGCAGAAAGAGATGCACTCTGGTGCCTGGATCATAAAGATGGGATAGAAAAGGCCTACTGCTGTTTCAACACCAATGCCACAGACCTTGCCCGGCTAGGTCAGTTGGTATTGAATAACGGAGTATGGGACGGCAAGCAGGTTGTTTCACAGGAATGGCTTCGCAAGTCCCTGGCACCGGCATCACATATTGTTGACAAGAATGGAAAAGCTGTTGACTTTTACGGCTACCAGTGGTGGATGTTAAACCACCGGGGTCATGATATAAAATATGCCAGAGGTATCCTCGGGCAATATGTTTTTGTCATCCCCGACATAAATGTTGTGGTCGTAAGGATGGGACATATTCGCAGTAATACATATATGGGCCACCATCCCGACGACGTATACCTCTACATCGATATTGCCCTTGATATGCTTGGGGAATAGCGCCTATTGATACAGTGTAGCGTTGTTGCGTACAACAACGCTACACTACCCCAATTTGATGTTTTATGAGATTAAAAAAAACTATTTTTTATTTTTATATTATGATATTATCCGGTTCGGTATTCGCCGCACCGGATATCTTTATCATCCCTACCGACAGCGCTATTGAGGCTGCATATGTCTCAATAGAGATGCCTTACATTGCGGTTCATGGTGTAAGTGCAGAATTGGGAATAGAACTCAGCAGTGAGTTTAGCTCACCGACACTCTTCAAGGTTATCTGCGGTGCAGAGACACAAATAATAGAGCTTACACCAGGAGAACAGTACAACATCCCTTTCATCCCCGAAAGGGAAAATAAAATATACTTTAAAGATGCCGGCAACGAGATTGCGGCGATAAAAGCTGTGCCGCAGTGGATGTCTATACTTCCACCTCTTATTGCCATTATGATGGCACTGATCTTCAAAGAAGTATTTAGCGCACTATTTCTGGGTATCTTCTCCGGGACATTTATCATCTGTATTCATGGTGGAGACAATCTCTTTATGGCCATTCTTCATGGCATACAACGCATTGTAGATACGTATATTCTTCAATCGCTCAATGATAGCAGTCATCTATCGATTATTATTTTTAGTATGCTCATAGGTGCGATGGTGAATCTCATCACCAGAAACGGCGGGATGCAAGGTATTGTAAGATTCCTCTCAAAATTCGCCAACTCACCAAGGTCGGGACAGTTTATTACCTGGTTATTAGGGATATTAATTTTCTTTGATGACTATGCCAACACACTTATTGTGGGTAATACCATGCGGCCTGTTGCTGACAGATTACATATCTCACGGGAGAAACTGGCCTATCTGGTAGACTCAACCGCTGCACCTATTGCGTCGATAGCTTTTGTAACAACATGGATTGGTGCGGAGCTAAGCTACATACAGGATGGGATAACTACAATCGGACTCAATGAAACGCCCTACAACGTTTTTTTACACTCATTAAAATACTCCTTCTATCCTATCCTGGCTCTAATTTTCATTCTTCTGCTGATCTGGCGAAACAGGGATTTTGGCCCCATGTACAAAGCAGAGAAACGGGCACGTCTGGCAGGCAATGACACATCAAAAGATAATGAAGCCACATTCAGCAACAACCTCAACGACCTGGATCCAGAAAAGAACATCAGGATAAGGGCATATAATGCGGTGATACCTGTGCTGGTTGTTATTATAGGCACACTAACCGGGCTTATTGTCACCGGACTGGAGAGCCATCCTTGGGACAGCAGCGCGGGTTTTGCCCTTAATCTGTCGGGAGTTATCGGTGCGAGTGATTCTTTTCGGGCACTGTTATGGTCTTCCATGGGAGGGGTTTTAACTGCAATAATTCTCACTGTGGTGGGCAGGATTCTCACCATGAAAAAAACCATTGACAGCCTTATCAATGGTTTCCGTACGATGCTAACAGCTATTCTGATACTGATATTGGCATGGTCTATTGCATTGATCACTAAACATATGCATACTGCCCACTTCATAAGTCGCATTATTGTTGAGGTAAATATTCCTCCGGAGTTTGTTCCGGCACTGACTTTTATACTTGCTGCGTTAGTTGCTTTCAGCACCGGAACATCCTGGGGAACAATGGCCATACTATATCCTCTGGTGCTTCCTGCCAGCTGGCTTATCACAAAAAATGCCGGCATGGAATACAACCTAGCAATTGAGATATTCTACAACGTGGTATCTACTGTTATCGCAGGTTCCGTGCTTGGCGATCATTGTTCGCCCATTAGCGATACTACGATCCTGAGCTCGCTGGCAAGTTCGTGTGACCATATTCAACACGTACGCACACAGCTACCCTATGCCCTGACCATCGGAGCTGTTACTGTTTTTATAGGTATAATACCTGCGGCTTATGGCGTTCCCGTCTGGATACTTTTCTTACTTTCGCTGACGGTTCTGTTTCTTATTATACAGACTTTTGGAAAGAAACATAATTACGATTTTAAGAGTAAACAATGAGCATAATGGAAATAATAGTGTTGGTATCCGCCGGGGTCATGGTGGGATTTATCAACACACTTGCGGGAGGAGGTAGTATTATCAGTCTCTCGCTGCTAATGTTTATGGGGCTTTCGCCCAATGTGGCCAACGCAACCAACCGGCTGGGAGTATTGATGCAAAACATTGTTGCAGTAGGAAGTTTCACACAAAAAAAGGTTGTTGACTATAGAAGAGGCATCTGGCTGGCACTCCCCGCAGCGGCGGGATCCGTTATCGGAGCATTAGTGGCCGCGGATCTCAACAAAGATGTATTCAGAATAGCCATTGGCATTATTATGCTAATAATGGTAGGATTTATCCTGGTAAAACCAAATCGGTGGCTAAAAGAGAATACAACCCTAACATCGAAGAAGATAACGTTTACCCAGGTTATTATTTTCTTTTTTATCGGATTGTACGGTGGTTTTATTCACCTGGGCATAGGGTACTTTCTTCTTGCCGGATTGGTTTTGAATGCCGGATATGAGCTCGTAAAAGCCAATGCGCTGAAAGTTTTCATCATACTAATGTACACACCCGTGACCATAATAATCTTCCAGATCAACGGACAGATAAACTGGAAGTATGGCCTTACACTTGGCGCAGGCACAATGATAGGAGGTTTTATTGCCTCACGTTTGGCGATAAAAAAGGGAGCTGGTTTTGTACGATGGGTATTAATAATTGTAATTCTGCTTACCGCAGCAAGTACATTTGGTCTGATAAATATCGAAGCTCTTTTTGGGAATTTTTTCGGGAAATAGAACTACTGGTTTTCGTATTGAAGCACCTCATCCTCAAAATAATACAACTCTATACCTGCTTCTTCGAACATGGCCTCGCTCTCTGCTGCGGAGTGATATTTCTTCTCACACACCACTCTTTTAATACCACAATTAATTATAAGCATTGCACATGTACGGCATGGTGTCATACGGCAATAGAGCGTTGACATGTCGAGAGCAATACCTCTTTTTGCTGCCTGACAAATGGCATTTTGTTCAGCATGTACAGTACGCATACAGTGATTGCTGGTGTGCCCGTCTTCATGGACAACCTTCTTCATCAGGTGACCTACATCATCGCAATGAGGAAGTCCTGTGGGAGACCCCACATACCCGGTCACCAGGATCTGTCGATCACGGACGATAACACATCCCGATCGTCCACGGTCGCATGTAGCACGCGTCGCCACAGTATCTGCTATTTCCATAAAATAACGATCCCAGCTGGGACGGATATATCTCTCTTTTTTCATTCATTTATATTTTATATTTAAAGATGTAAAGGTAATAATTGTTAATAATGGTTAATACCATATATCTCAAAAACATTATTTGCTATTGTATGTTAGGAATGAGAAGTATATTATTAACTTCGCATCGAATTGCAAAAACATGCAACTCGGTATTAACATCAAAACATCATAAGTATGAATAATGCTATTTACAACTTTCCGATGCCAGCCAATGAGCCGGTTTTGGATTATCTGAAGGGCTCAGCTGAGAGAACTGAGCTTGACAAAGAATTAAAGCGTCAGGCTGAAAACCCAATTGAGATTCCTCTTATTATTGGAGGAAAAGAGATAAAAACAGAGAATACGGGCAATGTAACCATGCCTCATAACCACAAGCATGTTCTTGCCACATACCATAAAGCATCTGAAAAAGAGGTTCAGATGGCCATTAAGGCTGCCCAAGAGGCACATAAAGTATGGTCTGATATTCCCTGGACTACCCGTGCAGCCATTATGCTTAAAGTGGCAGAGCTTATCAGCACCAAATACCGACAGATTGTGAATGCTGCTACCATGCTTGGACAGAGTAAGAATATCTATCAGTCTGAAATTGATGCCGTTTGTGAAACCATCGACTTCCTTAAATATAATGTCTCCTTTGCAGGAAAAATCTATGAGTTGCAACCTAAATCCACCAATAACCAACTTAACAGTATGGAGTACAGAGCACTGGAGGGAGTTGTTTTCGCTGTTAGTCCATTTAACTTCACATCCATTGCATCGAATCTAAATATGGCTCCAATAATGATGGGTAACACTACCGTTTGGAAGCCGGCTACCACGGCTATACTTTCAAACTATTATATGATGAAGATTTTCATGGAGGCGGGTGTTCCGGCAGGGGTTATAAACTTTGTTCCCGGCCAGGGCTCTGTTATTGGAGGCACAGTATTAAATTCGCCAAATCTTGCAGGAATCCATTTCACAGGATCAAACAGCACATTTAACAGCCTTTGGAGCCAGGTGGCACAAAATCTTCCCAAGTATAAGGCATACCCCCGACTGGTAGGAGAAACCGGTGGCAAAGATTTCATATTTGTCCACCCTTCTGCCGACGTAACAGAGGTCTCTGTGAATGCAATCCGTGGTGCTTTTGAGTTCCAGGGTCAGAAATGTTCTGCCGCATCAAGGATGTATGTTCCCAATTCACTATGGCCACAGATTCGTGAGCAGATGATCGATATCATCAACGATATTAAGATGGGAGATGTGATGGATCATAAGAATTTTATGAATGCTGTCATTGATGAAAAATCTTTTAATAAGATCTCCTCATATATTGATTATGCAAAAGAATCAAAAGATGCTACTATAATTGCAGGTGGAGAGTATGATAAGTCTGTAGGATATTTTGTCCGTCCCACCATCATACAAACGACGAACCCCCATTTCAAGACTATGGAAGAGGAGATTTTCGGTCCAGTACTAACGGTTTATGTTTATGAGGATAAAGATCTTGATGCTACAGTTGAATTGTGTGATACCACGTCACCATATGCTCTTACGGGAGGCATTTTTGCCCGCGACCGTATCGCAGCTTCACAGCTCTGTGATAAGTTTCGCTATAGTGCCGGAAACTTCTACATCAACGATAAGCCAACGGGCGCTGTTGTAGGCATGCAGCCTTTCGGCGGTTCACGTGCGTCGGGAACTAACGACAAAGCCGGTGGAGAGTTTAACTTGGTTCGCTGGGTCAGTCCAAGAACAATAAAGGAGACATTTATACCTGCAACAGAGTATAAATATCCATACATGAATGAATAAAAAACAATGAAAGAAACACTTAAAATATTAGGAATACATCCTATCAACAAAGGTGCCTGCACCGGAACTAAATGGCTCGATACAAAAGGTGAAATATTAGTATCAAAATCTCCGGTTACAGGGGAAACAATTGCATCTGTTCAGCAAGCCACGAAGGATGATTACGAAATAGTAATACAAACAGCTCAGGAGGCATTTAAAACCTGGCGTCAAGTTCCGGCTCCAAAGCGCGGTGATATTGTTCGACAGATGGGAGATGCTCTAAGAGAGAACAAACCACAACTGGGAAAACTCGTTTCATGGGAGATGGGAAAAATATATCAAGAAGGTCTTGGCGAGGTTCAGGAGATGATCGACATCTGCGATTTCGCCGTAGGACAATCCAGAATGTTATATGGTATGACCACCCATTCAGAGCGTGAGAACCACCGCATGTTTGACCAGTACCATCCATTGGGAATCGTTGGAGTAATATCAGCATACAATTTCCCAGTGGCTGTTTGGGCCTGGAATACCATGCTTGCACTTATAGCAGGTGATGTTGTAGTCTGGAAGCCATCTTCCAAGGTGCCTGTATCTGCTATCGCAGTTCACAATATTATGTCTAAAGTACTTGCCGACAACGATATTCAGGAAGGTGTTATAAACCTTGTTGCAGGAAGTTCCAAGCACATCGGAGACAACTTTCTGGAAGATCGTCGCGTACCATTAATATCAGCAACAGGTTCTACGTCTATGGGGCTCCGTGTGGGTCGTAAAGTAGCTGAACGCCTGGGTAAGTCCATTCTTGAACTAGGTGGCAACAATGCTGTTATCGTTACAAAGCATTCTGATCTCAACATGGCGATTCCTTCTATTGTATTTGGAGCAGTGGGAACAACAGGTCAACGCTGTACTTCAACACGCCGGGTGATTATCACTGAAGATGTTTATGATAACGTTAAAGAGATAATCCTAAAAGCCTATAAACAGGTAACAAATCATATAGGTAATGTCATTTATGAGGATACTCTTATCGGTCCAATGATAGATGAAAGGGCTGTGGAAGCTGTTATGGAATCTATTAAAAAGGTGAAAGAACAGGGTGGTAAGATTATTTTTGGAGGCCAAAAGCTGGAAGGCAAAGGTTATGAATCCGGGTGCTTTATGATTCCGGCACTGGCGGAAGTAGAAAACCGCTATCCCATAGTTCAGGAAGAGACATTTGGCCCACTTCTTTACCTAATAAAAGCCCGAGACTTTGAACATGCTCTGGAACTGCATAATGATGTACCTCAAGGCTTATCATCATCAATTTTCTCCAATAATATCCGCGAAACAGAGAAGTTTATTTCAGCATTAGGCTCTGATTGTGGTATTGCAAATATAAACCTGGGCACTTCAGGTGCCGAAATAGGCGGTGCTTTCGGTGGAGAGAAAGAGACCGGTGGCGGAAGAGAGTCAGGTTCTGATGCCTGGAAAGCTTATATGCGCAGACAAACAAATACGATTAATTATGGTGATACTATGCCACTAGCACAAGGTATAAAATTTGATTGCTGCTAACGATTACTAAATTTTGGATAAGATCCTTTGAGACTGCTTCTTTTACCAGAGGTAGTCTCTTTTTTTGATTTCAATGGGTAACAAAAAAGCTTTTTCTGCATAAAGCAGTAGGTACCTGTAATAATTGGCTTTTGATTGCTCTGAATATCAGGGTGACCCTGGAGAGGTGTATCGTGTTGGGAGATGGATTTATTTGGAGCGTGTGAAAATTATGAGCAGTAGGTGCATAACTGACCCCTTCAAACGGCTTCAAAGGGCTTCAAAGGGTTTCAAAAGATTGCTATGCACAAAAGACATCGACAGTTCACACCCCCCCACCTTCAACAGTATATCTTATAACAATTAACTCTAAAAGCGCATATCACAATGGAGCACATTTTATTTGGTATTCAACAGATATTAAAACACAAAATATTCTGACTACCATAACATCATTTACTAAAATGCTACACGTGGATTGACACGGAAGGATACTTACGAGTTCTTATAATTTATTATCCGGAGTGTTAGGAAAGAAATAAAAATACCGATTATCACACCTAGAAAGGCTCCACATATAATATCAAGAGGATAGTGAACACCTAGGTATATCCTGCTGTACCCTACCAGTGCTGCCCAAAGAAAAATAAAAATTGCAGGGCTAAAACTCCAGCGCAAAGTACCTGCAACAAAAGTTGCAAGGGCAAAGACATTGGCAGCATGTGAAGAGACAAAGCCATAACGACCACCACACTTATCATGGACACGGTGAACCAGATCAAAAAGTGCAGGCTCATGACAAGGCCTTAATCGCATTACAGTATCTTTTATATAAACACTCCCCTGATCACTCATGGTTATAAGCAAAGTCACGGAAATTAGAATTATCCAGGTGCGGCTCTTATATTTTTTGTAAAAAAGAAAAAGAAGAAAGGCATATAGAGGAATCCATATTAGTTTATCGGAAACCCACCACATCACAAAGTCAAAAAAGTCATTGTGTGAACCATTGATAGCAAGTAGCCATTTTGTGTCCAACTCCAAAAGTTCGGGAAATTCTGATAGGAAAGCCATGGTTAAATCTCCTTATTAAGGGCTTCCCACAGTTTATCTTTTAATTCAGTAACACCTGTACCTGCAACAGAGGACAGAAATACCCATGGGATATTAGACGGAATATCAGGTTTTACATCCTCCAGCATCTCTTCATCGAGGATATCGCATTTGGTAATTGCTAGGACGCACTCTTTGTCGAGCAGTTCCGGGTTATACTGTCGCAGTTCATTTCTAAGAATTTGATACTCTTTGACAATATCATCGGTATCAACAGGAATCATAAACAGTAATACCGAATTTCTTTCAATATGCCTCAGAAATCGCAGTCCCAAGCCTTTGCCTTCGTGTGCACCTTCTATAATACCGGGGATATCCGCCATTACAAACGAACGGTCGTTGCGGTATGCCACCATACCCAGGTTAGGTCGCAGAGTGGTAAACGGATAATCTGCTATAGCGGGCTTTGCTGCAGAAATGACGGATAGCAGTGTTGATTTCCCCGCATTGGGGAATCCCACAAGACCCACATCGGCAAGTATTTTTAGCTCCAGAACCTTCCATAGCTCCACTCCAGGTTCCCCGGGTTGAGAAAATCGCGGGGTACGCATGGTTGACGATTTGAAATGGTCATTACCTTTTCCGCCTCTTCCTCCATATACGAGGACATGCTCTTCACCGTCGTTAACGATTTCAAACTCTATATCACCTGTCTCAGCATCACGTGCCACAGTACCCAGCGGCACATCCAGAATTACATCAGCACCCTCTTTCCCTGTTTTCAGCTGCCCGCTGCCATCGCCGCCATGTTCAGCTTTTATATGCTTTGTGTATTTGAGGTGCAGAAGTGTCCACATCTGTTTGTTTCCACGAAGAATAATATGACCACCACGACCTCCATCGCCACCGTCGGGACCACCAAAAGCAGTCATGCGGTTACGAATAAAATGCGAAGAACCAGACCCCCCATTACCGGAGCGACAATTTATCTTAACATAATCAACAAAATTTGAATTTGACATACGGAGAAAAATTATTTATACTCTTCAATAACAGATATTAAACGATTGGTGACTTCATCTACCGTTCCTGTTCCGTCCACTTTCCGAAACTTACCCTGTTGCATATAGTACTCGGCTACAACGCGTGTTTTTGCCTTATACTCATTAAGTCGTTTTGCAATAGTCTCTTCATTATCATCGCTTCGTTCGGAGGTTTGTGCTCTGATAAGGATTCTCTCTATAAGATCTTTCTCTGGCACATCGAGGCTCACCATACATGACACTTCTGCTCCTTGCGCTTCCAGCATCTCATCCAAAGCTTCAGCCTGGAGCGTGGTCCTGGGAAAGCCATCAAAGAGGATGCCGGTAGCATCAGGCATATCCTGACGAGTATGAATAACATGCTGAACTATGTCTATAACCATCTTGTCCGGCACCAGCTGACCCTTATCAATAAGTGTTTTTGCTTCCTGTCCCAGAGAAGAACCTGAGGCGATCTCGAGCCTTAAGGCATCACCGGTAGAGATATATACAAGGTTATATTTTTCAACCAACCTTTTCGATTGAGTCCCTTTCCCTGCTCCGGGAGGGCCAAAAATAACGATATTCCGCATACTGACTTATTTATATTATTCAGTTACAAGGCTATAGATATGTGGCAGATTACGTCCATAACCATCATAATCCAGTCCGTAGCCAACAATAAAATCGTTAGGAATGGACATCCCAATATAGTCAACCTTATAGTCACGATGAAAAGAGTCAGGTTTGAAAAACAGGGTTGCAATTTTTATTTCAGCAACACCGGCCTCTTGAAGCACTGCTATAATATGCTCCATGGTAATACCTGTGTCCACAATGTCTTCCACCACAATAACAGTTCGTCCTTGCAGTTCATCATTCAAACCAATAAGAGTTTTCACATTCTCTGTTGTCTTGGTTCCCTCATAAGAAGCCATTTTAACAAACGATATTTGGCAAGGAGTCTTGATCTTTTTTAACAGATCTGAGGCAAATACAAAGGCTCCGTTTAGAATACAAAGAAACAGAGGATCTTTACCTTTTATATCTTCATTTATCTTTTCTGCAACATTCTGAACCTTCTTATTCAGCTCCTCAGCAGGAATTGATATTGCAAAAGTTTTATCTTTGATGGTGATTTTATCCATAGCCGGCATTATTATGCTTTTGTGCAAAGATATAAAATGAAACATCTTATCCTTTGATTTATTGTACATTTGTCTTCTTAAACAACATTTAGCATTATGACACCAATAGTAAGTATTATTATGGGCAGCACCAGCGATCTTCCTGTGATGGAGAAAGCTGCAAAGTTTTTTGAAGAGATGGAGATTCCTTTTGAGATAAATGCTTTATCAGCGCATCGCACTCCTGATCAGGTTGAACTTTTCGCCAAAGGAGCCAAAGCAAGAGGAATAAAAGTTATAATAGCTGGCGCAGGTATGGCGGCTCATCTGCCGGGGGTTATCGCGGCTTCCACGCCAATACCCGTAATTGGTGTGCCTATAAAAGGCGCCACACTGGAAGGTATGGATGCACTGCTGGCAATTGTTCAGATGCCTCCAGGTATCCCAGTGGCTACAGTGGCCATTAACGGAGCGCTTAATGCAGCAATTCTCGCAGCGCAGATAATCGCTACCGGCGATGAAGCTATGATGGCAAGCGTGATTCAGTATAAAGAAAACCTCAAAAGCAAAATTGTAAATGCCAACGAGCAACTTTCGCAACTGGAATACAAATTTAAAATGTAAAACATTCATAGCATCGTTGCATGTGACGATGCTATGAATGCTTTTTTACCATCATAATACCATCGCGCAAAGGTAACAACAGATTTTCAACCCTGTCATCATTCTGAACATAGTTATTAAAGGCTTTAATAGCTTCTGTGTCTTTATCTGCACTCTCATTCAGAACTTTACCATTCCATAACACATTATCTATCAGGATAAATCCACCTGGTTTCATTTTGGAAACAAGCGTCTGGTAATAGAACAGGTTATTACGTTTGTCGGCATCTATAAATACCAGATCAACAGAACTATCAATGGTCTCAATAAGATCTTTTGCATCGCCGATCAGAAGGGTGATGCGCTCTGTATACACACTCTTGTCAAAAAACTCCTTTGCAAGGGCAGCATTTTCTTTATGATTTTCGATGGTGGTGATGTGGCAGTGCGCAGGCATTGCCTCTGCCATGGCCAAAGTAGAATATCCGGTAAATGTACCCAACTCCACAATATAACTCGGTTGAATCATTTTTACAATCATAGCAAGAAAAGCACCCTGAAGATGTCCTGACAACATTCGTGGCAGAAGAACCTGCATATTCGTTTGGCGATTTAGTTCGTGCAGAAGATCACTCTCCGCTGAAGTATGATCTTCAGCATATTGTCGCAGCTCCGGCGTCAACATAAAGTCGATCTCTTTACTGTTATCGTGTTTCATAATGAAAATTCAATCTATTATTTTAGGGTTATAATCTATAGAGCTGTTCATCCTCTGTGGTACGATAATGCGAAAAACAATCCGCCGTCATACACGAATGAACAGGTATAATTCCCACCAGTGATCCATAATCAAATTTTCGCATCTTCCCCTGAGGAATAGATAATGTTCCGTGCTCCTGTGATAGAGAGGTGACCCAAATATCCTTCTCAGGAAATTCCCAACCCTTTTCATTGAAAAAAACCACTTTCCCAAAGATCGTTATTCCATCAACCACCAGCGACTCTTTCGATAGGTGTACACCCCCGCAATGCACGACGACCTGATTTCTTTTGGGATACTTCCCAATAACAGGCGCCACAACCACAACAGCTACCTGTTCATCTGCACACACACCAAGCTCCTTTTGCATCAAATCAAAAAACACAAAATTACCGGGACGTATCTCGTCAATACCAGAAAAACAATCTATCACAGACATAGAAGGCGTATCACCAATGGAGATAATGGCATCGGCAAAGGCAGAGTTCCACCTTTGTTTCAGACGCTTCATTTTGCCTACCGTATTGTGATGGATGTTCCTTATTTCGTCTATTGATGAAGCATGATATGTAGCTCCGCTATGTGTCAGAAAGCCTTTAAACCGTAGATGTTTGCAGGATTTCATGGCATCGAGTGCCTTGCTTATAGCCATGCCGTCGTCAACATCAATCCCTGTTCTGTGGTAGCCACAATCGATCTTCAGGAACACCCCGATCTCATGGGAGATCTTCATATCAACAGCTTTTATCACACGGCCGTCGTCAACAAGGATGTTTACAGTAATCTTTTCCGCCAGGAAGTTCAGATTATCGCTTTCGCGGATATTAAAAGGAATGGCAATGGTGATATCATCCCACCCATGATCAGCAAAGTATTCTGCCATGGAAAGTGAAGAAACCGTGATAGCTTTAACCCCTGCTTCTCTAAACCACTCTCCCACCCCCGCGCTCTGGTGTGTCTTAAAATGAGGGCGAAATATTGAACCTGATATGGCAGACTTTGCTGCCATCATACTAATGTTCTTTTTACAAGTATCAGTACTTATGAGTAATTCCGGTTTGGTAAAATGATCTATATTCATAATTCAAAGATACTATTCACAATTTGGTAGTTATAATTCAGGATAAGAAAAAAATGTATAATCAGTGTGGCATATTTCCAAGGTAAACATGCAAGAGCTCTTCTTTAGCAAGTTTTTGAAGCTCATACATCTTCCCCACTGGCATTGGAGATTCATTCATCTTATAATGAGGATAATAACGAGACAAATGAAGTACTGTATCCTTTCCTAATTCCGTTCTTATGAAAGAAATCATATCCCTAAAAATATCCGGGTCATCATTCTTGCCCGGAATGATAAGATTTACAACCTCCAAATGCTTATCAGATTGTGCGATTTGCTTCAAACTGTTTAGTACTGGCTGCAATGACGCAGAAGTCATCTCGGAGTAGAACTGCTCAGTAAAACCCTTCAAATCAACGCTAAAAGCATCGACAACCCCAATAAGCTCAGCCAACGGCTCCGGCTCAACATATCCGTTTGTCACAACGACGTTCTTCATCCCCGTCTTTTTTATCTGCACCGCCACATCCATCATAAACTCAAACCAAACAATCGGCTCATTGTAAGTATATGCCACCCCGATGTTATCAACTCTGGATCCAGCAAGTGCCACGACCTCTTGCGGGCTGCGGCTATTCAAACGAGGAAATGCTTCCGCTGTGGTTTGCGATATGGTATCATTCTGACAGAAGGAACAGCGTAAATTACACCCCACGGAGCCCAGACTCAATATTTGTCTCCCTGGATGAAAATGATACAGCGGTTTCTTCTCGATGGGATCGAAACAATAACTACATATTTTTCCGTAAACTGCGGATACAAGTATTCCTGCTTCGTTCTTACGAACCCGGCATTTGCCATATCTCCCGGGGGAAATAATACAACGATGCGGGCACAGCTGACACTCTACTTTGTCGCCTTCGGTTTTTATCCAGTATTTTGCATTTTGACTCATCACAACAAAGATACAATCATTATTTAGTATTTGCCCTGAGTATTGACATAGAAGAATAGGGATTTTACTATTTTTACAATTCAAATTTTTGTTATGAGAAAAAATACTCTGCTTTTTGTTATACTAATAATTATGGGCTCCTGCACACAGAAGAAGCAAACAAAGCTCATCACCGAAAAAATACAGTACGATGTTCAGATCAAAGCTACCAATCCCGACGCCGACTGGTGGGCCGACAACATAGAAGGCTCACAAAGAGACATGTTTGTGGAATCGTTACTGACAGACGCATTAAACGGAAAAATAGAGGTGTACGATGTTTTTACCAACAATAAAATCTCTGAAAAACAGCTGGAGTTTATCCGCGGTCGTGTGGATACCGTACTTACGCAAAACCCGGATCCACCATACAACGACACAACCATTATTATTGAACAGAAGTTGGAATACAGAGATGTTACCAGGGTGCGATTTTGGGAAGAGTGGGTTTACAACGGGAAGGATATTCGCAGCATAGAGAAAAAAATTGTTGCCATCGCACCTTTGCTGGAGAATTACGATGAATACGGCAATTTCCGAGGGTACCAGCCGTTATTCTGGATCTATACAGAATAATAATCAGAGACAACAACATTATGTATCAATACCATACGCTCCCATCAGGTCTTAGGATCGTTCACAAGGAGAGTTCCTCAGTAGTATCACATTGCGGAATCATGATCGACACAGGCTCACGAGATGAGACACATAGCGAACATGGCATAGCACATTTTATTGAGCACGTGATTTTCAAAGGGACAAAAAAACGGAAGTCATTTCATATCCTTAGCAGAATGGATAACGTGGGTGGTGAGATGAACGCATACACCACAAAAGAAGAGACCTGCGTTTACGCCTCTTTCCTGCCCGAATACTACGGCCGCGCCATTGAGCTCTTCAGCGACATTATATTCAACTCCGTATTTCCTGATAAAGAAATAGAAAAAGAAAAAGATGTGGTTTATGATGAAATAACCAGCTACCTCGATACCCCATGGGAACAAATAGTGGACGATTTCGAAGACCAGCTCTTTGCCGGGCATGCACTGGGGCGCAACATCCTCGGAACACCAAAAAGCCTCGAAAAACTCAACAGAGAGGATATCTTTAACTTCATAAAACGAAACTATAAACCCTGGAATATGGTGATCTGCTCCGTGGGAAAGATCTCAATGAAACGTCTTATACTACTGGCGGAAAAACACTTCGTTACAGAAAACACCTTCGCTGATGCAATACAGCGTACACCAGTAAACGGATATTATCCGAATAAAAATGTTGTTGAAAGGAATAGCTTTCAGACGCATGTATCGGTGGGCAACAGGGCATTTTCGTGGGATGACAAACGCCGTGCTACATTGGCTCTTCTCACCAACTACCTCGGCGGTCCGGCCATGAACACACGCCTTAACATGGCCATCCGAGAAAAATACGGCATCACATACAATATAGAGGCACAGTACACGCCATACTCCGACACCGGAGTGTTCTATGTGTACATGGGTATGGATCCTGCCAATGCGCAGAAAGCGCTGCGACTGCTGCACCGCGAATTCAACTCCATACGGACGAAAGAACCCGGAACCACACAGCTGCATATCGCCAAAAAGCAATTCAAGGGACAAATGGCCATAGCCCAGGAGTCGAATCTCAACGAGATGCTCTCCATGGCCAAAAGTATGCTCATAAGAAATAAGGTTGACAGCATGGAACAGCTACATGCCAGGATAGAAGGCATCACAGCAAAGCAGTTCCTCGAAACCGCCAATACAATCTTGGCGAAGGATCAACTCTCCACACTAATTTTCAAAGGAAATGAGAATAAAAAATAAAAATCTTATTTACTAAAATATCTTACTCCACCACATGCACCTCAGCAGCATGAATTACCTCTTTCGTGTCGTCACGATAGATGTATCCTACAAAGGCGCAGTTATCGGCATTCCAGTTTTCAGCAAGTGAAAAGGAGTAGGTTTTTGAGATAACTCCTAATGCTGAATCAATAGTCTCGCCCCAGGTACCGTTAACGTCTCCGCGAAAAACATGCTTATGCTTCCAGTCATGGATCGTCGGTGTATCACCAACATCAGGATTATTGTTGCTCTGTGGCGACACGATATCATCCTCTATCACCACCAAACAGAATTTATAATCCACTGACTCAGGGTTGAACACTTCCATTTCAACGGTGATATCTGCTGATCTGTCACTATCGTTGTACTCTGATCCAAGAGATATCTCAGCGAGTGCCTCTTCCTCGATTAGTTGTTCTATGGGTGTCTGCCATTGATCTTTACCCAAAACACGGCTTCCATCAATTTCTTTCCGGCTCACCATACCGGAGGGGTTAGCATTAACACCAAAATAATCATTTAGAGTTGTTCCTGCTGTGGTCTGATAATCTGCGGCATAATCGCCACCATATGGATAGGCAACCCATCCGGCATGTATAGCAACAACGATCATTTGATCGCCATACAGCTCTTTATATGTATTCAGCTGAAGGGATGCTTCGGGGCAGTTCGGACAGTAGTGTCCGGTAAATTCTTCAACCAGCACTACTCTTTTACCAGTTTCTCCACCACCGGAGCCCGCAGGACCTTTGTTAATAAGAAATGGCTCCTCTACTTTATCGCAACCGAAAAACATTCCGGCTGCCATAACCATCATTATTAGTATTCGTATTGTTTTCATGATAAAAATCTTTAGAAGCTACTTGTTACTGTTAATGTTACACCTGTGGAAGCAGGAACCTGACGGCACACACCACCTACACAAAGCAGACCTTCGCGCTGACGACCGAAAGAGAGCGCAATACGCGTTGCATCTTTGATATATCCAGCAGCAACGTTGAAGTAATGTGTCTGCTCTTCTGCAATTGGATTACCATAATTATACTCATCCATAACAGAGATAAAATACTTTGGTGCGATGTTATATTCCAGAGTCAGTGATGCCCAGTCGCCTTTGTCCTCTTCAGTAAAAAGCATCTGTGCCTCAGTACGTAACGACTGGCGAGGGGTTATTTTATATGTCACATCAGCAATACCGATATGAGCATATACTTTACCATACTCATTATGGTGACCTTCAATAACATCCTTGTCGTAAACCTGGTTCAGGTAAGTAAAAACACCCTTCCATTTATTATTAAATTTCTTAGTTATTTTCACATTGATATCCTGGAAGAACATATCCCCACCCAGCTTTAGAAAGTCACTTTCGTATCCCATTGTTCCGGTTTGTCCTATGGACATTCCTTCTGCCAGAGGTTGTTTATCGATATCAAAAACAACAGCGTAATTAAGCGCGATATTCATACCATAACGGCCACCAAGCTTCGACTTCCTTGGAATAGTATAAACCACATCACCCTGAAAAGCATACTCACCATTTAGCTGTGTTGCATAAGGATACATGGTAGCCAGGCTGTAGTGGTGCATCTTCGTCAAAGGAGGCACGAAGTTAATGTCGAGCATATTTCCGGATTCCGTCATCTTCGACTTATAGCTCATATTGTCCACACGCTTTGCAGCCAAGATAACACCCAGACCTTTAGTGGAATAACTTAACGTAGAAAAGAGTGCCTGTCCCGGCTTATAGATATAATTATTATACTGGGAAGGGTTATTCATCTTATAAGCATACTCGGTGATAAAGTTAAATCCACGGTGGCTCACATTCATACGTCCGGCGAAAGAAGCTACATTAACAGGCAGGCTATATTCGAAAATTGTATCGTTGATAATAGTAGTCTTGGAGGTCATTTTTTCATACTTGCTGACCACGCTGCCACCCAGAAGAATCTGTGTCTGTTTTCCTTCAAGTCCTTTAATCATATCATTAAGAAAAAACTCCACATCTCCACCACGAACGATACCACGGTTACCATCGTCATATTTCTGCCAGTAATAACGCTGTGTACCTATAAGACCTTTAAGCGTTACACCTTTGTATGGGTTCAGCTTCACACGGATACCATTAAGTGAGTTATCATAACCCAGATTCCACTCCTGATAGGTTCTCAATATCAATCCGCTACCAAACTGCTCATAGAAATTTCCGACAGTAACATCCACATAGTCGTTTTTATATTGTGCATAATAATAAGGTATTCCCTGGCCTTCATGCTGTGGCTCGAAGCCCAACAATGGCGACAGATACGCCTCATAGCGCATGCCGGCAGTAAAATTATTGTTGGTGTAGTTAAGGTCAAGAAACCCATTAAGACCCATGCGCTTACCATTGAGAGTAGAGTCGTTGATACCTAGTACATCATCATCGGTATAGTACTGCATATCCGTTTGGAAGTTACCATGAACCTGGCCACCGGATAAAAAATTTTGCGCTAAAACAGAACTTGCACTACCAAATATCAGCAGTGCAAGAAGGGTAAAAATATTCCTTTTCATTATTTACAAATTAATGTGCGTCATCAAGTTTTTCACCATTAGCCAACTTCCTCACCTTTTCTATGAGATCCAGCTCAGCACCTTCAGCAAAAGAGGTGTGCTGCCATACGATGTTACCTTCACCGTCGAGCAGGAAAGTGTGAGGAATCATATTTACGTTGAGAGCCTTTTTAAATTCCTGGTTTTTGTCTAGGAGAATCTCATATTCCCAGCCATTTCCGTTGGCAGTAGGACCCACTCTTGAGCTAGAACGGCTATCGTCGATAGAAACAGCATAAATCTTGACTCCAGTCTCATCAACCCAATCTTCATATACGTCGGCGATTGTGTTGAGCTCTTTGATACAAGGCTTACACCACAAAGCCCAAAAGCTGATAATTACCGGGTATCCGTCATTATCAATGTTGGAGGTGTTAAATGGTTCACCATTTATTGTAGTAAGATTTACAGATGGGATTTTATAAGCTTTATCTGAGGTCTGTGCAAATATTGTTGTTGTAAGGAGCACAGAAAAAACAAAAATGATACTTTTTTTCATATACATAAGTTTCAGGTTTCAAAAAAAGATTTGTGATAATAATTACTAAGAAGACAACGTGACTCCCTTAAAGGTTCCATGAAAGAATGCAAATTCCAGACCGCAAATTCTTATTGGGAGGTTATAACCTATTTCAGTTTCTGCCTCAGAAGGGCTTTATTCTTATCATTATGAATAGGCTTACCTTCGGGAGTATAAAGATAATCAATTAGTTCACGGTAGAAATCAGTTACTTTTCCACGAACCATTTTCATGGTAGAGTTCATAAATCCGTTCTGCTCATTAAATCCTTCCGGGAGTAGCCCAATAGATACGGGAAGCCACCTGTCGGGGAAGAGAGTATCATACTTACCACCTGAGAGATATGGGTCAATCTCTTCTTTAATAATCTGGATCGCAATGTCGACACCACGGATTGAGTCGGGTGTCACTTCACGTTTGGAAACCATTTTTTTCAACACATCGTAGTTTGGATGAATCAGTGCTACGGTATAAGGATTTTGATCATTATATAGCATAATTTCATCAATCACATCGCTATTCTCCACGATGGTCTCTTCGATACCTTCAGGGCTATGTTTTTCACCATCGTTGCTAATTAGCAGTGACTTGAAACGGCCAAGCACGAATAGGAATCCGTCTTTATCCATATATCCCATATCTCCGGTATATAGCCACCCGTCGCGCAGAGCCTCATCAGTAGCCTTCTGGTTTTTCCAGTAACCTATCATCACATTCTCACCACGTATAACTATCTCGCCCGCTTCGCCAACAGGGAGTTCTTTGTCTTTGCTATCGATTATTTTTAGATCCATTGGTGTGACAAGAACGCCACTTGATCCGAGCTTATGCTTATGTAATGCGTTGGAGCTAATAACAGGCGAAGCTTCCGAAAGTCCGTAACCCTGCATCATGGGTATTCCCAGGGCGTAGTAAAAGCGCTGAAGCTCTATGTCCAAAAGTGCTCCTCCGCCAATAAAAAACTGTAGCTTTCCACCGAAAAACTCTCTAACCTTGCTAAAAATAATTTTATCGTAAGCCCATACCAACGGCTTCAAAAGGAAACTAAATCCTGTACCTTTGTTATAGCCCTCTTTATAATACTTATATGACACCTGCAGCCCGCTCCATAGCAGCCAGGCAGTGAATTTTCCTTTTTCCTTTACGCCTTTAACAATATTTTTCTTAAAAGTTTTCGCCAAAGCCGGAACACTCATCAGCAGGTCTGGTTTAATCTGCTGTATGCTGTATGGGATGTTTCGTAGGATCTCATTGGTTGTTTTTCCAAGCTTTATAAATCCCACTCCTGCACCTTTTCTCATGAAGCTATAAAAACCCGCGGTGTGGGCAAAGCTATGATCTAAAGGCAGCAGTATCAGTGTTCTGAACGTCTCGGGGATAGTCATAAGAGTATAACTCTGATACACATTGGCGTAATAATTCAGATGACTAAGAATAATACCTTTGGGATCTGCTGTTGTGCCCGAAGTATAGCATATATTGGCATAATCATTCTCTTGAATGGAGTCGATACGAGTTTGCAGTTCATCTGAATACCCCTCACAAAGCGACGAGCCTTCTTCCACCAGCTCGCTGAATGTCATCTCTTTTTCGCCATACTCTTCCAGGTCGTCGAAATAGATTAGCTTCTCCATCGCGGGGAGGTCGTTAAGTACGGCCTTTACTTTGGAGCCATGAAGTGCACTGGCGAAGACGAACTTCACTCCGGCGTGGCGCAGACGGAAGAGGACCTCTTGCTCGGTAAGCTTTATTGAAAGAGGCACGCTAATAGCAGCACATGACAGCACTGCCAGTTCAGAGATAATCCACTGGTTTCTTCCTTCCGAAAGAATTGCCAGGCGATCGCCCTTCTTTACCCCCAGGCGCAGCAGAGCACATGCCAGAGTTTTGACCTGATCAGCGGTCTCTTTATAAGTAGTTTCGTAATATCCTTGTCCTTTATCTTCTAAAAGAAAAGTGTTGTCGGCAAAGAGATCAACACTCTCTTTAAACAGGCTTGGTATAGTTCTCATAAAGTACAATTTTGGTCAAATATAGAAAAAAGATAACGGTATGACAAAAACTGCAAGGCAGAGCACTAAATATTAATAAAATTTAGACCTTCGAACCCCATGAACCACACCGAAAGAAAAAAATCCGATGTTAATTATTCATTGCTTACAGTTATGAATTATTTTAGCAATTTGTACACAATAAAAAATAAAGCGTCACTTATTTTTAATACTTTTATAACGTGAATGTATCCAGATACCTTGGAACTCATAAAAAACATATTCACTTGAATGTAATTTTTTAAAAACACAGGACATGAATGATGACTTAGATCAAGGTTTTGAGCCTCCGTTAAAAGAAGATCTTGCTTCGATTGATGCAGTCTTTACAACATCTAATACTGAAGAAAGTCCTTTTAGTAACACCAAAATTTCTATTTCGGACTTTAAAGTCATTAACACAATAACACAACAATTCAGGGAGACTCATTTTCCTGAAGCCACAGACAAACAGTGGAATAGTTGGCGATGGCAAATACAAAACAGTTATGTCAAATTTAAAAAATTATCTGAAATACTAGATATTAGTAGTATTGATGATGTTGATTTTTTATCTAAATCAAGAAAACTTCCTTTAAGAATTACGCCTTATTATGCCAGTTTACTTTCGGGAAAACCTGTGACTTATGCATTAAGCAAAACAGTTGTCCCGGACAAGAAAGAACTTATCATTTCACCGGGTGAAGAATCCGATCCTCTGCATGAAGATGCTATGTGTCCGGTCTATAACCTGGTTCATCGTTATCCTGATAGAGTATTAATGCTGTCGACCGGTTTTTGTTCAACTTATTGTCGCTATTGTACCCGCTCACACATGGTGCTTAAAGACAAGAAGCATTATGGAGTAAAGGCATGGGAAAAATCAATTGAATACATAAGAAATAATCAGAATGTCAGAGATGTGGTAATTTCCGGCGGTGATCCGCTAACTTTACCTGATAAGCATATTGAATTTCTGCTCTCTTCGCTAAGAGCGATTCCACATGTGGAAATTATTAGAATTGGAACAAAAGTACCAATGGTGCTCCCCCAGCGAATCACTAATAATTTAGTGAAGATGCTGAAAAAATATCACCCCGTCTATATGAGTATTCACAGTATCCATCCTGATGAAATAACTCCTGAAGTAATAGAAGCTGCCAATCGCATTGCTAATGCAGGAATTGTAATGGGTAGCCAAACCGTTTTGTTGCAGGGCGTAAATGATAATGTGGAAACCATGAAGAAATTAATGCATGAACTATTAAAAATCAGAATACGACCCTATTATATTTATCAGTGTGACCCCATTCCGGGTTCATCTCATTTCAGAACACCCGTTTCAATAGGTGTAAAAATTATTCATGGCCTCAGAGGCTTTACAAGTGGTTATGCAATACCCCATTATGTGATTGACGCACCCGGTGGAGGTGGAAAAATACCTTTATTACCAAACTATTATCAAGGAAGAAAAGGTGACTCTGTGGTGCTGGAAAATTTTGAAGGAAAAACCTATAAGTATTACGATCCTGAAAAGTAAAAAAGCAATGTATGTTTATCATTAGAAAGATTGCCGATACTTATCATCAGTCCAATAAATATGCCATTGGACAGGTTTTGGATATTCTGAAAATTCAATTTTCTTCTCTTAAAGAAGAAAAAATAAATGATGTTCTCGAACAGATGAAGGATCCTTTAAAATATCGTTTTTCATCTCAAATTTTTGTGGCTGAAGATGGCAAAGGTAATGTGAAAGGGTTTGCAATTTTGTTTTATATGCCTGATAAAAACTTCTGCTACCTCGACTACATAGCTGTTAAACCAAGCAGAATTTCTTCCGGTGTTGGTGGTGCCATATACGAAAGGATCAGAGAAGAAGCACAACTTTTAAATTCAATTGGAATATTTATGGAGTGCCTTCCTGATGACGAAGAATTATGCAAAGACAAAAGTGAAATAAAGCAAAATAAAGCTCGATTGGCATTTTATGAACGTTACGGAGCCAGACCTATCATAGGCACCAAATATGAAACACCCGTAAATCCGGAGGATAGTTGTCCTCCATATTTGGTTTTTGATGATTTGGGAAATGATATACGTTTATCTTCGGCGCAGGCAAAAAAAATAATCAGGGCTATATTGGAGCGAAAATATCCAAACTATTGTCCTGAGGATTATATCCAAACAGTAATCAAATCAATCAATGATAATCCTGTCAAATTAAGAGAATTCAAATATCTTGTTAAAGACAGGCCTATACAAAAAATCGAAGCCGTTAAAGATGAGATTATGCTGATAGTAAATGATAAGCATGACATCCATCACATAAAAGAAAGAGGATATATAGAATCGCCGGTTCGCATAAAAAGTATAACCAAAGAGATTGAAAAATTAAATGCATTCAAAATGAGACCATCACGAGGGTTTCCCGACAGGCTCATTACTGAAGTTCATAATCCCAAATTATTTAATTATATTAAAACTGTCTGCGATAAAATTCCGGAAGGCAAGTCTATTTATCCTTATGTTTTTCCCATCAGAAATGCAACACGTCCGCCCAAAGATTATTCAGTTCTTGCAGGATACTATTGCATCGACACATTTACACCAATAAACAAAAACGCATTTTTAGCAGCTCGTTCCGGAGTCAATTGCGCACTCACCGGAGCCGAATTATTATTGGAGGGTTATCATAGTGCTTATGCTTTGATTCGTCCTCCGGGGCATCATGCTGAAACGGAGGTTTTTGGAGGTTTTTGTTATTTTAATAATGCTTCTATCGCGGCAAACTTTCTTTCCAAATATGGTAAGGTGGCAATTCTGGATATCGACTACCACCATGGAAACGGGCACCAGCAAATTTTTTATAATCGCAATGATGTGTTCACCGTGTCCATACATGGTAATCCTTCTTTTGCTTACCCTTATTTCACCGGTTTTGCCGATGAAAAAGGTGAGGGCGAGGGCGAGGGATATAATTTAAACTACCCCATAAAAGAGAATTTAAATGGCGATGAATACCTTGTGTACCTCAAGCAGGTTATTAAAAAAATTATCAGCTTTAAACCCGAATATCTGATCATAAGTTTGGGCTTTGATCCTGCTAAAGGAGATCCCACCGGAACATGGTCATTAAAAGCCAGCGATTTCAAAAATAATGGTGCCGAATTAGGAAAGATACCCGTTCCGATTTTATTTGTGCAAGAGGGGGGTTATAAAAACAGAACCCTGGGCATCAATGCCCGGAATTTTTTTGAAGGATATTTATCCACAAGAATAAGAAGAAAACAATGAAAGTAGGATTAACATACGACCTGAGAATCGATTATCTCAATGAAGGTTATTCTTTGGAGGAGACGGCTGAATTTGACAAGGAAAGCACCATTGAAGGCATTGAGCAAGCTATTCAAAAGGAGGGATATGAGACCCACCGTATTGGAAATGCCAAAAGTTTAATAATACAGTTGCTGGCTGGAGAAAGTTGGGATATTATCTTTAATATAACCGAAGGCCTTTATGGTGAAGGGCGCGAATCGCTGGTGCCTGCCCTGTTGGATATGTACAAAATACCCTATGTCTTCTCCGGACCTGTTACATTAGGAATATCGTTAAACAAAGCCTTTGCTAAACAGATTGTAAGAGATAGCGGAATTAACACACCACCATTTTATGTGGTTTCAAAAACCACAGATATTGAAAAGATCAAGCTTCAATACCCTCTTTTTGCGAAACCTGTTGCGGAGGGTACCGGCAAAGGAATAACCAACCGTTCTCTTATCAAAACAGAGGATCAACTTCTTAGTGTTTGTACTCAATTGCTCGAAAAATATAATCAACCTGTTCTAGTAGAAGAATTTTTACCCGGAAGAGAATTTACCGTCGGGGTACTCGGAACCGGTGAGACAGCCCGGGTGCCCGGAGCCATGGAAATTATTTCTAAACAGAAAGATTCCACGCAAATATACTCTTACGACACAAAAGAAAACTACGCAGATAAGATAGAATATGTACCTGTTACCGGCGAACTGCTGGAAGCCTGCAAAGATTTAGCGCTGGGCGCATGGAGGGCTCTTAATTGTTACGACGGCGGACGCGTTGATGTAAAAGTGGATCGTTATGGAAAAATGAGCTTTATAGAAGTAAACCCTTTGGCCGGACTGAACCCCGTTACTTCAGATTTACCCATCTTATGTGGATTAAACGGAATGTCGTATCAGGAGATTATTTCAGAAATAATGAAATCAGCAATTAAGAGAAATTTTTAGTCATGAGTAAAATAATTATTCTTCACAATAAAATTCAGAATCACACCGAAGATGAATTAGATGTCCTCGACCAGAGAGATTTAGTAACAGAGGCGTGTAAAAATTTAGGGCATGATGTTATTACAATGACGGTTGGAGATGACATTCAGGCAGATCTAAAGATAGTGCAGGCACAGCAACCGGATATAGTTTTCAATTTAGTAGAGTCAAGTTGGGGAAAAGGCGAGTTACTCTATTTTTCTCCTGCCATATTAAATTCATTAAAAATACCCTATACCGGCATACCTCTTGACGCTTTATTTATAAGCACCAATAAAGTTTTGGCTAAAAAAATAATGCGATTATTCAATTTACCCACAGCCGACTTTTTTGCTATGGATGAAATCAACAAACTGGATGCATCAAAAACCTATATCATAAAACCAATTTGGGAAGAAGCTTCTGTTGGAATTGACACAGATTCAGTATTTCAGCCCCGCGACACCGATAAGTTGAAAAAATTGGCTCAACTATCTTCTTCTCATTATTTTATTGAGGAATATATTGATGGGCGGGAATTTAATGTCAGCCTTTTGGCTGATAAAAACGGACTGGAAGTTTTACCTCCTGCCGAAATGTTGTTTACATCATTTTTCGACAACAAACCTAAAGTGATCGGATACAAAGCAAAATGGGATGAAAACAGTGAAGAATATAAGCAAACGAACAGGGCTTTCGGGACGCTTGAAAACAATATGCCATTAAAAAAGAAAATGACAGATGTATGCCGCAAAAGCTGGAAAGCATTTAACCTGCACGGCTATGCCAGAATAGATTTTAGGGTGGACGATAAGGACAACCTGTATATTTTGGAAATAAACGGTAATCCTTGCATAGCACCTGACAGCGGATTTATTGCGGCCATAAACTATGCAGGATATAGTAATGAAATCATTGTAAAACGCATTCTGGAAGACATAAATTAGAATGATGATATTTAGAAGAAAACTAAGACCGGATGATGTTTTTTCTGTGAAAGAGATATTAGATTCTACCGGATTGTTTTACAATTCAGAAGTGGAAATTGCCCGGGAGTTAGCCTGGAAAAACATCAATGAAGGAGAAGAGAAGAGCGGTTATATTTTTAATATCGTTGAAATTGATGATAAACCTGTTGGGTTTACCTGCTATGGTAAAATCCCAGGTACTGCCGATAGTTTTGATTTATACTGGATTGCCATTCATGCCTCTCAGCAAAAAAAAGGTGTTGGAAAGATACTCATGTCTATGGCTATAGAGGATATTGAAAAACGGCAAGGCAAAAATATCTGGATAGAGACTTCCTCACGACCAATCTATGAGACTACCCGGCAATTTTATATAAAATCCGATTGTCAATTAATCACAGAGCTACCAAATTTTTATGGTCCCAACGACAACAAGGTAGTTTTTCTAAAAAAAATTCATTAAGATTCCGTAATATTAGGTGACCCCCTCTAATTTAAGTTTCTTTTTTCTTTATTCTAAATGCTTTGAATTTCGTTCATATTGCTATTTAAAACACTTATAACAAAACTTTATACAATGTCGGCTTCTTAGCTTTTACTGGTGGCAATAAAGAGTGTGACTAAGGCTAATGTTTCGTTATTAATTATTTCCGGGTTTCGTGATCTTATCCTCTTCCATATTACCTCTACAACGTTGCTTTTCATTATCTTTGTTGCTATGGATGATATTAAAACAATCGTAAACGGTCTGGCGCACGATACAATCGACGAAGTCGTTTCCATCAGAAGGAAAATCCATGCGTACCCGGAGATCTCTTTCGACGAGTATAAAACATCGGAACTGATACAGCAGAAACTCAAGGAGTGGGGCATCCATTTTCAGGGCGGCATTGCCACCACGGGAGTGGTAGCGCTTATCGAAGGCCACAATCCTGAAGGCCCAGTAATTGCTATGCGCGCCGATATGGATGCGCTTCCCATAGAAGAAAAAAATGACGTGGAATACGCCTCCGTCAGGCCGGGGTACATGCATGCCTGCGGCCACGACGCACACACCGCCATGGTACTTGGTGCCGGAAAGATCATCCATGAGCTGCGCGATTATTTCTCGGGCAAAGTGATGCTTATCTTCCAGCCTTCCGAAGAGACGTACCCCGGCGGAGCAAAGGTGATGCTCGAAGAGGGCATCTTCAGCAAGATAAAACCTGATCTTATCTTCGGGCAACATGTTCTTCCGGAGCTCAACAGCGGAACAATAGGTATGCGCCCCGGACAATATATGGCTTCCTCCGACGAATTCTACATCCGTGTTCGAGGCAAAGGAGGGCACGGCGCTACCCCACACCTCAACATCGATCCCGTGGTTATTGCTTCAGAGATAGTCCTTGCACTACAAACTCTGGTGAGCCGTAAAGCACACCCCGCCATGCCTACGGTAATATCTGTGGGAAAAATGATCGCCGACGGACTCCCGAATGTCACCCCCGAAATAGTGGACATGGAGGGAATCATAAGAACCTTCGACGACAAATGGCGCAAAGAGATGCACCAGCTGGTAAAAAATACCGTCAAAGGTATATCTCACAGCCATGGCGCTACAGCAGAGGTAAATATCATCCATGGCTATCCATCTATATACAACGACGTTGACGTCACCGCAAGGGTAAAAAGATATGCAGAGATCTACTGGGGGAAACAAAATGTTAAAAATCTGCCTCAACGGATGACTTCCGACGATATGGCCTATTTCCTTAAAGAGGTTCCCGGGACATACTACCGTCTGGGATCAGGAAACCCGGAGAAGGGAATCACCGCCAACCTCCATTCTTCTACCTTTGACATTGACGAAGAGACACTACTTCCAGGGATGGCATTCCTCTCGTATGTCGTACTTTCGGAGCTCGAGCGTTGATTGCATCAAACATCTTATTGACGTAATTAACGTTGCATAGCTATTACCAATTTTTAGATATTAATTTCGTATCTTTGGCACTCTTCGGCAAGGATCTGATACATATTGTCAAGTACACTTTCCGTTAACCCTGAAGCTATGAAAGTAAACAACATCCACTACCTTACCATCCGCATGGAAGGCTCTTCCGTTTTTATGGTAGAGCAAAACAAGTTACCCTTTGAATTCACTGTTTATGAAGCCAAAAGCTACCGTGATACGTGCATGGCAATTACTACTATGATCACGCGCGGTGCCGGCGCCATCGGTGCCGCCGGCGGCTTCGCCATGGCGCAGGCCTTTATGGACACCGTTCCCCCAAAGCAGCCCAGGGAAACGAACAGGGAATCTTACCTCCGGAAAGCCCGCGAAGAGATCCGGAAGACACGCCCCACAGCACAAAACCTCTTCTACGCCATCGACAGGGTGTATAAAGCAGGAATGGAAGATGGTGAAGATGCTGCCATAGCAGAGGCACAAAAGATAGCTCAGGAGAATGTGGAAGAAGGACGCACCATCGGGATGTATGGACGTGAGCTTATCACCGACGGCATGAAGGTGATGACACACTGCAACGCCGGATGGCTGGGATTTGTGGACTACGGAACCGCTGTCTCGGTTATACATCTCGCCCGGGAGCAGGGCAAGAAGTTCTTTGTGTGGGCTAACGAGACCCGGCCACGCAGCCAGGGAGCACGCCTCACAGCATGGGAGTTGGTCAATGCCGGCATCTATCACGCCATTGTCCCCGACAACGCCGGTGCATGGCTTATGGAAAAAGGCGACGTGGATATGATTATCGTCGGGGCGGATCGCATCGCTGCCAATGGCGACACGGCGAATAAAATCGGAACCCTCGAAAAGGCCATAGTGGCAAAACGTTTCAACGTGCCGTTCTATGTGGCCGCGCCACTCTCCACCTTTGATATGGAGTGCCCTGATGGTTCACAAATACCTATCGAACAGCGAAGCGAAGATGAAGTGCACTACCAAACGGGGCCGGACAGGGAGGGCATAATGCGAACCATACGTGTTTCAGCACCGGGATCAAAAGCAATAAACCCTGCCTTCGACGTGACACCTGCTGAACTCATCACCGCGATCATTACCGACAAAGGAATTATTAAACCCGAAACCAAAACCATAGCAGCGTTGTTTAACAGACAGTAACAACTATCTTTGCTGCTGCATGAACGAAAAAGCACTACGCCCGATTACCGACTGGCTGCCCATCACCAAACAGGAGATGGAAAAGCACGGCTGGTCGCAACCCGATGTTATACTTATCAGCGGCGACGCTTATGTGGATCACCCTGCATTTGGAAATGCCTTTATCGCCCGCGTGCTGGAATATGCCGGGCTGAAAGTAGCAATCATCCCACAACCCAACTGGCAGGATGACCTGAGAGACTTTAAGAAGTTCGGAGCACCGAGACTCTTTTTTGCCATCACCTCCGGAAATATGGACTCTATGGTGAACCATTATACCGCAAACAAACGCTTACGCTCCGACGATGCATATACACCGGGAAATAAGGCCGGTTTTAGACCCGACTACGCCCTCACCGTTTATAGTAAAATCATCAAAGAGCTATATCCTGATTCGCCGGTTATAATCGGCGGCATAGAAGCGTCACTGCGAAGGCTCACACACTACGACTACTGGTCGGATGAGTTAAAGCAGTCGGTGCTGGCGGAGACAAAAGCCGACCTCCTGGTTTACGGCATGGGAGAATTACCTATTACGCAAATAGCTGAACGCATACAAAAAGGGGAAGATATCTCCACATTGACGGATATTCCACAGACGGCACTTCTCACCACAAACCCCACCCCGGAAGCCACATTCCTGGCAGAATTTAACCTCTGCAAAAAGGACAAACGAGCCTTCGCTGAGGCATTTAAAATCATAGAGACAGAGTCGAACAGGATGAAGCCTGCAACGCTGGCACAGAAACAGGAAGACGGAATCTTCGTGCAGGTAAACCCACCATTTCCAACCATGGAAAGCCATATACTGGACAAATATTACGAATTGCCATACACCAGAACACCTCATCCCAAATATAAAAAACGCGGAGTTATTCCGGCGTATGAGATGATTCGCCACTCAGTGAACATCCATCGCGGATGCTTTGGCGGATGCGCCTTCTGCACAATATCAGCACACCAGGGGAAATTTATCGCCTCCAGAAGTGAGAAATCCATACTTAAAGAGGTGAAAAAGATTACAGAAATGGAGGATTTCTACGGCACCATTACCGACCTGGGAGGGCCGTCGGCTAATATGTACCGCATGAAAGGTGTGGACGAAAGGTTGTGTCTCAAATGCAGAAGACCGTCGTGTGTGTTTCCCATGATCTGCAAAAACCTGGATGCAGATCACAAACCCTTAACAGAACTATACACCAAAGCGCGAAAGATAAAAGGTGTGAAGCACGTATTCATCAGTAGCGGCATACGTTACGACATGCTGCTATCCGCAAACCATCATACCAATGTACATATCAGCGAATACACATCCAATCTCATCCGGCATCATATCAGTGGTAGGCTAAAGGTAGCGCCGGAGCACACCTCCGACGATGTGCTTAACATCATGAGAAAGGGAAGCTTTTCACAGTTTCATGTATTCAAGAAGCTCTTCGACAAGGGCAACAAAGAGGTCGGATTAAAGCAGCAGCTTATCCCCTATTTCATCAGTAGTCACCCGGGGAGTAAACTAACAGATATGGCTCATCTTGCCGCAGAGACCAAGGCCATGGGCTTTCGTTTGGAGCAGATCCAGGATTTCACTCCCACACCGATGACCCTGGCCACAGTAATGTTCTACACCGGCCTTGACCCGTACACCGGGAAGCCTGTTTACACCGCCAAATCACAGAATGACAAGAGAGATCAGCGGATATTCTTTTTCTGGTACAAGGGAGAAAACCGACGCCGTATCACCACCATCTTAGATAAGGAGAACAGGCTCGATCTGGCGAAGGCGCTGTTGGCAGGCAAGAAAAGGTGACGGGTAGAATCGTAGCGCTTCCTGATTTTTATTCAATAATTATAGAAACTATTGCCACACATTTGAAAATCAGACACCAAGCCGTAATAAATATGACAGTAGATTAGGGTTATGGTTTTCGAGTCTCTATATCCCAAAATCCTCTCCCGGTAAATTCGCACCGCCGTGCGAATCTTAGGAGAACACCATGCCACTGCCGTGCGAATCTCAGATAATATAACAGCATCCTCTCCTGCGACTAAAAATAAATTATTTATCATATACAATACACTGCGTTCCATAAAAAAAACACAAAACACTTGGCATTAGATCAACAATATATAATAATTGTAAGCACATTTGGGGTGATGCATTTTTGAAGTCAAGACATTTTTGTACGCAAGATACTAAATCGCTGTAAACATATAAAACTCCTGACAACGCCAATCCCTATAGATAGGGATGACATCTTTTTCATAACATATAAAAATACAGCAGCAACACGATACTAGCGTCACCAACAGAATAAAATCAAGATCATAGCTTAAGGCTTATCGCCCCACAACAAATCTTTTTACAGCAGTTCCCAGAGCTGTCTTTATCTTAAGCATATATACTCCGGGGCTGAGATCTTCTGTTTCGATCTCTGTCTTTCCGTAACATCCGTCCTTAATCATAAGTTCCTGACCTGATATAGTGTACACTTTAACACTATAGTCGTTATTATTCATAACCTCAACAAACAGCACATCTTTAGCGGGGACAGGATACATATTCACTGTTAGTATAGCATTTTCAGGATTTCCGGTAACTTTTGTAAATGAGGTTACTGCACCTAAGCCATTGGAGGCGAAAAGTTCCTTATTCGGGTAGTTTTCACTGAATTCGGCTGCCAATATGGTTTCCGTATTCGTCTCTTTCTGCCATAAGCGGAATTGCATCGGTTCATTCTCTATCATACCGTCAATAGAATCTGTGGTAGGATCATCGCCGAACACTGTAACTGCACTATTTTGTCCATTTTGAGATATCTCAACGACACCCACGCAACGACCGGCTGCATTAAATACTCCGAGGATATCGCCACTACAAAACTCCGATATCACATCAGATACTAAAGATATAATATGCGAATTTGCTGTACGGGTAACACTATTCCATGGGTTTACAAACTCTTTAGTATAATTCTCGACCTTCGAGGCTGTTCCATTTGCAAATGATATCTGAGCAGGATTCTCCAGAGCCAACATATATGATTTTCCGGGTGTCAGGGTCTGAAGGCTATAAACCTGAGTTCCAGGCCAGTATACTTCAGGAGAGGCAACGGCTTTTACGATTAAGATATTCCCTGCAAGAGGTTCAAAAACAGAGGCTGCGGAGACCGGATCTTCAACGAGAACAGGTATCAGGCTCCATCCCTGATCCAGATCGATAGCAAGTACTTCTGCCGGGTCTCCGATGAAGGTAACATTAACAGGATTCTCAACCTTAATTTTATACCCCTGCCATGTATCCCAGTTCGGGATCGTATTAGCATAAGGTGGCCAGTAAACTCCGGTGAGATCTTTCACAATAACGAGGTCATCAAATATTGGAGCAAAGATATTCTCCGTGCTATTATCGTCAGGGACTACCCATGAGGATATTCCACTCCATCCTGCATTCAAAGAGACCTGATGAACAGATTGGCATGTATCTACTACATTTACGGTAACCTCAGCACAATTTGAGATACCACATAAGGATTCCCATAAAGCATAATATGTTGTCGTATCCTGAGGAGAGGGGATTATTATCTGTATGCCTGTTCCAATAGCACCGCCACCGCAGCTTCCTTCATACCAGTTCACAACATCACCATTTCCACCATGTGCGGTAAGGGTAATTGTTCCGGGATCATTAATACATACTTCCGTTTGTGATGCCGTAACCTCTTCAGGTGCTTCAGGTAAAGGAAGTACTGTCACAACGACAGGAACACATTCTGAAACAGCACACTCATTTTCCCATTGAGCACAATATATTGTTTCCTCAACAGGAGAATCAACAAATAAAGGAGAACCCGTTCCTATCATAACATCATCTACATACCAGGCAATATTTTCACCTGCGCCACCCTGAGCATAAAGAGTTATCTGACCGGGGTCATTAACACAAACCTCTTCAACAGAAGCATATACAGTTTCAGGAGCTACGGGAAGCTCTATTACTGTCACATCTACAGAGATACAATCGCTGATACCACAACTGTTTTCCCATGCAGCACAATATGTGGTAGGGATAACCGGGGATGCCAAAGTTAGCGGAGTACCGGAGCCGATATAGTTGTCATTGGCAAACCACTTCATCTCATCACCGGAACCCTCTTCACTATAAAGGGTTATTGTTCCGGAATCGTTAATACACACATTAGAATCTGATACTGTTACAAGAGTTGGAGCTACAGGAAGAGGAAGAACGGTTATTGTGAATGGCGTGCATTCACTAAATCCGCAGCTATTTTCAAAAGCGGCACAATATGTTGTTGTTATCTCAGGAGAATCGATAGTTATATCACTTCCGGTACCGATTTCAAGGTCTTCAACATACCAGTGTACAACATCTCCACTTCCGCCAACAGCAGTTAGAGTAATTGTTCCGGGGTCGTTAACACACACTTGATCGCGTGATGAGACCACCATATCGGGAGCTATGGCAACAGGAAGGACATTTACCGTTACCGGTATCAACTCGCTGCTGTCGCATATATTTTTCCATGCGGCATAGTATGTTGTAGTCTCTTCAGGTGAATCGACCTCTAAAGGTGTTCCTGTTCCTGCTATTTCTCCATTGGCATACCAATTCAGGACATCACCACTACCACCTATGGCAGCAAGCTCTATTGTTCCTGAATCATTAATACAAACCTCATAATCTGATGAGATCACTGATTCCGGAGCGACAGGTAATGGTAAGACCGTAATGGTAACCGATACACACTCTGTAATACCACAGTTATTTTCATATTGGGCGCAGTATGTAGTGGTAACTTCCGGAGAGTTGATGACAAGTGGATTTCCGATGCCCATTTCTATACCTTCAGAGAACCATCGTAATATAGCACCATTTCCTCCGGTTGCGGTAAGAAAAATTGTTCCGGCATCGTCAGCACAGAAGCCATCTCTGTCTGAAGTAATGCTTTGTGGCGCCACCGGCTGGTCAACAACAATCACTGTAGCATTATCTGAAGCCGAGGAGAGGAATGTACTTAAATCGCAACGATAAACTGTATTTGCATTTGGCGATACAATAATCTGAGTTTGTGAAGAAGAGAACCCTGCCGGTATTGATGACCAGGCAAATGTATAATTTCCGGATCCACCACCCGGGCTGGCACTCAATATAAGATTGTTGCCTGCACATAGTTCTGTGCTTTCAGGCCACACCTCCACAGTAAGCACATCTGCATTAAGACTTAATAGTTCGCTAAGCGCATTGGTATGATATTTTCCATCAAAGGTATAGGGATTCGTAACATGATATGTTGCTATAGCTTCATAATCCGTTGCATTGAACATACGGTATATTCTCCAACGAAAAATTTCACCTTCATAAAAACCATCTTTTATAGCTGAAGAGGGATCATTGCCATAAGCAGTAACGGAATTCGTTCCTGTCCATTCACAGAAGCCACCACACTTTTCTGTTTGCGTTGCTTCATCCCAATAGAAGACTCCAATAAAATCACCAATAGAAACTTGAGATCCATTAATTTTCGGATGAGAATATATTGGTATAGAGATAATATGAGAATTATCCGTAGGAACCACACCCCATCCCGGAGGAGTATATGATGTGCTTCCTTCATAATCATGATTTATAAGATTGTTTGTCACCGGATTATATGGTCGGGATGGTGGGCTAAAAGTATAATTATCTTTATCAGGATATGCTGTACCTGACCATCCGTAAGGCAATTCAATGGAGTAATAGCCTTCAATATCTGTGGTATCACTTCCTCCACCATTGTTAAAAAAGACGGTAACACCTTCTATGGGATCTCCGCCATCTGTCTGAAGTATATTTCCAGATACAAACACTGATTGTTCTGTTGCAGTAAAATTTTCTGAGAGTTTGTTTTGAGACAGATTGGAGAATACTTTGTTATTAGGAGAAAAACTATACCCCAGGAGGTTAGGTGTTGCGAAACCGGAATAACCATAATCAAGAGTAATAGAGTAATTACCGTTTGCATCAGTAATAACATTTCCTCCTCCATTGGAAAACACAACATTGACCCCCCCCACAGGCTCCCCTGTTGAAGTGGATATATCACCTGCTACAGTAACACTCTGACTTGTCCCTGTAAAGTTAAGATCCGTCTTATCGACAATTGCATTCACAACATTGTGGATTACGGGTGTGAAAATAAACCCTACTTTAACCGGTTGTATTGTACCGGTCCACCCTAACTCAACCTCGAAGGAATAGTAACCGGCGGCATTTGAAAATACGGGTGCTTCACCAGATATTATAAGCTTCGTATTTTGAATCGGATCACCATCATCATCATATACATTCCCGGACATTGTTAATGTCTGAACAGTGCCCTCAAAGTCTTGCCCGGAGAGGTTTCCGTATAGCGGTTGAATATTTCGTTGTTCAGGAGAGAAGCTAAAACCATATTTTACCGGAGTAACAACACCTGTCCATCCATAAGCACTGGAAAACGACCAGTTTCCCGTGACGTCGGTAAAAACAGACGTTAACCCGGTGAGCTGTATCTCGACATCCTCCATGGGTGTACCATTATCATGTACCATCCCGGACACAGTATATGTTATATCATCAGCTACATAGTCCTGATTCGTAAGACTTGTTGTTACATCAGTATAGTCTATGGTGACTGGAGAAAAGACCTTTCCATTCATTGAAGGGGTTGCTGCTCCACTCCATCCATAACTTAAAGATATTGAGTATGTTCCTGAGCTGGTTGTGGTTACGACACCACCTCCGTTTGAAAATGCTATCGTAACTCCCGGGAGAGCTGCTCCATTCTGCGACACACTACCTGAAATTGTTACATCCCCATGATCCACAGAAAAGTCATTCCCCGTTGATGGAGCAGTGATGCCTGAAAGAGCTATTGAGACGGGATCAAAAGTATATGTAGAAGATAACGGAATGATTTCACCTGACCACTGGTCGGGCACACATCTGACATATTGACCATCAGCATCAGTAACAACGGAGTTAACACCATTTGTAAACGTTACTTCTATATCTTCCAATGGTATTCCATTACCCGTTATTATGCCTGAGACAGCATGAATAACAGATCCTGTTCCATGAACCATTGCCAGGCTTGTCAACCCATTAGGCACCCAATTAAGGCCACTTAAAGAGGATGAATTTAACACCGCTGTTACAGAAGTATATTCCACCTCCCCGCACCAGCTGTAGACTCTAAAGATAAACTCTTCATTATTTGCAAATCCATCCTTGACGCCCGGAGTCATATTATCATCACCAAAAGCTGATATTGCCGTTCCGCTACCGCCTGTCCATTCTATAGCACCGCCGCAGGTCTCACCGCCCTGATCATTAATAAAAAAAACACCAATATAATCTCCTACCTCTATTGGAGCCCCATTAATAATTGGTGTCTGCGCAATACTAATGGTATGGTTATCACCTGTTACAGTATACTCCCATCCCGGAGGTAATCCTTGCGCATTAAGATTTGAAAAAATGAAAACTGCTACTATCAGTATTAGAATTGTCTTAACTCTGCCCATAATGTAATATCTTAGTTTTTGCTATTTTATCTGTTATTAATAATAAAAGTAAAAAAAAGTAATCAATTGTCGGTAAAAATAATCAATTCTACTTTCTACCGACATGGCACAAAGATTTACATATAAAAGCTCATGTAAAATCTAAATCTTTTTCCAAGGTAAAAAATTCTTACTTTTACAGATAAATTCATGGCTTATGCTTCGTAACATTTTTCTTTTTCTTCTCCTTGCCGGGATGCTTGTTAGTCATGCGCAGGAAGAGTCTTTTAATTGTTATACCCTTATCGCCGGGAGAGATGCCACTGCCGACGGATCTGTTATGGTAGCTCATAATGAGGATGACTTTGGCGAACAGATAGTGAACTTCTATAAAGTTCCGTCGCGACCGGCAGGTACTACTTTCTATACAAACGAAGGTGCGGAGATAGTAAGCACTGTGGAGTCAGTACCTTATTTATGGCTTGATATGCCGGGGATGAATTTCTCCGACAGCTTCTTAAACGAGAATGGCGTTTTAGTGGTCTCCAACCAGTGTTCCAGCAGAGAAAAAAATCCTGATATCACAGAAGGAGGCATTCAGTATCAACTGAGGAAACAGGTTGCAGAACAGGCTCGCAGCGCGCGCCATGGAGTAACCATTGCCATTGAGCTGATTGAGAAATATGGGTATAACTCCTCGGGGAGAAGCTATACTATTGCTGATACACAAGAAGCATTTATCCTCGCAATTGTTAACGGTAAACATTTCGCAGCGGTAAGGGTTCCCGACGATAAGGTTGCCGTTATACCAAACTACTACACCATTACAGATATCGATATCACAGATACTGTAAATTATATCGTGTCACCGGATATCATTGATTATGCAGAAAGCCAGGGATGGTATGATCCTTCGGAAGGCGAGTTTAACTTCCGCCTGGCATACTCCGGTGAGGAGTCGCTGAAACATCCGGTGAATATTGGGAGGATGTGGAGAGGAGTATCTGTTCTCTCAGGAATCGATTACGACTACAATGACACCTTCCCCACCTTTCTTACTCCTGAGGAACCAGTTGAGCTCAAGACATTTATGAACCTGCTGCGGGATCATTATGAAGGCACGGATTTATCATACGAAAATAAAAAACAAAAGACGCCCCACGCCGAGGAAGGTAGCCCATGCGCCATACATACTCAATATGGTCTTGTGGCACAATTACGTTCCCATATGCCTGTGGAGATTGGCGCGGTGATGTGGCTGGCAATGAGAAGACCATGCACCCAGGCATTTATACCCTGGTATGCCGGCATCTCAGAAATCCCCTTTGGATTCTCAAGATATGACATCCAGTGGGCAGAGATGAATCATCAGAATCCTGAAGAAGGAACCTGGGACAGAGTTCCGGTGCACTCCTACTTCTTCTATAAAGACTATGCGGATTTTGTAGATAAAAACTATTCTTTCAGACAAAAAGAGGCCTTGAAAAGAACCTCAAAAACAGAGAATCGTTTTCTGGAACGTCAGGAGAAATTTGAAAAAAGGCTTTTAAAACTAAAAAATAAAAACAGCACTCGTTTTCAGTCAAAACTCAATGACATAACAGAGCGAGGCACATCACAAACCATAAAAAACAGCTTAAAAAAATAGTGATATGAAATATAAAGTTTTACTTCTGATCTTTGTTATTGCAACAACGTCGTGCAGCAGAGAGCCGTTACAATTCACAGATTATGTAAATCCGTTTATCGGAACCGACGGTCATGGACACACATACCCCGGAGCGGCAGTGCCATTCGGGATGGTACAGCTAAGCCCTGACACACGACTCACAGGATGGGATGGTTGTTCTGCATATCATTATTCCGATGATGTAATCTATGGCTTCAGCCACACACATCTCAGCGGAACGGGGTGTTCTGATTATGGTGATATCCTGGTAATGCCTTTTATAGGAGACCCTACACCGGTGAAAGAGGGAGAAGAGGGATTCAACGCTCACTTCTCACATGAAAATGAAACCGCTGAGCCGGGTTATTACAGAGTACTTCTCGAAAACCCTGAGATAGAAGCCGAGCTTACCGTTACAGAAAGAACAGGTATTCACAGATATAGTTATCCTTCCGGGCAGGAAGCAGGAATAATAATCGACCTGGACCACAGGGATAAAGTTATTGATGCCTTTATGGAGAAAAGCGGCAACAACGAAATATCAGGCTACCGTCTCTCCAGAGCATGGGCCTTCGAGCAACATATATATTTTGTAATGCAGTTCTCTCAGCCTATTGATAAAATCGGGCTTTGGTCTGATGACATACCTGCCAAATCATTGAAAGCAAAAGGTGAAAATATTAAAGGATATGTTCAATTTACGTCTCCGCAAAACAGTGAAATCATTATAAAAGTGGGTGTCAGTGCAGTAAGTATTGAAGGAGCCAGAAAGAATCTGGAGGCAGAGGCTGTAGATAAAGATTTTGAAACAATACGTGCTGAAGCCAACGGCAAATGGAATGAACGACTGGGTAAAGTTGCTGTGGAAGGTGGAACGAAGACAGAAAAAGTGAATTTCTACACTGCACTATACCACAGCTTCCTTAATCCAAATATTTTTATGGATGTTGATGGACAATATCGAGGCACAGATTTAAAAATTCATAAGGCAGAGGATTATGAATATCATACTGTTTTCTCGTTATGGGACACCTACCGTGCAACGCATCCTCTCTTTACCATTCTGGAGACAGAAAAAACAAATCACTTTATACGCACCTTTCTGGATATGTATAAATATGGCGGAAAACTGCCTGTTTGGGAGCTTGCAGGAAACTACACCGGATGTATGATTGGTTATCATGCCGTTCCGGTCATTGTCGACGCATGGGTTAAAGGCATTCGCAATTTTGATGAAAATCTGGCATTACAGGCAATGATTCACAGTGCTACTATTGACCACCTGGGGCTACCGTCATATCGTAAATATGGTTATATCCCTTCAGGGGATGAGCACGAATCTGTTTCCAAGACGCTGGAATACGCATACGACGACTGGTGTATCGCTATTATGGCTAAGGATATGGGAGTAGACGAGACATATAAGAGGTTTATCCGCAGGGCGCAAAGCTATAAGAACATCTTTGATCCGCAGACGGGATTTATGCGCGCTAAGGACAATAACTTGTGGTTTAGTCCCTTCGATCCTCGTGAGGTAAATTTCAACTATACTGAAGCCAACTGCTGGCAGTACAGCTTTTATGTTCCTCAGGATATCAGTACACTTATCAGCTATCTGGGTGGTGATGACGGTTTCTGCGCAAAGCTGGATGAGCTTTTTTCTACCTCCTCTGAAACAACGGGGCGCGAGCAGGTAGATATCACAGGACTCATTGGGCAATATGCGCAGGGCAACGAACCGAGTCATCACATGGCATACCTTTACAGCTACGCAGGGCAGCCACATAAAACACAGGAGATATGTCGCAAAATTATGGATGAGCTCTATATGGATACTCCTGACGGGCTATGTGGCAATGAAGATTGCGGCCAGATGTCGTCATGGTATGTCTTCAGCGCAATGGGTTTTTATCCTGTGACACCGGGAACAGAAGTATATGTTCTTGGCACGCCAATATTTGAGCAGGCGACGCTAAACCTGGAGAATGGAAATACCTTTACCATAAAAGCACCTGAAACGTCATCAGAAAACAAGTATATTAAAGAGGCCTTTTTGAATGGAAAACCCTTGAACACCATCTACATCCTACACAGTGATATTATGGCAGGCGGGGAGCTGGAACTGGTAATGAGCGATGAGCCTACAGATTTTGGAGCAAAAAAAGAGCAACGACCCGTTACCGTTATTGATGAGGAATTAATCGAACCTGTTCCCTTTGTGATGTCAGGGGAAAAGGCATTCTTCAATACAACAGAGATATCACTGTCGTCTGTAAATAAAGATTCTAAGGTATATTTCACCCTTAACGGTGAGGAGCCTGATGAGAATAGCACAATCTTCACAAAGCCCATTACCCTTTCGGAGTCGGTTACGTTAAAAGCCGTAGCAATATCTCCGCAAGGAAACAGAAGCAATACTATTGAAGCGGTATTTCAGAAGATTCCTCAAAACAGAAATATTAAAATCTATAGTGAATACGCAAACCAATACTCTGCTGGCGGCGATCATGCTCTGATTGATTTTATACGAGGCAGCGACAGTTATAAAACAGGCCTTTGGCAAGGATACCAGGGTCAGCACCTGCGAGCGGTGGTAGATCTCGGAAAGATAACTGAAATTTCATCCATAGAAACAGGATTCCTGCAAGATGAGAACAGCTGGATCTTTTTGCCAAAAAAAGTTGAGTACCTCATTTCTGAAGATGGTGAGAATTTTGAGAAAGTAGCGATCCTGGAACCTACTACAACACCAAAAGACCGGGGAGTAATCGTTGAGCAATTTGAAAAGGAAGGAAACTTCAAAGCCCAGTATGTAAAAATTGTTGCTTACTCACTTTTGGAAAACCCGCAGTGGCATAAATCTCCGGGAGAAAAATGCTGGATCTTCGCCGATGAAATTATGATAAAATAGTTTTGCGCATACATAAAACATCAAAATGGCTATCACAAGTGGGTAGCCATTTTTGTTTTCTTACAATCATATTCATTCTTGACACTTAGATTCTCATCATCAGATGCTTAATGTATTTTGTTATGGTTATGTTATGCTAGTATTTTTGCATTAGATGGGTATTGTTAGGGTGTTTTTTTTTATTAATCGAATAAAGTAAAAGATATTTGTTGCAAATAAAAAACAGTTATTATGGATATCGATAGAATTTATGTAAAGCAGTGCCTCGACAACGAAGCCAGAGCACAAGAGAATCTCTATCGTTTTTATGCACCCAAAATGCTTTCCTTGTGCAGAAAATATACTAAATCCATCGAGGAGGCGGAGGATATCATGCAGGAAGGTTTTATCAAGGTTTTCTCCAAGCTATGTGATTTCCGCAACGAAGGCTCCCTTGAGGGATGGATCAGAAGGATCATGATTAACACAGCGCTGAATTTTCATAAACGTAAAACACCTACATACCAGGATATCACCATAGGCACGTTTGAGCATGTGCGCGTGGAAGAGTCCACATCCATTGAAAAACTTTCAGCCGAAGAGTTAGAAAAAGTAATTGCAACTATCCCAAATCCATATAAAACGGTATTTCATCTTAATGCAATATTAGGTTATACGCATAAAGAGATTGGCGAGATGCTTAACATAAGCACAAACACCAGTAAATCAAGACTTAACAGAGCCCGACACATCATTCAAAAAAAATATTTCCACATCTACTCAACAGCCATTTCCCCTAGCTATGAGCGTGCTATTGCCTAATATTTTTCATATTCAGGCAACGCAGCTAAAGTTTATTGGTCTTAAAGGTGTAATTTGCACAAAATCATATTAACTCCTCTATTTTCTTTATGCACAAAAAACACCCAAGTATGAAAAATTATCTACTATTATTGGTAGCAGGGCTGCTTTTATCTACAGCCTCCTTTGCCGGAAAACAAATTCAAAAATATCATTTTACTCAACCTGAAATAATACAAAATGGCGATTACGTTGAAATTCTTTACGACAACTGTCAGAACTTCGGCTTTGAGGGTGAACCATTGATGCCCATGTTCAATGTCAATCTCCTGATACCTCAGGGAGAAACAATTATAGCAGTAAACATCCTAAACGTAGAGATGTGGGAAGAGACAAAAACGATAGATATCATGCCTGCTTCCAGGCCATTTCCCATTTCACAACCTGCTAAAGATTATGTGGTAATACCAAATACAGATATCTATTATTCTGATGCTGCATATCCAAATAATAAAATAGATAATATAAATACCGGTTTCCTCGCCGGGCATAGTATCGGAACGTTTACTATCAGTCCTGTCAGCTGGATTCCTTCTACGGGAGAAGCATCGTTCATAAAAAATATCTCCATTGAAGTAATAACAGATAAGAGCGATAAAAAAGCATCTTTTATTGCAAAAAGAGATGAAATTGTAAAAAGCCGTATTGAAGCGCTTGTGGAGAACCCTCAAATGATGGATAATTATCACTATCAAACAGTGAAAACGGAAAATGAAAATGATCTCCTGATAATTACCAACCAGGAGCTTAAACCCGACTTTGAAACTTATGTGACATTCAAACAGTCCACAGGTTATTATACAGAAATTGTAACTGTTGAAGATATTTATGCCAACTATGATGGTCAGGACAATCAGGAGAAAATCCGTAACTGTATTATTGATTATTATACCAACCACAACACACAATTTGTGATCCTGGGAGGTGACAGTGACCCTGCCAACAGTGCCGACTACATCATCCCTCATCGTGGCTTTTTTGCTCAGGATGAATATGATATCCCTTCCGATATGTATTACTGCTGTCTGGATGGCACATGGAATGATAACGGCAATAACAAATGGGGCGAAGCAAATGAGACTGATCTCTTTGCTGAAGTTTTGATAGGACGCTTTTGTGTTGACCAAAGTAGCGAGATATATAATCTTATCCAGAAAAATATCAGCTACCAGACGACTCCTGTAGTTGAAGATATTGAAAAAGCAATTATGATCGGCGAGCTGCTTGACAACAACCCTACTTATGGTGGAAATTATAAAGATCAGATCCTAAATGGCTCCTCGGCAAATGGTTATACTACCGCTGGTTTCCCGGAAAATTTTTCTGTGGAGACAATCTATGACAGAGATCAAAACTGGAATAAGTACACCATATTCGACAAATTTAATAATGATGGTATCAACCTAATGAATCATCTGGGTCACTCATTTACTGATTATAATATGAAAATGTACTGTAGTGATGTAACCTTGCAGAACTTCACAAACGATGGTGTTACCAGAGGTTTTGCCATCGGATACAGCCAGGGATGTTATAATGGCTCTTTTGATAACAGAAATACCTCACCGGGAAATTACAGCTCTACGGACTGTTTTGCAGAATTTATCACTAACCTTGAGCGCGCTCAGGTGGCTTGTATAGCAAATTCCCGTTACGGATGGTATATGCCAAGCTCCACAAACAGCTCCAGCCAACTCTACGACAGAGAATTCTTCGACGCCATTTTCGGTGAAGGCATAACAATGATTGGAGCTATGAATGCTGATTCAAAAGAGGATAATCCTGGGATCTTTAACAGCAATGAAAACTACAGATGGGTGGCTTACCAAACCAACCTGTTCGGCGATCCTACTCTTGATATATGGACAGCACAGCCCGAAGATATCATGGCTTCTTTGCCAGAAAGCATTATTATAGGTTCTCCTGAAATAGAAATACAGATAGGTATTGAAGGTGCACGAATTGCCATTATGCAAAATGACTCACTCATAGGAAGAGGCGTTACAGACGATTATGGTGATGTCACCATAGAGTTTGAAAACCCTATCTCCTCAACAGATCCTATAACTGTTTCTGTTATTGCACATAACTATAACCGCCTGATACATGAAATGGTTATTATTAGCAACCAGCCTTATGTTATTTACAGTGATCATGTTATTAATGATGAAAACGGTAATAATAATGGTAATGCTGATTTCTCTGAAACAGTTCTGGTAGATCTTACTTTAAAAAATGTTGGCGACCAACCTTCGGAAGAGGTAATAGCAACAATCTCCACAGAAGATGAAAAAGTAACAATAACAAATGGTACAGCTACATTTGGATCATTTACAGCAGAGGAAATAATCACTCTTGAAGATGCATTTGAATTTATTGTTGCTGATGATGTCGAGGATGGACACAGAGTACCTTTCAATATCTCTGCCACAGATCAAAGCATGGATTGGAATAGCAAGATGTTCGTTACTATAAATGCTCCTGTGATGGAATATACAACAGCGATTATTTCTGATCCTGAAGGTAACAACAACGGTTTGATGGATGCTGGCGAGACACTGGATATCTCATTCAAAATTCAAAATACAGGTCATGCGGACTATATCTCTTCAATATCCACAATTACGAATGATTCAGAATATGTTACTATCAACGAGGGATCAGTAACAGAGATTGACATCATTGAAGCTGAAGGAGAAGTTATGGTTACGCTTAACGTATCGATAGATGAATATACTCCTACCGGCACCCAGTGCACATTCTATTGCAACCTGGAAGCAGGAGCATACAGCACCGAAAGCGAGAAGGTCAAAAAAATTGGCCTTGTGGTTGAGAATTTTGAAACAGGAGATTTCACTTCTTTCAACTGGTCGCTCTCAGGAGGTGAACTTTGGCATATTGTAGACGATGAGGTTGGAGAGGGTCAATATTCGGCAAAATCCGGAGCCATTGGAAACAGCGCCGTAACACTAATGCAGCTAGATGACTTTAATGTTTTAGCAGAAGATTCCGTGGCCTTTATGGTTAAAGTTTCTTCTGAGGCAGAGTATGACTATCTCTATTTCTATATCAATAACACCAAGATGGGAGAATGGGAAGGCGAAGAGGATTGGCAGCGTGTGGCATTCCCTGTTGAGCCCGGCGAGCAAACCCTCAGATGGTTATACAAAAAAGATCAATATGAAGCAGGCGGACAGGACTGCGCATGGGTTGACTTCATTGAACTACCAGCAATGGATCTGGGTATTGGTGTGGAAGAGATAAATACCGAAATAGCTCTCAATGCTATGCCAAATCCGGCCAGCGAAACCCTTACCATCAGAATTAATAATCCTGAAAATCAAGAGATAACTCTAGAACTTCGTTCTCTTGACGGTAAAGAATTCAGAACAATTGCAGACAATGAAAACGCAATGAAAGGAGTACATACCTTTAAAGCAAACCTCAATAATCTTTCAGGAGGAGTTTATATTCTTTCTTTAAGAAGCAAAAATACTCTCATCACGAAAAAAGTAATTATCCAAAAATAAAATTTGGAATTATTATAACATTACTTACGGTGGCACCCTCGGGGTGTCACCGTTTTTTATACTTTTATATTTCATAACCAAAAACAACAGCTATGAAAAGGTTTGTATTGATTTTTATTATGCTATTTGCGGCAGCACAAGCATTCTCCTGTACCGATATCGTTGTAGGAAAGAAGGCTTCTAAAGATGGATCAGTCATTGTTGCTCATACTGAATGCGGCCCTGACAGCCGGATAAGAGTTGTTCCCGGCAGCACATTTCCTGAAGGTACAATGGCATCTGTATATTGGGGTTTGACTGAAATTAACGGTGGGCTGGAAGAGTATGGTGAGATAATTGGCCATATCCCACAGGTTGAACAGACGTATTCATATTTCCATTCTGCATATTCACATATCAATGAGTATCAACTGGCTATTGCTGAAAGCACCATTAGCCAACGGGAAGAGCTAAAGTTTAACAGAGAAGACTCAGATCAGATAATGACCATTGAACAGGCCATGGCATTTGCATTACAACGCTGTAAGACTGCAGAGGAAGCTCTTGAACTAATTACCTCATTGGTTGATAAATATGGTTTTCTGCCATCGTGCATAGGAGAATCCGAAGCACTATGCATCGCAGATACTGAAGAGGTATGGGTTCTGGAAGTGTTCAGCGTTGGTCCGGGATGGAAAAAAGATAGTGGGAAATCGGGTGCCATATGGGCTGCACAGCGTCTTCCCGACGATCACGTGACTATGATTCCCAACTGGAGCATCATAAAAGAGATCGATACTAAAGACAAAGAAAACTTCAGGGCGTCAAAAAACTATAAAGATATTGCCATTGAAAAGGGATGGTATAATCCCAATGGCACAAAACCATTTATCTGGCAGGATGTATATTCACCCATACCAAGAGAGTGGGCAACGGGTCGGTTCTGGCTCTTTTTCAATGAAGTCGCCCCTGATCTGGCCGGGCTACCCAAAAGAGATCTCAAAACACCCTTCGACGGGCAACACCCTTACACTCAATACGTTGAACCTCTTTCAGTCTATCCTTTTTCCATAAAACCCAAAGAAAAACTCTCTGTTGAGGATGTGAGGAGATTACAGCGTTCTGTGTTCAGTGGGACGATATATGATATGACCTCCGACCCGGATTGGTATATTCCAAAAGATGGCCAGATGAAACTCAGTCCTTTGGCAACGCCTTTTCCGACAAAAGATATGCGTGAGCTTCTGGATATTACCTGGAGAAGAAATGTGGTACGCACAGGATATGGTATGATTGCGCAACTACGTGGATGGCTGCCCCATGAGATTGGTGGTGTTTACTGGGTATATCAGGACAATCAGTATTGCAGCCCGTATGTACCTATTTATACCGGTGTAACAGACATCCATGAGAGTTATAAAATCTATGATGCAGAAGCATTCGATGAAAACTCCGCGCGCTGGATATATGATTTGGCTGATAATCTTCTATACCTCAAATGGCAGGAAGCCTCAAAGGATTTGGAGAAAACACGTGACGAGCTGGAGAGAGACTTCCATCAAAAGCAGGCCGAAATAGAGAAAAAAGCTCTGGAATTATATAATAATGATCCGGAAGAAGCAAAAAAATTCCTTACGGAATACTCATATTCATGTATGGAAAATTCCGTGGAACAATACAGAGAGTTGATAAAACTATTAATCACAAAATATACCAATAATCGTCAAGGCTCCTAGAGTTATAAAACGTTTTAGAGTTCTTTATTTTTCTCTACATTTGTACACCGTAAAATATCAATTAAAGCAGTAAGATCATGGCATTAGCTACTATTGATTGGATTATCGTAGCGATATTTTTTCTTATCGTAATAGGCATTGGCTGGGTAGCTTCGCGCACAGCCGGAAAGAGCACATCAGAATTCTTTTTAGGTGGTCGCGGAATGCCGTGGTGGCTTCTGGGTATATCAATGGTAGCCTGTACTTTTTCGGCAGATACTCCTAACCTTGTCACCGGGATGGTACGTGAATCCGGTGTTGCCAAAAACTGGGCCTGGTGGGCGTTTCTCATTACCGGCATGGTAACAGTATTTATCTATGCCAGGTTGTGGCGCCGCTCTAACGTTATGACCGACCTGGAGTATTACGAACTACGATATGGTGGTAAAGCGGCTTCTTTTCTGCGAGGCTTCAGGGCTGTTTATCTGGGATTATTTTTCAACACCCTGATCATGGGTAGTGTCACCCTGGCGGCAATTAAGATTGGTGCAGTAATGTTCAATATTCCACCACTACAGACAGTAATTTTTGCTTCTATAGGTGTAGTAATATATGCTGCCGTGGGAGGCTTGAAAGGAGTAATATGGGCAGATTTTTTCCAGTATGGCATTGCTCTTTTCGGTGCCGTTTTCGCTGCTGTGGTAGCTTTACGCCAACCCGAAGTTGGAGGTCTCGACGGGCTTCTCTCCCACCCTGTCGTACAGGAAAAGATGAACTTCCTGCCTGACTTCTCCAATCCGGCACAATATGTTCCTCTGTTGATAATCCCTATTGCGGTTCAATGGTGGAGCGTGTGGTACCCCGGTGCGGAACCCGGTGGCGGAGGATATATTGCTCAGCGTATGCTGGCGGCAAAAGATGAAAAAAATGCCATCGGAGCAACACTGCTATTTAACTTTATGCACTATGCTATCAGACCATGGCCGTGGATTATCGTGGCTCTGGCTTCATTGGTGATATACCCTGACCTTACAGCAATACACACCGAATTCTCCGGCATCGACCCTACATACCTGAAAGACGATATAGCATACCCTGTTATGATGTCGAAGCTCGGTCCGGGGTGGCTGGGACTTATTGTGGCATCACTTATTGCTGCATATATGTCAACCATCGGAACACACCTGAACTGGGGATCCAGTTATATTGTCAACGATTTCTACAAGCGTTTTGTCAAGAAAGATGCTTCTGAGAAGGAGCTGGTAAAAGTTGGCCGGATATCAACTGTTCTGCTTATGGTTATCGCCGGAACATTTGCTCTCACACTTATGGATAATGCCACACAGGCATTTAACATTCTGCTACTCACCGGTGCCGGCTCAGGAGCCATATATATTTTGCGGTGGTTCTGGTGGCGCATCAATGCCTGGACAGAAATCGTCGCAATGGTTTTTGCCACGATTCAGGCACTTATACTGGTACTTGCGATACCCAATGAAGCCGTTGAAACTGCCGTATTGGATGGGTTCACCATCAAGCTGCTCATTGCAGTGGCAGGTACATCAGTAGCATGGATCCTCACCATGCTACTCACTAAGCCTGAAAGTAAAGAGACATTACGCAAATTCTACCGCGCTACCAGACCGGGAGGACCGGGATGGAAGAGAGTTATTGAGGATGCCCGCAATGACGGCGATATGATAGATGAAAAAGACCATGGGAAAAAATGGGAAATGCCTCTACAGATACTATGCGTTTTTTTAGGGTGTGTCGTTATATACTCATTCCTTTTTGCCATAGGCTCTTTCATATACAAAAATGTTACAATAGGAGTTATACTTGCATCAGTAGGACTGATAGGAACATGGCTGCTTTTCAAATCCTTCAACAAATTAAGAACAGAATAATAACCCAAATACTATGAATTACTTCATCAAATTATTTTTTGCCACGGCAATAATAGCTGTTACAAGTATTACGGCACAGGGTCAAATCTGGCAGGATCCTTCTGTTTTTGAAATCAATAAAATGGAACCCAGGGCAACAGCAATACCATACCCCGACAAAAAGAGTGCTATAGCCAATAATCCGGAAAAAAATTCATCATACAGAAGTTTAAACGGAGAATGGAAGTTCTCATGGTATGAATCTGTATATGATGCTCCTGAAGATTTCTATACCCTTAATTATAATGATGAAAAATGGGGACATATTGCTGTTCCCGGCAACTGGGAAGTTAACGGTTATGGTATTCCCATATATGTAAATCAGCCGTACGCCTTTACATCAGACCCCAAGCCACCTCACATCCCCGACAGCATTAATAATACAGGTCTTTACAGAGAGTGGATTGATATCCCTGATGAGTGGAATAAAAAAACCGTTATCCTTCACATTGGAGCAGTAAAATCTGCCGCTTTTATATACATCAACGGCACCGAGGTAGGATATACTCAGGGAGCTAAGCTACCATCAGAATTTGATATCACCGATTATATTAAACCCGGAAAGAATCTGTTGGCAATGAAGGTTCTCAGATGGTCGGATGGATCCTACCTTGAGTGTCAGGATTTTTGGAGAATATCAGGTATTCAAAGAGATGTTTATCTTACCGCACATAACGAAATATTTATTAAGGATTTCCATGTTAATCCGGTGCTGGACGAAGCCCTCTCAAAAAGCACGATACACCTCACCGTTGAAACGGAGACGACAGAAAAATATGAGGATATAACTGCTGTATATCAGCTATTAGATGAAAAAAATGCCACTGTTCTTGAAAAAGAAATAGAGATCACCAAAGACAGCATAACATCTTCCATTTCATTTGATAACCCAAAACTCTGGAGTGCTGAGAAGCCAAATCTATACAGATCTGTTATCACATTAAAAAAGAGAAACAAAATATTGGAATCCGTAGCATGTAATACCGGATTCAGGGATGTAAGAATAGAAAACGGACAGTTACTTGTAAACAGAGTTCCGGTATATCTCAAGGGCGTTAACCGTCATGAGCATGACCCTGTAACAGCTCATTATATATCGAAGGAGTCGATGCTGGTTGATATCCAGCTTATGAAGAATCATAATATCAATGCGGTACGCACATGTCACTATCCTGACGACCCATACTGGTATGAGCTATGCGATAAATATGGCATCTACCTGATAGATGAAGCCAACATAGAGTCTCATGGCATGGGATACCACCCCGACCGTACTCTGGGCAACAACCCCGACTGGGAGGCAGCACACATGATGCGCATCAGGAGAATGGTTGAGAGGGATAAAAACCACCCCTCGATAATTATCTGGTCTTTAGGTAATGAGGCCGGCGATGGATGCAACTTCGAAAAGGCTTCTGCATGGGTACATGAACGTGACAACACCAGACCCGTTCAATATGAGCGTGCCCTTCTGCGTGAACATACAGATATCTACTGCCCCATGTACACCAGTATCAAATACATTGAATCGTGGGCACAAACTGATGATCCACGGCCTTTAATAATGTGTGAGTATGCTCACTCAATGGGCAACTCTACCGGTAACCTACAGGACTACTGGGATGTTATAGAAAAGTATCCGCGTTTACAGGGCGGCTTTATATGGGATTGGGTCGATCAGGGTTTAATGAAAAAAGATGAATCCGGGAGATCATTCTGGGCCTATGGAGGCGATTTTGGACCTGAAGATATACCCAGCGACGGAAATTTCTGCATGAACGGACTGGTGAGTCCCACAAGAACACCTCATCCGGCTCTTTATGAAGTACAAAAGGTATATCAGTATGTTGATATGAGCTGGGATAAGAAAAAAGACAATAGTGTTCTGATAAAGAATAAATACCACTTCACAGATCTCGAAGATTTCTATTTATCGTATAAGATAAAAGGTAATGGCATAGTGCTGTTCGAGGGTGAAATAGATAATATCTCATCACTGCCAGGAGAGTATATCTCTGTTACATTTCCGGAGATAAAAAAGATCGCCCCTACTCCTAACACAAAATACTTCCTTCATCTGAAAATTAATACCAAGCATCAAAATGGTTTGCTAAAAGCAAATACTACTGTGGCATCAGAGCAGTTGAGGATACCATTAAATACACCGCCATTCATGCCTGCAATGCCAGTAAATGCCATTACAATTAAAGAGAATGATACAGCATTCATTCTTAACGCATCAGAGATATCATACTATATTGATAAAAGTAACGGTTATCTGGAGCAAATCGTCGAAGGCGGGAGAGAGATTCTTGCCTCTCCGCTACAACCTGATTTCTGGAGAGCCCCGACAGACAATGACTTCGGCTATGGCATGGAGAAACGGTGTGCAATATGGAAGAATATCTCACGCGCCAGTAGTTTGAATAATATTAACATCGAAAATAAGTCAACTCGTTTAGTGACATTAAAAGCTACTATTGATCACATCGATAGTCAGTCGGAAATCATCATAACATATAAACTATATCATGATGGAATACTGGCTGTGTTGTTAGAGTTTACTCCGTGTATAATGGGATTACCAATATTACCACGGTTTGGGATGTCCACAAGTTTAAAGAGAGGATATGAAAATCTGGATTGGTTTGGCAGAGGTCCTCATGAAAACTATATTGACAGAAACAGCAGTGCATACATCGATCTCTATCAAAGCAATGTTAACAACCAATTTTATCCATATTCCAGGCCACAGGAGAGCGGAAATAAGAGTGACGTAGATTGGGTTAGTATTTCGGATATGACCTCTTACGGAGTAATCTTTGCAGCATCGGAAACCCTGGGCTTTTCTGCTTTACCATATAGTACGTCTGAACTGGATTGTATCACAAAATACAACTATCGCCATCCCAAAGATTTAATAAAAACAGGGATTACATATCTCCATATAGATAAAAAACAGATGGGTGTAGGTGGTGATAACAGCTGGGGCGCAATGCCTCATGAAAAATACCGGATTGAAGCAGAAAAGATGGATTTTTTGTTCTTTATTAAACCCGTTGATTTAAAAGAAGATAATCCGTTCCGCATAAAGAAAAACAGGGAGCTGTGATTTTTATGTTTAACCCACATTTAATCACTAAAAATATCTTCTACTCTTCTGGTAACGCTTATAGATATCTAAGTCCCAGCTAAGCATAAATTCATGTGATCCTACTGCATGTTGAGCAAATTCGCTGGTAAGGATATCATAAGAGTAACCTAATTTAAGGTTTTCTTTAATAGTAACTTCCGCAAGAAGAACAATAGCGTTTCTACCTGTGCGATAAGAAGCCCCTAACATAAAATCTTCTCTAAAAAACACGTTTGCATTAAGATCTATTGAAACCGGTGCATTTTGTGTAAATCTAACCACTGTTGATGGTTTAACAACAAGATCATCACCAAACTTAACAAGAAAACCTGCAGTTCCATAGAAGTGGCGGGCAAGTAAGGAATAAGGAGAATCATTAAAAGAATCCTCTTTTGTGAATAAACTTTCAAACAGATGTTTGGAAGATGCACCAACATACCAGTTACGAGCAGTATAATAAACACCGAAGTTAAAATCCGGTGTAAAGCGCGCCGCCGGCACATCATATAAACTAACATCAAACTGATCTTTTAATATGAGCATATTGAGATCAACATTTTGCTGTATGAATCCACCCTGAACACCAAATGCCAATCGGCCATTATCCAATCTTATGCGGTACGCATAATTGGCCATAACACCAATATTCTTCAATGGACCCAGCTGATCATTGTAAATACTCATTCCAATAGCAACTTTTTCATTTCTCAGGGGTGAATGAATTGAAAAAGTAGATGTTTGAGGAGCGCCTTCAATGCTGTGCCACTGATTACGATGAACAAGAGTCGTTGTCATAACATCACGACTACCAGAATATGCCGGATTCAGAATAAGCTGGTTGAACATATACTGACTAAAAAGTGCATCTTGTTGTCCAAACGCACTTAATCCTGCAAGCATTGATATTGCTGTCAAAATTATGATTGATATTTTACGTATTATGTTCATTAAATCTTTCATCAATATTATAACGCAAATCTAATCTCCACATACGCATGGTACAATTGGGGCAAATACGAATTTTAAAATCTTATCTATAAAAATAGTATTACGTAAATATACCCATAGACTGGAAAGCAGAAAAAAACAGGCTCACAAACAAGCACCTAGTACACTGTAATTAAAGATCTTAACAAGACTCAAATATAGTTTTAAACAAATCAATACATCACGGTTATATGTCTATGGGTAGAAGTGCTAAATAAAAAAAGACCCGCTTTCTTTGCTTGAAATTGGGTCTTAAAAAAAAGAGTATATTTTACTGATGTCTTTGGATGAATACTATTTGCATACATAATTTTATTATCGAACATGTCTAAAAACGGCTACATAAAATTTTTCATTCAATAGTAATAGTTCTACGTAAAAGGAATTTATTTTTTAAAAACAGGAATTTTATTTACTTAAATGCTTTTTAATTTTATCGAAAAGATCTTCTCTCTGATAAGGTTTGTTAAGGAAGTCGTTCATCCCAGCATCGATACTTCGTTGTTTGTAGTCATCTTCAGGAAAGGCAGATAATGCGAGAATAGGAATATTTTTCATTTCCATACGAATAACCTTAGTGGCTTCCAATCCGTCCATGCCTGGCATGGATATGTCCATTATCACCAAATCAAAATTCTCCATATTCATTGCTTCAACAGCTTTTTCGCCATTATTCACAACCGTACAGTTATAGCCTTTAGACTTTAGGTCAGCTTCAATAAGTTTTTGGCTAAGGAATTCATCCTCGGCAACAAGGATTTTTTTTCTATCTTCTCGCTCTAATATCATTTTTTTAATTTGTTTACCATACAAATAATAACATTTAAAATATGACCCACTCTAAAAATATCTTCTGCTCTTTTGGTAGCGTTTATAGATATCGAAGTCCCAGCTAAGCATAAATTCATGTGATCCTACTGCATGTTGAGCAAATTCGCTGGTAAGGATATCATAAGAGTAACCTAATTTAAGGTTTTCTTTAATAGTAACTTCCGCAAGAAGAACAATAGCGTTTCTACCTGTGCGATAAGAAGCCCCTAACATAAAATCTTCTCTAAAAAACACGTTTGCATTAAGATCTATTGAAACCGGTGCATTTTGTGTAAATCTAACCACTGTTGATGGTTTAACAACAAGATCATCACCAAACTTAACAAGAAAACCTGCAGTTCCATAGAAGTGGCGGGCAAGTAAGGAATAAGGAGAATCATTAAAAGAATCCTCTTTTGTGAATAAACTTTCAAACAGATGTTTGGAAGATGCACCAACATACCAGTTACGAGCAGTATAATAAACACCGAAGTTAAAATCCGGTGTAAAGCGCGCCGCCGGCACATCATATAAACTAACATCAAACTGATCTTTTAATATGAGCATATTGAGATCAACATTTTGCTGTATGAATCCACCCTGAACACCAAATGCCAATCGGCCATTATCCAATCTTATGCGGTACGCATAATTGGCCATAACACCAATATTCTTCAATGGACCCAGCTGATCATTGTAAATACTCATTCCAATAGCAACTTTTTCATTTCTCAGGGGTGAATGAATTGAAAAAGTAGATGTTTGAGGAGCGCCTTCAATGCTGTGCCACTGATTACGATGAACAAGAGTCGTTGTCATAACATCACGACTGCCAGAATATGCCGGATTCAGAATAAGCTGGTTGAACATATACTGACTAAAAAGAGCATCTTGTTGTCCAAACGCACTTAATCCTGCAAGCATGGATACTGCTGTCAAAATTATGATTGATATTTTACGTATAATGTTCATTAAATCTTTCATCAATATTATAATGCAAATCTAATCTCCACATACGAACGGAACAATTGGGGCAAATACGGATTTTATGAAGAGGCCTATGAGAGTACAATACGTAGTTATACGCATAAAAAAGCCTGGAGCTTGTTAGATACCAAAGCAAATCATATTCAATACATTATTTTTCAGAATCTTATATTAATGGGATAAAAAGCGGAGTGATAAATAGTAAAAGTGTATGGGTAAAATTGCTAACCAAAAAATGGCCGTCTGATATAGCATTACAGACGGCCATTTATCATACAATATATAATCTATTTGAGATATATCCAACCTTTAATAGGTTTCTGATTATCGATATCATTAAGTTCTATTACGTAATAATAGACTCCATCTGGTAAATTCTCTCCATTTCTGTTTTTACCATCCCAACGCACAGATGAGTTGTTATATCCATCGAAGGATACTATTTCATAACCCCAACGATTGTATACTATTACCCGGTTATTCTCATAATACCCGATATTTTCAATAAACCAAAAGTCATTATGGCCATCGTTATCAGGCGTAATGGTATTATAAATAATCAGATTACGGCTCGCTGTGTCGGGCAATATAGTTATATAAACAGTTGCACTATCACATAATGAAGGAGTACCATCATCACATATTTTATAGCAGAATTCATCATAAGTAGCTAATGTACCCTCTTCAGTCTGGTATAAGATTGTATTATCATCCTGGACAATTACAAATCCATTCATAGGTTCACCACAAATAGATACTGTAAGGTCATCACCATCAGGATCATAATCATTCTCCAACACAGGGATGAAGATCGAAACTCCAACCATAATTGTATCATAATCATCAATTGCAACCGGACTGGTATTCATTGCATCAGTAATTGTAATATATACCGTTGCAATATCACAATATCCGGTTTCATCACAAATCTGATAATCAAACTGATCATTACCAACAAAATCTAATATTGGAGTATAGGAAAACATACCTGCTACATTATCAATTTCTACCTTACCATACGAAGGATCAGATATATTAACAAGGGTACCGGGATCCAGATCATGACTACAATCTTCATCATTAGCCATCACCATAATATCCACAGGAGTATTGACAGATGTTGTTGCATAATCATCATTGGCTTTAGGTGTTCCGATAACGGTAACAAGCATCTGACAATGCGCCTGAGCACCATTATTGTCTGTCAGAGTCCATATTACCAGTGTCTCGCCAATAGGATATACACCTGTTGCATCATCAGTATTATTGAAATCATTAATAATACTACCTATACCTGCAGGAGCATCTATCTCAGGTTGTTCTACAAACACATCTACCTCACACTCTCCGGGAGCTGTTATCAGAACAATATCATCAGGACAAGTGATTTCAGGCACTGCTGAAGAGCTAACAGTTACTGTCATCTCACAGCTATTGGTGAGTCCGTATATATCGGTAACAGTCCATACCACAGTGGTTTCGCCAATAGGGTATTCTCCGCTGGCATCATCAGTATTATTGAAGCTGTTTACATAGCTTTCAACTCCACAATTATCTGTCACCACAGGTAATCCTACCTCTACGAATACCGGTTGAAGATCTAAACTAGGTACAGTAACAATTGCCGGACATGTAATTTCCGGAGCTTCGACATCATTAACAGTAACCATCAGCACACATGATGATGTATTGCCATGAATATCAGTTACAGTCCAGGTAACTTCTGTAGTACCTACAGGATATGTGTCTGTGGCGTCGGAAGTATTATTAAAATCATTAATAACAGTTTCAACACCACAGTTGTCAGTAACAGTAGGTTCCTCAATATTCACAAATGCGCTACATTGACCTGCGTCGTTCGCAACAGTAATATCATCCGGACAAGCTACCAGTGGAGCATCTGTATCAATAACTGTTACATTCATAGAGCAAGATGCGGAGTTTCCATTAACATCAAATACCGTCCAGGTAACCGTTGTAGTTCCTACCGGGTAAGAAGCTGTAGCAACTTCATTATTTGTATAATCGTTGACTACACTCTGTATATCGCAGTTATCACTAACTACAGGAGCAGGTACTGTTACATCAGCACTACAGAATCCGAGATCATTTTCAACAACAATATCATCAGGACAAATAATAACTGGAGGCTCATTATCTATTACGGTAACAGCAAATGAGCATGTTGATGTATTTCCATATACATCTGTTACTGTCCAGATCACTGTTGTTGTGCCAACAGGATATGATCCTGATGCATTGGAAGTGCCATTGAAGTCATTAACCACTGAGCTCACACCGCAGTTATCATCAGTGAAAGGAACAGGAATTGTGATAGTTGCGTCACAAACGCCAGGATCTGCCTCAGTACTTATTTCATCGCTACAGATGATTGTCGGGGCTTCGGTATCCTCTACTATCACATCCATTGCACATTGGTTCGTATTACCATTAATATCGGTAACTGTCCAGATCACTTCTGTAACCCCAACAGGATAAATTCCGCTGGCATCATCTGTGCCTGATATGTTGTTAACAACTGACTCAACACCGCAATTTTCAACTATTTCGGGTTGAGAAACGCTAACAAACGCCTCACATAACCCTGTTTCATTACTAACGGTAATATTCTCAGGACAGAAGATAGCTGGTGCCTGATCATCAACAACCGTAACAGTCATTGAACATTGGCTCTCATTTCCAGCTAGATCTGTCACTGTCCATACTACTGTTGTTGTGCCAACAGGATATGTTCCTGATGCATTGGACGTGCCATTGAAATCATTAGTCACCATGCCGACACCGCAGTTATCATTAGCTACGGGAGCAGAAATCTCCACATCTGCATTACATTCAGAATGTGATGCGCTGACGATAATATTCTCAGGACATACAACCTCAGGAGCTTCGGTATCCAGAACTTCAATAACCTGTTCACAGGTATTCTGGTTGCCATGGATATCCGTTACTGTCCATAATACTGTTGTAATACCAACAGGATAGTTATCGGATGCATCATAGGTGTCATTATAATCATTAATTACTGAAGCCACACCACAATTATCACCAACTGCTGGTAAAGGAATAGAAACATCCGCAGAACACTGTCCTGGCATATTATTAACAGTAATATCATCGCCACAGAAAATATCTGGAACCTCGATATCAACAACATTAATAATTTGCTCACAAGAAGCAATGTTTCCGCTCTCATCCGTCACTGTCCAAACAACAATCGTTATTCCTACAGGATAAACACCTGAAGCATTTGAAGTACCGGTAAAGCTATTCAAAACTGTTGATACACCACAATTATCGTATACCTCAGGCTCATCTGTTGTAACATAAGCGCTACACAATCCGGTATCGTTATTCTGTAATGAAACATCAGGAGGACAGCTGATCGCCGGATCTTCGTCATCTTCAACCGTTACAAGCTGCGCACAAGTGGTTGTGTTACCCGAAGCATCCTCTACCGTCCAGGTTACTGTAGTAGTACCAATTGAGAAGGTTGCAGGAGCATCATTTATTATGGTCAGATCGTCAACAGCAGTACAGTTATCCGTTGCAGTTACATTGCCAAGAGCGACATTCGTAGCAGAACAAGCGCCATAGTCAGTGCCAACCGTTACATCAGCAGCACAAGCGATGATCGCCGGATCTTCGTCATCTTCAACCGTTACAAGCTGCTCACAAGTCGTTGAGTTACCAGAAGCATCTTCCACCGTCCAGGTTACTGTTGTAGTACCTATCGGGAAGATTGCAGGAGCATCATTTATTATGGTCAGATCGTCAACAGCAGTACAGTTATCCGTTGCAGTGACATTACCAAGAGCAACACTGCTTGCAGTACAAGCGCCATCGTCGGTGCTAACCGTTACATCCGTTGCACATGCGATGATAGTCGGATCTTCGTCATCTTCTACCGTTACTGTCTGCTCACAAGTGGTGGTATTGCCAGATGCATCTTTTACCGTCCAGGTTACTGTTGTAGCACCTATCGGGAAGGTTGCAGGAGCATCGTTTGTGATGGTAAGATCGTCAACGGAAGTACAGTTATCCGTTGCAGTTACATTGCCAAGAGCGACACTGCTAGCAGAACAAGCGCCATCGTCAGTGCCAACCGTTACATCAGCAGCACAAGCGGTGA